>JAAESX010000122.1 GCA_024228935.1 Pseudomonadota bacterium
CGGCGGCCTCGGACGCGGCGGCCTCGGACGCGGCGGCCTCGGACGCGGCGGCCTCGGACGCGGCGGCCTCGGACGCGGCCTGCTCAGCTCGACGGGCGTTGTCGGCGGCCTTGTCGTCGGAGATGCGCTTCCGCTCGGCCTCTTCGGCGGCGAAGCGCTTCTCGGCCTCCTCCTTCAACAGGCGGGCCTCCTCGAGCTTGCGAGCCTTCTCGGCCTCGGCTGCATCCGCGGCTTCCTTGGCCGCTTTCTGCTCGTCGTCCCAGCTCAGCTCGCCCGTCTCACCATCGGAGAAGAAGCTGTCTTCCCAGTCTTCAAATCCGCCGTCGCTCTTCTTGCCCATTTGGCCTGACTCCAGGGCACGCGAGCCGCCCGACGAAGGCCGTCGGGCCGGCAGAGGAGGGCGTGCCGATTACCCCTTTTCCTACCACCCGCGAGCGCCTGCCATCAACGCGCCGACGGGGTGTTCACATGTCGCTTACGGGACGGACGGCAGCGTCGCGAGGATCCACTTGAAGTCATCGTCGTTGAAGTGGATGCCCGCACCGACGTAGCCGGTGTTCATGCCGTGGCGCGCGCCGAGCAGGACGTTGTACATGCCGCCCTGTACGAACACGTGTGGATAGGGCTCCACGCGCAGTCCGAGCTCCAGGTTCGGGGTCCCGTCGAGCAGCGGGTAGCTGCCGTACGTGAAGTCGTAGAGGTCCGCGGTCAGCTTGACCCGGTCCTGCCACAGGTAGGCGTCCGCGCCCACGCCGCCCGAGCTGTGTTTGACGCCGAGACGGAGCGCGACGTGGTCGTAGCGGCGCGCGAACTGGAAGCTGAAGCGCACCTGTTGGGTCCGCACGTACTCGGTGTACCGGGTTCCCAGGTCAGGGCTCTCCACCTGGCGGAAGTCGAAGCTGCCGAGCGGGTGCTGCGCGAACTCGAAGACGTACCAGTAGTCCTCGCGCGGCATGATCTGCATGCCGAGCACGTTCCGGGACTTGCCGTGGACGGGGTTCTCGGCGAACGCGGCGCTGTCCGGCTGCTGCCCGATGAAGTAGCTGCCGTCGTAGTAGATCTCGGTGCGGAGCTGGCTCACCGAGCTGACGACGGTGTTCACCTCGCGCAGCGTCGTGTTCATCTCCGAGAGCGTGTCCTCGACCTGCCGGACGGGGCCGTCGTCGTTGAGCAGGACGCCGAGCGTGCCGGTGCCCCCGTCGATCTTGCCGGTGATCGAGTTGATGTCGTCCATGCTCCGGTTGAGCTTCTCGGTCGCATCGGCGATGGCCGCGGCCTGCTGCTCGACGGTCGTGCCGGTCGCGTTGACGATGGTGTTCAGCGACTCGCTGACCTCGCGCAGGTTTCGGGCGATGGCGTTGATCTCGGCCTTGTTGCCGGTGGAGAGCTCGCGGACCTCGTTGCTGAGCTGCTCGAGGTTCTTGACCGTCGCATCGAGCGAGGACTTCACGCCCTCGTCCTCGAGGTAGGTCCTGAGCGCCGCGGTGATGGCCTGGACGTCCTCGGTGATGACCTCGAGCTGGCCCTGCAGGTGCTGGAAGTCCATGCCGTACGGCCGGGTCTTCAGTGTGTCGCCGTCCACGAGCAGCGTCTGCTCGACCCCGGGAGTGACCACCACCAGCTTGTCCCCGAGCACCCCGCTCGACCGCAGCTCGGCGAAGCTGTCGGTCGGCAGCTCGACGTCTCCCGTCATCTCGAGCGCGAGACGCGCCTGGCCTCCCTGCAGCTCGATCCCGCGGATGGACCCCACGCTGACGCCAGCGATGAGCACCTGGGTCGTGACGCGGACGCCCTCGGCGGTGGGGACCTCGGCGTACAGGACGTAGCCGTCCATCGCGCCGTCGGGCCGGTCGTCGGTCCCGAGGATGAACAAGGCGGTGAACAGGCCCGCGAAGATCGCGAGCAGCCCCACCTTGAACTCATTCGACCAGCTCTGCATCACGCCGAACCTACTCAACCGCCATGGGGCCGTCGAGGCGACCCTCGACGAACTGGCGAACGAGCGGGTCGTCCGTCTCCCGGAACGCGTCCGGACCACCCTGGGCGATGACCTTGCCCTCGTGCATGAACAGGATGTGGTCGGCGATCCGGAACGTGGCCTGCATGTCGTGGCTGACGACGAGCGAGGTCATGCCCGGATTGCGCGCCTGGGTCTCCACGATGAGCTGGTCGATGGCGGCCGTCAGGATGGGGTCGAGCCCGGTCGTGGGCTCGTCGTAGAGCAGGATCTCCGGCGTGTGGATGAGCGCCCGGGCCAGCCCGGCACGCTTCTTCATCCCGCCGGAGAGCTCGTCGGGCTGCTTGTCGATGGCGAACAGCAGGCCGACGTCCCCGAGCACGGACTCCACCCGCGTGCGGACGTCCGCGTCCGAGAGCTTCGTGTGCTCGTGCAGGGGGAACGCGACGTTCTCGAACACGCTCATCGAGTCGAACAGCGCGGCGTGCTGGAACACCATCCCGAAGCGCAGTCGGATGGCGCGCTTCTCGGCCGAGCCCATGCGCCCGAGCTCCCGGTCGCCGACCCAGATCTGGCCCTCGTCCGGCGGCACGAGACCCATCGCGTGCTTGAGCGTGACGCTCTTGCCCGTGCCCGAGCGGCCGATGATCACGGTGATCTTCCCGCGCGGGATCTGCATGTCGAGCCCGCGCAGGACGTGGTGCTTGCCGAAGCGCTTGTGCACCCCCGAGAACGTGAGCGCCCAGGCGTCGGGGTCGGGCGGGCCGGTCAGATCCACAGGCCCGTGCTCATGAAGAGGTCGGTCATGAAGTAGTCGAGCACCAGGATGCTGACGCTCGCGATGACGACGGCCCGGGTGGTGGCCTTGCCGACGCCGGCGGCGCCCCCGCGCACGCTCAGCCCCTTGGCGCACCCGACGACGGCGATGACGAAGCCGAACACGGCCGCCTTCACGAGCCCCCAGATGAGGTCCGGCGGGTCGGCGTACCACTCGATCCGGTACAGGAACGCCCCCTCGTTGATCTCCAGGAGCTGGACCCCCACCAGGTAGGCGCCGAACATGCCGACCGCCGTGAAGATCGCAGCGGCCATCGGCACCATCAGCGTGCCGGCGACGATGCGCGGGGCGACCAGGTACTCGATGGGATCCACGGCCATGGCCTCGAGCGCGTCGACCTGCTCGGTGACCCGCATCGTTCCGATCTCGGCGGCCATCGCAGAGCCGGCTCGTCCCGTGATCATCAGGGCCGCGAAGACCGGTCCGAGCGTTCGAGCCAGCGAGAGCGTCACGGTCGAGCCCGTGAGGACCTCGGCGTCGAACAGCCCGAAGCCATAGGCGGCCTGCAGCGCGTAGACGGCCCCCGTGAAGCCCCCCGTCACGCAGACGATGGTCAGCGACTGGACGCCGACGAAGTGGAACTGCCGGAACACCTCGCGGATGCGGTACGGCGGTCGCAGCGCGGCCCAGACCCCGAGCCCCATGACGCGGAGGATGGTGCCGAGCTCCTCGACGGGCTCGATGATGGCGGCGCCGATGGCCTCGACGCGCCGGACGAGGAAGCCCTTCACGCCGCTCACGAGCGCGCCCTCACGAGAACGCCCGCGGCACACGGTCGGAGAAGCCGCAGATGATCTCGTACGGGATGGTGCCGGCGTGCTCGGCCAGCTCGGTCGCAGGGATGTTCGGCCCCAGCAGCTCGACCTCGTCCCCGGCGCGGACGGGCGTCGTCACATCCGTCACGTCGACGAGGATCATGTCCATGCAGACGCGCCCACGGACGGGACAGCGCTGGCCGTGGATGAAGACCTCGGCCTTATTGCTGAGCGCCCGGGGGTAGCCGTCCGCGTAGCCGACGGGCAGCGTCGCGAGCCGGGTCGGCCGGGTCGCGAACCACTGGCGGCCGTAGCTGACGCCCGCGCCGGCCGGCAGGTTCTTCACGAACAGGACCTCGGTCGTCACGCGCATGACGGGGGTCAGCTCGGAGTCCGGCTCGCCCGAGATGCCGTAGAGCGCCAGCCCGGCACGCACGAGGTCGAGCCGCAGGTCCGTGTACGAGAGCGCCGCCGAGTTGGCGACGTGCAGTCGGCCCGGACCGAACTCGCGCAGGCGGGCGGCTTCGACGGCGCGATGGAACCGACGCGCCTGCTCGCGCGTGAACGTCGCGTCCGTGTCCGCCTCGGCGAAGTGGGTGCAGATCCCGTCCACGCGCAGGTTCATGAAGTCCGCGAGCCGATCGAGGAACCGCTCCCAGTGACCACTCGGGACACCGAGCCGCCCCATGCCGGTGTCGACCTTCAGGTGGATCGAGAGCGTCGTCCCCCACTCCTTTGCCGCCACGTCGAGCCGCTCGGCCGCCGCCAGGTCGTAGACCATGGGGGTGAGGTCGTGCTCGAGCACATCCTCGGCGCCGTGCGTTCCGATACCGCCCAGGCAGAGGATGGGCGTCGCGATGCCGGCCCGGCGAAGGGCCTTCCCCTCCTCGACCAGGGCCACGCCGAACATGTCGACGTTCTCGGCATCGAGCGCCTGGGCGACTCGGACGAGGCCGTGACCGTAGGCGTCTCCCTTGACCGGAGCCAGGATTCCCACCGAGGGCCCGACCCTCGCGCGCACCACCGCGAGGTTCTTGCGCAGCGCCGCGAGATCGACGTGAACGGTCGTGGGCCGGATCTGGTTCACCGCTCGTCTCTATACGGTTACTGCGCGATCTGGAGGGTTCCTGATGCGGATCTGCGTGACGGGCGGTGCCGGCTTCGTCGCCTCGCACCTGTGCGAGCGACTTCTCAGCGAAGGCCACGAGGTCATCGCCGTCGACAACTACGTGACCGGTGCCAAGCGCAACGTCGCCACGTTCCTCGACAACCCGCGGTTCACGCTGATCGAGGCGGACGTGAGCAAGGAGCTCCCCGTCGAGGGCAAGCTGGACCGCGTCTTCCACATGGCGTCGCCCGCCTCCCCCATCGACTACGTCGAGCTGCCGTTCGCCACACTGCATGCGGGCAGCGACGCCACCGAGCTGGCGCTCGAGCGCTGCGTGACCGACGGAGCCCGATTCTTCCTCGCGAGCACCAGCGAGGTCTACGGCGACCCGGCGGTCCACCCGCAGGTCGAGTCGTACTGGGGCAACGTGAACCCCATCGGTCCTCGCTCGGTCTACGACGAGGCCAAGCGCTACGCCGAGGCCCTGACCATGGCCTACCAGCGCTACAAGGGCGTGGAGACGCGGATCATCCGCATCTTCAACACCTATGGCCCGCGGATGCGCCCCAACGACGGCCGCGTGGTCCCCGCGTTCTGTGGCCAGGCGCTCGAGGGCAAGCCGCTGACGGTCTTCGGTGACGGCACCCAGACCCGGTCGTTCTGCTACGTGAGCGACCTGGTCGACGGCATCATCCGCCTGATGGAGTCCGACCTCGGGACGCCCTGCAACGTGGGCAACCCGAGCGAGCGCACGATGCTCGAGCTCGCCGCGCACATCAACGAGTACACGGGCAACCAGGCCGGCATCATCCACAAGCCGCTGCCCAAGGACGACCCGACCCGCCGCAAGCCGGACATCAGCCTGGCCCGCGAGCGCCTGGGCTGGGAGCCGAAGATCGAGTTCGCCGACGGCATGGCCCGCACGGTCGAGTACTTTCGAGAGGTCCTCGCCAAGTAGCAGGACTCACTCGGCCTTTTGTCAGGCCAAGGCCCTCAGAACTTGATCCCTAGTCCCGCCGAGATGCGGAGGGACGAGGTGACGGGCGAGGTCGCGCCGGGCTCGGTCGCGAGGCCCGTCGTCGTGCTGCGGTAGGCATCCGCGCCGGAGACCATCTGGGTCCAGACCGGCTCGGCGAAGACCGCGAGCTCGGGACTGACGTCGAGCATCAGGCCACCACCGCCGCCGACGGCGATGGGGTAGATGGCGGGCCGGCCCGGCTGGAAGCTGACGACGTCGCTCGTGTCCGACAGCTCGTAGGGGTCGTAGAACCGAACGTTGGCGGCGCCGAGGAGGTAGGGCTTCACCAGCCCCGTCTGCAGGAAGTAGACGCGAACGCGCGGCTCGACCCAACCGACGGCGGCCGCGGCGGGTGCCGGGGACTGCTCGTCCTCGTTCTCCAGCGCGCCCTCGTAGTAGTGCTCCCAGCCCGTCTGCAGGTGCTTGCGGCCCGACTGGAGCCCACCAGCGAGCGCGATCTCGACCCGGCTGGCGATGTTCACGCCGACCGCCAGGCTGCCCTGGACGCCCACGCCGCCGATGAGGACGTCCTCCTCGTAGCGCTCGGTCTCGACGAAGCCGGCCTCGTCCCCCTCGCCTTCCTGCTCCAGCACCAGCTCGACCGTGTAGCTCCGGTCCACGGATCCCAGGGCGACACCGCCGCCGAGCTCGATGAAGAAGGCGCCGCCGCGCACCCGCCGGTCGGCGAGCCACTCGTCTTGGGACATGCCCGAGGTCTGGAAGGCGGAGTAGTTCCGCTTGCTGATCGCCATCTCGCGACGCTGGAGCGGATCGTCGATCAGCAAGGAGCTGTCGATCGGATCGACGGGGTCGAGATCGGGCTCGATCACCGGGTCGGGATCGGGATCCACCTCGGGATCAGGATCCGGGTCGAGCAGGTCGCTCGGGTCGAACTGCTCGCCGGGGACCGGGGCGAGCTCGACGATGGCCGGGCGCTCCTCGAACATCGCGAGCAGCTTGAGCACGTCGACGACCTTGTCCGCGACGTACGCCGTGTACTCCAGCTCAGCGCCGGGGAAGACCACCTCGTTGTAGTCCGAGATGGCCGACTCCTCCTCGGGCTGGTGGAAGGAGACGGTGATGTCGAGCCCGCCGTCGGTGTTGGCGAGCGAGCCCACGAGCGCGAGCGGGGCGTCGTACTTCTCCCAGATGGCGGGCAGGCACTCCGGCGTCTCGGCACAGCCATCGGCGTTGTCGCCGACCGTGTCGAGCAGCGTGGCCCCGTCGATGACCGTGATTCCGCGGGCCTCGAGATCCCGGCGAAGGGTCTCGGTGATGGTCAAGGCGACCGTGAAGTCGGAGACCGACTCGGGTGTGAAGTCCGGCAGGATGACGGTGTTGACATCCTGGGCGACGGCGATTTGGACGAGAGCGAGCAGCATATGTCTTCGCGGATCGGTGCCTGTGCGGCCGTATAACGGACCCCCGAGGCCTCGGTTCGGCACGCTGGCGCAAGGCCTGTGCCAGCCGCGAGATCCGTTTCGCTTGATGCTTCCAAGGACCGGGATTAGAAGGCTGGGCGCGCCGAGATAGCTCAGCTGGTAGAGCAGCTGATTCGTAATC
>JAAESX010000123.1 GCA_024228935.1 Pseudomonadota bacterium
GCCCATGAGGCTCAGGATGTTCTGGGCCTCCTCGGGGGCGAAGTTGCTGAGCGGCTCGTTCCACCCGAAGGCGAAGGGCCCCGCGTCGTCGGCGTGGGTGAAGCGCAGGGTGTAGAGCACCCCGGGGTCGATGCGGTTGGTGTTCGCCTGGTTGACGATCAGCACCCGCACCTCGCCATCGCCGGGGAAGGCGCGGGCGTTCTTCTGAGCGTCGATGATCGCCTGTCCGCGCACCATGCCTCCGTCCTCGCGCAGGGTGAGCGAGGCCGGGACGGTGATGGTGAGGTCCGCCAGGCGCGGGCGCGACTGGGTGTTCTCGGTCTCGGGCGGGGTGTTGTGGGCGTAGACGACGTTGATGTCGATGCCCTCGGCGTCCACCGAGACCAGCTCGATGCTCACCAGGTTCTCGTCGCAGTCCTCGTCGATGAAGCCGTCGCAGTTGTCGTCGGCGCCGTTGCAGCTCGCGTCGTCTTCGCTGTTCGCCATCAAGGGCTCGCAGGCGAAGACGCCCTCGACGCAGGTCGCCACGACCCGGCAGACGCCCAGGCCGCAGGCCCGGTCGTCCCCGTCGAAGTCCTCGTCGACCTCGCCGTTGCAGTTCTCGTCGATGCCGTTGCAGGTGGAGTCGTCATCGGCCACGGGCTGGCCCTCCGTGCACTCCTCCACGCCCTCCACGCAGATCCCCACGTTGCCGCAGGCGCCCACCCCGCAGACCGCGCCGAGGAAGTCCTCATCGACGGCGCCGTCGCAGTCGTCGTCCACGCTGTCGCAGGTGACGTCGTCATCGGCCGGGGCCTCGGCCGGGGTGCACTCGGTGAGCACGCCCTCGGCGCAGCTGCTCTCCGCCGTGCAGGGGCCCACGCCGCAGCTCTCGGGCACGAAGTCCTCGTCGTCGGTGCCGTCACAGTCGTCGTCCACGCCATCGCAGGTGGCGTCGTTCTCCGCCGGCATTCCGGGCTCGCAGGCCACGAACACACCCTCGGTGCAGGCGCTCTCCGCGGCGCAGGCGCCCTCGCCGCAGCTCTCGGCCTCGAAGTCCTCGTCCGTCTCTTCGTCGCAGTCGTTGTCCACGCCGTCGCAGCCGTCGGTGGCCCCGGGGAAGCGCGTCTCGTCGTCGTCGGCGCAGTCCGGGCCCAGGCAGCCCCCGCCCACGCCGTAGCCGTCGTTGTCGCCGTCCGTGCAGTCCAGACACGAGCCCGACTCGGGCACGCAGAGCTCGCCGTCCCCATCGGGATCCTCACAGGCGTAGCCCTCCTCGCAGCCCTCGCCGCACTCATCGAGGCAGAAGCTGCTCCCCCGCAGCTCGACGCAGCGACCGCTGGTGCAGTCTTCGTCGTCGTCGCACTCGTCGCAGGTGGTGGCCTCCTCCCCCGAGTCCGGCGAGGCGTCGGTCACACCTTCGTCCTCCGGATCGACGGCGGTGTCCTCC
>JAAESX010000124.1 GCA_024228935.1 Pseudomonadota bacterium
CTCGCCTGCGTCGGGCCCTCTGTCGGCACGATCCAAACGGAGTCCCGTCCCGCGGACGTCGCGGGGCGCCCGGAGGACTCGGACGATCAGCCCGGGGGCGAAGACACCATGGGCGTCGAGCACATCGAGGGGGAAGAGCTCCCCGGGGGTTTCGACGTCGACATCGAGCCCCACGGAGCCGGGTTCACCGCCCCGGTCGAGGTCACCATCACCGCCAGCGAGACCGCGGAGGTCTGGTACACGCTCGACGACAGCGTCCCGCTCCCGGGGGCCTCGACGCTCTACGAAGGGCCCCTGGTCGTCGACCGGAGCCTGACCGTGCGCACCGTCGCGGTCGCTCCGGACGGCCGCGAGGACCACGACGCGGCGGCCTTCGCGGCCCTCTCTCCCGGAGCAGCGGAGCTGGTCAGCGAGCTGCCCGTGCTGGTGCTCGTGAGCGACCGGGTCGTGCCCGACAGCAAGGACGACGGCTACGTGCCCTTCCGCGCCCTGGCCTTCGAAGACGCCGGGGGCACCACGCTGGAGACGGTGCCCGGGCTGACCGTACGGGGCGCGATGAAGGTCCGCGGCTCCAGCACGGCCAGCTACCCGAAGCACAGCTACGCCTACGAGACCTGGGAGCCGGACCGCGACGACGACTGGGACGTGGAGCTCTTCGGCCTGGCGTCGGAGAGCGACTGGGTGCTGCTCGCGCCGCTCGAGTTCGACCGCGCGTTCATGCGCAACGCGCTGGCCTACTGGATGTCCAACGAGATCGGCACGTGGGCCCCCCACACCCGGTACATCGAGCTCTTCGCCAGCGGCTCCGGGGACGTCGTGGGCGACGACGACTACCTGGGCGTGTACGTGCTCGTCGAGCGCATCAAGCAGGGGGAGAACCGGGTCGACATCGCCCAGCTGGGCCCCGAAGACGTCGCCGAGCCCGAGGTGACGGGCGGCTACGTCTTCAAGCGCGACCGACTCGGCGACGACGAAGACGGCTTCTGGGCGGGCACCGGCGGGGGCGTCTGGGACTTCGATCAGTACCTGGTCTACGTCGACCCCGACGAAGAGGACCTCGCGGCCGAGCAGCGGGCCTACCTGAGCGAGGCGGTCGACGCCTTCGGCTACGCCCTGGCGGCGAGCGACGGC
>JAAESX010000125.1 GCA_024228935.1 Pseudomonadota bacterium
CGCCCACCGCGCAGACTGAGCGAGACCGAGGAGGGCAAGGTGCTCGACCTCCTGCACTCTGAGCGCTTCTGCAACGCGGCCCCCGCGCAGGTCTGGGCCACCCTCTTGGACGAGGGCACCTACCTCTGCTCGGAGCGCACCTGTTAACGCGCGCCCTGGTTGATGGGGATCGGCGCAGCCCCTGGAAGGGCCATCATCAGTGGCGCAGAGCATGTCCGATGGCCATCGCCAGCGTGGTTATCGGCGCCGAGCGAGAGGCCCATCAGTGGTGGTGGGGCGGCCCAGCGGTGATGGGCCTCGCGCAGCGCGTTGGCAGCGCTGGAGGCGATGCCCACCGCGGACGTGGCGGGGGGCACCGGGGAGGAGGGGGCTCAGCGGTGGTGGCTGCTGGCCACGTTCACCACGAGGGCGCGGTCGATCTGCTTGAGCTTGCTGCGGGCGCCCTGCTTGAGGGCGGCGGTGGCGAGGCGGTCGATGTCGCGGAGGCGGCCGGCGCTGCCCTCGTGGAGGAGGGCCAGCGCATCGGAGGTGAAGAGCTCGCGCTCATTCCCCGCCAGCGAGAGCCGGTGCCCCACGTACTCGACCGTGTCCGCGGGCTCCGGCTCAGGGAGCCGCACGCGGGTGTGGATCCTGGTCCACAGTGAGCGGTTGCGACGCAGGAGCATGCGGTCCCACAGTTCCGGCAGGCCCGCGAACACCAGCGTGACCAGGGGCCTGGAGTCCCACTCGTAGTTCGCCAGGATGTGGAGGTGATCCAGCACGTCCTGGTGCAGCAGGTGCGCCTCGTCGATCACGAAGACCGGGTGGAACTGCTCGCAGCTCAGCTCTTGGATGTAGTCGCCCACCGAGTTGAACACCGCGGCGGCTGTCGCCTTGGGGTTCAGCCCCAGGGCGCGGCAGATCTGACGATAGAAGTCGCGGCGTCCGAGCGTGGCGTTGTGGCAGTAGGTGAGGCGCACCGGGGCGCTCTCCAGGCTGTGCCGGAGGGCGCGCAGCACGCAGGTCTTGCCCATCCCGCTGTCGGCGACCAAGAGCGCCCCCACGTCTCGATCCGCGATGGCCTGGCCGATCTCGGCGACCGCGGCCTCCTTGGCTGGTGTGAGCCATAGATCCTGATCGGCGATCTCCTTGCTGAAGGGCGGCGCCGTGAAGCCGTAGTGCTCGAGCCAGCTCATCGCTCACTCCTCGGAGTGCGGCCGAAGATCGAGTCGAGCAGGACCTGGTTGGGATCGAACTCGACGGCGTCGATGCCTGGCTTGGGCTTGAAGCTGCGACGACGCTTGCCGTTGGCGACCGGATCGACGAGGCGCAAGGGGTAGCGTCGCCCCTCGTGGACCAGGATGGGCGGAGCCATGGGCTCGACGAGGTTGCGCTCGATCCGCACGAGCCGGCCGGCGAGGAAGCCCTGCTCGGTCTCCCAGTCGAGGCCACCGACGCTGAGTGTGCCGTCCTGGCGCACGCGTCGCCGCCCGTGGGCGGTGAGTGCAGCTGCGAGGGTGGGCTCATCGATCGCCTGCAGCTCGCGCTCGAGCCACACGATCTCTGGCGTTCGACCCATCAGGCCGCCGTGGGGCGCCTGGTGATAGTGGCCATCGAGCCATGCCAGCAGGCGGACCTGGACGTCGTGTAGACGCGTCACCCGGCCGAGGTGATCGAGGCAACCTTGGCGCATGGTGCGCCAGAATCGCTCCATCTTGCCCCGCGCCTGCGGATCGTAGGGCCGCGCGTGGATCAACGAGACCTTGAGGCGAGCGCAGGCGGTGGCGAGCATGTCTCCGGTGTAGGTCGAGCCATTGTCGAGGTAGAGAGTGCCCGGGGCGCCCCAGCGGCGGAGGGCGCGAGTCATCAGCTCGAGCATCTCGACCTCCCGCTCGTTGGAGCAGACCCTCAGCGCGACGATGTAGCGGGAGGCGTCGTCGAGGATCGCGTGGATGCGTAGCGGGGTGCGCTTGCCCTCCAGCTCGAGGGTGGGTCCGTGGCAGACGTCGGCGTGCCACAGCAGACCTGCTCGCTCCGCCTGCCAGCGCTGCCGGGCGCCGCGCTCGTGCTTCTTCTGTTGGCGCGAGCGTCGGGGCATGCCCTCCTCGCGGAACAGCCGGCGCACGGTCGAGGCGGACACCGCTCCCGCCTGGAGACGTCCGTCGTACTCCAGGGTGCGGACGATGAGCTCGGCGGCCGCGCTGGGGTGCTCCCGGCGGATGTCGAGCAGCAGGGCCCGCTGCGCCTCGGTCAGCGCCCGGGCGTGACCCGCGTCGCAGCGCCTCCGCGGGCGCAGCGCCTCGAGTCCCCCCTTCTTGTAGGCGTAGTACCAGCGCTCCAGCGAAGACACACCGAAGGTGCGCGTCCTCGACCAGCCTGGCGGTCTGCGTCGGATCTTGGCGAGGCGTCGAAGCTCCGCCTTCAGCTCACCGTGGGCCAGGTCCTGGCTGAGCAGGTGCCCCACGATCTGAGCGCGGAACTGTGCGACGGCCTCCGCGTGATCACGGGGGCCGAGTTCGTCTCTCATGTCGACCTCTTGCTTGGGCGCCTCAATTGGCGCGCCAGAGGTCTCGCAGGCCCGGTAGTCGACCGGGAGGGATCCTGTCTGGTGGGCTCCGATTCTCCAGTTGAATCAAGGGGGTGGCCATCAGACTGGTTGGAGGAACGAGGCAAAGATCCGGGCCTGGATCCCGTGGGTTTGCGCCGAAAGCGGTGAGCGCGCGAGGCCCTCCTGCGCGAAGCGTTCCGCACGCTCCCGCAGAGTCCCGTCGCCAAAGCCGTAGGCCCGTGCCCAGCGCCGGAGTTGAGGCCATCCGATCACCGACGCGCCGAGGATCCTGAAGGGGCTGAGCAGCCTGCGGATCCGCGCGGCGTCCTGGTTTCGGAGGGCCCACAGGGCGAGCGCGAGGCCGATGGTGGGCATGGAGTACCGCCGCCCGGGCACGACTCCGAGAGGGACAACCATGCAGACGGCTCCGCACGGGCGGCAGCGGTACCGGCGCGCGCTGACGTCGCTCATGCTCGGGGCGGCGTTCAGCGTCGTCGGACCGAGGAGCACGATCCCACGCCGGCCGTGGCCCACGAGGTTCAGCGGCGCGCCAGCTGGGCGGGAGGCGACGAGGCAGGCGGGGCAGTGTTCGGGCCGCGCCGCCGCCGCACTCGGCTCCTCTCGATTCCACAGGTCACTCGCGACGCGGGCCTGTATCCTGCGCTCGGCTCCGGTGGCCAACCACCCCCGGAACCCGGCGGGGGCGTGCCGCTAGCGCGCCTCCGCCACTTCATGCGCCGGCACCACGCCGAGGCCCCGCCTCTCAAAGGGGCGCGCGATCTACGCCATCGAGTTCGGAAGCGCGACTTCACGCGTGATGGCGGTGCCGCCGGTTCACCTCACGCAGCCTGCACGAGATCTACGCACCCGCCCTCAATGAGCCCGGGCGGTAACACTGAGCAAGGAGCTGAAGCACAACTGGACCTACAGGGGCGCCTCGGTCTTCCCCAACCCCTACAAGATGGTCCAGATCGCCGACGAGGCGAGCCTGCGCGAGCGGTTGGTGTATTCGGCCGGCAATTGCGTAAGAGAAAAGGCGACGCGGCACGCCAGGCAGTGGCCCGGCGCCCACTCCGCGCG
>JAAESX010000126.1 GCA_024228935.1 Pseudomonadota bacterium
CGACGCTCCGGCACTGGCCCGGGCCGACCTCGGGATCGCCATGGGAACCGGAACCGACGTGGCCATGGAGGCGGCCGACCTCACGATCGTGGCCGGCGACCTCCGAGCGGTCGTCGACGCCATCCGACTATCGAGGCGCACCCTGAACACCATCCGGGGGAACCTCTTCTGGGCCTTCGCCTACAACGTGGCGGCCGTGCCACTAGCAGCCGTCGGCGTGCTCGACCCGATGATCGCAGCGGGCACTATGGCGTTCTCATCGGTGTTCGTGGTCACCAACTCACTGCGCCTCCGACGTTTCCGCGGTCGGGCGGGGGTCTGAGGACTCAGGCCGCGGCGTGGCGGGACCATCTCTGATCGGTCAGAGTGGGCACACCCCCGAGGAGGGCCCATGAACCATGACATTCCCGAGGATCTCGCCGGCTATCTCGTCGAGTTGGACGAGTTCATAGATCGCGAGATCAAGCCGCTCGAAGAACAGGACGACAACATTCGGTTCTTCGATCACCGCCGTGAGGATGCGCGTACCGACTGGGACCGTGACGGTCTCCCCAACCGCGAGTGGGAGGCCCTCCTGTCCGAGGCCCGGCGTAGGGCCGACGAGGCAGGCCACTACCGCTACCCGCTCTCGGCTGAGATGGGTGGCCGTGACGGTACGAACCTGGGCATGGCCGTCATCAGGGAACACCTCGCCACCAGGGGACTTGGCCTGCACAACGACCTCCAGAACGAACACTCGATCGTCGGCAACAACGTGGGCCTCCTA
>JAAESX010000127.1 GCA_024228935.1 Pseudomonadota bacterium
CGGCAAGTATCGTCGGCGGGAACGGGTCACAGCACCCACCGGAGGAAAGATGGCCAACATTCTGGTGATCGAGGACGACCAGCGCATACGCGAGCTGGTCTGCGAGCACCTGGCCCGCGACGGCCACAGCGCCTCGAGCGAGGCCAACGGCCTCGACGGCCTTCGTTCGCTGACCGCCGACGAGCCCGACGCGCTGGTACTGGACCTTGGCCTCCCCGACCTGGACGGCATCGATCTGCTGCGCATGGTGCGCAGCGTCGCCGAACTGCCCGTCCTCGTACTCACGGCCCGCGAAGACGAGGAAACCATCCTGGCCGCCTTCGCCGAAGGGGCTGACGACTACGTCGTCAAGCCGATTTCCGGCCCCCAACTGTCAGCTCGGATGGCCGCCCTGCTGCGCCGCGGTAGCGCCGACGCCGTGGACACGATCACCGTGGGCGACCTGGAGATCCTGCTCGGCCCCCGCCAGGTGAAGTTCGGCGACACGATGCTGGAACTCACCGCCAAGGAGTTCGACATGCTGGCCTACCTGGCGGCCCGGCACGGCACCGTGGTGTCCAAGGAGGACCTCCACGCCGCGGTGTGGAAGGCCCCGGCGGGCACCGAGGGCCGAACCGTCGACGTTCACCTCTCCAACCTGCGGAAGAAGCTGGGGGAAACCGCCACGTCGGAGGTCCGCTACCTGCACACGGTCATCGGGGCCGGAGTTCGCCTCCAGGCTCCCGAAGCCTGAACCCGGATGGTCTCCTAGATGCGGCGGCGACTGGCCTGGGTATTCGTAGCCCTGGCCGTCATGCTGGTCGTCGGGTTCCTGGTACCGCTCGGACTGTCGCTACGTACCCAGGCTGAACTCCGGTCGCTGGCCGCAGCCCAGTCCGACGCCCGAGGCGTCGCCACCGCCCTGGCCGCGTCGGCCCGCGCGACCTCACGCAACCCGGGGGCGATCGACGTGGGATTCGTGCTCGACTCCTTCGGTTCGGACGACCTGGCGGTGTTCCTGCCCGACGGCACCCGTCTGGGCACCGGCCACACCCCGGACAACGTCCTGGACCTGGCCGTAGACGGCTCGATCGTGGCCCGCATCGACGGTGGGGTGCTGGCGGTCGTGCCGGTCACCTTCCAAACTTCGGGCGCCCGACTGGTCGTCACCGCATTCGTCAGCAACGAGGACCTCCGCGAGGGCGTGGCCACCTCGTGGCTGATCCTGGCCATCCTCGGCCTCATCGTGGTCATCGGCGCCGTCCCG
>JAAESX010000128.1 GCA_024228935.1 Pseudomonadota bacterium
ATGGCGACATCCTTCGCGAGATCGCGCTCGAGTCGATCGAGCTGGCGGACAACGACGTCGCCCTGTCCGAGGCCATCCAGGTCCTGGGCTGGGTCGGCGTCGACGAGGACGCCGAGCTCCTGTTCGCGCTCGTGGACGAGCAGACCGGCGGCCCCCAGGGTGAGGCCATCGTGGCGCTCGGTCACCTGGGCACCCCCCGGGCGGTCGACGCGCTCCTCGAGCTCCACGACCGGCGGGACTCGTCGACGCAGGACGCGGTCATCCGTGCCCTGGGCTCGACCGGCTCGGACCGGGCGCTGTCCGTGCTCTCCGAGGACGTCGCGCACCCCACCTGGGAGTCGGCCGCCGCCGGGGGCCTGGCGAATCACGGGACGACCCAGGCCGCGCGCATCCTGGTGCGTCGCTTCGAGTCCGAGGACACCCGTGCCCACTGGGCGCTCAGCTACGCGCTGGCCTCGTTCTCGCCCGAGGCTGTGCCCGCCGCCCGGACCAGCCTCCGCCGAGGCCTTCGCTCTGGCAACTCCGATCGCCGCAGCAGCTCGATGCAGGCGCTCGCCCGCGTCGGGGACGAGGGCATCTACGACGCACTCCTCGACGCCTCGCGCAGCCCGAACGTGACGGTCCAGCAGCAGGCCATCCAGGGGCTCGGCACGCTCCAGGACGAGCGCGCCCTGC
>JAAESX010000129.1 GCA_024228935.1 Pseudomonadota bacterium
CGAGAACTACGTGATGCCCGCGCTATGAGCGTGGTGGGGCTGCCCCAGGAGGACCGATGACGTGGCTGCTGCTGGCCTGCTGGGGGAACCCGAAGACGGACACGGCCGACACTGGCCCGGACAGTGCTCCGCCGGTCGACACCGCCACGTCCGACACCGACTCCGGCCAGCCCCCGGACAGTGGCGACAGCGCTGACACTGCTGACAGTGGCGGCGACAGCGGCGACAGCGGGGGCGAGCCGGTCGAAGGGCCGGACATCGACGTGCAGCCCGCCAGCCTCGACCTCGGCTCGGTCGTGATCGGGGACGCGGCCAGCGCCACCCTGGAGCTGCACAACCTCGGCACGGAAGACCTGCTGCTCAGCGAGGTCTCGCTCCTCGACGGCGACGTGTTCGAGCTGGGGAGCGTCGACACCCTCACCGTGGTCCCCGGGGAGCACGCCACCCTCGAGGTGAGCTTCGAGCCCAGCGCGCCGGGCCTCGCCACCGACACCATCGTCGTGTCCTCCACCGACCCGGACGAGCCGACCGTCGAGGTGGCGCTGTCCGGCCTCGGGCTCGGGGGTGAGCTGTCGCTGTCCCCCACCGAGCACGACTTCGGGGGTCCGTACATCGGCTGCACCGAGACCGTGGACGTCCAGATCGACAACACCGGCACCGACGTCGCGACGGTCTCGTCGGTGAGCTTCTCCACGGCGTCGACCGAGCTGGTCGTGGACCTGCGCGAGGCCGACAACGGCCCGTTGCCGTGGAGCCTCGCGGTCGGAGCGTCGGCTCTGGTGAGCGTGAGCTACGCGCCCGTCGACGAGTACGCGGACCTCGGGTACCTCACGGTCGACTCGGGCTCGGGGGGCGAGCTCGCGACCCTCGCCGGGCAGGGCGTGCTCTACGGGACCAACGTCGACGTGCACGAGCAGGTCGGCGCCGGCACGAGCTTCGCGCTCTCGTCCATCCCCGTCGCCGCCACCGTCGAAGTCTTCATCGACGGCGTGATGGCGAGCGGCTGGAGCTACGACGCGAAGGCCAACGCCGTGGTCTTCAAGAAGGCGCCGGCGCACGGCGCGACCGTCGAGATCAGCTACGCGCTCCCGGGGCCCTGCTAGCAGGAAGGACGCACCTTCCGGGGCCGGAC
>JAAESX010000130.1 GCA_024228935.1 Pseudomonadota bacterium
ATGTTGGATGGTGCCTACGTCGAGGTGGTGAGCGGCGTGGTAGCCGGGGAGTACGTCATCCTGGAGATCGACCGCTCGTGACGGTCGCGTCACCACATCGGGAGGTACCCATCGGCGAGGTCGTGCTGGCCCTTGAAGGGGTCTCGCGTGTGTACGGCACCGAGGTGCAGGTGCGGGCGCTCGACGACGTGTCGTTGGACATCCGGGCCGGCGAGTTCCTGTCCATCATCGGGCCGTCGGGATCCGGCAAGTCGACGATGCTCGGGCTCCTAGGGGTGCTGGACCTGCCGACCGATGGGGCCATCCGAGTGCGAGGAACTGATGTGACCCGTCTGGCCGACGCTGAGCGGTCCCGACTTCGGGGTGAGGCCATCGGGTTCGTGTTCCAGCAGTTCCATCTGATTCCACACCTGACGGCGCTGGGCAACGTCGAGACGGCGCTGCTCTACCGGGGGTTGACCCCTCGTGAGCGCCGGTCACGAGCCATGTCGGCCCTTGAACAGGTCGGCCTTGGTGAGCGCCACGACCACCGCCCAGTGCAGATGTCGGGCGGCGAGCAGCAGCGGGTGGCCATTGCCCGGGCCATCTCGACGGA
>JAAESX010000131.1 GCA_024228935.1 Pseudomonadota bacterium
CGGGCGCTTGCTCCTCGCTCCATCCCCCGCCTCATCGAAGACATCGGAATCGCTCTCCGAGAAGTCACCGCGACGAACTGCTCAAACTGGTTCAGGCACTGTGGCTATTCTCTCCCTCAAGCATCCTGACCGGCGCAATAATCACGACCGACGGTCAGATGGGCCGCAGCCCCCAGGGCGGCGTGGCGTTCACCAGACCGGCCTCGTGGCAGGTCACCGTGAGCGGCTCGAAGGACATGGCCCCCGATGGATCCTGGGCGGTCACCGTGTAGCTCTCGCCGACCGGCAGGTTCAGCCAGAGCACGCCGCCGTCGATGCTGGTCGCGTCCAGCGAGGGGTCCGGGAACACCTCCTCGTTGAAGTAGACCGGGTCACCTGGCGAGCCCTCGAGCGTGGCCAGGATGCCGGCCACGCCGTGCGGGTCGTGCGCCTTGTACTCGTCCCACTGGCACGCGGTGGTGACCGTGGCGTCCTGGATGGTCGTGACCACGTGGCAGGCCTCGGGATCGACCTCGAGCTGGGCGTCTTCCAGCAGCGTCACCAGCAGCCCGAAGACCGGCGAGGCGACCGCCTGGTAGTAGGCGCAGTCGATGTCCCCATCGACGGTGAACGTGCGCTGCGAGCTGGGCTCGTACTCGGTCTCGCCCAGGGTGCCGCCCAGGAAGCGTGGCGTGATGTCCTCGCCATCCTCGACCCCCTCGAGCACGAGCTCGAAGGTGCCGTCGGGGTCCGCGGTCGTCGACAGCTCGGGGTGCTCGACGAGCTGGATGTCCCCCGGCACGGACGTGTCCCGGTCGAGGAACTGCCACAGGCGCCCGCGCATCACGCGCGGGCGTCGACGGACAAGGCGACGCGCTCGTCGACCACGCCCCCGGGCTCGATGCCGTCGTACGCGGTCGGGTCGACGCCCGTTGCGGTGGGCATCACGGTGCCCTCGTCCCCGCAGTCGGCAGCGAGCATCATCAGGCGGGTGTCGCTGTAGACGATGTCTCCGAGCGCGAAGGCGCCGTTCGCTCCGAGCACGGTGCTCGCCAGCACGTCGATCTCGCCCCCGGCCAGGGCTGCGGTCGGGTCGATGGCGTGCATGCACAGGCCCTCGGCGGCCGGGGAGAGCGTGCCGGCGTCCAGCACCATGCCCTTGAGCGCGAAGCCCTCGACGTCGGTGTCGGTGCAGGCCACCAGGGCGGCCAGGGGAAGGAGCAGGAAGAAGGGACGGACGTCATGTCGGACCTCGTGGTGGAACCCGTGGTGGAACCCGTGGTTGGGTGCCAGCCCTTGTGCAGGGGCTGTGCCATCTAGATTCCAAGGGGTTGCGAGGACCCGTGTCACCGAGCGGCGACGCGTGAACAGGGCGGTGTCCACGGCGGTGGACTACAGTCCCGTCATGGCGAGCACGAAGAAGACGACGACGATTCCCGGCACGCCCGAGGCCGTGATGGCGCTGGCCGAGCGGGCTGGCGAGCGGCTCACCCAGTACGACTTCAAGGGTCGGCAGGGGACCGAGATCGTGTGGGAGCGCGGTTTCGGACTGACGAACCCGCAGACCGTCCGAGCGCGGTTCTGGGGTGAGGGCGACGTGACCTGCGTCGAGTACGAGGTCAGCATCATGGCGCTCATGGACCCGTTCGGGTTCACCGGCGAGTCGGCCGACCGGTTCATCGCCGAGCTGCAGGCGCACCACGCCCAGGAGCAGGACGGCGCCCAGCTCCCGATGGTCCCGCCGGACAAGCGCGGCAAGAACATCCTCATCGGCTCGATCGTGTTCGCTGGCCTGTTCGTGGGCTGCTCGGGCATCGTGATGGTCTTCGCGATGCTGTCGTGAGCACCTTGTCGGTGTGGGCCCTGGCCTGCACCGCGACGATTCCGCAGGTCGAGCCGCCCGAGGGCCAGGACTCGGACGCGCCGGTTGTCGAGGACACCGGCGAGGAG
The DNA here is from genome assembly GCA_024228935.1 of Pseudomonadota bacterium. GTDB lineage: Bacteria > Myxococcota_A > UBA796 > UBA796 > CAJQPC01 > JAAESX01. Next base: position 1,930 of record JAAESX010000131.1, read on the forward strand.
CCCGACCTGCACTTCGGCGGGGACTCAGAGGAGATCTTCGCGCCCGAGACCATCCACCGCTTCGTGGTCACCACGACCGACGCCGACTGGGCCTGGCTCCAGGACCATGCGGGCGACGAGGAGTACGTCGAGGCCACGGTCGAGCTCGACGGTCTGGTCGTCGAGGACGTCGGGCTGCGCTTCAAGGGCAGCTGGGGCAGCCTGTTCTGGTGTGTCGACGGAACGCTCGACTGCGACAAGCTGAACCTGAAGCTGGACTTCGCCGAGTACGAGCCCGAGCAGCGGTTCTTCGACCTGAAGAAGCTGAACTTCCATGCGATGGAGATCGACGACTCGAACACCCGCGAGCACCTGGCCTACACAGTCTGGCGAGATGCCGGCATCCCCGCCTCGCGCACGGGCTGGGCGACGCTCGAGGTGAACGGCGAGGAGATGGGTCTGTTCCTTCTGGTCGAGCAGGTCGACGGACGCTTCACTCGACACAGATGGGGCGACGAGGGCGAGGGCGATCTGTACAAGGACGTGTGGTTCTCCGAGACGAGCACCAACGGCTGGGAGAGCGGCCTCGAGACCAACACAGACGAGTCGCCGACCCCTGAGCGCATGGCGGGGATGGCGCAGGACCTGGCAGGCAGCGACGACTTCCTCGCGACCCTGGAGCAGTACACGGACCCCGACGCCATCAACCGCTTCCTGGCCGTCAGCGAGCTCACCGGCAGCTTCGACAGCATCGAGGCGTTCTACTGCGGCTGGGGCGACTGTGGGAACCACAACTTCTTCGTCTACGACAAGGGTGACGAGGTGGTGTTGATCGCATGGGACATGGATCGCAGCTACGACGTCCCTGTGCCCCTGTTCGACGTCGAGGAGATTCCTCGCTGGTACGAGGACTCGGACTGCGAGCGCATCCGGGTGGGGTTCGGCGTCGATGTCCTGCCGCCGCCCTGTGACCCGTTCTTCCAGGGCTTCGCTCCGATGTCGGAGACCTACGACGCACAGATCCAGGATCTACGCGAGGGGCCGGCCGAGCTCGAGGCGTTGCTGGCCGAGGTCGACCGCGTCGAGGAGCTGATCCGGACCGAGGTCGAGGCCGACCCGCACGGTCCCAGCGTGGCGGAGTGGGAGGCCTCGCTGTCCGACTTCCGCTCGGATCTCGCTGAGCTCGATGGCCGCTACTGACCCGCGCATCTACTTTCTGCTGGCGCGGACCGGGACCTCGGCCGTGGTGTTCCGCCGGGGGCCGACAGCCCAGGTGTTGATGCTGGCCTGGGACCGCGGGAGCGACATCTTCGAGGAAGGCCAGTGGATGAAGGCGCGCGTCTTCGAGCGGCGCTGCGACCTGTCCCCGAACGGCCAGCTGCTGGTCTACTACGCCCAGGACTACAGGCGGGATCCTCCTGTCTGGACCTGCATCTCGCGGCCTCCGTGGTTCACGGCGCTGGCGACCTGGCCGAAGGGGAGCAGCTACGGCGGCGGCGGCCAGTTCACCTCGAACCGCGGTCTGATCCTGAACCACTCGGATGCGCGGCTGTGCGACGGCTCGGTCCCCGACTGGCTGGAGATCCAGACCACGTACGGGACCGGCGAGGACCAGCCCCTGCTCGAGGAGCGCGAGACCCGAGATGGGTGGATGCGCAGCCAGAATGGCAAGGCCCGCTGGACGTCGGGCGAGGACGAGCCGCGCCTGGTGCTGGACCCACCCATCGTCCATGTGAACCGGCGGCGCGTGCTCGGCAACGTCTGGACCCTCGTCCGTGAGCTTCGTGGCCGCTTCGAGCAGCAGACGGGCCCCTACACCGAACACTTCCGTCTCGAGTGCGACGGCCGGGTCCGTGACCTGGGCCGGTGCGATCAGGTCGAGTGGGACCTGCGCGGGAAGAACCCGGACCTCGTCTTCGCGCGGGGTGGGCGCATCTGGCGCTGGACGGCTCGGCGAGGTGACTTCGACCCCGACGACATCGTCGAGCTCATCGACCTGCGAGGGTGTACCTTCTCCCACAGGGAAGCGCCGACCTCGGCGGGGAAGTGGTGATGCGAGCAGGGACGACGGTGCGGATCGCGCGGCCGACGACGGATGTCGAGAGGACCTCGCGGATGTACGCGGCGGGTCTGGGCTGGGAGATCCTGGGCGGATTCACGGACCACGACGGCTTCGACGGCGCGATGGTCGGTCGGCCGGGTGAGTGCGTCCACCTGGAGTTCACCCACCATCGGGGCTTCGAGCTCCATGGCGCTCCGACGCCGTAAGATCTGCTCGTGCTGTACATCGAGGACACGGTCGAGTGGGCGGCGGCGTGCCACCGCATGGAGTCGGCGGGGTTCCGCCCGGTCACGGCCTACAACCCCTACTGGGACCGGTCCGGACGAACGTTCCAGGACCCCGATGGCTACCGGGTCGTGCTGCAGCAGGGGAACTGGTCGGGCTGATCGGTCGCCGACGGTCGACTTGGCCCGCTTCTTGTGCGGTCCGCGCGGCGATCCGGCGTTGGGCCGTCGTTATCGGGCAGGTCTTCCCTGACCTCGGTGATCCATGTTGTTCGCGCTCCTCGCCTGTGCCCCGGCCGACCTGCCGGGTGACTCCGGTCCGACCTGTGACGTGACGATCGACTCGACGGACCCCTCGGATGGCGCCGTCGACCACTACTTCCGCGGGCCGATCCTGTTCGAGCTGTCCGAGCCGGACCCCACCGCCGTGGTCGTCGCCGACTTCGCCGGCACCCAGACCGTCGATGGCAACTACGTGGTCTACACGCCGGACGAGCCGCTCGACCCCAACACCGAGTACACGGTCGGCTTCGACTACTGCCACGGCGCGCCCGAGATCGCGTTCATGACCTCGGACCTGGGCGAGTCGGTCGAGGACACCGAGGCCCTGCTCGGCAACACCTACGCCATCGACTTCAGCGAGGGCCGGTTCCTCGAGGGCGACGACATCGGCGAGCTGCTGTCGACGTTCTTCGGCCGGTCGCTCCTCATCCAGGTGCTGGCGTACGACGAGGACGGCATGGACATCCGCGTCGCCGTCAGCGAGCGGGGGCGCGACGACCAGGAGGTCTGCCGACGCACGCTCGACATCGAGGGCATGGACATCTCCGAGTCCCCCTACTTCAGCTTCCAGACCGACGAGTTCAGCTTCGGCGCCTACGAGGGCGAGCTGACCTTCCTCGACTTCCAGGTCGACGGAACGTTCGCTGCGGACGGCTCGGCGGTCGGCGGTGTCGGCTTCAGCCTGACGCTCAAGGTGTCCGAGCTGGTCCCGATCCTGGGCGTCGGCGACGAAGACGAGCTGTGCGAGCTGGCCGACCAGATGGGCGTCGAGTGCGTCGTCTGCGGCGGCGGCACCTGCGTGACCATCTCGGCGGACAGCATCTACGGGCCCGAGCTCCAGAGCCAGCTGCTCGACATCGCGCCCGAGGACATCCCCGACGAGTGCGACGTCGAGGAGTAGCACCCGGGCGGATATGCACCTGGGATGGACAACCAGGTCTACGTTCCCTTCGTCCTCGTCTTCGGGATCATCGCCTACTACGTGGGCAAGCAGATCCGTCAGCACTACCTGGACAAGAAGCTCCTCGGGAAGCCCGCCGGCCCACCCGCTGTGGCCGAGGCTCAGAAGAAGAAGCCCCAGGAGCCCATGTTCCTGGTCTTCGAGGGGCCCGAGAAGGGGCTGCTCGTGGCGATGGGGCCGTTCGCTCGTCGCGGTCGGGGCGACGAAGGCACGTGGGTCTGCGTCGACAAGGACGACCGGACCTACGTCCGGGTCGATGGGCTGGACTCGCAGCTCGGCATGGTCCTGCTCGACATGTGGGCGCTGCTCGGCGAGGACCGGGCCCAGGCGACGCTCGCTCGACGCATCCGCGTTCTGCCCGAGTCCCGCCTGCACCTGGTCGAGGCCAAGCTCGGCGGGTTCACCGCGATGGAGGGCTGGCTCAAGGTCCCGAGCATCGCGAACTACCAGCCGCCCGCGCCCGAGGACTTCCCCGAGCTGCTGCCGCTGAAGCTCCAGGTCGGCGAGACCAGCATCGCCATGGCCATGGAGCGCGAGCTGCTGCTCGAAGCCGCGACGCGCCGCACTCACCCCTCGGCGTCGCCGCGGACCGCGAAGCCCCAGCGCAACACCGACCCGCTCGAGGTCATGAAGATGGCCGAGGAGCGGTACGTCCAGGACCCGGCGATGGCGCTGGCTTTGCTCGAGGAGACCTTCGGCGCGGGTCCGCTGCCGACGGTCGACGAGACCCTCACCTGCGGGCTCGCCCAGATCTGGGGGCTCACGCTGCGAAACCTCGGCCGCTTCGACGAGTCCGTCGCGCGCTTCTCCGAGGGACTCGCCGTCGCGGTCAGCCCCCTGGCCCGACAGGAGCTGTCCTACAACCGCGGGTACGCCCGGCTGTGCTCGATGATGACCTCGCGCCAGGACCACGGCGACGGCAACGTGACCAGCTCGTTCGCGGTCGACAAGAGCCACGAGGACGCCCTGCAGGCCTGCCTCGCCGACTTCGAGGAGGCCTCGCGTCTGGGGCCCGAGGACACCGACGCCTCGAGCCAGGTCGAGCTGACGAAGAAGCTGCTCGCGGGGTTGGCCCAGGCGTGAAGTGGGCCGCGTGCGTACTCAGCGGCGTGCTGCTCTTCGCGTGCGGGCCGCAGCTCGGGCTCGGGTTCCTGGTCTGGGTGGCGTTCGTGCCGCTGTTGTGGGCGCTGTCCGCCGAGCCACGCATGGGGTTCGCCCAGGGTTGGCTCGTCGGCGTCATCGCGCACGGCCTGTCGTTTCCGTGGATGGTCCCGACCGTGGCCGAGAGCAGCGGGCTGGGAACGGTGGGCGGGGTCCTGCTCTGGGCGGCGTTCGCGGCCTTCACCGCGCTCCAGTACGGCGCGATGTTCGGACTCGGCGCCTGGCTGAAGCAGCGCATCGGCGGGTGGTGGGTCGTCGCGCTCGCCGTCTTCGCGGTGGCGTGCGAGCAGGCCTTCCCCCAGCTCTTTCCCTACCGGCTCGGTCACTTCCAGTACGACACCCCCTGGGTCTGGCAGCTGGCGTCCGTCACCGGTCCGCTGGGCATCTCCGCGCTCATCGTGCTGACGAACGCGGTGCTCGTCGAGCGGCGCTGGCCGGCGCTGGTCGGAGTCGGCGTGCTGCACGGGCTGAACCTCGGCTTCGGAGCCGTCCGCCACGCGCAGGTCGAGGCGCGGCTCGCTGGAGCGCCGGTGCTCGAGATGGGCATCGTGCAGCAGGACGTGACGCTGGCCGAACTCAAGGCGCGGTCGCGGGCGGACTCCGTCTCCTCGTGGGACGTCGAGCACCTGGACGCCGACCTCGTTGTCCTGCCCGAGGCGGCGGTCAAGGTGAACCCCTGGGACGAGGACGTGCGCGACACCCTGGCCGCGCTCGCCCCGGACCTGCTGGTGGGTGGCGGGACGTACGAGGTGCGGGACGGCTACCGCTACAAGGTCGCCAACACGATGACCCACTTCCGGCGCGACTCCGACGAGCTGCGACGGCACGACAAGCAGGTGCTGATGCCGTTCGGCGAGTACCTGCCGGGCGCGACCGTGTTCCCGGGTCTGCCCGAGCTGGTCGGACGGCCGCCGGACATGCGCGCGGGAGACCAGGCGACGACCTTCGAGGGCACGATGCGGAGCGGCGAGCCGTATCGGTTCGCGGTTCCCATCTGCTACGCCGGCATGCTGCCCGGCGAGATGCAGGCGCTGTACGAGAGCGACAGCTGGGACGGCCCGGTCGACCTGTTCATCGTCGTCAGCAACGACAGCTGGTTCGGGGACACCGCGGCGCCGTACCAGCACGCGATGGTGGCCTCGGGCTTCGCCACGATGTTCGGTCGGCCGCTGACCCTGAACGCGCTGACCGGCGTGAGCCGCGTGGTCGAGCCGCACGGGGACATCGTCTGGGAGGCCGCTCCGTTCGAGGAGCTCTCGGCCGTGGTCCCGGTCCGTATGGGGCGGGTCGACACGGTCTACGCCGCGGGCGGCTGGCTCTTCGGGTGGATCTGTGTCGGGTTCGCCCCGGTCATCCTGATCGGCGCCGCAACACGACGAGACTGAGCAGGATCCCCAGGCCCACCGTTGGCAGGGCGCCTGTGGCACACAGACCCGGCTCCTCCTCGACCACGGGTGCCGTCGCGCCTGCCAGGTTCGCAGCGTGGGCCACGGACAGCTGGGCGACCTCGTGCACGAAGTCGACGTCGACCCCGTCCAGGGTGTCGTCTTCCGTGTGGTACGCGGGCGGCAGAGGGAACGAGCCGGCGTGGAGCGCGGGCATCTCGGCCCACCAGAAGGGGGCGTGGTCGCTGCGCTCGTCGCCACCGAAGGTCTCGTGGTCGACGGGGCCGACCTCGAGGCGCAGGACGAGCTGCTCGGCGGTGGCTTCCAGCTCGCGAGCCGCGTCCTCCCAGCGGGCATCGAACGCCACGAACAGCCAGTCGCCGGGGTTGTGCCCGACCGGGTCGAGGATGAGGGCCATGTGGACCGGTCTGGTCAGCTCGTCGACGTAGTGGATCGAGCCCTTGAGCCCCTGCTCCTCGGCCGAGAACGCGACCAGGTGGATGGACCGGCGGAACGTGCCTTCCCAGCCGCCCAGGACGTTCGCTGCCTCGACGAGGACCGCCACTCCGCTGGCGTTGTCATCGGCTCCAGGCGCGTCCGAGGTCTTGGGGTCGTAGCCCTCGGTCAGCTCGGCGGTGCTGTCGTAGTGGGCTCCGATGAGGACCGGCTCGAGGTCCGGCTCGGTGCCCTCGATGACGCGGATGAGGTTGGCGCAGTCGGTGCGCTCGGCTCGGAACTCCTGGCGTTTGGCGCCCATCGACGCTTGAAGCCACGCCTCGACCCGAGCGATGTCCGCGTGGTGGATGTTCCGGCTGGCGATGGGCGAGCCGTCCAGGTCCTGCTCGCCGGTCAGGAGCTCGAGCGTGTCCTGGACGCGGGCGCGGTAGACGCGGGCGGCCAGGGTGACGGCGGGCGGGTCGGGTCCGGGCAGGGGGTCGGCCGCGGCGAGCCCGACGAGCCAGGTCACTCCAACACTCACTCCAACACTCATTGGGCGAGATCGACGATGCGGATGTACCCGTGGTCGTTCTCGGTCAGGATCAGTCGGCCGTCGTCGTGCATCGTGATGGACCGCGGCTCGCTGATCTTCAGGCCGGGCGTGTCGTAGTTCTCGCCGTCGCCGCTGTGGCTGTGCTCGTCGTCGCCTTCGATGAACAGGTGGATGATGCCGTCGGTGTCGACGTACCAGATGTCCCCACCCGAGTGCGTGGCCAGGAAGTAGCCGCCGAGCTCGTGGAACCAGATGCCGCGGACCTCGTCCAGGCCGGTCTCGGTGGCGAGCTCGCCGTCCCCGCCGCCTCGGGCGCTTCCGGTGCCGGCGATGAGCTCCTTGTCCCCGTCCTCGGAAATGCGGTGGACGGTGTGGCCGCTCCGGTCGGTGGCCACGACCAGTCCGTCGGGGTCGACGACCAGGTTCCCGAGCGAGGAGAAGCCGCCCGCGTGCTTCTCGACGCCGCCGTCCGGGGTCCAGCTCCGGAGCGTGCTGCCGCAGCTCACGTACGCGAGCGACTCGTCGTCGGCGACCCAGAGACCGCGGCCCGTGCTCGAGCCTGTGGTGTCGAACAGCGTCGTCATCTCGCCGTCGGTGTCCAGCCGGCGGATCTTGTCGTTGCCCATGTCGTGGATGTAGACGGTGCCGTCGTCCAGGACCCAGATGCCGTTGGGCGAGGACAGCCGCATCGTGTTGCCCTGGCCCGGGCCGTCGCCGTCGTCGCCCGAGACGCTCGTCCCGGCGATGGTCGTGATGATGCCGTCGGTGTCGATCTTCCGGACGGCGTGGGCGTCCTTGTCGGCGATGTACAGGTTGCCGGCCGAGTCCGCGAGCGTCATGTGTGGGCGGCTGAGCTCGGCGTCGAGCGCGCTGCCACCTTCGTAGCTCTCGTCCCAGCCGTTCACGCTCTTGCCGTCGTAGACACCGGTGCCGGCGATCGTGGAGAGGACGCCGTACTGCGCCGCGACGCGCTCCCACTCGGACCGGGGGTCGGAGTCGACGGGGCTGTCGGTGACGCTGTCGGCGACGGAGTCGACGGTGTCGGTCGGGACGGAGGGGCCGGTGCAGGCGAGGAGGAGGAGCATGGCCTCAGCCTACTCCGGCGGTTCGTCGGGCGTGCTGCACACCCCCAGGTCGACGTCGCACTTGAGGTGGTTGCCCTCCGGGCCGACGGGGCAGTCCTCGTCCTGCGTACACGTCGACGTGCAGAGCTCCTCGTGGCACGTGCAGCCGATGGCGTCGTCGGGGCAGTCCTCGAGCACGCAGTCGTCCTCGCTCTCGCAGGAGACCCGCAGGGGGTTCTTGTCGGTGTCCTCGGTGTCCTCGGTGTCCTCGGTGTCCTCGGTGTCGGACGTGCCGCTGTCCACCGCCGGGAACAGCTCGAGCTCGACCTCGCTATCGGGTGCTTCGCTCCAGGTACAGGCGAACACCAGCAGCACGGTGAGACTCCGGGGGGCCGGCCGATCCTACCCCGTCCCGTTCGGCGAGCGCTACCAGCTGCTGTCGCCCACGATGAGCGGCGCTGCGACCGAGTTGGTGTCGCTCAGCTCGGTGCTGTCCTCGGCGTGGTAGCCGTAGTCCGAGCCCCAGTAGATCTGTGCGCCATGCTCGCTGTAGACCGCTGGGAACAGGATCTCCGGGTGGCCGTCCGCGTCCTGGTCACCCACCGTGACGCTGCCCGGGCTGGACGTGGGCAGCTCGTCGCTGTGGGTGAAGCCGGCGGTGCCGCCCCAGTACACGCGGCTGGTGGTCTCCTGGCCGATGTGCGAGTTGAGCGCCGGGACGATCAGCTCGTCGAAGCCGTCGTTGTCGAGGTCGGTGGCCATCAGCGCGTAGCTGACATCTCCGTCCAGCTCGGCGACGTCTTCTGTGTCGAATGTCCCGTTGTGGTTCCAATAGACGAGCGTGGGCTCCTCCGAGTAGATGCCGTCGCTGTAGTCGCTGGCGACGCCGCTCGAGAACCCCAGGTCGTCCCAGCCGTCTCCGTTGAAGTCGCCCACGGCCACGTCGTAGGACCACATGGTGGGCAGCCCGGTGCTGTCTGCGGCGTCGAAGCCGTCGGCGCTGTTCCAGTAGATGACCGAGTCGACCTGGTAGCTCGAGTTCGAGTTCGAGTTCGAGTTGGCGAAGATCACGTCGTCGAGGCCGTCCTGGTCGAGGTCGGCGATGGCCACGCCGCGGCAGCTGAGCGTCGGCAGCTCGGCGCGGTCCGCGTCGCTGTAGCCGCCGGAGCTGCCCCACAGGATGAAGCTGTCGAGCTCCAGGGTGAAGTACCCGTCGAAGTCGCTCGCGGCGTTGCACACGACGAGATCGGTGTAGCCGTCGCCGTCCAGGTCGCCGGTCGCCATGTCCCAGGCGCCATACGTGCTGAGGTCGGTCGAGGACGTGAAGCCGCCGGAGCTGTTCCAGTAGATGGTGCTGGACTGGTTGAAGTCGGCGTAGCCCTCGGAGCTGCTCTCGATGAAGGTCAGGTCCTCCCAGCCGTCCGCGTTCAGGTCCTCGATCAGCACGCCGACGGCGCCGATCGTGGCGAGCTCGGTCTGGTCGGCGTCCCTCCAGCCCGCGGTCCCGCCCCAGCTGATGAGGTCCATGCCTTCCAGGGGCTCGGTGCCCTGTCCGCGGATGACCGAGACCAGGTCCTCGTAGCCGTCCTGGTCCAGGTCCGCGCTCGCGCTCGCCCAGGTGCAGCCGTCGCCGATCTCGCCGGGCGTGACGTCGCTGTAGTCGCCGCCGTCTCCGAAGAACAGCAGGTCGGCGCTGCAGTCGCCGGTGCTGTACGTGGCCTCGCCGCCCAGCACCAGGTCCAGGACGCCGTCGCAGTTGGCGTCCTCGCAGGCCACGTCGCCGTCGCAGTCCGCGTCGACCCCCGCGTCGGGGTCATCGGGGGTGCCCGAGCCGGGGAACACCGCGGCGTCGGTGTCGTCGCAGTCGTCCTCGACCCAGCCCTCACCGGGACAGGCCCGCGAGGTGGCAGTGGCGTCTCCGAAGCCGTCTCCATCGGCGTCCGCGAAGAGGTCCGTCGCCGAGCCCACCTCGGGGTCCAGGTCGTCGCAGTCGCCGCCGGCGGTCACCGTGTTGTCCGGCTGGGTGTAGGCCTCGATGGTCCAGCCGTCGTCGCCCAGGCCGTCGCCGTCGGCGTCCACGTAGAACGTCTGGAGCTCCGAGTCGGGGCACTCCTGCGGGCAGGAGTCCTCGAGTCCAAGGCTGGCGGTGTCCTGCGTGGTGTTGGTGTCGTCGCAGGCGGACAGGGCGAGAAGGAAGAGCATGGGACCTCCGAGGGTGGGGCCCACCGTGCTCTGGCCCGCGGAGTTCTGAACCCCCCGCGGTCCTACATCGGGCGACGAGGCGGCTTCAGGGGCTCGCTGCTGGCTTCCTCGCCGTGGCGAACGCCGTGGTGTTCTTCTGGCCGACCTCGTGGTGCTGGATGTCGACGAAGCCGGCCGCGCGCAGGTCCTCGTCGAGCTCGGCCTTGCTGAAGTCCCCGACCCAGGGGGCCTTTCCGAAGAACCGCATCACCGCGACCATCGCGCTCATGGGGACCCAGGACTCGCCGAGGACGACCGTCGAGTGGACGAAGTGCCCGCCCGGGGCGACCAGCTCGTACAGCCGCTCCAGCGCTGCCTTGCGGTCCTCGATGAGGTGCAGGATCGAGCAGGCGGAGACGAGGTCGAAGCTACCCGGCTCGAACGGCGCCCCTTCGAGCTCGCCGACATGGAAGGTGACGTTCGAGACGTCGCGCGCCTTGTCGTGAGCGATGCCGATCATGCCGCTGCTGAAGTCGAGGCCGTGCAGCTCGCCGGCCGAGGGGGCCAGCCGCAGCAGGAACGAGCCCGTGCCGCAGCCCACGTCCAGCATGCGGGAGTCGGGACGCAAGAGCGTCCGGGTGAGCTCGGTCTTCTTGTCGAAGGCGTCGGGGAGCTCGACGGACTTGGCGGCGTATTCCTCGGCCAGACCGTCCCAGAAGGTGGCAGCGCTCATGGGCTTCTCCGTTGGGGTGCGCCTACCGTACGAGCGGCTCGTCAACGACCTCCGGTGCGATTTCGGGACCGTCGGGTGCACCCGCGCACCCAGCGAACAGAGCCCGGTGGGAACGCAGCGCGTCGGCGACCGCAGCCCGTGTCGCGCGGAACCGGGCGTTGGCCTTCAGGTCGGGGTGGCACAGCATCCACAGGTCCGCGACGTGCACCGGCTCGACCCTCGGCAGTCGGCGCAGGCCGGACTCCGCGTCGCCGACGTAGGTGGGCAGCATCGCGAGCCCCAGGCCTTGCAGCGCGGCGTCGACACCCAGCTCCAGCGAGTTGAATGCGCCCCATGCGGGGAGGTGGGCGTAGGGCGTGAGCCCGGTCATCTGGGCGTGCACCTTGCGGTCCTCGAATGCCAGCCAGCGGGGCGCCGAGCCGGTCTCGGGGTCGAGCCGGTCCTCGTGCGCGACCGCGACGTAGGCGGCGACACACACCGGCGCGACCTTCATGCCGATCAGGTGCTCGGGGGGCGAGGCGTTCCGGGCCTTGGTCCGGATGGCGATGTCCGCCTCGCGCTTGGACAGGTCGAACGAGCGGCTGTCGGCGGTGAAGGACAGCTCGATCTCCGGGTGCTCCTCGCAGAACGACGCCAGCTCTCCGAGCACGAGGCGCGCCACGAAGTTGTCGCAGCAGGTGAGCGCCACGGTGCCGGCGAGCCGCTCGTCCTGGCCGACCAGTCCGCGCTCCAGCGTGGCCATCTCGCGCTCGATCCGCTCGGCGCCGGGGAGCATCTGCTGGCCCGCGTCGGTCAGCGTGTACCCGTCGCGGTTCCGGTCGAAGAGGCGTGCCTTGAGCTGGGTCTCCAGGGCCTCGACCCGCCGCAGCACGGTCGAGTGGCTGACGCCCAGCGAGGCGCCGGCTGCCCGGACGGAGCCCTCGCGCGCGAGCGCCAGGAAGTGTCGAAGGTCGTTCCAGTCCACACGACGGCGTAGCGCGGCCGCCAACGTCGGTCACACGGGTGAGGGCAGCACCGCGCGGACGACGTGCTGGGACAACGGCGCCACCAGCATCGTGGCCGGGAGCGCGACCAGGAACCCGACGCCAAAGGCCTTGAGCCAGATGAACGCGAAGTGCTCGACGAAGCCGACGTTCAGCGCAGCCATGACGAACGACATGATGAAGGTCATACCCAGCGACATCACGATGGCGAACAGGAGGCGTTGCTTGCGGGTCATCTCGTGCCTGGGCTTGCTATGTCAGGAAGATAGTTCTGCATCTCAGGGGCGACAATGTGAGTCTCGGAGTACGTAGCGTCATCATTTTCGGACAGGTGTCATGCCGGATCGCCTCCTCGACCTGAACGCCTTGGCGCGCTTCGCTGCCGTCGTGAAGCACCAGGGCTTCAGCCCCGCCGCGCGCGCCATCGGTACCCCTCGACAGTCCCTGCATCGGACGATCGATCGACTCGAGAGCGAGCTCGGCGTGCGGCTCTTGAACCGCTCGGCGCGGCGCGTCCGACCCACCGACACCGGGCGCCGCCTCTACCAACACGCCCTTCGCGTGCTGACCGCGGCCCAGGACGCGACCGCCCTGGCTCGCTCGGCGAAGGGCCACCCTCAGGGGCTGTTGCGGGTGAGCGCCCCGCCGCTGTTCGGGCAGCTCCGGCTGGGGGACGTGGTGCGGGACTTCCTGACGCGCTGGCCCGAGGTCCGGATCGAGGTGGACTTCACGAACGCGAGCTCGGACCTGTTCGAGGGCGAGCACGACCTGGCGATCCGGATCCCGGCGCCGCCGTCCGGTGACTACATCGCGCGGCGTATCGGCACCGCCCAGTCGGTGTGCTGTGCCGCTCCGAGCTACCTGGCGGCTCGCGCGCCGTTGCATCACCCGAGCGACCTGGACCGACGCCACGAGCGTGTGGTGTTCGGGGCTCCGGTGGCGGCTCCCTGGCGGTTCCGGCGTGGCGTCGAGCAGGTCGACGTCCACGCGGACAGCCCGCGGCTTCGCGTCGATGACTTCCACGTCATGGCCGGCGCGGTGGTGGCCGGGCTGGGCGTCGGGCTCGTGCCGGGCGCGCTGTGCACCGAGCCCATCGCGGACGGACGACTGATCCCGGTGCTGGACGGCTGGACGCCGGAGTCCGCGCCCATCTGGGCGGCCTACTCCGGACGTGCCCGGGAGAACCCGACGCTGCTGGCCTTCATCGAGATGCTCGAGCAGCACATGGCGATCCCGCTGGGCGGGCTTCATGTGTCGTAGACCCCGGGTCGGTGGCGCTCGACGAGCGTCGCGAGCGCGCTTCGACCGCCATGCGGCCGTGACGACGTTCGGGTCGTCCTGATCGACGAACGGGTTCGTCGTCAGGCCGTCTTCCGCCTACTTGTGGCGGAAGGTGATCCGACCCTTGGACAGGTCGTAGGGGCTGACCGCGACGGTGACCCGGTCGCCCAGCACCACGCGGATGCGGAAGCGGCGGAGCTTGCCAGCCAGGTGGGCCTGCACGTTGGTGCCGGCCTCGGTCTCGACGAGGAACGTTCCACCTGGGTGGACCTCGATGACCTTGCCTTCGATGTCGATCAGATCGTCTGCGGCCACGGGGCCTCCTTCTTGGGCGTGTCCCTATGCGCCGAGCCCCCCGATGGCAAGTAGGCTGGCGGGCATGTGGCTGTGGCTCGCGTGCACCTCTCCAGACGTCTCGGAACCCTCGGACTCGGTCGCCGTGGCCGAGTCGCCGGTCGACTCACCCCAGGACTCGGACACGGGAGGAGGGCCCGACTGGCCTGATGCCGCCTGGGTCCTCGACGGCGTGACGGTCGCCGACGCGCGAGGCCGGCAGGAGGACCGCGCCGTCATCGTGGTCGGCGACCTGATCTGGGACGTGGTCGATGCGGGCCAGGACTGGCCGCAGGACTGGCGGGTCGTCGATGGGACCGGTCGGTACGTGCTCCCCGGTCTGATCGACAGCCATGTGCACCTGGCGTACAGCGGCTCGTACGGCTTCGTCGGGGACACCGTCGAGCAGAACCTCGCGGCCCAGCTGGCTTGGGGCGTGACCGCGGTCGTCGACGCCGGAGGGCCCGAGTGGACGTGGTCGATGCGCGACCGGATCGCCGCCGGCGAGCTCGCCGGGCCCCGGATGAAGGCCGCCGGACCGTTCCTGACCGCGGTCGGCAGCCACCCCTGCGAGACCGGAAACGACCGGGGGCTCTGCCGCTACGTCGACGGCGATGGGGGCGAGCTCGCGTCGGGGCTGCGCTCGGGGGGCGCCGACGTCGTGAAGGTGGCGCTCTCGGAGACGGGCATCGGGGTCACCTGGCCTCGGCTCGACCTGGGTGATCTGGCCGACATCGCCTCCACCGGAGAGACGCTCGTGCACGTGGGCTCGGCCGAGGATCTGAGGGACGCCATCGACCAGGGCGCCGAGCACATCGCTCACGTCCCGTTCGCCGACGACATCACGGGCTCGGATGCCGTCGGGGCGACGTCGCTCTCGTCGACCGTTGGTGCCTCGGGGCTGGCTCGCATCCGTGACCAGGACCTGGACTCGGACGTGTTCTCCACCGTGCCCGAGGCAGTCCTCGACAACTGGAGGACGGCGCAGGGCGCCACGTACGCGTCGTGGGCGTCGTACGACCAGGACTTCGCCGACCAGACGCGCTCGAACCTCCAGGTGCTCGTCGCCGCCGAGGCCCCGCTGCTGGCCGGCTCGGACGCCGGGTACTGGTTCGTGCCCCACGGGCTGGCGCTCCACTGGGAGCTCGAGGAGCTCGTCGACGCGGGAATGGAGCCGGTCGACGCCATCGCCGCGGCCACCTCGGTGCCGGCTTCGATCTGGGGCTGGGACGACGTCGGCTTCGTGTACCCGGGGTACCGAGCGGACCTGGTGCTCGTCGGATCGGACCCGCTCGCGGACATCGGGAACACCCAGGACATCGTCCGGATCTGGCAGGGCGGCGAGCCGGTCGGGGACGTCTGGCTGGCGGAAGGAGGCCCGTTCTGCCTCGACGATCGAGACTGCGCCGAGGGCTGTGATCCCTTCGAGCACGTGTGCGCGGACGCCTGCGACCCGCCCTATGTCACCAGCGGCGCCTGCGACGAGGACAGCTGGTGCATGCCCGAGGATGGTCTGTCGTCGAGCGATGGCGTCTGCCACCCCGAGGAGGGCTGCGACTGGCTCGCCCAGGACTGTGACCCCGCGTACTACGGGGAGAACTGCGTGCCGGCGGACGTGGACACGTCGTACTGCTGGCCGTCCGGTCCGCGCGAGGCCTTCGAGACCTGCAACTACCTGGATGCCGGGCTGCGATGTGAGCAGGGGCTGTTCTGCTCGACACTGAACTGGCGGTGCTACGAGCTGTGCGATCCGGATGGGCCGAACACGTGCTCGGCCGGCACCTGTCATCAGGAGCGCGCCGAGGGCGGCGAGGAGTGGTTCGGCCTGTGCTACTGACCGGAGATCGCGACCCCCGGATGCGTCCCGAGTGGCGGGCTGCCCATGACGCCGCCGTCGCGCGGGGGGAGAAGCTCTACCGCGACCCGACCAGCGGGTACATGGTGATGACAGCGGCGTACCTGGCCGAGCGGCCCTGCTGCGGGAACGGCTGTCGGCACTGTCCCTACGACGCCGAGGCCCAGGCACAGGCGGGTCGCCCGGCGTGATCGCGCTCGTCCTGCTGGGGTGTGCCAAGCACCCCGTGCGACCGGCCTGTACGCAGACCGACCATCTGGCCGAGGCCATCGGCGGGGACACCCAGCTGGCGATGTGGGCGCGTCTGGGCTGGATGACGGACTTCGAGGTGCACGACTGCGCACCCGACGAGCTGCCCGAGGTCGTCGAGCTCATCGGCGATCGGTTCGACCGCGGCTCGTTCCGGATGATCGGCCGGCGGGACGAGCGGGTCGTGTGGATCCATCTCGACGGGATCGACGGCGAGCTCATGTGGGATGCCGAGCCGGCCGAGCCCGCCTGGTGCGAGCCCACGTCGTACCGGGTCGAGGCGACGCTGCAGGACGGCGACGAGGTCTGGTGGCTGCAGTGGGTGGCCCAGTGGGCGCGCTTCGACGACGGGCGCTGCGAAGCGTGATCGGAGCGTGACCGAACTCTGGCTCTCGTGGTGTCTAATGGCGCGATGTTGGTTCTCCTTCTTGCGTGCAATGGCACATCGACCCCTGTCGCGGAGACGCACTTCGACCCGCCCTCGGGCACCACGATCACCGATGACGACTCGTATGTGAGCGTGATCGGGCTCGACGACGAGGCGGTCGTCTGCTTCACCGTGGACGGCTCGGATCCGGACTACGATGTGTGTGAGAACGTCCTGACGACGCAGCGGGACATACCGCTCGGATGCGGCTTCCAGGTTGTCAAGATCGCCTGGGCCAGCGGCGACGAGGAGGCCAACTACCTGGTCGAGAACACGGTCTGCGAGGAGAGCGCGGGGCCGGTCGTCCTGTGGGCGAACGACGAGCTGGTGTGGGCCTTCGACGCCATCAAGGTCGACCTGCAGTGTCGGATGAACGACTGCGAGAACCCGAGCGGGATCGGCAACTGGGACGTCGACTGCGACTCCGGCTCGGTCGACTGGAACGTGTCGCTGGACGGCGTCCGGGCCATCTCGAAGTTCACGTACAACAGCTGCGCCGAGACGACGACGATCGACGTGCACGACTACGTGACCGACCCGTGGTTCCAGGACGAGACGGCCACGGTGCCGCTCGACGTGACCATCACCATCGACGGCAAGATCACCCAGGACACGGACTTCTCGGGCAACGGGAGCGAGTCGGGGACGGTGTCCATCTCGGGCGACTTCGTCGGCGCGGTCGAGTCCAGCATCGAGATCAGCTCGAAGGAACGGTCGGGCGGCGGCTTCTCCGCGGGGTGCTCAGAGGATCCGCTCGACGAGGAGATCTGTGCGCCGGCCGAGGCGATGATCCTCTACGACTGGCCCGACTGGACCTGTCATGGCTCGATCTGCCCCGAGCCCGGGGACGAGCCGCCGGAGAGCGACGGGGACGGGGACGGGGTCGACGACGCCGAGGACAACTGCCCGGACGACGTGAACCCGCTGCAGGAGGACATCGACGACGACGGCATCGGGGACGCGTGCGACGACGACCCGGGGTTCTCGCTCATCCAGTTCAAGACCGGCGAGCGGTGTCTGTACGTGTCGGGCTCGGACGTGGGCTCGACGACGGAGTGCGGGGCGGAGGACCAGCAGTGGATCTGGTTCGAGAACGGCTCGTCGATCGGGCTGAAGTCGCTTCTGAACGCCGAGTGCTTGACGTGGTCGGGGAGTTCGATCGGGCCCTACGACGTCGTCACTGCCGCGTGCTCGGAGAGTGACGACAACCAGAAGTGGGACCTCGAGGAGTACGACCAGGGCGGCCTGGACGAGGCCTGGCCGACCCGGCTGCACAACGTGGGCGCCGACTTCTGCATCTACACGGACGGCACGGGCTGGGTGTACGGCACGGCGGGCAACTGCTCGCTGGCTGGGACCGACTCGGGCCGGAAGATGGGGCTGTACCTGGCGGGTGACTTCGACAGCGAGCCGGTGCAGCCCTGACGGAAGGTCCAGTCGACGACCTTCCCCTGACCAGTTCTGGGGGCGTCGGAACGTAGGTCGGGGGTGTCTCCGGAGGCCGGCGTGAGGCGATAGGGACTTCGGGATCCGGGGGGATCCATGGGGTTTCACGTCATCTCGCGTCTGCGGACGTCCGCGCAAGTCGCGCCGTCTCCTGGGGCGCTCCGCCGGCTGCCTCCGTTGTGCTGGGGTTCGGTGCCGGGTACGGGCTGGTCCTGTTTCACGTCGCTGGCGATCACATCCACAGCTTGGTCCGATGCGACCGTCGGACCGCCGGACTCTGGGCGCGGGCGTTCGAGGCGGCGCTCACGGTGGCCCTGGGGCTCGAGGGCGGGTTCCGGCCCGCCCACATCCTGCCGGTCCGCGACGCTCCCCACTCCGGTGCGCTACGGCCGTACGTCCTGGGTCAGAACGAGAAGCACGAGCTTCCGGGAGACCCGCTGCTCGAGGGGTCCAACGCCTTGGACCTGTTGAGCGTGCGGCTCGTCGATCGGGACTCGGCGCGGCGCCTGAAGGAGGCGCTGCCGTCGACCCGGACCTCCGACATCGACCGCTGGCTGGGGGGCCCGCTGAAGCCGGGGAGCGACGTGCGCTGGCTGCCGGAGGCCTGCGAGGTCGTGACGGCCGGTACCGCTGACTCGCTCGGCCCCTGCCCGGCGCCCAGATCCAGCACCCGACACGGCTCGGTCCGCTCGGAGACAAACCGGACCACCTCGGCCAGCGGGTCGCCACAGGCCGCATCGGACGCGCGGTAGTGGGCGTCGTACTTCGCCACGGATCGACCCTCGCCGCTCGCCTCGGGCCCGCTCGTCACTCCGGCCAGTCCCACCCTGTCGCGACCGACCCGTCCTCGTGCACCCAGACGCGCTGGTCGGCGTCCCACGGGCCCGTGTAGACGACCGTCCCACCACCCGGGAAGTCGACCTCGATGGACTCGATGGTCGTCGAGTCCCCCAGCCCGAAGTGCAGGTACATGCTGTCCTGGTTGCCTTGGGCGCCGCCGCCCGCGACGTACCGCAGTGTGGTCCCCTCGGGCGTCACGAGCCGGACCGTCGAGCCGAGCGCGGCCCAGTTGCTGTCGATGCCGCCGAGCACCCGGACCTGGGCCCAATGGCCCTCGGACGCGATGTTCTCGAGCAGGTACGAGGACAGCGACAGGTCCTGGTCTCCGTCGTGGTCGAGGTCCGTGCCGGCGAGGCCCCAGGCGTTGGTCTTCTCGATGCCCGCGTGCAGTCGGTCGTCGGTGAAGGTGCCGTCGCCGTTGCCCCAGTAGAAGTCCGTGGGGCGCCCGTCGTAGACCGCGGTGATGACCAGGTCCAGCGCGCCGTCCTGGTCGAAGTCCGCCAGCATCGGGACCGAGTGCGTCTCGCTGTAGCGGACCCCCGAGCCGGGCTCGAACGGGGTCTCCCACGCGCCCTGGATGTCCGTCCACATGCCGGCGTCCTGCAGCAGGATGCGGGTCTTGTCCGAGAAGTCGAAGAAGCGCGGGTGGGCCAGGTTGGCCTCGACCACGTCCCAGTCTCCGTCGTTGTCGAGGTCGCCCCAGGTCGCTCCGATCGAGTGCCCGTAGTACCCCTCGATCTTCTCGCCAGCGAGCCCGTTGTCGGTGCCGATGTCGTCGACCCAGTCCTCCTCGTCGGGGGTGCCCAGGTTCGAGAAGAACAGGTTCCGGTGCAGGGTGTAGTCGTTGACCAGCATGTCCACCCAGCCGTCGCCGTCCGCGTCGATCGGGTTGGCGCCGCGGCCCGAGTAGCGACCCTGCAGGAAGCCATGCTCGGCGCTGACGTCGGTGAACGTGCCGTCGCCGTTGTTCACCAGGATCTGGTCGATGTAGAAGTCCCAGTCCGTCCAGCAGATCATGTTGGGGATGTAGACGTCCAGGTCCCCGTCGTTGTCCAGGTCCCACCACGCCGCGGCGGGCGAGGGCTGGTGGTTCTGGTCCGCGTCGGACTCGCACAGGTTGTAGTCCTGAACGTCGGTGATGCCGGCCTCGGACGTCTTGTCCTCGAAGCCTCCGGCGCAGTCGCCCTTCAGCAGCGAGTCCCCGGCACGCGTCGACTCGCTGAACACGAACAGGTCCAGGCAGCCGTCGTTGTCGTAGTCCCCCCACACGCCACCGCTCGCCGAGACGCCGCCCAGCGCGCTGGGGACCTCGGTCAGCGTGCCCGCGTCGTTGTGGTACAGCGTCGCGTTCGTCAGCAGGTCGTCCCAGCCGTCGTTGTCGTAGTCGCCCCAGGCCTGGCGCGAGCCGACCGAGACGTCGCCGGTGACGTCCTCGAAGACCAGGTCGGTGGGCGCGTCCTCGAGCACCTCGACGTACAGCCGGATGACGTAGTCGTACTGGAAGCCGAAGCTGTACCCGTTGTAGTAGCTGGGGGTCCCGAGCTTGGGCGTGTTGAGCGCCGAGTGGCAGTTCTCGAAGCTGTTGCAGTCGTCCGCGGCGCTGGCGTCGAACGCGACCGAGAGCGCGTCCGCGGTGCTCTCTCCGTCCGGATCCCGTTGGTGCACCACGTGCACGATGTTCGGGGCGTCGACCTCGATCGGCTCGTCGAAGACGTAGAGGGTGGGCTCGCCTTCGACGATCTCGTCCCCGCACCGTGTCCCCTCCCACAGCGGCTCCTCGGGCCAGAAGTCGAAGCCGTTGTTGCCGAAGTCCGCGCGCAGGGCCGCGGGCACCGGCGTGTCCTCGGGCCAGGCGTCGGGCAGGTTCGCGTACTGGATCGAGAAGGCGTGGATGCGGGTCTTCGTGTCGAGTCCGAACCGCGCGGACTCATTGAGCCGCGTCTCCTTCAGCAGGACGCCGTCGATCTCCCACGACTGGGTCGTCATGTCGTAGACCCCGCTGCCGTCGTCCCACGCGAGCTCGACCCAGGTGGGATCGAGCTCACCGCGAGCGCTGTCGCAGGTGGGCTCGGGCGGAGTCGACTCGATGACCGAGTCGGAGTCCTGCGGCGTCGGCTCGGGGTTCTCGGCCGGGCCGTTGCAGGAGAGGAGCGCGAGAAGCATGAGGACCTCCGGGCCCGCAACCGTATCCGACATACTGCGGTTGCACATGGGCAGTACGGGGGTGGCGTGATCTGGTTGCTGGCATGCACGACGGTCGAGTCCGGGCCGACCTGCAGGACGGCTTCGACAACGGCGGCGATGGCGTCGCGGACTGCTCGGACCCCGACTGCGGGAGCGAGGACGCCTGCATCTGGGGAGAGCAGGACAGCGGGAGGCCTCGTGACGACAGCGGCGACGCCGACACCGACACGGACGTCGACGCCGACACGGACGTCGACGACACCGGCACAGCGGACCAGGACGAGGTCGACATCGCCGCGTTCTTCCCGCTCGACGATGGCTCGTGGACGTACCGGAGCGGCGACGACGAGCTGGACCTGCGCGTCACCCGGTCGGGCGACTGGCTCACGTACGAGCTCGTCCAGGACGGCTCGGTGGTCACCGGCTTCCTGGGCGAGGACGACCACGACGCCCTGCGCGTCGAAGCCGTCCTGGGCGAGGCGACGTCGTTCGATCTCGAGCCCGCCCACACGTACTTCTGGTATGAGCAGACCCCGGGCTCGACGTACGGCGGGACCAGCAGCGACGAGGGCCGCCTGAGCTCGCTCGCCATCCCCCCGGAGGACTGCGACCAGGGCACGTGCCTGCAGCTCGAGATCGGCGCGACCGGCGCGCTCGAGGCGATCGGGAGCAGCTGGCTTCTCGTCGAGGGCGGGGCCCGAGGGCAGCACATCGTCGGCCGAGTGCGTCGACGGCTTCGACAACGACCAGGACGGTCGCCTGGACTGCGCCGACCCGGACTGCTCGGGGCAGGCCGTGTGCGAGACCGACACCGGGGACACAGGAGACAGGCCCGACAGCGGGGTGCTGGTCGCGGACATGGCGCGGTTCTGGGCCCAGCACCAGAGCGCCGAGCTGCACTACCTGGGCGATGAGGACGAGGGGCTGCTGCGCGTCGTGACCGAGGGCGGCTTCACGGTCTGGTCGTTCCAGGGCAGGGAGACCGAGCTGGGCTGGACGCTCTCGACCGACGACGAGGGGATCTGGCTGCACGCATTCACCGGGCCCGAGGTCAGCCTCGAGCTGGACGAGCCCGTGCTCTGGGCGCCGCCGAGATCGTCCCCGGCGAGGCCTGGGACGGCACGAATGGAGAGGTGGCCCTGTTCGCGTTCACCGAGGGCATGCTCGACTGCGAGGCCGGCGAGCTGTCCGGCGACTGCGTGTTCCTGGTCATCGAGGGCGATGGCGGGCTCGAGGTGCTCTTGGGCGAGTGGCTCCTGCTCGAGGACGTCGGTCCGACGTTCATGGGCCTGCACCACAGCGAGAGCAACTGGGAGCTGACCGACATGTCCGGCGGCTGACCCAGGTAGGCTTCGGACATGCCCCAGCCTTCCGTCCGCCAGTTCATGGACACCGACGTCCCGACGTTGTCCGCCTCGACCGACATCCATGCCGCCGTGGTGTTCCTGCTCGACCACCACGTGACCGGTGCCCCCGTGCTCGACGAGGCCGGCGTCGTCGTCGGCATCCTCACGGAGAAGGACTGCCTGCGCCTCTTGACCCTCGGGACCGAGAACGGCCAGCCCGTGCGCGGCTCGGTCGGGGACTTCATGACGGCCAATCCGGTCACCGTCAGCCCGGACATGAACGTCTACTACGTCGCCGGCCTGTTCCTGCACCACGCGTTCCGGCGGCTGCCGGTGGTCCAGGGCAAGAAGCTGGTCGGCGCCATCACGCGCTTCGACGTGCTGCGCGCCATCCGGGCGCTCGATCAGGCGTAGGCCCCAGGCCTACGCCAGCGAGACGCCCAGCTCACCCAGGCGCGCGGTCAGCCGCTCCATGTCGACCTGGTCGACCACGCACTGCCCGGGGCTGAGCTGCCTCGTCAGCAGCGGGCCGGCGACCGGGTCGCGCAGCAGCGCATCGACCGCCTGCTCGGGCAGGTTCACGATGACCGCAGCCAGCGTCCGAGCCGGGCCGAGTCCGTTCGCGGACCGCACACGGACCTCGAGCGACGACGGCAGGTCGGACTGGACGTGGAACCGTCGCAGGCGTCCGAGCAGGCTCTCGACCCCGACCACCTCGCGCGGGGCGATCTTGAAGTGCCAGCCACCGTCGCCTCGCTCGCCGGGCTCGGCGACCTGCGCGAGCGCCGCGCGGACCGTCAGGGCGTCGCGTCCATAGGGAACGATCGCTTCGTCACCCGAGGTGTGGAACGACGCCGGTGGGCCCTGGCTGTAGTCGATCGCTCGACCCATGCCGCCCCCGACGCGGAACGAGCCGTCGGGCTCCTCGACGACGGTCACGCCGGTCAGCAGGACCAGGCGCTCGGCGGAGTGCAGCCACTCGTGGATCGACTGCTCGACGCTCAGCGGCATGCCGGTGCGCGACAGCGTGCGCAGGAACTCGACGGGCTCGGTGTTGCCGAGCGCCAGGTCGACCGCCACGCCCTGTCGGGTCAGGCGGTGACGATGCACGCGGTCACCGTCCAGGTACGGAGCGAGCCGAGCGAGGCGGCCGTAGTCCCTGGCGTCGAGCTCGCCCGAGGCGACCAGGATGTCGAGGTCGGGGGTGAGCAGGAAGCCCGGCGGGAGCTCGGGTCCGGGCGTGGCCTTGCGGACCGCGGTGACGCCGTCCGCCGAGCGCGCCGCGTCCACGACGCCCACGCGATGGAAGACGTCCGCGACCTCGTCGAGGCCCAGGATCATCCCGATGGACGGCTCGAGCTCGGAGACGAGCTTCTGCAGCGCCTCGATCGAGATCCAGTCGTCGCCGAGCACCCGAAGCAACAGGCGGGCGGCGTCGGCGTGCTCGTCGACCAGCGCCACCGGATCGGAGATCCGTCGGGCGGAGGACTGCGGCAGACCGACGAGGGTGCCGCTGCGGGCACGGGCCCGTCCGGTCGCGCGAGCCACGCGCAGGGCGAGCGCCCAGCGCGTCTGGTCCTTGCCGAGGCCCTTCAGCAGCCGGTCCAGCTGGTCTCGCCGAGGCGCACCGTCCCGGTTCAGCGTCAGAGGGCTGGTCTCGAGCGCGGCCGCCACGACGACCGCGTCCCAGTTCGAGTCCCCGGGCGGGAAGGCGGGGACACCCTCGGTGGCCAGCAGCGCCTGGAACGGGCGGCGCGGCGCCAGGTGTGGGTTCAGGCGACAGGCCGCGGCGTAGAACCGGGGGTCGATCGTCGAGCCTCGTGACGGGCGTGTGCGCGGCAACAGGAAGCCGCCCTGCCAGAGCACCTCGCCTGCGGGCGTGTCGATGCGGGCAGCCAGTCCTTCGACTGGCTCACCGGGGATCGCCACCAGCAGCAGGGTGTCGAGGAGCGTCTTGGACGCCTCGGGCAAGGTCTCGGCGCGTGTCTGGATGGACTCCGCGTCGTCGACCTCAGCCGGGGTGATCGGCATCTTCTGCCGGAAGTCCGCGGTGTAGTGAGAGACCAGTCGTTCGAGTTCCATCAAGCCCCGGACTTGCTAGCGGTCCACTCGCCGCGTGCCGTGCACTCGATGGTCGTGGGGTCGTCGTCGGTACTGATGCCGTACCAGGCGAACCCCTCGATGTACGTGCGCTGGCGATATTCATCGTAGTAGGCCATACCGCCCATCGCGACGTGGATTGTTCCGTGTCGGCTGTCGTCGTACTGGCCCGCGAAGGACACGGCCCCACCGGGCGCCACGACGCCCCAGAACTTGGTGTCGTTGATGTCGGGATCGTCCCACTGGGCGTAGATCGTGTCGGGCACGCGGCCCTTGATCTCCATCGCGCCGTCGAAGGCCAGGTCGCTGCCGCTCTTGAACCCGTCGAGCCCGCAGGACTCCATGAACAGGTTCTTGCCGACGTCCGAGGTGTAGTTGCCGAGGACGTTCGGGACGTTGCCGGTGTCTCCGCCTTCGCCGTCAACGTCGCCGCAGGCGTCGTCGGGTGCGGAGTCGGCGCCCGACTCGTCATCGCCGCGGTTGCAGGCGGTGAGCGAGAGGACCAGGAGGGGAATCAGGTATCGCATCAGAGCGCCTCGTTCCGGATGATGACTTCGACGCGGCGGTTGAGCTCGCGTCCTTCGGCGGTGGTGTTGTCGGCGATGGGGTGCCATGGGCCGCGGCCTCCCGCCGTGAAGCGGTGCGGCGACACGCCCCAGTCCTCGACGAAGGAGCGCACGACCGCCGCCGCGCGCGCCGCCGAGAGCTCCCAGTTCGTCGGGAATTGCCGCTTCAGGCGGCCCCCGACCGGGTCGTCGTCGGTGTGCCCGATGACGATGACGTGGGTCTGCAGGTGCAGGTTGAGCGCCGTCGAGAGCAGGTCCATGACCATCTCGGACTCGGACCGGAGCCGCACACTGCCCGGGGCGAACATCGTCGGGCCCGGCAGGATGACGTGCGTGTCGCCGCCGTTTCGCGTCACATCGACGCCCAGGCTGGAGAACACCTGGCGCAGCTCGCGGAAGATCGCGGGCGCCTCCTCGTCGACATCGCAGGTGCGCAGCGCCTCGGAGAGTCGCGCATTCTCCTGCTTCAACGCGATGACCTCTCGGTCCAACGTGTTGACCAGGTCGCCGTCCGGGCGCAGCGTCACGCAGCCGCTCGTCAGGAGCAGCGCGCCTCCCGCGAGGAAGTGACGTCGATCGAGCTCGGTGCCCATTCGGACGAGGATACCGGGGCGGCTGTCAGGCCCGTGTCAGGGCAGAGGCAGCGACAGCGAATCGATGGTCCAGTCGCCGGGGCCGAAGGTCTTCGGGGCGACCTTGGTGGCGCCGCTGGCACGGAACCGCAGGAACCGATCGCACCACCGTCGAAGCGACTCGGGGAATCGCCATGCCCACCGGCCATCGCGCCGCTCGCGGGCCATCGTCATCCAGTGGAGCCAGATCGGGTGGTGCTCGACGGGGTCGCCGACGGTCGGCTGGTCCGGCAGGTCCGGAACGGCCTTGATGGCGATCCGGCCCCTGGGGTCGACCGCGATCCAGTCGTTCACGGGGGGGTGACCCAGCGCGTCGGCCCAGTCCAGCAGCCCCTGCAGGTCGTCGGGGGCGCCGCGTCGTCGGGCCAGCTCGACGAACGCCCGCCCACAGGCCTCGGCGTCGTTGGTCGCGCGGTGGGCGCCCTCGAGGATGACGTCGAGGCGCTTGCACAGGTCCTCGAGCTTGTGCCCGCGGACGTCCTGGAACATCTGGCGCGAGAGCAGCAGCGTGTCGAGCTCGGCGAAGGGGTCGGCGAAGACCACGCCGGCGCGCTCGAACTCCATGGACAGGAAGTTCCGGTCGAACGCGTAGTTGTGCGCCACCGCGATGCCGCCGCTCATCACGCGGTTGATCTCGTCGACCTTCTCCTCGAAGCGCGGGGCGTCGGCCACATCGTCGTCGGTGATGCCGGTGATGGTCGTGACCTTGGCCGGGATCTCGCGGTCCGGGTTGAACAGCGAGTGGTACGGATCGACCCGCAGCACGCGGCCCTCGCGCCCGACCGTGATGGTCACGGCGGCGAACTCGATGATGCGGTCGTCGTCGAACGGGTTGAAGCCGGTGGTCTCGGTGTCGAAGCCGACGATCCGGAGCTCCTTCCACTTCATCGCTCAGATCCAGGCGGCGACGGCGGCGCGAGCCACGTCCTGGGCGATGGTCCGGTTCACGAGCCACTGGCTGTGGGCCTCGGGTCCGACGTCGTTGGCGATGCCGAGGACCGCCATGAACGGCACGCCGACCTGGGCGCAGGCGCAGGCCGCGCCGAAGGTCTCCATGTGCTCGACCTGCCACCCGTCCGAGAGGCGTCCAGCCAGCACGCTGTCGGTGGTGACGGCGCCGACGGTGAGGACGTCGGCGCGGGTCAGATCCGGGACGCGGTCCAGGAGCTCGGGGGCGCACTCGACGGTCTCGGGGGGGCGAGGCACGTAGCCGAGGCCCATCGCGGCGACCCCGTGGCTGAGCCCGCAGCGTCGAGCGGCGATGGCCTGACCGACGGCCAGCCCGCCACCCGTGTAGGCGCCGGCGGTGCCGATCATCACGACGGCTTCGGGCCGGCGCTGTTCCAGGAGGGTGGCCATGCGAGCGGCGGCGACGACCGGACCGACGCCCAGGGGAGCACCCTGCAGCTCACCGAGCTCTTCTGTGACCGCTGCGACGAGAAGGACCATGGCGGCGAGCCTATTGCTTCGGATCCAGCGCGGCCAGCACAGCGTGCGTGCGGGACTTCGCCTCGGCGAGCTGCCCGTCGAAGTCGCCGAGGCTCCACAGGCTCGCAAAGCTGCGCGGCGTGCGGACGACCGGCTCGCCGGACAGGTCCGAGCCGGTGTCCGCCCCCGAGCTGGCGTCGACCAGGTGCACGAGCACGTCGACGTCTCCGCGGTGTGCCCGCCACGCGTCCAGCGCCGTCCGATCCTGGAAGGCGCCGTCCGAGCACGAGCCGTCCAGGTGGATGGGCACGAACAGTCGCGGGATGGCCATGCTCGCGGCCACGGCCTCGGGGAGAGGGCCCGAGGTGATGAGTGCATGGCGGCCGTTGCGGACCACGCCGACCCCGAACGGGCGAGGCAGATCCTCGATCCGCGGGGGGAGCAGCGTCCGCAGGTGCGAGATGACGGCGTCCATCCGGAAGAGCCCCCGCCACACGGCGCCGTGGGGAGAGCAGAGCGCGAGCGGGCGACGCGAGCTGAGCTCTCGAGCGATCTCGGCGGCGGGCACCCCCGCGCACCACAGGCTGCCGGCCAGGGCGCCCGAGCTGGTGCCGACCAGGCCGTCCACGACCAGATCGGCCTCCTCGACCGCCGCCAGGAAGCCAGCCTGGCGCGCGAACGCCAGAAACCCGCTGCTCAGGACGAGGTCGCGCATCCCACCTCGTACAGCAGGCGGCAGGCGCGGGTGTGCTCCTCCCAGGCCGGCCACCCGGTTGCCCGCGCGGTCTGCTCGTCGAGCTCCTGGGGCTTGCGCGTGGGCTGACAGATGCGCTTGCCAACGACGATGTCGCCGTGGTCGGACTCCAGGAAGCGCCGGAACGCCATCCGCAGCGACAGCCCGTCGAGGTCCCAGCCGCCCAGGGTGGTGAGCCCCTCGACGACCCGCAGGATGCCGGTGGGGTGGTGCAGGTCGAGCACCCCGACGCGGGCCTCGTGCGAGGGGATGAGCTCGGTCTCGTCGCGCTTGTTCTTGCGGATGCGGAACCGCTTGACCGCGACCTCGCCCGGCACGGCCAGCGCGATGGGGAGGGCGTCGAACGCCCGGCCGGAGCCGCGCCGCTCGTCCCAGGTCCAGGCGCCGCCACCGACGATCTCCCACGGCCCGGACTTTGGCAGCGACAGCACCGTGTGGGGGATGGGGAGGGCGCGCAGCCGCGCCTCGTCGAACACCACCGCGGGTCGAGCCAAGCGGCTCTCGTACGCCTGCGCCAGCGCACGCAGGTGGGTGTCGGCCCCGTCTCGGCGAGCGACACGGGGGTGCTTGGCCAGCGCGATCATCCGGGCGGTCGGGTGGTCGAGCTGCAGCGCCTCGGAGACGAGCGGTGCGTCGTCCGGGGTCCCGGGCGGCTCGACGAACAGGGCGTGGGCCTGGCGAAACGGCGGGAAGATCAGCTCGGGAGGCCCCTCGATCCGGTCCAGCGCGGGGAGCAGTCGGGCGATGGCGGCCTGGGCCTCGCGCAGGTGCTCCTCGGCGCCGCGAGGGGCGTCCTCCCAGCCGCTGGCGGCCTCGATGTGCGCTCGCAGGTCCTGGTACAGCGCCTCGGGCGAGGGCGCGGCCGGCGTCTTCTGGACCAGCTCGTCGAGCACCTGGGGGAGCGGCGTCGGGTCGTCCTCGGCCAGCTCGTGGACGACTGGGGGCGCGACCGCGACCTCCTCGGCCTCGGCCAGCGCCTTCTTGAGCTCGGCGGTGTTGCCGCGCGACATCGCCCGGCGGATGAGCGCGTCGAGGTTCTTCGGCGTCTGCTTCTTCGTCTGCTGCCCGCGCGGCTGCGGGTTCGGCATGGCATGGCCGCAATACAGGCAGGCGCCACGGTGGGGGGCGTTCGGCCGGTTGCAGGACGGGCAGGGGACGGTGCTCACACCCTGGAGTCTATTCCGGGCAGCCGGGGTGCCCGGCGCAGACCGCGATGTGCTCCGCGGCCAGGTCCTCGCGACCCATGTCGACGTAGGCCTGGGCCGTCATCGCACGCCAGCGCGGCTCGTCGGGCTGGACCGTCACGAGCGGGCGCAGCGCCTTGACCAGGTCCACGTTCCGGCCCTGCTCCCGGAACAGCGCGGCCAGCTCCAGGCGCGCCGCGAGGTTGGTCGGGCGTGCTCGCAGCTCGGTCCACAGGGCCTGCTCGGCGAGCTCGGGCTGCCCCGTGGCCCGGTAGAGGACGCCCAGCAGGTGGTGCACTCGGCTGTGGTTGGGCCGCTGCCGCGCGATGGCCTCGACCGGCTCGACCCAGGGCTCGATGAGCGCGCCGGTGGCGAGCGCGAGGGTCGCTCCGGCCATCAGCAGGTCCCCGTGGTCGGGGTGCTCGAGCAGGGCGTCGTCGAGCACCGCCGAGGCCTCGTCCAAGCGACCCAGCTGGGCGAGACACTGGGCTCGACCGGCCTGGGCGGTGGCCGAGCGGGCGTCCAGCGTGAGCGCCTCGTCGAACCAGGACAGCGCCTCGGTCGGGTCGCCGGCCTGGAGCCACAGCTCGCCGACCGAGACGGCCACGGTGCTCGAGGGGCTGGCGCGCTGGGCGTCGGAGAGCTCGGTGATGGCCTCGTCGAGGCGACCCATGCGCGCCAGCAGCACCCCGCGACGCATGCGCAGGTCCCGCATGCCGGGCTCCTCGGCCAGGAGCTCCGCCATCGCGTCCAGCGCCTGGGGTGGAGACAGCGTCCGGAGGTGGGCCATCCGTCGGGTCAGCTCGATGCCGTCGCGCGGATCGGTGCCGCCGATGACGGGCGCGACGGCGTCCGACAGGTAGCCCAGGGCCTGGAGCTGCTCGACCGTGGCCAGGTCGAGCGTCGTGGCCTCGAGGTCGAACGCTCCCGTCAGCGCGGCGATCTGGGCGAGCTCGGCTTCGGCGCCCTCGGGCGGGCTCCCGACGGTCTCGATGCGGGTGCCTCGGGTGATGCTCCAGTCCGGCCCGCTCAGGCGCTCGAGCGGGGTCCAGCCGAAGTGGTGGAGCCCGTAGCGGGACTCGCTGTAGACCCCGATCCGGTCGGTGTCGGCGAACAGATCGACGCCGTCGACCTCGCCGGCGGGCAGGCCCCGCAGCCGGCAGATGGTCGGCGCGATGTCCGCGAGCGAGACCGCTCGAGACTCGACGCCGACGGGGATGTCGGGGCCGGCCACGAGCAGGGGAATCCTCAGGACGCCGTCGGTGACGAGCAGGCCGTGGGCATCCTCGCCGCCCTCGCCGAAGGACTCGCCGTGGTCTCCGGCGACGACCACCAGCGCATCGTCGGGCAGCGCCTTGAGCAGGCGTCCCAGCTCGGCGTCCAGGTAGGTGAGCTCGGCGTCGTAGGGGTCCCGCTCGGTCCCGTGGCTCCGGTAGGGGGCGTGGGCGTCGAAGACGTGGACCCACAGGAACCCGACGCCGTCCAGTCCGATGAGCGCGTCGTCGACGACCTCGCCGGCCGTGCGCTCGACGTGCCAGCCCAGCGACTCGCTCGACACCCCCAGGTCCTGGTCGTAGCGGTCGAAGCCCTGCCCGAACCCCCAGTGCGCCTGGGTGACGAAGGCGCCGACGCTCGCGTGGGTCTCGTGCCCGGCGGCCTGGAAGCGCTCCGCCAGCGTCGTGGCGGCCTCGCTCAGGCGCTGGTCCCCGTTGTCCCGGACGCCGTGTCGAGGGGGCTGCAGTCCGGTGTGGATGGTGCTGTGGCTCGGGATCGTCAGCGGGACCGGTGCGAACGCGTTCTCGAACCGGGTGCCGCGCTCGGCCAGGGCGTCGAGGTTCGGCGTCGAGGCCTCGGCGTGGCCGTAGGAGCCGAGCCGATCAGCGCGTGTCGTGTCGAGCGTGATGAGCACCACGGGTGGTGTCATCGGGCGTTCATCCACGACTCCCACGGACACCGCAGGTTGCGGGTCGGGGGTGCAGCCGACTATGAGCCAGAGCATGGTCACCGCGCTCCTCCTCCTGGCTTGTAACGGTCCCGAGGACGTCGACTCCCACACCGACAGCGGCATCGAAGCCGATGCGGACACCGATGCGGACGCGGACTCGGACTCGGACGCCGACGCGGACAGCGACACGGACTCGGACACCGACTCGGACGCCGACACCGACACCGACTCGGACGCCGACACCGACACCGGCCCGTTCAGCGAGACCGACTGCACCGACGAGATCGACAACGACGAAGACGGCCTGCTGGACTGCGAGGACGACGACTGCGTGGATGTCTGCATCGAGGACTGCAGCAACGGGGTGGACGACGACGCGGACGGCGACATCGACTGCGACGACGACGAGTGTCTGGGCTCGGCGGACTGCGAGACCCGCGACTTCGAGATCGAGGTGGACGTCACGGTCGACTGGGCCGCCACGCGGTTCGGCACCTACATGACGTCGTACTGGGGCACGTACGGGCTCGCGGGGGCGTACGGCACGGTCTCGCTGCGTGGCACGTCGCCCGACCCCGACACCGCCGACACGGCCGACGACAGCCTGAGCTTCGCCTGCAGCGGCGCGATGTACGCCTTCAGCGAGGAGCTGCACGCGGCCTACCCGTCGGTCTACCCCTACGGCGGCATCCTCTACGACACCGGCGACTGCGACGGCTGCACGGTCGGGTTCAAGGTGGATCCCAAGATCGTGTGGAACAGCGGCTGCCCGGTCACGACGCTCCCGACGTCGTACTGGGGCTTCCACTACGGCCAGAACTACATCACGGCCTTGATCGACGGCTCCTGGACCGAGCAGTACACCGCTCGGCCGGCCGACATCTACTGGGAGGACGTCTCGTATGGCTCCGGGTACTCCGACTACCAGGGGTACATGCAGAGCCTGAAGACCGATGCGCCCTGGACGTTCGAGGGCAGCTACACCGCCTCGGAGCTCTGAGCCGAGCGCTGGTCTCCGCGAACGGCTAGAGGGCCGTCGTGTACCGCCGCTTCGCCGTCCTGATCCTCGACAACCGCAAGGCCGCCGGCGCGCTCCTACTCGCCATCGTCCTGGCGGTCGCGAGCGGGGCCATCCACCTGCAGGTGGACTTCTCGGCCAAGGCGTTCTTCGGCACCGCGAGCCCCGAGCTCGACCTGCTCGACGAGCACCTGGAGCGTTTTCCCTCCCAGGAGGGGCTGCTGCTCATCCTCGTCGACGGCGGAGGTGAGCCGATCCTGACCCGTGAGCGACTGGATGCGCTGGACGGGATGGCCGACACGCTGCGGGCCCACGACAAGGTGACCGCGGTCCGGTCGATCGCAGACATGTCCCGGGTGAATCGGAACGTGCCGGGCATGGGTGCCCCGCTGCCGCTGCGGGCGAGCGTTCCCCGGGACGAGGCCCGCGCCGAGGTCTGGCGAGCCGAGCTCCTGGCCGATCCGGCGCTCGTGCCACGCATGATCAGCGCGGACGGCAGCGTGACCGCGATGCTCGTGGACCTGTCCGTCGACGCGGACGACATCGCCGAGGTCCGCGGCGCCGTCCTGGAGCTCGAGGACGTCGTCGACGAGCACGACGGAGACCAAGGCCTCGTCTACCAGATCGGCGGGATCCCGGCGGTCCGTGCCGGCCTGCTCGACGTCATCATCCGAGACCAGGTCACCTTCGTCACGATCAGCGTGATCATGATCGCGATCCTGCTGTTCATCCTGTTCCGCAGCGTCCACGGGGTGAACATCCCGCTCCTGGCGGCGGCGGTCCCGGCGTCGATGACGTTCGGGCTGATGGGGTTCACCGACGAGCCGGTCGGGCTGATCAACAACGCCTACGCGACGCTGCTGCCCGTCATCGCGGTGGCCGACGCCATCCACATGATCACGCGCTTCCACGAGGAGCGCCGCAAGCTGGCGGCTCCCGGCGAGAAGCTGACGTGGGAGCAGCGACGCAAGGCGGTCATCGAGGCCATGGGCTCGATCGGCGCGGCCTGCTTCCTGACGACGTTCACGACCGCCATCGGGTTCCTGTCGCTGAACCTCGCGTCGATGCAGATCCTGAAGAGCTTCGGGCTGTACGCCGCGGCCGGGATCGGCTTCGCATACTTCTCGATCCTGCTCATCGTGCCGCTGGCGCTCTCGATGGTCGACTCGCCGGTGGACCACGCCGACGGCGACAACTGGCTGGACCGGATGCTGCAGTGGTGCGCGAGCTTCAGCACCTTGCGCCCGAAGCTCACGCTCGGCATCACCGCGGCGATCGCTGCGGTGTTCGTCGCCTTCGGGACCCAGGTCGAGGTCGACAACTGGCTCACGGGCATCCTGCCTCCGGACCACGAGATCACTGTCGCCAACGGGCTGATCGACGAGGACCTGGGCGGCATCGTGTCCATCGAGTACGACCTCACTGGTGCCGATCTGCGCGACCCTGTCGTCCTACAAGCGATGAAGGACGGCCAGGACGCGGCGCTCGAGCTGGCCGAGGTCCGCAGCGTGGACAGCCCCGCGACGCTGGTCGTCGGGGCCAGCACGATGATGGGTGGCCCGGCCGCCGTCCCGGAAGACCCCGCGTTCGTCCGGCGTCTGTTCGAGCAGGCCGAGGACGTGAGCCACCAGGTCCTGACCGAGGACCGCGCCCGCATCGTCGTGCGCACCAAGGACGTGGGGGCCAACGCCTTCGCCGAGCTCACCGACGAGGTGTCCTCGCGCGTGATCCCTCCGCTCGAGGCCGTCGGGGTCGAGGTGCAGGCCACGGGCACGGCCATCGTGGCGTACGCCGGCATCAACCGGGTCACGACCGACCTGCGCAACAGCCTGACCGCCGCGTTCCTCGTCATCGCGATGCTCATCACGGTGCTGTTCCGGAGCATTCGCACCGGCCTCATCTCGCTCGCGCCGAACGCCCTGCCGCTGTT
The DNA here is from genome assembly GCA_024228935.1 of Pseudomonadota bacterium. Lineage (GTDB taxonomy): Bacteria > Myxococcota_A > UBA796 > UBA796 > CAJQPC01 > JAAESX01. The sequence goes on from JAAESX010000131.1 coordinate 35,454, forward strand.
GACCGGGTACGGCACGCTCGGGCTGATGGGCTGGGACCTCGACCCGGGCCCCGCGGTGGTCTTCACCGTCGCGCTCGGAATCGCGGTCGACGACACCATCCATCTGCTCGCCCGATTCCGCGAGGAGCAGGAAAAAGCCGGCTACACCGAGGCCATCCACAACGCCGTCCGTCACAGCGGCCGCGCGGTGTTCGTGACCTCGCTGATCCTGACCCTCGGCTTCGGGATCAACAGCTTCTCCAGCTTCCCGAGCAACCGTGTCTTCGGCGCGGTGGGCGCCGTCGTCATCGCGACGGCGTTCCTGTGTGATGTCTTCGTGCTGCCCGCCCTGTTGCAGCTCGCGCGGCCTCCTCGTCCAGTGTCGCGATAGAGTCCCGGCATGGGTCTCCTGCAATGCGAAGGACGTGATGCCGTGGCGCTGACCGCGCGCTGCATCGTCGGGCGCGGCCGGGCGGCAGGACTTCGCGTGGACGATGGCCGCGTCAGCTCCGAGCACGCTCGGCTGACGTGGGCGCGTGGCCAGTGGACCCTGCGCGACCTCGGCAGCCGAAACGGAACGTATGTCAACGGCAAGCGCCTCAAGGCCGGCCAGGACGCGGTGCTCAAGCGAGGCGCCCGGGTCGGGTTCGCCGATGCCGAGTGCCCGTGGACGCTGGTGGACGGGGCGGGGCCCGAGGCCTGCGCGCGCGACCAGGTCACCGGTGAGCTGACGCAGGCGCAGGACGGATTGCTGGCCCTGCCTTCGTCCGAGGAGCCCACCATGGTGGTCTTCGAGGACCGGTCCGGCGTGTGGCAGGCCGAGCTGGACAGTGATCCCGTCCGGGTCGAGGACGGCGAGGTCGTCGTGGTCGGCGAGCGGAGCTTCGCGCTGCACCTCCCCATCACGGACGACGCGACCATCGACGTGTCCGGCGGCGGCTGGCGCCTCGACCAGATCGAGCTGCACTTCCAGGTCTCAGGCGACCAGGAGGACTGCGCGATGACCGTCGTGCACCCCGGGGGACCGATGGCGTTCCCCGCGCGCGTCTTCCACTACATGCTGATGCTCCTCGCCAAGCAGCGGATCGAGGACAAGGCCGAGGGCGTCGAGCCGCCGGAGCAGGGCTGGGTCTACGCGGACGAGCTGGCCCAGAGTCTCCAGATGGAGGACACCCGCCTGAACGTCCAGATCTTCCGCGCCCGTCAGGAGCTCGGCAAGCTGGGTGTCGGTGGGGCCGCGGGCCTCGTCGAGCGCCGCCGCGGAAGCAAGAAGATCCGCATCGGTGTGCCGAGCCTGGTGGTCGTCCAGCTCTGACTGGAGCCTATTCCTGCGTGCAGCTCTTCGTGCTGGAGCTGCAGCGGATCCGCACCGAGTCGCCGGCTGCGACCGTGATGCTGGGACCGGCGATCGTGTAGCCGCCCGGGAAGCTGGGGAAGAGCTGGTAGCTACCGGGCGCCACCTCGCCGGGACGGGCCGAGCCGCCCTCACCCTTCAGGATGACGAACTCGGCGTCCCCGTGGATGGCCACGTGTGCGGTGGTGGGCGCTGCGGGCACGATCTCCTCGACCGGTGCGTCGTCGGGGCGAATCGGGATCAGCGCCATACCCGTGTCGTCGAGCACGGGAGGCTTCTTCACGGGAGGCTTCTTCACGGGCGGCTTGACCACGACCGGGACCTTGTCGACGGGCTGCTCGACGGGCTGCTCGACCACGATCTCGTCGGTGGGGATGTCAGCGAAGTCGACCCCCTCGATGCTGGGCGGATCTTCGCCGACCTCCTCCATCACGTCCGTGAGCGAGGGCTTCGCGGGCGCCTCGGGCGTCCGGTTCGCGGCCCACCAGCCGAGGCCACCCAGGCTGGCCAGCAGCAGGAGAGCGCCGCCGCCCCCTATGAACAGGAACCCGGCGCTGGAGTCACTCTTCGGGGGCGCCGCCGGGGTCGCGGGGGGCGGGAGTGGCTTGGTGTCCCCCTTCACGGACGCCGGCTCGGGCGGGTGCCACGGAGGCGCCTCTGGAGCGAGCTCGGGGATGGTCTTCTCGGGCTCGGGCTCGGCGGCCTCGACGGCGTCGACGGCGTCGACCAGGTCCTCCGGGATCGGGCCGGCCATGGACTGGCCCGACAGGTTCTCGGTCAGCACGCGCCCGCACATCTCGTCGGGCTCGGACTTGGCGCGGGCCTGGAGCACGGCACCGACGACCGTCTCGGACCAGTCGGCCAGGGTGGGTCCGCCGCATCGGTGCCGCAGCGCCTCGATGCGTGTGGCCAGGGCGCGGGGGCCGGGGCGGGCCTCGGCCTCGTACGCCAGCGCCTCGCCCAGGATGGAGAGGACCTCGGCCCGCACGTCGGCGTCGATGACGTTCCAGGCCTTGTGCAGGGCCTCGCGCAGCTTGGCGGTGTGGCTCTTCAGGCTGGGCTTCGTGCGGCCGAAGCGCTTGCCGAGCAGCAGCTCGTACAGGACGCAGCCCAGCGCGTAGACGTCGCCGGCGGGGCTGTCCTCGAAGCCGTACCGCTCGGGGGCCAGGTAGGGCAGCGAGCCCATGACGTAGGCCTGCTGCGTGTCGCTCTCGCGGCTGGCGACCTCGGCTCGCGCGACGCCGAAGTCCAGCAGCTTCACCGCGCCGCCGACCGTGAGCAGGATGTTCGCCGGCTTCACGTCCCGGTGGATGAGCTGAAGGCGGGAGCCGTCCGGGGCGGTCGCTCGGCTGACCGCGTGCAGGGTGCGGGCGACCGCGGCGACGAGATCCAGGGCGATGCTCATCGGCAGGCGCTTCTGATCCCGCAGCAGGCGCTCGCAGTCGATGCCGTGGACGAGCTCCATGACCATCGTCCAGCGGCCCTCGAGCTGCAACAGGTCGTCGACGCGGACGATGCCGAAGTGGTTCAGGTTCGAGAGGATCCGCGCCTCGTCGCGCAGTCGGCGGGCGGCGTCCTCGTTCTTCGCGGCCTGCTCGTTCAGCACCTTCAGCGCAACGACGCGCCGCAGACCGGTCTGGGTCACCACCTCGGCGCGGTAGACGGTCCCGAAGCCGCCTGAACCGAGCACCTCGAGGATGCGATAGCGTCGGCCCTGGGTCGGGTTCATCGGCGGGATGATACTCGGCGATCTCCCCGATGTCTGCGAGGCACTCGATGCTCCTGGTCTTCTTGTCCGCTGCCGCCGCCGAAGAAAGGGTGGCGCTCGCGGACCGATACGCGGAAGACGTCGAGCGGATCTCGGCCGCAGCGCACGCCTCGGAGATCGCCTATTCGCGGCTTCAGTCGCTGTGCGACGACATCGGCTGTCGCATCTCGGGCAGCCCCGAGCTCGAGCACGCCATCGACTGGGCCGCGGCGCTGATGGGCGAGGACGGCCTGGATGTCGTCACCGAGCCGGTCGAGGTCCCGAAGTGGGTCCGTGGCGAGGAGAGCGCGCGGGTCACGCTGCCCGTCGAGCGGAACCTCCACGTGCTGGGGCTCGGCATGACCGTCGCCGGCGACCTCGAGGCCCCCCTCGTCGCGGTGTCCTCGTGGGACGAACTCGCCGCACTCGACGACGCCGCTATCGCCGGGAAGATCGTGCTGTTCGACGTGCCCTTCACGGGGTACGGCGAGACGGTCCAGTACCGGAGCAAGGGCCCGATCGAGGCGGGGAAGCGTGGCGCCGTTGCCGTGTTGATCCGTTCGGTGACCAGCCACAGCCTCCAGACCCCGCACACCGGCGCGACCCGGTATGACCCCGAGGTCACGCCTGCGATCCCGGCCGCGGCGCTGTCGGTCGAGGACGCCTCGTGGTTGCATCGCCTGCTCGACGCGGGCACGGACGTGAAGGTCCACCTGAAGCTGTCCGGCGATCACCAGGGGATGGTGGAGAGCCGCAACCTCCTGGCCGAGATCCCCGGTCGCGAGAGCCCGGAAGAGGTGGTCGTGGTCGGCTGCCACATCGACAGCTGGGACGTCGGGCAGGGCGCACAGGACGACGGCGCGGGCTGCCTGATCGCCTGGGAAGCGGTCCGTCTACTGCACGAGCTGGATCTGCAGCCGCGGCGCACCATCCGTGCGGTCTTGTTCACGAACGAGGAGAACGGGCTGGGCGGCGGGGTCGCCTACGCCGAGGCCCACAAGGACGAGTTCCACCAGGCGCTCATCGAGTCGGACACCGGCAACGGCATCGCCGACGGCTTCCGCGTGCACCTGACGATGGAGGACGACGACGTCCTGCTCCGCGCGCAGGGACTCCTGTACGAGCTGGGCGCGGCGCTGGCCCCGATCGGCGGCGGCACGATGGTCTCGGGCTACTCGGGCGCCGACATCGGACCGACCGTGAGGACGGGTGTCCCCGGGCTCGGGATGAACCACGACTCCAGCACGTACTGGCCCATCCACCACACCGAGGCCGACACCTTCGACAAGATCGTGCTCGAGGACCTGCAGCACAACACCGCGCTGATGGCCGCCGCCGCCTGGGTGCTGGCCGAGATGCCCGAGCGGCTGATCGAGGAGCCCGCGACGGGCGCACCCACCCGAAACGGGAGGCGCCGTTGATCTGGCTCGTCTCAGTGGCCCATGCGGGCTGGACCCCCACGGTCGTCGGCACCGACGCCACCGTGAACAAGATGACCGAGCTGGTCGGGCACTGCCCGCCGGACACGACCGAGTGGGTCGCCCGGTACGACGGCGGCAAGGTCGCCAAGCTGGGGCCCGTCGCGGGCTCGGGTGACCCGGATCCGCGCGTGGAGAGCTGCCTCGGCGCGGGCCTGGCCGCTCGCCCGCTACCCGATGGCGTGCTCGTGAAGCTCCGATGGGAGTCCGATGCTCGCTCGGAGTGGGAGAGCCAGACGCTCGAGATCCTGGGGCAGGTCGTTGGACCCAAGGACGACCAGCGCTGCCCGACCCTGCGGTTCCCGATGGCCGACGGCGTGCTCGGGACCCCCGAGGTCCTGCACCCCTCGGCCAGCGAGACGCTCGACGCCGAGATCCTGGCCGCCGTCATCGCGTGGCCCGACCCGCTGCCGATCGTGCCGGAGGAGCTCCGCGGTCTCTACGGGGACCACGTGAACCTGTGCGTCTCGGGCAGGACACGCTGACCCATGGCCTGGATCGTCGTCGCGATCCTGGCGGTCGCCTCCCTGGCCATCGGCACCTACTCGGTCGCGCAGCTCCACCTGCTGTGGCTCTGGTACCGGTCGCGGCCCGGACGAGGCCTGCCCGAGGCGGATGCCCAGGTGCCTCGCGTCACGGTCCAGCTCCCGCTCTACAACGAGGCCGACGTCGCCGAGCGGCTCATCCGATGCATCGGCGCGCTGGACTGGCCCGCCGAGCGGCTCGAGATCCAGGTGCTCGACGACTCGACCGACCGGACCGTGGACATCGTGGCCACCGAGGTCGCGCGGCTGCGCAGCTCGGGCGTGGATGCGGTGCAGGTCCGGCGCGAGGATCGGGCTGGCTACAAGGCGGGCGCGCTCCGGAACGGGATGAAGGCCGCGCATGGCGAGCTCATCGCCATCTTCGACGCCGACTTCCTGCCGCGGCCCGACTTCCTGCGCCAGGCCGTCGCCTGCCTCGGGCCGGACGTCGGGCTCGTCCAGGGGCGCTGGGGCCACCTGAACCGCGACACCTCGGCGTTCACCCGCGCCCAGGCGTTCCACCTCGACGCCCACTTCACGTTCGAGCAGCACGCCCGCTGCCGAGGTGGCCTGCTGATGGGCTTCAACGGCACCGCCGGCGTCTGGCGGCGCAGCTGCATCGAGGACGCGGGCGGCTGGAACATCGACACGCTGACCGAGGACCTGGACCTGTCGTACCGGGCCCAGCTCGCGGGCTGGGGGCTGCGGTACGTGGACGCGCTCGAGGCGCCGGCCGAGCTGCCCGAGGACATGGCCGCCATCCGAGCGCAGCAGCACCGCTGGATGCGCGGAGGAGCCCAGGTCGCGCACAAGCTGCTGGGCCCGCTGTGGAGGTCGGACGAGCCCTTCCGTCGCAAGCTCCAGGGCACCGCGCACCTGCTGGGGAGCAGCATCTTCCTGGCCGTTCTGGCGCTCGCCGTCATCAACCCGCTCATCGTCCCGGTGCTCTCGTCGGGCTCGGAGATGGCCATCGCGGTCGGCGCTGCCACGGCGCCTCTGCGGCTCGCGGTCCCGACCCTGCTGCTCGTCTACCTGACCAGCTGCATCTTCCGAGACGGTCGGGGTGCGGGTGTCCGTCGCACGCTCACGGGCCTGCCGATGCTGCTCTTGTTCTGCAACGGCCTGTCGCTCCACAACAGCGTCGCCGTACTGCAGGGCTGGTTCGGCGGACCGGGTGAGTTCTTGCGCACGCCCAAGCGTGGAGACCACAGCGCCTCGTCCTACCGGATGTCCCGCGGCGCCGGCGTGCGGCTCGGCGAGTGGGTCCTGTGCGTCTGGTCGGTGGCTGGGCTGGTCTACGCGCTCGACGCGGCGGCGTGGACCTCGGCGGCCTGGCTCGCCTTCCAGGCCGTCGGCTTCCTGGTCGTCCAGAGGTCGCGCTGATGGAGGTCCTGGCGCTCGGTCTGGCGCTCGAGACGCTCCGGGCCACCGACGTGGATAGGGACGGCGTCCACGAGCTGGTCGGGTCGGGCCGGGACGGCGACAAGGCCGTTCTGGTCGTGGTCGACGAGGAGATCACCTCGGTCGATCTGGGGGTCGGGCCCACCCGCCCCCAGCCGGCGCGCATCGTGGTCGATCTGGACGGCGACGAGCGGCCCGAGCTGCTGGTCTGGTCGGCCGGCGAGCTGGTCGCGTTCCGTCCGGACGGCCAGGAGCTGGGCCGGGTCCCGCTGGCGGCGAGAGGCCGGGTCGAGTCCACGTCGAGCGCCGGGGGCGAGGCGCTCGGGCTGACGCTCCAGAGCCCGGCGGTGGCGGTCGAGGACGCCGATGGTGACGGGCTCCGCGACATCCTGGTCGTCGACGGCGATGAGCTGGTCGTCCATCGCACCGGGGACACCATCGGTGTGGCGACCGAGCGCTGGCCCTTGCCCGAGCGGCTCGAGGATCCGGTCTTCCAGGACCGCGAGGCGTACCGGTTCGTCACCGACGTGCACCTGTGGGACGTCGACGGCGACGGTCGGGTCGACCTGGTGCTGCAGAGGGTTCTGAGCGACGGCAGCCTGCTCGCCACGCAGACCGAGATCCAGGTGCACCTGGGCACCGGAGTCGGCTTCGGCGAGGCGATGGTGCTGACCATCGAGGGCGGCGCCGCGGACGTCTCCCCGGCCGATCTGGACGGGGACGGCGACCAGGAGCTGGTGTCGCTCCGACTGGACCTCGACCCTGCGGCGCTGGCCCACAGCCTGCTCGATCAGCGCGTGCCGGTCGCGGTGGTGGCCTGGTCCTGGGACGACGGGTACGGCCCGATGACCACGGTGAAGAGCCTGCGCGCGCCGGTGTCCGAGGGCGGGGCGAGCTGGAACCTGTTCGGGGACGTCGACGGCGACGGGCTGGCGGATCTCGCTGTCCACCGGGAAGGGGAGCTGACGGTCTGGGCCGGTCCGGACCACGACCGCGTGCTGCACCGGGAGACCGTCGGCGTGCGCGTCGACGAGCTGCTGCTGCTGGCCGACCTCACCGGCGACGGCACCGCCGAGGTCGTCGGCTGGTCGCGCGGCTCGGCCGACATCGTGGTCCTGGGGCGGTGACACCGCTGGCGAGGCGCCGCGCGCTGAAGCTGGTCCTGGGCCTGATGGTCGCCGGAGTGCTCGCCGAGCTCCTGCTGCGCGTGCCGCTCGACGACGACACGCTGGCCCTTCGCGACGACGCGTTCTGGCAGCAGACGACGCGGATGCACGCCGCGCTGCACCAGGCCGATGCCGAGCTGATCTACGTGCCTCGGCCCGGAGCCAGCGTCGAGATGGACTACGGCCCCGCCGCGTTCGACGCCGCCGGCATGCGCGAGGACGCGCTGGTCCCGCTGAGCTCGGCCGAGCCCCGCATCGCGATGCTGGGGGACTCGCTGGTCTGGGGCGAGCTGGTCGCGCAGCCGGACTCGCTCCCCGCTCGGCTCGAGGACGAGCTCGGTCTGCCGGTCCTGAACTTCGGCGTCACCGGGTACGACACGGTCCAGGAAGCGGCCTGGTACGAGCGGGCCGTTCGTCCGTACGCGCCGGACGTGGTGGTGCTGGTCTTCTGTCTGAACGATCTCCTGACGATGTCCGGGCCGTTCCACCTGACCGCCACGCCGGACGAGCTGGCCGCGTACGGGGCCGAGCGTCGAGCCCTCGATGCGCCCGCGCCGGTGCGGAACGAGACGCTCCAGCAGGTCTACCTGGACGAGCTCCGGTCCCTGCCGCGGGTCCCGGCGGTCTTTCGACACATGGTCCGCTGGCATCGCCACAACACGTTCGGCGGCTACGTCGACGAGTACCTGCTGGCGGCACGCGATCCCGCTCGGATCGCGCGGGTGGGTGAGGCACTGGACCGTCTGGCCGAGTCCGTTCGCGCCGATGGGGCCGACCCGGTGCTGGTCATCGCGCCGGCCGTCTACTGGTGGCATCGGTATCCGTGGGACGAGATCCACGAGCGGATCGGGGCCCGAGGCCAGGCCGCCGGCTTCACCGTGATCGACCCGCTGCCGACCTGGCAAGACGAGTGGAAGCGACCCGATGATTGGCGCTTCGACGGCGACAACTTGCACTACAACGCCGAAGGCAACGCTGCGTTCGCCTCGCGTCTCGCCGAGCTGTTGCAGCCGGTTGGCGACGACCTGTAGGCTCTGCCGCTCCTCTCTCCCCGAGAACCCATGGTCATCACCGCCCGCTTCCCTTCGATCGAGCAGGGGCTCAGCCTCCACTCGGACCGGGGCCCGCTCGACTCTGCGGGCCTCGTGCAGGTGTTGACCGAGGGCCTCTCCGAGGGGCAGCCCGTCGTCGTCTTCGTGCCGGGACACGGCCGGACGACCGAGCAGGTCGAGGACGTCGGCGCGGCCTTGTCCGAGCGCACCGGGGCGGCGGTCATCGCGTACTCGTACTCGGGTGGGGACGACGCCGGGTCCGGTGCCGCCGTCGAGGCCGGGAAGCAAGCGCGGGCGCACGCCTTCGGGCTCCTCGAGCTGATGGCGACCCTGCTCCACACCGATGGGCTCCGCGATCTCTGGGAAGGCCGGGCCGTCTCGCTGGTCGTGCACGGGCTGGGCGCGCGCGTCCTCAAGAGCGCGGTGCTCGAGCGCCCCGATCTGGTCGGCGAGCTGTGCACCAGCGTCGTGCTGGTCGCCGCGGACATCAGCTACGAGCTGCAGATCGACTGGCTCTCCCGCCTGGCTCCGCGCCAGGACCCCGACGCGGTCGGTGTGCTTTGGCACGACGGCGACGCGGCGCTGGACAACCTGCTCGACGGGCGGCTCCTGCTCGCGGCTCGCGGCGAGAAGGTCCCGCCGGACCTGCTCGAGACCCAGATCGGCGTCTTCGGCGACAGCGACCCGTTCCACGCCGTGCCCGAGTTCGAGTACGTCGACGTCTCCGAGTGGGTCGAGCCGGGCGTGCTCGAGCCGTGGCCCAGCGACTCGCTCCACCTCGAGGACGCCGAGCTGGCCGCGATCGACGCCGAGCGCGCCTCCGCCAGCTCGCAGGCGTTCCACACCTACCTGTGGAGCAACCGGAACCCCCAGCTCGTCGAGACGCTCGGGCGCCTCATCCGCAAGGGAGGGACCTGGTAGTGGGCTTCACCGCGGACACCCTGGATGCCGAGACCATCCTCATCACCGGCGGTGGCGGCGGCCTGGGTCGCGCCATGGCCATCGGGTTCGCAGCAGCCGGCGCCAAGGTCGCCGTCGTCGGGCGTCGCGAAGACCCGCTGAAAGAGACGGTCGCGCTCATCACCGAGGCCGGCGGGACCGCCGCGTACTCGGCGGGCTTCGACGTGCGTGACCCGGCCGCGGTCGAGGCGGGTGTCACGGTCATCGAGGACCAGCTCGGGCCGGTCACCGGCCTGGTCAACAACGCCGCCGGCAACTTCCTGGCGTGCACCGAAGACATCTCGCCGAACGGCTTCAACGCCATCGTGAGCATCGTGCTCCACGGGTCGTTCCACTGCACGTCGACGCTGGGCAAGCGGTGGATCGAGCGCGGCCACGCGGGTCGGGTGCTGTCCATCGTCACGACCTATGCGTGGACCGGCTCGGCGTTTGTCGTGCCCTCGGCCTGCGCCAAGGCGGGCGTGCTGGCCATGACCCGCAGCCTGGCGGTCGAGTGGGCCGAGTACGGCATCCGGCTGAACGCCATCGCCCCGGGCCCGTTCCCGACCAAGGGCGCGTTCGCCAAGCTGATGCCCCCGGGCATGGACGAGGAGGCCAAGGCGGCCATCCCGCTCAAGCGCTTCGGCAAGCCGGACGAGCTGGCGGACCTGGCGACGTACCTGATGAGCGACATGGCGGCCTACGTCACCGGCGAGGTCGTCACGATCGACGGGGGCGAGTGGCTCGCCAACGGTCAGGAGTTCGGACGCTTCACGAAGTACCCGCGGGACAACGTGAAGGCGATCCTGAAGCAGATCCGAGGCGACTGAGCGCTTGGAGGGGGTCCGCGAGCGGCGCCTCCTGACCCTGGCGGCCATGATGGTGCTGCTGGCGATGGCTCCGTTGCCGGCGCGCAGCCCCGACGGGCTGGAGATGCTGGCGCTGGCGCAGTCCTGGGCCGGGCAGGGGCCCGCGGTCGATGCGGCGTTCTGGCCCCCGCTGTGGCCGGCGATGGTCGCCACGTTGCTTCCGCTGGTCGAGGCCGAGCGGGCGGCGTGGCTGCTGAACCTCGTACTGGCCGGGGCTGTCGCCTGGCCGCTGCATCTGGGCGCGACGCGGCTGGGCTCGGTCTGGGCGGGCCGGGCCGCGGTGTTCTTCTGGTGCCTGGCGCCGGTCGTCCGCGAGCACGCTTGCATCCTGGATGCGCGCCCGCTCGGGTGGCTGCTGACCGGGCTGGCGGTGGCCTTCGCGATCGACGCACACCGCGGGGAGCGAGCCTGGACCTGGGCGTTCGGGGCGGCGGCGCTGGCTCCACTGGCCCGTCCCGAGGGGCTGGCGCTGATCCCGCTCCTGGCCGTCTCGGCGCTGGTCCTGCGTCACCCCTGGCGCTCGGTCGTGCCGTTCGCGGCCGGCGCGCTCGTGCCGACGCTGGTGGACGGGTTCCTGCGGAGCGGCGAGCGCGGCACGCTCTCCAGCCTGTGGGCGGCGTGGGGGGACACCTGGTCGATGACCGACTTCCTGGCGCTCGTGGGCATCGCGTCGGCGCCGACCGGCTACCGCGCGTTCGTGCTCGAGCAGGTCGAGGCCGGCGTCGAGGCCCCGCCGCTCCCGTTCGTCCTGGCTGTCCCGCTCGAGGGGGCGCTGTACATCGTCGAGGCGCTGGTCCAGTGCGTGGGCTGGGCCGGGATCGTGGCCGCTGTCGTCGGGGGCGTCGCCGTCATCGCGACGGCGAAGGGTCGCTGGCAGGCGGCGCTCGTCCTGGTGTTGGCGCTCTCTCCTCTGGCCGCGCTGGCGCTGACGCCGATGCTCCAGGGCCAGGCCACCCAGGCGGCGAACCTGGCGTTCGTCGTCGCGCCGCTGCTGATGCTCGCGTGTGGTGGCGCCGTCCGGCTGGTCCAGTGCACGGACCGGTTCACGCTGCTGCAGGCGGCTCCCGTGCTGGTCGCGTTCGCGATGCTGGTCGAGACGAGCACGAAGACGACCGCCGTCGACGGGCTCTTCGTCGAGGACTCGCGCGCCGCGGACGTCATGGCGCGTCACCTGCGCGAGAACCCGCCCGAGAGTGGACGAGTGGCCTGCACCCTGACCTCGCGTGGGGTGGTCCGGCGGGCGGGGCTCGAGCCGGTCGGCGTCGGCAGCACGTGGGAGGACTGGAGCCCGGGCGATGGCGATGGCGTGCTCCTGTCGAGCGTCGATCTCTACCTGGGCGAGGACGGCGGGCGCGGGCTCGAGCTGCTCGAGGATCCCGACTGGCACGTCGTGCGGGTGTTCGCCGACGGCCAGATGGCGGTGTGGCGCAGCGGCGGCCTGGTCGAGGACGACCGGACGTTCGTCTATCTGGCCCGCGACTGAAGCCGCTCCAGGGCGTACAGCCCGGCGAGTCGGTCGCTCGAGGTCGGCCCGTAGACGGCGACCCGCTCGACCAGGGGAAGCGCCTCGTCCCGACCGGCTCGGGCCAGCTCGAGCGCGGCGAGCCCGGCGACTCCCGGTTGATCGGCCAGGTCGGCGGAGATGGGGTCTCCCCGTCGGATTCGCGCGGCGACCAGGGCGAGCTCGCTGGCGGGCTCGTCGACCCCGGAACGCACCATGCGCTCGGCGAACGCCGGCACGCTGTCCGGGGGGAACTCGGCGGTGGTCTCGATGAACGGAAGCGGCTCGATCTCGGGAGCCCAGGCCTCGCGCAGATCCATCTGGCCGGCCAGGGCTCGCTCGGACCAGGCCGCGGGCTCCAGGTCGTAGCGCGGGCTGCCCAGCAGACTCGCCACAGCGCCGGCTCGGACGCGCGCCCCATCCCGGCTCGTGACCGGCTGCTCGAACGCCCAGGCGTCGCGACCGGAGGGGCCCTCGAACCAGAAGGCGTCGATGTCGGCGTCGCGGCCGGGGAAGAAGACCGCGGCTCGCCGCACCCCCTCGCAGCCGGGTGTGCGCAGCTGATCCACGCAGGCGTCCCACTCGGCGCGGTCCGGGTAGCCGTCCAGCAGCGGCTCGCCGTCCTCAGCCTCTCCGGCCCAGCGCGCTTCGGCCCGCTCGGCGACGTCCAGCCAGATCGCGACGCGGTCGTCCACGCGGGTCTGGTGGTCCTCGTGTCGCAGGGTGGCTCCCCCGAGGAAGCCGGCCAGGAGCAGGCTCCCAGCGGCCTCCTCCCAGCCGATCACGGGCACGCAGCGGCCTCGCCGTCCTGGACGTCGGTCGGGTCCGGCTCGACGAAGAGGGTCGTCTCGGTGCAGGCGTCCCGGCCGCCCGTGTCCGTGATGCACATCGTCACGACGACATCGCGGCAGGACAGCGCCCAGGCCGTCGTCGTGTCCGGGTCGAGCTCCTTGGTGTCCAGGTACAGGAACATGTTGGGGTAGCTCCCCACGCACGTGTCCTCGGCGACGAGCTGGACGTGGTGGTTCAGCTCGTCGGTGACCGCGATGCCGGTCTCCAGGTCGTGGACCTGCGCGGCGATGCGCACGATGTTCCGGCTGTTGGTGATGCGCAGCGCGCCCGGCAGGTGCCAGCTGCCCTGGGGCCCGTGCACCATCTCCACCGAGTCGCCCAGGCTCTCGAACGCGACCGAGCCGGTGCCGATCTCGAGCACGCTGTCCAGGCACTGGCAGCTCGGGTCGATGATCCCGATCTGTTGACCGGTGTCCTCCTGGCCGCAGACCGAGTCCGGCGCGTCCGTTCCTGGACACCCCAGCAGTCCCAGCATCCATCCCAGCATGACGCCTCACTCAGCCCGACCCGGACAGCATAGCCTCGGTATGATCGACAGATGATGTGGCTTCTCCTCGCCTGTTCCTCCGAGCCGACCACGACGGGACCCGAGGGTCACGTCGAGGCCCCCGAGGGCGCCGAGGCCCCCGAGGGGGCGCCCGAAGGCCCGACGCTCATCGACCCCAACACGCTGGCGCCGACCGGCGAGGTGGCGGCGGTGCCCACGCCGGATCTGCCCCCCGGGGAAGCGGGGGACACCCCTGAACTCCCCGATCTGGTGACCGAGCACGGCGTGCCGGTCCGGGGCGGCGCGCTGGACGAGGGCACGGCGATCTCGGGCACCATCGGGGGCAGCAAGCTCGCGCAGGTGCGCTTTCAGACGATGGACGCCAAGGGCATCGCGACGGTCGTGCACTTCGCTCCGGCCGTCGATGGCCGCTTCGAGGTCCTGGCTCCCGCCGGGCTGGACGGCATCTACATCTCGGCCGCCGAGGTCCCGTCCGACGGGTACATCGGTGTGGCGGACGCCTATGGTGCGCTGGCCGAGCCGCTGGACGTCGGCACCGACGCCGTCGAGGTGGCGTTCGCGCTCGGCGATCAGCCGGACTGGTCCAAGCGGATCCTGCCGCTGGTCGACGAGGTGCTCGACCCCAGGCTGCTGCACCTCCCCGAGGGTGCGCCCCCCGAGGAGCCCTGAGCGCTTCTACTCGGAGGTGGTGAACGTGCCGTCGCCGACGATGTCGAAGCCCTGCTCGCTGAACTCGAAGCTGAACTCGCCGTACTGGGTCGTCTCGGTCCAGCTTCCGGTCCACTCGACGTCACCCAGCGGGGGGCCGGACGTGAGCACGCCGCTCATCTGACCCTCGTTCTCCTCGTCCTTCAGGCCCTCGATGCCGCCCGACATCGTGCCGAACTGCGCCAGGTCGCCGGAGAACGAGCACTCCCAGTCGCCCGCGACCGAGAGGCCGTCGTCGAGCCACCCTGAGTTCGCCACGCCGGTGCAGGTGTCGGTGAACTCGAGGTTGGTCACCTCGAAGACCATCTCGAAGGGGCCGGTCTGTCCGAGGACCGGGTCGGTGTCCGCATCCGAGTCGGCATCCGAGTCGGCGTCGGCATCGGTGTCGGCGTCGGTGTCGGTGTCGGCGTCGGCTTCGACCGAAGAGTCGGTGGTGGGCTCGTCTTTGTCGCCGCAGGCGAGCAGCAAGGTGAGGGTCAGCATGGTGGGTCTCCTGTGGCGAAAACGTAGCACCTGACAGGGCGTTGAGGGTGGTTGGCACGCTTCTTTCGGCTCCCTCGAATGGCGATCGACACCCCTGGCGCGGCAAATGGCGGCACCACAAGGAGACATCACCATGTCGCTCTTCACGCTCTCGCTCCTCGCCGCTTGCAGCAACGGCTGGTTCGGAAAGAACCAGGATCCGGACGGCCAGAACACTCGGGACTCGGGCTTCGAGGCCGATGCGGACACCGACGCCGACGCCGACTCGGACACCGACACGGACACGGACACCGACACCGACACCGACGTCGATCCGGACAAGACCGACGACGACGGCGACGGCCTGAGCGAGGACGAGGGCGACTGCGACGACACCGACGCGGACATCGGCCCCGACTCCACCGAGGTCCCCTACGACGGCATCGACAACGACTGCGACGAGGACACTCCGGACGACGACCTCGACGGCGACGGCGTCCTCGAGGCGGACGACTGCGACGACGAGGACGACAGCAGCTACCCCGGCGCGGACGAGGTCTACGGCGACGACGCCGACAACGACTGCGACGGTACGGTCGACGAGCGCTTCGAGACCGAGGTCGCCGACTCCTGCGACTGCGGCGCCCCGTCAGCCATCGACGTGGACAGCAGCGGCAACACGCACATCGCCTACAACAACAGCACCGACGGGTACGTCTACCACCTGAAGCGGACGAAGGGCGGTAGCTGGGGCAGCTCCACGAACATCGCTCCCTGGAACTACGCGGGCGAGTGGCTCGACCTCGTGGTCGACGACGCCGACCGGGTCCAGGTCGTCTACAGCTGGAACTACGGCAGCGGCCGTCAGGTCGAGTTCGTCTGGCGGGACAGCAGCGGCAGCTGGTCGGACTACTTCATCGTGGACGACGTCTACGAGTCCGGCAGCAGCAACCTGGGCGCCTTCTGCAAGATCGACACGGACTCGAACAACCTGCCCTCGATGGTCTACTACGACGACGAGGGCGCATACGGCTGGACCGGCATCGGCAACGGCGTCCCGGTCGTGGCCGACTACAGCAGCCTCGGCGTGGACTACGCGGTCTACTCGATGGTCGACGAGCACATCCTCGGCGACACCGGGTACTACCTCGACATCGTCATCGACAGCTCGGACAACAACCACATCGTCTTCACCGACTTCGGCGCCGACGAGGTGCAGTACGCCGCCCCCATGGACGGCATCGTGACCGAGACGGTCTACGGCGACCCCGGCTACGACCTGAGCGTCGCGCTGAACGACAGCGGCACCCCGTGCATCGCGTTCATGTCGGCCAGCACCGCCGACCTCATGTACGGCTGCCGGGTCGGCTCGAACAACTGGGACATCGAGACGGTCGACAGCACCGGCTCGACGGGCGCGGGCGCCAGCCTGGCGTTCGACAGCGACGGCGACGCCTGGATCGCGTACTACAACGAGACCAGCGGCGCGCTCAAGATCGCCACGTACGAGCACGACGCCTGGCACATCGAGATGGTGGACGGCGACGATCGCGACGCCGGCGCCTACCCGAGCCTGGCCATCGACAGCTCTGACAACGTGCACATCAGCTACTACGACGTCACGAACGGTCAGCTGATGTACGCGCTGGGAGGGTGACCGAGCTCGGTCTCGGCCTCGGGACAGGTAGCATCGTCGTCGTGAGCGACACGCATGCCGGGCTGGACGAACGGATCCGCACGGCACGCGCGTCCGGCGACCGGCTGGGCGAAGCCGCGGCTCGCTCCGAGAAGGCGTCGCTCCACGCACAGGCCGAGGCGTGGACGGACGGCGCCCAGGAGATGCACTGGGCAGCGAGACTGGCTGCGGACGCGGGTCACACCGGGTTCCGAGGGCAGTACCTGTACGGCAAGGGTGCGCTGCTGGCGCAGGCTGGACCGTCGCTCCGGGGGCAGGCTCTCGCCGCGCTCCGGCAGGCCTCGGCGGCGGCTCGCGTCGCGGGGAACCGCGGGGTCGCGCAGCAGTCGCTCCGGCTCCAGGTGAAGCTCTACGCGCAAGTGGACCGGTGGGACAAGGCGGCGGAGACGGCGGCCGAGCTCGTCGAGCTGCTCGAGCGCCTGGGTCCCGGACCCGAGCTGGCCGATCTGCTGCGGACCCGCGCCGGATTCCTGCGCCGCGGACCCCACGGCGAGCGCGAGTCTCTGCGCTGTCTCGAGCGGAGCGCGAAGCTCGGTCTGACGCTCGGCCATCGCGGTCGCGCGCTCCAGGCCCGGCTCGAGCACCACCTTCTGAGCGCGAAGCTCGGCGAGGACGTGCCGCCCATCAACACGCGCTTCGGCGAGGGCGATGGCCAGGGCCTGTTCCAGGCCTGTGGCTCGCTCGAGCTGGACGAGCCCGAGGATGCGCTGGAGCCGGCCGAGAAGGCCCGGGTCGCGGCGCTGAAGGATGGCAACGCCGCCCGCTACCTGGGCTCCTGTCTCATCCTGGCCGAGGCGCTCGAGCGGCTGGGCCGGCGCCGCGATGTGCTCGAGACGCTCCTCACCTGCCGCGCCACGCTCCAGGAGCAGCGCGGGCACGAGGCTGCGTTCGCTGCGCGCGATGCGCTCGATGTCCTGAAGCGTCGGTGGGGCGAGGAAGCGATGCGCTCGGCGCTGACCGAGTACCGGGCTTCGGTCGCCGAGATCAGCGGCTGAGCGAAGGCTCGGGGACGCGGGGCTCCGGCATCGAGCGGAAGCCGGCTGTGGCGTAGACCCACCCGCTGTTCGCTCGCTTCTTTCGCTTGCCTGCCTCTCGAGCCAGAGCGCGCTCGCGCTCGGCCAGGCGTACCCACGCGGGGTCGGTGGCGACCTCGACGGCGGGGACCGGGACGTCCATCCGCACGGCATGGACGACGTCGTAGTCGGCGGGGAAGCCCAGGCACTCCATGTCCCACTTCTCGAGCAGACGGCAGGCGGTCTCGACGTGGGAGGCGTCGCTCGCCACCGCGATGACGTCCAGTCCCTGGTCCCGCGCGATGGCCCAGGAATACCCCAGGTTCTCGTCGGTGTGGAGCGCCTGGGTCTCGGTGAGGATCCGCTCGGCGGGGACGCCCAGGGCCACCATGCCCTGTCGCAGGCCGTCCCACTCCGGGTAGGGGTTCTTCACCGCCGCGCCGCTGACGATGAACCGGTCGACCAGCTGTTCGTCGTAGAGATGCGCCGCCCAGATGGCGCGGCGCCACTGGCAGAACGACAACGCGCCGTCGTCCTCGGCTGGGCAGCCTGGGACGACGGCGACGTCGATGGACACATCGCCTGCCGGGGGGAGCACCTTGGGCGCGCACCCCAGCAGGGCGAGGATCATGCGGCTGCAGCAGCGGCCTTGCCCGCGCGGGCCTTCTTCACGAGC
Source organism: Pseudomonadota bacterium (assembly GCA_024228935.1). Lineage (GTDB taxonomy): Bacteria > Myxococcota_A > UBA796 > UBA796 > CAJQPC01 > JAAESX01. The sequence continues at coordinate 53,379 of JAAESX010000131.1, forward strand.
ATCACCACTCCGACGAGGGCGCCGACGGCGACCACGAGCAGGAGCACTCCGACCAGGGGCCGGGCCACGATCCAGCTGACCGCGATGGTGACGAGCGAGAGGAACGCTGCGACCAGGAAGGCGAACAGGCCGATTCCGGCTTCGATCGCGTCTCCGACGAGCGGGATCTTGTCCGCGACGACCTTGACCGGTCCGAGGATCAAGCCGAGGCCCGTGAACATCATCATGAACCCGACGAAGCGCAGGATCCACGTCATCATCACGTTGGCGTCCTTGGCCGCCTGGAACATCATCTCAGCGGATACCGTTCCGTCCTGGACGAGCAGCAGCTGGTCGCCGGCCACCGTCTGGTAGGGCTCCATCGTCGAGCTGACCTGCTTTCCGATCAGCGAGACCGCGCCTTCCGGCACCGCCTGGTAGCTGATGCGCACGTCACCGACCGTCGGGCTGCTGGAGTCCGGGCCGATGTACAGGTTGCCGCCGCTGGCCTTGGCCGCGCCGCCCGCCGCCGCCGCCATCTCAGGCGTCACGGTGACGTCGCTCCAGTTGGTCAGCTTCTGGATCTGGGCGCTGGACATCATCCAGGCGCCGACGCTGGCCTGCGACACCTGCCAGTCCTCGGACTCGTACGGCATCGACGAGGGGTTCGTGTGCCCGTAGGGCTCCTCGAAGTTGCTGCTGTTGTTCAGCGACGAGGACCAGCCCTTCTCGTAGTACCAGGTGGTGACCTCCTCGTCCTTGGAGTTCTTGGACTTCTCCTCGCGCTCGAGCCACTGGTACATCTCGACGTCACGCGACAGTCGGAGTCCGGGGGAGGAGACCGCGAGGATCGGGTCGGCCAGCGTCTCGGTCGTCTTGGCCTCGCCCGAGGTGTGGACGAGCTTGCCCTGATTGCCAGGGTCCACCGAGGCCGAGTCGACCTCCACGACCAGACCCGCGCCCTCGTCGAGCGACTTGGCGGTCTGCACGCTGCGGCACTCGTTCCAGAGCAGGAGCGGGAATGCCAGGAAGAAGAGCGCGAAGCCGGTCACGACCTTCTTGACGCTCTCCATCAGGGTCCCGAAGAACCCCTTGTCTGTCACTTTCGAAATCTTGTCTGCCATCTGTCTCTCTTCCCTCTGTTGGGTCGGACGGGTCTAGAAGTACCAGCGGCCGCCGGCGCCGCCGAACCACGACACGTACCCGAAGTTGTACTTGTAGTACGTCGGGATGGTGTACAGGTGGTTGTGGATGAAGGCTTCGGCGGGGACGCTCTTGAAGCGCATGGTGGCGCCGACGCCACCCCCGACTCCGACCAGCGCGCCGGTCGAGTACACGGCTCCGCCGACCGCGCCGACGTTCCAGTACATGTCGAGCTTGGCGAAGTTCCAGTTGCCGATCTCCCAGAAGTTCGACTCGTACGCGACGTGGCCGCGCGAGGCGAGGAGACCGGGGTTCACGTAGAAGCTGATGCCGCTCTTCTTGTTGAGCCAGTACTTGCCGGTCAGCGAGTGGGAGCCGAGCACGACGCCCAGTCCGAACTGCTTCTCGGTGCCGACCAGCGTCTTCCCGCCTTCGCCGGCCTCTGCCGGATTCGAGGCCAGCGCCGCCAACAATCCAAGTGTGCCCATCGTTTGAACCTCCCGAGTCGGGCGGAGAGTAACGGCTGCAGATAGATTCGTGCCGTGACTCTGCTCTTGCCATTGTCGTTGCTCGCGGGTGATGCCTGGGCCTGCGCCCAGGATGGGGACCTGTTCGGGCTCCCGACGATGCAGGCCACGAGCGCGGGCGAGGGCACAGCGATGCTGTCCAGCACACGCTTCGTGGTGCAGACGAAGGAAACCGTCGACTGGGTGTACGTGGTGGGACCCTCGGGTCTTGCGGTCGGCGACACGATTCGCGTCGAGGACCCGCTGCTGCACGGCATGCGGTTCTCGAAGTGGGGCGCGCCGTTCGTCGACGCAGCCGACTGCTCGGAGCTGTCGACTGGCCAATACGCATCCGGTGGCCTGGTGACGGCGTCGACCGACGGTGGGGCCACGCTCGGCATGAGCCGGAACGTGAACTCCGAGGACATCCACGCCTACGCCTACACCGAGGTGACGGTCGAGTCTGGGGACCTGGCTCAGGGCGACGAGATCCGGATCCGGTACGGGGACCTGGACGGGGGCGAACACTGCGGTCACCAGATGCCCGACCGGGCGTTCCAGAACGTGAAGTGGGCCGGGTACGAGCGGCTGGGCGACGCCACCGAGTTCGCCGAGCTGGTGCCGGCGCCCACGTTCGACGTCGAGTCGACCGGTACACCGAGCACGCTGCTGGTGGTCGTGCCCTCGTACGCGCAGGCTGGCCCGATCGACGTGCACGTCGCGTTCCTCGATCGGCTTGGGAATGCGGTCGCCGGGGTGGCCGGGACGACGGTCGAGCTCGACGGCCAGACGCACACCATGAGCGTCGAGGACGGCGGCGTCACGGACTTCACGGTCTCGCTGACCGAGGGCGTCCACCGGCTCGACGTCGAAGCGGGCCCGCTGACGGGGACGAGCAACCCGGTCGTGGTCAGCACGGATGCGCCCGAGCGCCAGCTCTATTGGGGCGACCTGCATGTCCACCACGGCCACAGCTACCCGGACGGCGCCGGCGGGCTGGTGAACGAGAACCACGTCTACGCCCGCGACGTCATCGGCCTGGACGTCGTCACCGAGTCCATGAAGCTCGCTCCGGTCGAGATCGAGGGCGCCGCGCTGTGGGAGCAGCTCGAAGAGGACTGCGTCGCCAGCAGCTCCGACGACTACCTGGTGCTGCTCGGGTTCGAGTGGATGGGCACGCTGGTCGCCAGCGGTCAGGGCCACCACAACCTGTACTTCGACGCCTGCGACGTCGAGATCCCCTCGCACGCGACGCTCGGGCCGCTCGCGGACGAGGACGGGGTGTACGCCTGGATGGCCCAGCTCGAGGCGGACGAGGGGGTCCGCTCGGTGGCGATCCCGCACGCCAGCATCTACACGGGCTTCAACTGGGACGACCGGGACGACCAGCTTCGCAGCGTGGTCGAGGTCTACAGCGAGTGGGGCAACTCGATCGACACGTCGGGACCCGGCGGCGTCGTCGACGCGCTGAACTCGGGCTTCCGGCTTGGCTTCATCGCGGCGAGTGACAACCACGACGGCTGGATGGGGAACCCGTTCTCCGAGAAGGACGACAAGTCCGGCCTGGCGGCGTTCTGGGCCGACGAGCTGTCGCGCTCGGCGATCTGGGAGTCGCTCCAGGGCAAGCACACGTACGGGACGACCGGCGAGCGCATCGTCGTCGACTGGTGGATCGAGGACGGCGACACGGTGGTCCGCGAGGGCGAGGAGGTCGCCGTCTCGGACCCGGTCGTGCACTGGGAGATCCACGGCACCGGCCCCATCGAGTCGCTGCAGCTGGTCCGGGTCGAGGCGACCGAGGACGCGGCCATCGAGCTCCTGGTCGACGAGGCCCCCAACGCGCTGGACACGACCGGCTCGTTCACGCTGCCGGTCACCGACGAGACCCATGCGGTCTGGGTGACGGTGTCCCAGGGGCGTGGTGAGAAGGCGTGGTCCTCGCCGATCTGGGTCACCTCGGACGGCGAGATCCCCGCGGACTCGGGGGACTCGCCGCCCGACACGGAGCCGCCGGAGTCCACGCCGGACTCGGACCCCGACTCGCCTGTGGACACAGGAGGGCCGGCGCCGAAGTCGCGGTGTGATGGGTGTGGGGGAGGCACGGCTTTGGGGCCGTGGGTGTTGGGACTCCTGTTCATGACGCGGCGACGTCTGGGCTGAGTCGGCTCGGGCCCGTGCTCGGCGGGGCACGGGGTCGTCGCCGGTGCGTCACCTCGAGCACACGTCGACATAGATCGCGGCGCCCTGGATCCACATCATGGAGTCGCGGGCGCTGTCCTTCGCTGCCTGGCCGCACGTGTCCGCGTCCATCACGGCGTCCATCGCGTGCTTGTCGGCGGCGCGGTGGCGGTGAGCCGCCCGCCGTCCTGGGTGATGGCGATCGGGAACCTCAGGGCCGGGCCCGTGCAGGTCTCGTCGAGCGACTCGGCCATCAGCGTGTAGTGGTCGCACGCCGGGTGCCCGGTGCCACTGTCGCAGTCTTCGCCGACGGCCTGCTCGGCGCCCAGCGCCTGGTGGACCTGGACGGCGACGATTCCGAGCGCGAGCACCGCCGCCGCCACGCCTCCCAGCGTCGCGCCTCGGTGCTGGTCGATCCAGCGGAACCCCCGCGTCACCACCGTGGCTGGCCGCAGGCGGACGGCCACGGTCTGGTCGGAGCCTCTCCGGTGCTGTCGGGCGTTCGCAGGGCGATCGACCAGCTCGCGCCGACGCCGTACCCGGTCCTGGTCCGCGGCCAGACCGGGACCGGGAGGGCCACGGACATGTCGCGCTCACCCCGTTGACCGAGCGCCCCGAGGACATCGCTGTGCAAGCCGTCCACTTCCTGCGCGCTGCGCTCAAGCTCGCGGGCCGCCCCGATCGGCTCGACGACACGGAGACGCCTTGGCTCCGTCGCGGCACGATGGAGGCGCTGCTGGACGCCCCGTGGACGGGCAACACCCGCGAGCTCCGGGCGGTCTGCGAGCAGCTGGCGGTCCGCCACCACGCTGACGCCCGCTGTGGCTTCCCCGGGGTCACCCGGCCGCGGACGGAACCCAAGCCGGTCCGGGACGTGACGACGCCGGCCGAGAGCCTGTCCGTCGAGGAGGCGTTGCGTGCGTCGGCATACCGGCTCCCACCGGCTGCCGAGCAGCTGGGCTGGTCCCGCAACAAGCTCCGTCGCGAGATGGTGGGGCTCGGGCTGCCACGCGCCGGAGACCTGGACGCTGCGGCGATCCAGGTCGCGCTGGATGTGCACCCCACGGTCGGCGCGGCCGCCATGGCGCTGCGCGTGTCGGAGCGGGGCCTCCGGCTTCGGATGCGAGAGCTCGACCTGGTCTGATCCGGCCCACGGGGTGGGTGCGGACGCTACGTTGGCGGCATGCTCTTCCTCCTCCTCAGCTGCACTGGCGCCAACGACATCTCGGAGACGCCCGTCGACTCGCCCGTCGACTCCGCCTCCAGCCTCCCGGCCGCCGACCCCATCGAGCTGGGCCTCGAGGTCTCGCAGGAGAACCTCACCGCCCACATCGCGGCGCTCGAGGGCTTCGGCACCCGCTACACGATGACCTCGGGCAACGCCGACGCGCAGCTGTGGCTGATCCAGCAGCTCGAGGACCAGGGCTACCTGGTCGAGGAGGACCCGTTCTCGTTCGGTCAGAAGGACGCCGTGAACCTGGTGGCCCGCAAGGAGGGCGCCGTCGATCCGGACGCGGTCTGGATCCTCTCGGCCCACTACGACTCGACCTCGACCGACCCGGAGAGCTCGGCCCCGGGTGCGGACGACAACGCCTCGGGTGTCGCCGTCCTGCTGGAGGCGGCCCGCATCCTGAAGGACGTGGAGACGAACGACAGCGTCTGGTTCGTGCTCACCGGCGCCGAGGAGCAGGGCAGCAAGGGCTCGGCCCACATGGCCGACTGGCTCACGTCCCAAGGTGTCCAGGTCCAGGGGGTCATGGCGCCGGACATGGTCGGGTACTGGCCGCTCGGTGAAGACGACGCGATGGACATCCTCGGCGACGATGAGTCCGAGCACCTGGTGCAGGACATGGCCGCCGTGGCCGACGCGATGGGCGTGGCCAACAAGACGTGGATCTTCCACTACTTCTGCTACGGCGACGACCACACGAACTTCCAGGAGGCCGGCATCCCGGCCATCAGCCCGATGGACTGTGTCGAGGCCCACAACGTCTACGAGTCCGGCGAGGAGACGCCGCACTACCACCAGACGTCCGACACGCTCGACACGCTGCACATGCCCTTCACCACCAAGGTCGGGCAGGTGATGGTCGCGACCGTCGCGGGCTGGGCCGAGCCGATCTAGCTCTTGAGCTGATCCCCGACCGGCAAGCTCCGAATCCGAACGCCTGTCGCCAGGAACAGCGCATTGCACACCGCCCCCGCGATGGGCGGCAGACCCGGCTCGCCGACGCCCCCCGGAGGCTCGGTCGACGGCACGATGTCCGCGATGACCCTGGGCGCCTTGTTCATCTGCAACAGCGGCATCTGGTGGAAGTTCGACTGGACCGCCGCGCCTTCCTCGATGGTGATGGCCTCCTGGTTCATGGCCGACAAGCCCATCGTCAGCGCGCCCATGAGCTGGGTCTTCACCGTGTCCGGGTGCACGCACACGCCACAGTCGATGGCCGCGCTCACCTGGTGGACCCGGTAGTCGTCGCCGCTGAAGGTGATGTCGGCGACCTCGGCCACGATCGAGCCGAAGCTCTCGTACGTGGCCACGCCGCGGGTCATGCCCTCGACCAGTGGCCCGGCGTTCTTCAGCGCCAGCTCGAAGCAAGCCAGCTCGCGCGGGTTGTTCCGCATCAGGTGCCGTCGGTACTCGATGGGGTCGTGGCCGTTCTCGGCGGCCAGCTCGTCCAGGAAGCACTCGCGGAAGAAGCCGCCGTACGTGCCCTCGACGCTGCGCCACCAGCCCACGGGGATGTCGAGCTCCAGGCGCTTGTACCAGACCTCGTGGTTCTCGACGGCGTAGGGGTGATGGTCCAGGCCGCCGATGACGGGATGGAGCGCTGGGCCGAGGCCCAGGATGAACGCCGGCATGACCTGCTCGGCCACGTGCTGGCCCGCGAGCTCGATCTTCCAGTCGGTGGGGTAGCCCTCGGCGTCGAGCGCAGCGCTCATGCGCGCCCGCATCCGAGGCCGGTAGTAGCCGAGCGCAAAGCACTCCTCGCGGGACCACGTGGTCTTCACGGGGCCGCCCACGTGCTGGCTGATCCGGACCGCCCAGTCGATGAAGTCGTTGAAGGACTTCCGACCGAACCCGCCGCCGATGAACGTGCAGTGGATCTGGACGTCGTCGTGCGACACGCCCGCGACCTTGGCCGCGCTCACCTTGTTGAACTGCTGGGCCTGGGTGGGGGCCCACACGTCGACCTTGCCGTCGCGGACCCAGGCCGTGGCGTTCAGCGGCTCGATGGGGGCGTGCACCAGGTAGGGCACGTCGTAGGTCTGCGTGAACGTGGTCTCGCCGACCTTGCCGTGTGCGTAGACCTTCTTGCCGTCGGCCAGCGCTTCGTCCTGCAGCTCGCCGATCGCTTCGTCGTCGAGCTCGGACCAGGGCCCCTTGTCCCACTCGATGGTCACGCGCTGCATCGCCTTGCGGGCGTGCCAGTAGGTGTCGGCGACGACGACGACCGCGCCCTCGAGCGAGAAGATGTCGTGCACACCGGCGACCTCGCGGGCCTTGGTGTCGTCGAAGCTCACCAGCGAGCCGCCGAAGTGCGGGCAGCGTCGCAGCGTGGCGTTCAGCAGGTCCGGCATGTCGACGTCGATGCCGAACAGCGCCGTCCCGTCGACCTTTGGAGGCAGGTCGAGCCGGTCCGGCGAGGTGCCCAGGAGCTTCCAGTCCTTGGGGTCTTTCGGGGTGCCGCTGATGTGCGGGAGCACGGCGGCGTTCGCGGCCAGCTCGCCGAAGTCCGCAGACCTGTCGTCGCAGCTGACCACGCCGTTCTCGACCGAGCAGGACTCGGGGGCCACGCCCCACTTGATGGCGGCGGCCTCGACGAGCATCGCGCGAGCAGACGCGCCGGCCTCCTGGAGGATCGACCAGTAGCCCCGGACCGACAGGCTGCCGCCCGTGAGCTGGCCGGTGCCCGGGTAGTCGACGTTCAGATGGCGGTAGGCCTTGTCCGTCGGCGCGGACTCGGCGCGGACCTTGTCCCAGTCGGCGTCGAGCTCCTCGGCGAGGATCATGGGCAGCGAGGTGAAGACGCCCTGGCCCATCTCGCTGGCGCCCATCGCGAGCGTCACGATGCCGTTCGGCGCGACTCGGATCCAGGCGTTCAGCCGCGCGAGGTCGCCGTCGGCCAGGGCCGAGCCCAGGTTGATGGTGTCGTCGATGCGGGGCAGCCCGGCGCCACAGCCGGGGAGGGTGAAGCCGAGCACCAGGCCGGCTCCAGAGGCGACGAAGCCTCGGCGGGAGAGGTTGATCATTCCGTCACCTCCGCGTCAGCGCCGGAGGGCGGCTCGCTGTCTTCGCCCTCGACCTTCGGGACGGGTGGCGGCGGTGGCGGCGGCATCTTGGCGGCGGCAGTGTGGATGCCCTTGCGGATGCGGTCGTACGTTGCGCAGCGGCAGTAGTTCGTCATCCACTGGTCGATCTTCTCGTCGCTCGGGTCGTGCTCCTTGTCGAGCAGCGCGGCGGCGACCATCAGCTGACCCGACTGGCAGTAGCCGCACTGGGGCACCTGGTCCTCGATCCAGGCCTCCTGGACGGGGTGGTCCAGGCCCTCGATGGTCGTCACCTGGCCGCCGACCGCCACGCTGACGGGCAGGATGCAGGTCCGGATGGGCTGGCCGTTCAGGTGCATCGTGCACGCGCCGCACATGCCGACGCCGCAGCCGAACTTGGTGCCGGTCAGCTTCAGGTGCTCGCGCACGGCCCAGAGCAGCGGCGTGTCCGGCTCGATGTCGAGCGAGTGCGTCGTCCCGTTGACGGTGAGTTCGATCATGGGGTCCTCGACCGGGTGTTCAAAAACGCGCAGATGGTAGCGCCGAGTTCGGTGGCATGGGCCTTTTGTACGTTGTGGCCGCCATCGGGCCAGCGCAGACGAGGTCCGTCCGGGAGCGCCTCGATGAGCTCCTCGCCGATGGCCGGCTCGACCAGGGGGTCGTCCTCGGCGAACGCAATCAGCGTCGGGCAGCGGATGTGGGACGCGGCGTTCTTCAACAGCGACCAGTCCAGGTCCGCGGCACAGAGCGTCGTGTGGCGCCGCGCCTCGTCCGACCAGTAGCTGGGGAAGCCGAAGGCCCTGAAGGCCATCCGGCCCATCGGGTTGGTGAGCGCGTCCAGGCAGCGGTTTCCGACCAGCTTGGCGATGAACCCGGCGGGGTAGGCACGGATGCCCTTGTGCGGCCGGTGACCGATCGAGCTCACCAGCAGCAGGTGGGTGACCTGCTCGGCCCGACGCTCGGCGAGCACCTGGACCAGGCCGCCGCCCATCGAGTGGCCCGCCACCGCGTACGAGGTGAGCCCCAGCGCGTCGATGGCCTCCTCGATGCACTCGACGCGAGCTGGGATCGACGTGCCGGGGTTCGTCGCCAGCGGGGTCGAGTCGTTCAGCCCGGGGAGCTGGATCCGGACGAGCCGGTGGCCGGGGAGGGCCGGAGCGAGCCAGCGCCAGTCGCGGAGACCGCCCGGGTAGCCGTGGACCAGGAGGACGGTCGGGCCGTGGCCTTCGTCGGTGTAGCCGAGCGGCCCGTTCGCCAGCTGGACCTGCTGTACGGGCGGGTCGGAGGGGTGTTCGGGGTGCACCCCGACGCGTAACGCGGGTCAGGACGCGCAGCGGTTGAGGATGCCCATGAGGACCACGAGCATCATCCAGATGGCCAGACCGAGGAGGATCTTGTAGTTCCGGCGCAGAAGCGCCGAGCCGGGATGGTCGTCGTCGGTGAGGACGTCGCGGGTCGCGCGGATCCGGTCGACCAGTCCAGAGGGAGGGGGCCGGCTGGATGGTCGCCCAGCGGCCCAGCGCCCCGACCACGTGGTCCCCCAGATCGCTGGTCAGCGGGTGAGCAGGAGCACGGCTCGGTCTTCGGTCTCACAGCCGTCTTCCGTGCACCGGAAGGACTCGGTGACGGGGAGCAGGGACCTCAGGCCGTGACGGGTCTCCCGAGCACCCGCACCGTCAGGAAGCACGCCGCGATGCCCAGCGGCAGCACCAGGATTAGTGGGGCCCCGAGTCCGACCGGGACCGTCCCCAGCAGGATGCTGATGGTCCCGCAGGCAATGGCGTAGGGCAGCTGGGTCTTCACGTGCGCGGCCAGGTCGCACTCGGTGCCGATCGAGCTCAGCACGGTCGTGTCCGAGATGGGCGAGCAGTGGTCGCCCCAGCAGGCACCGGACAGCACCGCACCCGAAGCGGCGAGAGCGATCATCGGGTCGTGCGGGGACAGCGCGAAGGACAGCGGGATGACCAGCGGGACGACGATGCCCATCGTGCCGAAGCTGGTTCCCGTGGCGAACGCGATGGCGGCGGAGACCACGAACACCACGGTCGGCAGCGCGGCCGGGTGGAGCGAGTCGCTCAGGACGCCGATCAGGTAGTCGCTGGCGTGCAGATCGCTCATGCCCGCGCCCAGGGCCCAGGCGAGCATCAGCACGATGATGGCCGGGAAGAGCGTCGTCATGCCGTCGATGCCGGCCTGGAGCGTGTCCTTCATCGACAGCGCTCGCATGCCCGCGGTCTCGATGATGGCCACGATCATCGCGGCCAGCGAGCCCTGCAGCATCGCGTCGTAGCCGTCGGCTCCCCCGATGATCTCGAACAGCTTCGGGTCGGTCAGCCCTTCCTCGAGTGCCGCCGCCGAGCCGACCACCCACAGGTGCATGAACGTGACGGAGATGAGGGTGAAGATGGGCAGCGCGGCCAGGACCCACAGCCCCGGCCTGGCGGTCTGCGTGGGGTCGCTCTTCGGGAGGATCGTCACGCTCGCAGCGGCCTTCCGTTCGGCGGCGAGCATCGGGCCGAAGTCGCGGCCGAAGAACGCGACGGCACCGACGAAGAAGATCGTGAAGATGGAGTAGAAGCGGTACCCGATGCCCTCGACGAAGAACGTGTAGGGGTCGATGTGGTGCATCCCGGCGGCCTTGAGGCCGTCGCCCATGAGGCCGACCTCGTACCCGATCCAGGTGCTGACCAGCGCGATGGACGCGATGGGGGCCGCGGTGCTGTCGACGATGTAGGCCAGCTTCTCGCGGCTGACCTTCATCCGGTCCGTGAGCGGGCGCATCGCCGAGCCGACGACCAGGCAGTTGGCGTAGTCGTCGAAGAAGACGAGCATGCCCGAGAGCCACGTCGCGAGCATCGCGCTGCGGCGGGTCTTGGCGAAGCCGACCGCGGCGTCGACCAAGGCGCGGGTCCCTCCGGACTTGCTCATGATGCCGACCGTCGCGCCGACGAACAGCGAGAACAGCGTGACCTTCATGTTGTCGCGGCTGGCCGCGCTGTCGAGCAGGTAGGGATCGACCGCGTGGTACAGCCCGGCGATCGGGTTCCAGCCGTTGACCATCGTGCCGGCGAGCCAGACCGCTGAGAACAGCGACAGCATCACGTTGCGGGTCGACAGGGCGAGGACGACTGCGATCAACGCAGGAAGGAGCGAGAGGATCGAGGGGTCCATGTCCGCGTTCTACCCCAGTCGGATGAGATCCAGCAGGCCGTCCGGGTTGTCGACGTGGACCCAGTGGCCCGAGTCCTTCAGCACCAGGCCGCCGTGGTCCTCGAACCGGACCAGATCCTCGCCGGCCCAGCGGCCCCCGTTCTCGGCGCGGACCAGCCGCACCCGGTCGTCGACCCAGGGCCATGCGTCCAGGTGGAAGTAGTCGCCGATCAGTGAGCGGACGGCAGGCAGATCGAAGCGCCAGACCAGGCCGCCGTCCCCCTGGGTGAGGTTGGTCGTCAGCCACAGCGCGATGGCCCTGGAGAACCCTCGGCCGCGAAGGAACTCGATGAGCTCGGTCCGCGTCTGGAGCGGCATCGGGACCTGGCCGATGGCCTGGATGACCTGGGCGACGTCGCCGTCCATGGCCGCCGCCGGCAGGGGGCCCGGCGAGGCGTCGAGCACCCAGATCTGGTTGACCGGTGCCACCTGTCCGTAGGCCAGCGCGACCTTGCCGCCGAAGCTGTGGGCGATGACGGCATCTGCCGGGCCGAGCTGGAGCAGATCCTGGGCGGCGGACTGGACCGTGTGCGGCGCCTGGAACCCGGTGCTGCGGCCGTGTGCGCGCAGGTCGACCAGCTCGAAGCTCCAGCCTGGGTTCTCGCTGGCCATCCGCTTGGCGAATCCGCGCCAGTTCAGCCCCGAGCCGAGGATCCCGTGCAGGACGAGGCAGCGGCGGGGACCGCCTTGGACGGTCGCGCTGAAGAGCTTGGACATGGGCGCGCCATATCCGGCGCGGGATCGCCTGGGGACCTGCACGGCCGACGAACCGTCTGGTGCGTACGTCGTCTGTCCACCTGGAGCCGCCCATGAGCACAGCCGTCGCGACCCCCGTCACGGGAAGCCCTCGCATCTGGGCGCGTGACATGGCTCTGTTCGGCGGCCTGACCAGCGCGGTCGTCCCGCTCCTGCTGATCGACTTCGCGCCGACCCACTACTGGCTCGTCGCCGGAGCGCTCGGGGCCCTCACCGGGGGGGCTCCTCGGGGCGGTGATGCCCGGGTGGCTCGAGCGGATGCGGGGGAAGGTCCCGCTGCCGCTCCTGTTCTCGATGGGGTGCCCATCGGGGGCGTGTGGGGGGCGCTGGTCGGCGGGCTGGCGGGTGTCCCCTACGTGGTGATGTCCTGAGGGTCAGGGGCTCGCCGAGGCGCCCACGTCGGGGTCCGTCGAGTCCTCTTCCTCGGTCGTCGTCGAGCCGTAGGCGGTCCCGTTGAGCTCGTTGTAGTCGAGCCGGATGCGACCCACGCCGCCGTCTCCGCCCAGGCGTGTGTGCAGCGACTCGCCGATGCCGCCCAGCGTCGTGACCGAGTCGGTATCCAGGTCCAGGACGTCGGCCATCAGCCAGACCGAGCCGCCCGCTCCGCCACCCGCGCCGTAGGTCCAGCTGCCCTGGGCGGCGTTGTTGGTGTCGGCGCCGTCGGCCGAGATCGCGCCGGTTCCGACCGCCTCGATCTCGTACGCAGCGATGAACAGGATGCCGGCGCCGCTCCCGCCCGCGCCGGGTGTGCCGCCCTTGGGCGTGGTGCTCCCGTACCAGACGCCGCCGCCGCCGCTCCCGAAGAACAGCGAGCCCAGGTCGGCCGAGCCGTAGGTGTCGCCCGCGTAGGGGGGCGTCGCCGAGCCGCCCGTCCAGCTGTCCCCGTCGGTCGCTCCACCGGCGTAGTCGCCGCCGGCGCCCGTGATGTGCGCGCCGCCGCCGCCGTAGTTGTTGGCCCAGTGGCCGTAGGTCTCGTTGTAGGCCGAGCACGCGCCGTCGCCGTCGCCATCGCCTTCGCCCGCGTAGCTCTCGCCTTGGTAGCTGTCGCAGTTGTAGGACGTCCCGGTCGCGCCGCCGCTGTAGCCCAGGCCGCTCGCCGAGATGCTGCCGCCGCTCTCGACCGAGACCGTCCCGCTCGCGCGGAAGGCCAGGATGCCGCCGCGGCTGCCATCCCACGCGTCCACGATCAGCGAGCCGCCGCTCTGCACGGTCACGTCGGTGTAGTTGGGCACGCGCTGAAGCACGATGGTCTGGTCGGTCAGGTCGCTGTTGCTCGACTCGCCGAAGGTCTCCGCCAGGCTCGAGGTGAGCGTGACGGTCGTGCCGCTCACGCTGCTGATCCCGCCGAACTCGTAGACGCCGACGTTCGTGTAGGCCGAGTCGCCGCCGTGCACGTTGATGACGAGGACCTCGTCGCCGGCACTCAGCGAGGTGGTCGCGTCGACCGTGACGTCCGATCCGGAGATGGCCGTCACGCCGTAGACCAGGATGTCGCCCGAGTCCGTCAGGTTGGTCTCGGTGCTCGCCGTGAGCGAGCCGTCGTTGCCGCTGCCCGTCCACCAGGCGTCGTCGACGTCGCCGTCGCAGTCGTTGTCGACGCCGTCGTAGAGCTCGCGCGCGTCGGGGTAGGTGGTCGCGTCGGTGTCGTCGCAGTCGGTGTCGTCGGCGACGTACCCGCTTGGCTGGTCGCACTCGACGTCGGACACGCTCGCGTTGCCGTAGCTGTCGCCGTCCGCGTCCTCGTACCAGGTGGTGGTGTCGAGCGCCGAGTCCTCGTCGGTGTCGCCGTCACAGTCGTCGTCGACGTCGTTGCAGACCTCGTCGGCGCCGGGGTTCACATCGGCCTCGCCGTCGTCGCAGTCGGTCGCGTCCTGGACGTAGCCGCTGGGTTGGTCGCACTGCTCGGCGGTGTACGCGGTCGAGCCGTAGCCGTCGCTGTCGTAGTCGATGTACCAGGTGATCGAGTCGCTGACGCCGGCGTCCGTGTCGTCGCAGTCGGTCGACCGGGCCACGTACCCGCTGGGCTGCTCGCAGCTCTCGGTACTGGTGTCGCTGCCCAGGCCGTCGCCGTCGGCGTCCTCGTACCAGGTGGTCTCGGGGTTCAGGTCGGCGTCGGTGTCGTCGCAGTCGGTGTCGTCGTCGACGTACCCGGTGGGCTGCTCGCAGGCGGTCGTGCTCGTGTCGGGGGCGCCATACGTGTCGGCGTCGGCGTCGCGGTACCAGTCGGTCCCGTCGGTCAGGCCCGGATCGTCGTCGTCGGTCCAGCCGTTGCAGTCGTCGTCGACGTCGTTGCAGACCTCGACGGCGCCCGGGTTCACGTCCGCCGAGGCGTCGTCACAGTCGTCGCCGTTCTCGACGTACCCGTCGCCCGCGTCACAGGTCTCGACGCCTTCGCCCGCGCCGTACCCGTCGGCGTCGGCGTCGGCATACCAGGTACCCATGTCCAGGGCGTCCTCGTCGATCTCGCCGTCGCAGTCATCGTCCACGTCGTTGCAGACCTCGAGCCCGTTCGGGTTCACGCTCGCGACGGTGTCGTCGCAGTCGCCGTCCCGGGCGGCGTAGCCCTCGGGCGGATCGCAGGCGTCGAGCGTCGTGTCGCTGCCCCAGCCGTCGAGATCGGCGTCCTCGTACCAGACGTCGGTCACGTCCTCGTCGATCTCGCCGTCACAGTCGTTGTCGACGTCGTCGCAGCGCTCGGCCGCGTCCGGGTACGTGTTCGGGTCCGCGTCGTCACAGTCGTCGGCGTTGTCCGCCGTGCCCGCGGGCTGATCGCACGCCTCGACCGTCTCGTCGGTCCCGTACCCGTCGCCGTCTCCGTCGACGTTCCAGGCCGTGGCCTTGCCGACGTCCGGGTCGTTGTCGTCGCAGTCGTCGTTGGCGGACCAGCCGTCGCCGTCCTCGTCCGTCATCGTGGTCAGACCGGACGTGTCCTGCAGGAGTCCGGAGTCCTCGACGGGGGTGTAGTCCTTGTTGCGACAGCCGAGAAGGGCGAGCGTGATGACGAGCATGTTTTCTCCAAGGAAGGGAGCACAATAGCGCCGGTCGCCCGCATCGTACGCACAGGTTCGTTACGCGCCGTTGCCCGTTTCCCCGAGCCAAGGTTCGAAGCAACCCGAATGACCTAAGCCGAGCTCGCCGACATCTACCGCAAATATGGCCCGATGGTGCTTCGACGCATCCGTCGGTTCTACAGCGGAGACGAGGCCGAGGACGTCTTGCAGGAGGTCTTCATGCGGGTGGTCGCGAAAGAGGGAAGCTTCAAGGGACAGAGCCAGGTCAGCACATGGCTGTACCAGGTGACGACCCGCTACTGCCTGAACCGTCGAAGGAACGAGGGCCGAAGGAAGGAGCTGCGCGAGGAGCACGGCACCTTCGAGTGGAGCCCCAACACCATCAAGGCCCAGCACGAAGCGAAGGCCTTCTGCGCTGAACTCTGGCAGCGGCTCGATCCAGAGCTGATGCAGATCGGCGTGCACCACTACGTGGACGGGATGTCCCACGGCGAGATCGCGCGGGTGATGGGCGTCAGCCGCCGCACGATCGGGAATCGACTGGAGCAGCTGCGCGTCGAGGCCGTGGCACTCGGAGGGGCATCGTGAGCGAATCGGTCTTCACGCGGGACGGTCACGTCCTGGAGCTGGCGCTCGAGCGGTACGTGCTGGACGAGCTCGAGAGTGGCCATGCGGAGCTCGTCGACCTGCACGTCGCGGAGTGCGAGACGTGCGCCGCGTCGCTGACGGCCATCCACGAGGACGACACGGCCATGCCGGCGTTCTGGGCTCGGATCGATCTCTCCGGGGACACCGATCTCGGTGACATCGAGCCCGCGAACGATCCCCAGGGCGTCACGATCCCGCCTTGGAAGAAGATCACCCCGATCCTCGGGCTGTTGGCCGCGGCGCTGCTGATCGGCCTTTTGCTGCCCACCGGTCCGGAGTTCGAGGCGCGCGGTGGCGAGGTCGAGCTGCAGGTCTACCGCCACGACGGCGAGCAGGGCGCTCCCGTGTTCGATGGCGACGTGGTGCACCCGGGCGAGCGGCTCGGGTTCCGCCTGGCGAGCGGCCGTGGCGGGCACGCGATGGTGGTCGGAGTCGATGATGCGGGTACGATCTACCCGTGCTGGCCCCAGCCCGAGGGCGTCAGTGTGTTGCTGGACCCCATGACGGAGCCGACCACCTTGCCGACCGCGGTCCGCCTGGACGACATGCTTGGGAGCGAGCGCATCGTGGCTGTCGTCTGCGATGACGCCTTCACCTTTGGCCACGTCGCGGACGCCATCGCCGAGGACGTCTTGCTGGACGGCTGTGAGACCGCGGAGATCGAGCTGCTGAAGGAGCCGCTGTGATCCTCGGCGTCGCGCTCCTCGCCCACGTCGCCGTGCCATCGGCGCACGGGGCCGAGCGCCGCTACGCCATCGTCATCGGCTCGGACCGTGGCGACGCGCCAGGTGTGCTCTTCCTCGAAGTCGTAGGCGGTCGCACCCTCGACGAGGTCGCCGGGCGCATCGACGAGCACGACGACGTCGCGGTGGTGTTCGTCTACTACAGCGGCCACGCCGACGGGCAGGACCTGCACCTGGCCGGCACGCGGCTGCCGCTGACCGAGCTCCACGACTCGGTCGAGGCCATGAGCGCCGATGTCCGCCTGCTGGTCCTGGACGCCTGTCGGAGCGGCGAGATCACGCGTGCTCGCAGGATCCCTTCGAGATCGTGGCCGAGGACCGCATGCGCAGCGAGGGCATGGCGGTCATCACCTCGGCCGCCGCTGGCGAGGACGCTCAGGAGAGCGACCGGCTCCAGGGTGGCGTGTTCACGCACCACTTCGTCAACGGACTGCGCGGCGCCGCGGACAGCTCGGGCGACTCGCGCGTCACGCTGACCGAGGCCTACCGCTACACGTACGCCCGGACGGTCATGACGACCTCGCGGGCCCCGGAGCTCCAGCACCCCAGCTACGCCTTCGAGCTGCGCGGCGAGGACGACCTGGTGCTCACCTCGCTCGAGTCCTCGACCAGCTACGGCCGGCTGCGGCTCGAAGAGGCCGGCGACTACGTGCTCTTCGACCCGCGGAACCCGGACGTCGTGCTGGAGTTCGAGGTGCCCGAAGGCGGCGTCGTGCTCGTTCCCGCCGGCAAGTACATCGTGCGGCGGCGCCTGCCGGACCGGGTCTACCAGACCCGCATCGAGGTCGAGGCCGACACGGTCTCGCTCGTGCAGAAGGCCGACCTGGTGCAGCAGAGCCTGGGCACGACGGCGCGTCGCGGGACCTCGGTTCGAAGGGCGGCGACCGCGCTCCAGCTGGGTGCCGGAGTCCACGCCCCTGCGGCGCCTTCCCTGGGACCCATGCCCATGGGTGCCTTGTCGCTGCGCGTCGACACACGCGGTCTCAGCCTGGTGGCGGGGGTCGATGCGGGGCGCCGGCCGACCGAGGGGCCCTACGTGGACATCCAGACGACCGCGCTGTCAGCGCACCTGGGCGCGCTGCGTCTGGGGGACGTGGGGCCCGTCGCCCTGGGGCTCGGCATTCGCGGCGGAACGGCCGTCTACTGGCAGAGCTTCGTGACGGCTGGCGAGGCCGAGGACCGGCGCACCATCGGCCCCTTCTTCGGGCCGGTCGGGCGGGTGGAGATCCCGGTCGGAGGGCGTCTGTTGGTGGGCGTGAACCCCGCTCTGGACGTCGCCTTCCTGCCGCCCGAGGCGGACACGGGCCGGCCTGTCACGGCGGTGATGCCTGGCGTCTCGATCGATGTCGGGGCCTACCTTCGATGATGTGGCTCCTGCTCGCGTGCGGAGATGGCGTGGCGCCCACGGACTTCCCGGGAGACGCGCTGTACCGGGTCGAGGGATCGGTCGACGTGCCTCAGGACCACCTGTTGCGCGACACCGTGTACGGGGTGACGATCGGCTGGGCGGGAGGCGGTGCGGTCGACACCCCCGGCTCGTTCATCGACACCAGCTTTCCGGCGTTCTACACGCTCGACCTCTACTACCCGCCCCCGGCCGGCACGCCCGCCATCGTCGAGATCGACGACGTCTTGATCCAGGGGGCCATCGTGTTCCTGTACGCGGACGAGGACGAGGACGGGGCATGGGACGCGGACACCGAGCCGTTCGTCGGCGCGTCGTCGCCTTTCATGCTGACCTATCAGGCTGGCTACTGGACGGTCGGAGCGGCCCCCAGCGGGGATCTCGTCGACGCCGAGCCCGGGTACTTCGCTGTCCGCGGCGAGCCCGGGGGCTGTGTCGAGGAAGCGGCTCCGGCAAGCCACGACGACTTCAACATCGCCATCGAGGACAAGTCGCTTCCCGACATGAACTGCGACGGCAGAGAGTCGGAATGGGATGGGCTCATCGAGTAGTAGACTCCGCCGCGAGGTGGACGGATGTCCGAACTGAAGAAGCTCGACAACACGCTCGGTCGGGTCGGCGACTTCCTGTACTTCCTGGGCATCGGGTTGTTCCCGTTCTCGCTGGGCATCGTCGGCGGCTTCTACATGGCCGACCAGGGCGCTCGCTGGCTCCCGACCACCATCGGCTGGGTCCTCGCCGGCTGCATGGTCGCGCTCCTGCTCATCATCACGGGCCGGTGGCTGCGCGGCCGGCTCTACGTCATGACCGAGCACGGCCTGGTGCTCTCGCGCCGGCTCATCGTCGCGGTCTCGCTCTTCGCCGTGGCGCTCTCCGGCTGGCTCGTCGTGTTCGCGCTCGAGGTGCCCGCGCCGCTGACCGAGCTGTCGCCCGAGGAGTTCGAGACCGCCTGGGCCATCGACAGTCGGCGGTACGAAGACACCGCCCGCAGCGCCGATCGCATGCTCGACCGCCTGGACGCCTCGCCGATGTTCTCCGAGGGGGACCGCGTGCTGACCGCCGACGAGGAGTCCGAGCTCCTGGGCGCGTGGCGGACGCTGTACGACCTGTGCTTCCAGCTCGACCACGTGCGCGTCTTCTACGAGGACTGGTACCGCTTCGATCCGAGCCGCGCCGAGCGCAGCTACCACCTGCGCAGCTTCGTGTTGCTGCACACCTCCTCGCTCGCCCAGTACGACATCTCCACGCGGTTCGTGGACATCATCAAGCGGAACGCCGACGCTGAGAAGCTGCTGGATGCGCCTCATCCCAAGCTCGGGTTCGAGGCGAACTCGCTGTCGCTCTTCCGCCAGGACCTGCACTCGGCGGACGAGGTCAGTCGGCTGGCAGCGGCCCAACGCTACCGGACGTTCTTCGGAAGCGCGATGTCCGGCCGGACCGAGGCCCAGAAGTACGGGGCCGAGGGGCTGTGGGACGAGGTCGAGGTGCGGCGCAGCTCGATCAACGAGGTGGCCTCGCTCGAGCGTGGAGAGACGGTCCTGCGCAGCGACCTGCAGATGCTCGAGCGGCCCCTGAAGCGCTCCTGGTACCCGGCCCAGAAGGGCGTCGCCGAGTGGTTCGGGGACACCCGGACGCGCCGCATCGGCTGGTACCTCATCGGCGAGGAGCAGGTCCCGACGCTGGTCGAGGAGCTGGAGCCGGGGGACATCCTGCTGTCCCGCAAGAACTGGTATCTCTCGAACATCGGCCTGCCGGGCTTCTGGCCCCACGGGCTGGTCTACATGGGGGACGTCGAGGAGTTCGACGCGGCGTTCGACACCCCCGAGGTGCGCGAGTGGGTCCTCGAGGAGAGCGGGGTCGAGCAGTCGTTGTCGGAGTACCTGGAGTCACGCTGGCCCGAGGGGTGGGCCCGGTACGCGAAGGGGGACGACGGGCACGAGCACCGGGTGATCGAGGCCATCAGCGAGGGCGTCGTCTTCAACACGCTCGAGCACGCCAGCGGGGACTACCTGGCGGCGATGCGCCCGCGGCTGTCCCAGAAGGCGAAGGCCCAGGCCATCGTCGAGGGGTTCGAGCACCTGGGCAAGCCCTACGACTTCGACTTCGACTTCGCCACGGACCACGCCCTGGTCTGCACCGAGCTGGTCTTCCGCATGTACCGGCCGGCCGAAGGAAAGGACGGCATCGACTTCGACATCGTCGAGGTCGCTGGGCGGCGGACGCTCCCCGCGAACATCCTGGCCGAGCAGTTCTCGCGGGAGCTGGGGACCGACGAGCAGCAGCTGGACTTCGTCTGGTTCTACGACGCGCGGGAGTCCACGCAGTCGGTGGTCGAGGCGGACGAGGCGGCCTTCGCGGCCAGCTGGGAGCGCGTGAAGTGGGACACGGCCCAGGAGTGATGTCACCTCGACGGGGGTTGGATTGTAAGGAATCGTCTGGATAGTCCGAATTCTTCCGTTTCTGGTGTCTCACATGTCAGTGTCCAAGAGGCTCCAGGACGGAGGAGAGATGAGGCTCTCGCGCGTGGTCGCCCGGTATCGGGACGGGCACATGGTCAAAGGCGTCACGACGGACTTCGATCGGCTGAACCAGGCGTTCCACGTCGAGGTCGACGAGTCGGTGGACGTGCCCGAGCGGGTCGAGGTCAAGTACCTGAAGGCCCTGTTCTTCGTCCGGGACCTGGCCGGTGACCGCTACTACGACGAGACCAAGGGCTTCCGTCCCCCCGCGCCCGACCGGTACCCCGTGACCGTGCAGTTCCACGACGGCGAGGAGATCTGCGGCACGACCGAGGAGCGGGAGCGCACAGGCGAGGGCTTCTTCCTGGTGCCGAACGACCCGAACAGCAACAACCGCAAGGTGTTCGTCATCTGGGGCGCGGTCCGGAGGTTGTACTTCCATTAGAGGGACGGCATGGACGTCCTTCGCATTCCGGTCCTCCAGGACAACTACCTGTGGCTCATCGACACCGGTGACGCCGTGGGCGCCGTCGATCCCGCCCTGGCCGAGCCCGTGCTCGAGGCGCTGGGCGGGCGCAAGCTCGACTGGATCCTGAACACCCACCACCACTGGGACCACACCGGGGCCAACCTCGAGCTGAAGGAGACGACGGGCTGTCGCATCGTCGGGCCCGCCATGGACGAGCGCATCCCGGGCCGGGACGTGGGCGTTGCCGACGGCGACACGTTCACGCTGGGGTCGCAGGTCGCCGAGGTCCTCTTCGTGCCGGGCCACACGCGAGGCCACATCGCGTACCACTTCGCCGCGACGGGGCACCTGTTCTGTGGCGACACGCTGTTCATCGGCGGCTGCGGCCGGCTGTTCGAGGGAACGGGGCAGGAGATGTGGGCCTCGCTGGAGAAGATCCGGGCGCTGCCGGGCGACACGCAGGTCTGCTGCGCGCATGAGTACACCGCCTCGAACCTGCGCTTCGCCCTGTCGGTCGAGCCAGACAACGCGACGCTCGTCGCCTGGGCCGACGAGGTGGGGCGGCTGCGCGATGCCGGACAGCCCACGGTTCCCGGGCTCCTGTCTCGCGAGTGGGAGACCAACCCGTTCCTGCGCTGTCACCTGCCGAGCGTTCAGGCGGCGGTCGGGATGACGGGCTCGCCGGCCGGGGACGTGCTGGCCGAGGTCCGGCGTCGCAAGGACTCCTTCTGATCCCGGCCCGGCTCGAGGGCGGGGTCGCGTGGCGCGAGGTCGGAGAGGGGCCGCCGCTGCTGTTGCTGCACGGGGTCCCGTCGAGCGGGCTCCTGTTCCGGGGGGCGATGCCGCTCCTCGCCCAGGCAGGGTTCCGCGTCCTGGCGCCGGATCTGCCCGGCTACGGCGAGAGCGACGCCACCGCGGACCTGTCGGTCGGCGGGCACCTGGCCTGGCTCCTGCGCTGGCTCGACCACGTCGGCGTGGACCGGTGTGTCGTGGCCGGCGTCGACTTCGGTGGACTGATCGCCGCGGAGCTCTGCCTGGCTGGAAGGGGAACGCGCCTCGTGCTGACCTCGTCGGCGCTGTCGTGGGGCTGGGCGACCTCGGTGGTGGCGGCGATTCCGCCCTTCGACCGGCTCTTCTATCGACTCTTCAGCGGGCACCTGTACCTGCGTCGAGCCGAGAACCCGGGGCCGCTGGTCGCGCTCCATGCCGGCCGCATCGAGTCGGATCCGGACTTCGTCGAGCGGATGCGTGGGACCGCGCTGGCCCTGCGTCCCTCGGATCGAGCGGCTCGTCTGGACGTGCCGGTGCGGCTCGTCTGGGGGAGCGATGACCCGCTCTTCCCGCCCTGGATGGCGAGGCGGCTCGCGGCGGGCTGTGGGGGGGATCTCGTGGTGGTCGAGGGCGCGAGGCACACCCTGCCGTGGGACCGACCCGAGGTCTGGGCGCGCGAGGTGCTTGAAGGCGCTCGCGGCTGATCCGAGGGGAGGGGCATGGCTGCTCCCGTTCTCGCCCCCGTCTCTGCCTCGGACATCGATCTGGTCGCTGCTCTCCGGGCCGGGGAGCCCGTGGACGCCCGCGGTGCCTGGCTCGTCGACGCGGACCTGTCCGGCGTGGACCTGACGGGTGTGGACCTCTCCGGTGCGGACCTCTCGCGGGCCGATCTGAGCGGAGCGACGCTGATGATCGCGAACCTCGCGGACGTGGTGCTGTTCGAGGCGAAGCTCGAGGACGCCGAGCTGAGCGGAGCCTGTCTGCGGGGCGCACACCTGCGTGGGGTCGATGCTCGTCGAGCCGGGTTCGGTCGCGCCGACCTGTCCGGAGCCGAGCTCAGCGACGGCTGCTTCGACGAGGCGAGCTTCACCGAGGCGCGCTGCCACGCGGTGGCCGCCATGGGGGCCTCGTTCCAGCGAGCCCGGTTTCGGGGTGCGGACCTGGAGCAGGCCGATCTGTCCCGGGCGGATCTGCGGGACACGGACCTCGAGGACGCCTGCGTCCGCGACACCTGCTTCACGCGAGCAGATCTGCGCGAGGCACGGCTTCGGGGCGTTCGGGACTACACGACCGCCGACTGGATCGGTGCCGACGTCCGTCACGCAGACTTCAACGGTGCCTATCTGTTGCGGCGTGAGATCATCGACCAGAACTACCTGGACGAGTTCCAGAAGCAGAGCCGGGGCAACGCGATCCTGTACGCGGCCTGGAAGGCGACCTCGGACTGCGGGCGCAGCGTCGGGCGGTGGGCCGCCTGGACCGCACTGATCGCGGTGACCTGGGCGTTCATCTACAGCCAGCTGCCCATCGCGTACGGGGACAACGAGACGGTGCTCAGCCCGCTCTACTTCTCGGTCGTGACGCTCACGACGCTCGGCTACGGCGACGCGCTCCCGACCACGCTGGGGGGGCAGGTCGCGGTGATGGTCCAGGTGGTCATCGGCTACTTCATGCTCGGCGGGCTGCTGTCCATCTTCGCCACGAAGATGTCGACCCGAGGCGAGTAGGTCACTCCTCGCCGGATGGACGCTCGATCGTGTCCCAGTCCTCGCCGGCGTCGTCGAGCAGCGCCAGCAGGTCGCTGAGCTCGTCCGGGACCAGGCCCAGGATCCGCCACCCGTGAGCGGTCTCGCCTTCGGTGCTGCGGACCCAGCTGTTCATGAGGCGCGCGCGGATGGACCGAGTGCCGTCCTCGATGAAGACCTCGATGGGGGCGCTGAGATCCAGCCACTCGACGTCGCCGACGGCGCAGAGTCCCGTGCCGGACGCGTCCACGACCGTCCAGCTGCCGGCGCTCGGCGACTGGCGGAACGCGACCCGTGCTTGGACCTGAACGCGCTGTTCTCTCTTGCGCATCGTCACCTCGACCGAGAGCTTCCCAGATTACGGCGGGCCTTGTCGGCACGGGGCCTTTCACAACGGCTTCAGGTCGGACGATCCGGGTCCGAACAGACAAGGGGATCAGGAGGGCCAGGACATGTTCGGTGCGCTCAAGCGGATGTTCGATCCGAAGCAGAAGCTACGGGAAACACTGGGAACCCAGGACCTGCCCTCGTTCCCTGCGATCACGACGCGGCTGCTGCGGATGCTGCGGGATCCGACGGGCGACACCGCGGAGATCGCCCGTGTGCTCGCGATGGACCCGGGGCTGTCCCAGCGTGCGCTGAAGATGGTCAACAGCGCGTCCTTCGGGCTGCGGCGGCCGGCCACCGACATCGGACATGCGGTGAACCTGCTCGGTCGGGGGCCGATGGAGAGCTTGGTGTTGGGGGTGGCCGTGCGCTCGGCGCTGCCCAACACGCCGGTGCCCGGGTTCGCTCCGGCGCAGTTCTGGCGCACTTCGGCTCGCCGGGCCGCCACCGCCAAGGCGCTCGCCGATCTGCTCGAGCCCCGGCATCGGATGACCAGCTTCACGGCGGGGCTGCTCCAGGACATGGCCATCCCGCTCCTGGCGAACAGCCGCTCGGACTACAGCAAGGTCCTGATGAGCTGCTCGGGTGTTGAGCTGGACGCGGCCGAGCGCGACACCTTCGGCTGGGATCACCCCGAGGTCGCGGGCTGGCTCGCGGTCGACTGGGAGTTCCCCCAGGCGCTGTCCCAGGCCATCGTCGGGCACCACGACGGCGAGGGCTGCCCGGTCTCGGTCCAGCTGGTCCGCCACCTCGAGGGGGACGAGGGCATGGAGAAGGTCATGACCGAGGCGCGCAGTCGGTTCGGGTCGAACGCCGAGAGTCGAGTCGCCGAAGCGCTCGCGATCGGCGCGGAGCGCGGAGACGAGATGGCGGCGATGTTCCGCTGACGGGCGTTAGACGCAGCGCATGTTGCTGTTCGTGAGCGTCTCGATCGCTGGCCTCGTGACCGAGGACCGGCGCACCTATGCCGACCAGAGCGTCCAGGAGCGCTGGACCTGGGACGGCGAGAAGACCGACGAGACCCTGGTCAAGAAGGAGTGGTTCCACCAGGACGGGGAACGCACCCGCCTCGAGGAGTTCGCCTCTGGCGATCTGCATGGCCGGGTCGCGACCTGGGACTGGAACGGCACCCTGCAGACGGAGACGCACTACCAGGCCGGCAAGGTCCACGGCGCGGTGGTCGAGTACGCGGGCGGCCGGGACGAGCCCTGGGCGCGGATCGAGCTCGCCTACGTCGACGGCGTGCCTCATGGCCCGCAGCTCGTGCGGCACGACGAGGACACCATCGAGCGGCGCCACAACTACGTCGATGGGCAGCTGGACGGACCGCAGCAGGCCTGGCACAGCGGCGGCGAGATGCAGTACGACCTGGAGTTCTCGGCGGGCGAGTTCCACGGCGAGCAGCGGCTCTGGGACTACGGCGACCTCGAGCCGCACACGTGGATGCACTTCGAGCACGGTCAGCCGGTGGGCGAGCAGCGCTACTTCATCGACCAGGACTGGCGGACGGAGACGTGGACCGACGGGCGCTGGGAGCGTGTCCGCAGCTGGCATGTCGAGGGCGAGGTGCCCAAGAGCGTGACCGTCCACGTGCTCGAGATGGTGCCGCCGGACCGTCGGATGGAGGGGGGCGAGCTCACCGAGGCTCGTCCGGACGGGGTGCTCGAGGTGCGGGGTCACAAGCAGCACATCCAGGACCGGACGCACCATGAGAACGGGGTCGTTGCGGTGCTGCACGAGCGCACCGGCGACAAGCACTACCAGGCGTGGGCCCCGAACGGGCAGCTCATCGTCGAGGGAGACGGTGACGAGCACAGTCGCGTCGGCGCCTGGAACGAGTGGCGCGAGGACGGGACGATCTGGAAGGAACAGGAGTGGACGAAGAACCGGGTCGGCGAGGTCCGTGTCTTCGACGCCCAGGGGCGGCTCCGCGAGACCGAGACGTGGGAGTGGGAGCGCAAGATGCTCTGGCTGGTCCTGTACGAGGGAGACGTTCGGGTCGCCGAGGGCGAGTTCAAGGAGCATGTCGGCCGCTGGGGCTCCTGGGTCCACTACCGGCCGGACGGCAGCGAGGCTCGCATCGAGGTCTGGGATCACGGGCCGTACTCCGGGAACCGGTCGTACGTCTCCGAGAGCGAGGAGTTCCGGTCCGACGGGAGCGTTCGCTGCAGCGGCGGGGAGCTGCAGCTGAGGTGCATCGAGCCGCAGGACGACGGCGGGAAGCACGAGCTGACCGTTCGGGTCATCGACCGGCCGCGCCATGGCTTCGAGTCCTACGACCGCGAGACCATGACCTTCGTCGGGCGCGAGGTGACGCCGACCGTCCTGGTGGAGGGGGCGCTGCGCGTGCCTGCGCTGGACGGCGAGGGCGTGGTGCGCGAGCGGAAGACGTTCGACGCCATGGACCGGCTCGTGACGACCGAGACGTTCGAGTCGAACGGCCAGCTCGAGCGGGTCGCTGCGGATGGCTGGCTCGAGGTCTACGGCCCGGACGGCCTGCGCGGGCTCGAGGAGACCCACCCCGCAGGCGGGGTGTGCGAAGCGCACTTGACGTCGGATGGGCTGGTCGTCGTGGTGACACGAGCCGATGGCTCGGCACTGGTGAGCGGCACGAGCCGAGAGGCCGATCGGGCCGTAGCCGCCTGCCCGCTGTGGTCCCGCCACCCCGAGTGGTCGAAGTGATGTGGCTCCTGGCGGGGCTGGCTCTGGGCAAGACGCCGGACGGCGGCTTCTCGGCCTTCGCCGAGCGGCAGGCCCCCCCGGAAGAGCACCCCGAGCGCGCGGCCGGCTGGGACTTCAGCTCGGAGCTGTGGCTTCGTGTGGACGCCCTCGTCGACGAGCACCCCGGCCACATCGAGCCCTTCGTCGTCGGCCGATCGGTCGAGAAGCGAGCCATCTGGGGCTTCCGGGTGGTGGACCCCACGGTCGAAGCCGAGCGGGAGCTCCTGGTCATCGCCCAGCTGCATGCGTTGGAGTGGATCGGCGCCGAGGTCGCGGTCGCCTACCTCGAGGAGATCGTGCCGACGCCGCCGCCTGGCGTCGCGGTGACGGTCATCCCCATCGTCAACCCGGATGGGCGCTGGCGGGCCGAGCAGGATCTGCTCAACGACCAGGTCGACACGTACCGGCGGGCGAACGCGAACGGCGTCGATCTGAACCGGGACTGGGCCGTGCATCGCGAGTCCGATGTCATCTGGTCGCGGCTGCCGTTCAGCAAGAAGTACTACTACTCGTCGCCCGAGCCTCTCTCCCAGCCGGAGACACAGGCGGTGGATGCCTGGGCGGTCGACGTCCCGCCCGATGCGTTCGTCTCGCTGCACGCCTTCGGTGGGTACGTCGAGATCCCGTGGGGCGGCGTGTACGAGCCGACGCCGGACGACGCACGCCTGAAGGCGATGGCGTCGGAGATGGCCGAGGCGATGCCGAACCGTCCCTACCGCGTCATCCAGCTCAACCACTTCGTCCGCTGGTTCCGGGCGCTGGGCTGCGAGATCGACCACTTCTACGGGGTCCACGGGGCGGACAGCTTCTTGATCGAGCTGACCCGGAGCGGCATCCGCGGCCCGGCGACGTGGAAGGACTACTTCCGCTGGTACAACCCGGTGGACAAGGAGCCGCACGTCGACGACGGCGTCGCGGCCCTGCTCTCGCTGACCCGCCAGCTCGCGGGGGAGGTCCGCGGACTCGACGGCTGAGGACGATCTGTATGAAAATCCCGACACAAAGTGGGGTACAGGGATCCCTTTTTGCGACATTCGAGTCGCAGTGTTGGAATTTTCAACCACCTGGAATCACTCGGTTTTCAACTTGGCACACGCCTTGCTCTATAGGGGTTTGCCAGGCGGCGAAGGTCGGCAGGCGCCAGGAAACCCCTGGCGATCCCGTCGGGGGAATTCCCCCTCGACGGCAGTGATTCGGTGCCCACTGGACCTGGAGACGGGTCCTTGCTCTCCTTCGACGTTTACCCACCCCGCCCGGGAATGGTTTCCGGGCGGGGTGTTCTCTGTCTGGGCTCTCGACCGCAGCTCGGTCGGTGTTGTCGTTTGCATACAGACGACCGGCGATGACTGGCCTGCGAGGCGGTACACTGGGGAGGTTCGGCACGCACCGAGGCCCTCATCGATCAGGACAGCGCGACTCCGCTCTCGGATCTCGACCCCCTCATCGGGCGGGTCCTGGGCGGACGGTTCCGCATCCTCGAGCTGGTCGCCAAGGGCGGCATGGGGCGGATCTACCGGGCTGAGCAGGCTCCGCTCGGGCGCGAGGTGGCGCTCAAGATCCTCCATGTCGACGGCGGCGTCCCGGACGAGTCGTTCCAGGAGCGGTTCTTCCGCGAAGCCAGCGTCTGTGCGCGTCTGTCCCACCCCAACACCGTCCGGATCTTCGACTACGGCGCGGACGCCGGCGTGTACTTCATCGCGATGGAGTTCCTGCGCGGTCGGACGCTGAACGACGCCATCCGGAACGACGGCCCGCTGCCGGCCGAGCGGGCGATCCACATCGCTCGGCAGATTGGCAAGTCGCTCGCGCAGGCCCACGGGCAGGGCGTGATCCATCGCGACCTGAAGCCGGCGAACATCTTCCTGGCGGCCCACGGCGGCGAAGAGTTCGTGAAGGTGCTCGACTTCGGCCTGGTGAAGGCGATGGACTCGGAGTCCCACGTGACCCGCGCTGGGAACGTGCTGGGCTCGCCGGCGTACATGGCGCCCGAGCAGATCTCCGGGGTGCCGGTCACGCCCGCCACCGACGTGTATGCGCTGGGCGTGGTGCTCTACGCCATGCTGACGCGGGTCTTGCCCTTCAAGCGCGAGAACCCGCTGGCCGTGCTGAACGCCCACCTTCACGCGCCACCCCCGACGTTCGCGCGGGTCGCTCCGAACGTGCCGGTGGCGTCCTGTCTCGAGTGGATCGTGATGCGGTGCCTCGAGAAGGACCCCGCCGAGCGGTTCGCGACGATGCAGGACCTGGACACCGCCCTGCGCGTGGCCTCCCACGAGATCTGCGGCACGCTTCCCCAGCCGATCCAGTGGCGGCTCAGCGAGGGCCGCCTCGACGTCCCGTTCTCCCTCGAGGACAGCGCGTCGCTGACAGCCCCCGGGATGCTCTCGCCTGTCCCGACGGCTGCTCCCGTCGTCGACGCTCCGAGCAGTCCGACGCTGAACATCGAGACCAGCGCCGTGGGTCGCCCGGTTCGGAGCTTCCTGATCGGCCTGCTGGTCGTCATGCTGCTCGGCCTGGGCGCGCTGGCAGCGCTGGGTGCAGGCGTGTGGCTGGCGCTCGATGAGAAGGCCGACGTGCCCGAGGTCGTCGAGGCGGTGGCCGTGCCCGAGCCCGTGGTGGTCCCCGTCGAGGTGCCCGTCGAGGTCCCGGTGGAGGCTCCGGTCGAGGTCGCGCCGGTGAAGGTGCGGCCCACGCGGTCCACGTCGACGCGCCGCGTGGTGCCCGTCGAGCCGGACCCTGTCGTCGAGCCGGTGGAAGAGCCCGAGCCGGAGGTCGAAGTCGTCGAGGAGCCCGTCGAGACGAAGACCGAGCCGCAGGGGACCGCCGAGGAGCCCAAGGACGATGAGGACTGGGGTAGCGTCGGACCGGGCTCGGACCTGAAGGACCCCTGGTCGAAGTGATCTCTCTCTACCTGCTCCTGTCCGGGAGCGCGTTCGCACAGGACGTGGACCCGGACGCCCGCGCGCGCGAACTCTACGAGAACGGCGCTGCTCTGTACGAGGAGGGCCGGTACGAGGAGGCCATCGTCGCCTGGGACGAGGCCTACCGCCTGTCCGAGCGCCACGCGCTGCTCTACAACATCGCCAACGCCCAGGAACGACTGGGCGACTACGAGGCCGCCCTCGACACCCTGGCCGAGTACCGGGCGCTGGCGCCGGCATCCGAGCGCGACGTGCTCGACCGACGCCTTCGGAGCATCGAGCGACGCATGGAGGAGTCCGGCCAGACCGCGTCCACGACGACGGTGCCAGCGGGCTCCGGGACGTCGCGAGATGTGGACCTTCTCCCCATCGGGCTCATCGGTGCGGGAGCGGTGGCTCTGGGCACCGGCACCGTCTTCGGCGTGCGTTCGCGCAGCGCTGGGGCCGAGCTCGAGACGATGTGCATCAGTGGCCTGTGTCCGAGTGAGGCCGAGGCGCTCGTGCAGCGGAACACCAGGAGCGCGCTGATCGCGGACATCGCCTGGGGCGTCGGCACGGCTGCCGCGGCCGGTGGTGTGGTGGTCTGGGTCATCGACGACTCGATGCGTATCCAGCCCACGCCGGGCGGTGTGCTGCTCGGGGGCACCTTCTAGATGCTGTTCTGGCTGGCTGGGTGCTCGTTCACGACGTTCGACAGCGTCGAGTGCGAAGACGCGAGCGTCTGTCGGGACGCCTTCGGCCTGCTCTCCACGTGTGGCGAGGCCGGCTTCTGCCAGGCGGGTGAGGTCCATGTGCGCTGCACGTCCACCGAGCCGGAAGACCTGTTCATCCGGCCGGAGCTCTACGGCGATCACATCCTGCTGGGCTCGATGTTCGACCACTCCGCCGACATCGCCGAGATCCAGTCCGTTCGCCTTCCGTTCATGCAGGTCAACGAGGAAGGCGGCCTGCAGGACACCGAGTACGGGCTGATCGAGTGCACGTACGAGGAAGAACCGGCGCTCGACGCCCTCGACTACCCGAGCTCGGCCCGTGCAGTCTCCCAGTGGCTCGTCGACGTCGCCGGCGTGAGCGGCATCATCGGCCCGGCCACGTCGTCCCAGACGCAGGAGGTCTACAACGCCACCGCCGACGCGGGCGTCCTGATCATCAGTCCGTCGGCCACGAGCCCCGCGCTCCAGACCATCGACGGCCTGACCAAGTCCGACGAGGACCCGGGGACCCTGTGGCGAACGGCGCCGCCCGACTCCCTGCAGGGTGTCGCCGTCGCGGCCGACATGCGCGCACGGCGGCTCAAGGACGTCGCGGTCATGTACCAGTCGGGCCCCTACGGCGAGGGCCTGGCCGAGGTCTTCCTCGCGAGCTTCACAGAGGGGCCCGAGAACGCCGTCGGCGTCGAGTTCTCCACGTCGGGTGAGATGAGTGACGGCCTGGCGACGCTGGTGAACCAGGAGCTCCCGCCCGAGGAGGTCTTCTTCATCAGCAGCGAGCTGACGGACATCGTCGCGTTCCTCGATGGTGCGGCCAGCCTCACGGACAGCCCCTTCGTGACCGGCGAGGTCACCATCTTCCTGGCCGATGGAGCCGCCGACGAACAGATCTTCGAGGGTCCCCCCGACGAGGTCTTCTCCTACGTCCGCGGCACCCGCCCCAGCGTCCCGAGCGGTCTCGTCTACGACGCGTTCTCGATCGCTTACGCCGCGGCGTACCCCGGGGACAGCGCCGACGACTCCGTGTACACGGCGTACAGCTACGACGCCTCGTGGCTCGCCATCTACGGCACGGCGTGGAGCCACTACGACGAGGGGGAGATCTACGGCGTCGGCATGGCTCGCGGCCTGCGGAACATCAGCTCGGGCACCGAGACCGAGATCCGGCCGACCCGCTGGAACGAGGTCAAGGCCAGCTTCGAGGCTGGCTCGAGCATCGACGTGCTCGGCGCGAGCGGGAACCTGGACTACGACCCGGACACCGAGGAGACGACGGCTCCGATCGAGGTCTTCCGACCGAACGACGCGCGGGACGGCTTCGACCACTGCACGACGTACTGCTGGGAGGAAGGCGTGCCGACCGAGTGTGCGCTGGGCACCGAGGTGCCGTGCGAGGCAGCGGAGCAGTGAGACGAAGAGGGCGCTGACTGGCATGGGGCAACGTCGCCCGCCGCCCGGTCAGTTTTTACCCTCCCCCCTCATATTCTCGTCGACGGCGCGGATCCCGCGGGTGACAGACGGACATGGTCGTCGTGCGCTGGGATCGGGGAACGCTGCTGCTGGACGGCGTCGATCGTGACGACATGCCCGCGGGCTTCGTGTGGGACGACCGCGTCCGCCGGCCCCGTGGCGAGGGCTGCCTCTACTACGAGACGGTGCTGGGCCTCCATCGCGCCAGGACGCCGTACCAGGACGACGCCAAGGGGTGGGCGCCGCTCGAGCTGGGGCACCGGACCGACAAGACCCCTCGCGACTACCAGGCCGAAGCCCTGGCGATCTGGCGGGACGCGGGTCGTCGAGGCGTGGTCGGCTTGCCGACCGGCTCGGGGAAGAGCTTCGTGGCCGAGCTCTGCATGCAGGACACTCAGCGGCCCACGCTCGTCGTGGCGCCGACCATCGACCTCGTGAACCAGTGGCAGGTGAACCTGTCGAAGGCGTTCGGGATCGACGTCGGGGCGCTCGGCGGCGGGCAGCACCAGCTCGAGCCGGTGACCGTCAGCACGTATGACTCCGCGTACCTGCACATGGAGCGCTACGGCGACCGCTTCGGCCTGGTGGTTTTCGACGAGGTCCACCATCTGCCGTCGGGGGCCTACTCCCAGGTGGCCGAGATGCTCATCGCCCCGTACCGCCTGGGGCTCTCGGCGACCGTGGAGCGGCCCGACGGGCTGCACCACCGCCTCGACCGCCTGGTCGGCCCGGTCGTGTACGAGAAGGGCATCCGCGACCTCTCCGGCGCCGTTCTCGCTGACTACACCGTCGAGCGCGTGCTGGTCGAGCTGGGGGCCGCGGATCGTGAGGCGTACGGCGCCAACATGGCCCGCTACCGCGGCTTCATCGCGGCGAAGGGCATCCGTCTCGGTGGGCCGAACGGCTGGTCGCGGTTCCTCATCGAGGCCAGCCGGAGCAAGCAGGGACGGGGCGCGTTGAAGGCCCATCGCGAGGCCCGCAAGCTCATGCATGCGACCCCGGCGAAGCTCGACGCGCTCGAGCAGATCCTGGCCTCGCATCCGGGCCAGCGCTGCATCGTCTTCACGAACGACAACGCCACGGTCTACAGCATCTGCCGCGACTTCCTGGTGCCCTGCATCACGCACCGGACGCCCGGGGAAGAGCGCAAGCGCATCCTCGCAGGCTTCTCGCGCGGCGACTTCACGTGCATCGCCACCAGCCGGGTGCTGAACGAAGGCGTCGACATCCCCGAGGCCCAGGTCGGCGTCGTGCTCTCGGGCACGAGCACCGTCCGCGAGCACGTCCAGCGCCTGGGCCGCATCCTCCGCCCCAAGGCCGGGAAGTCGGCGGTGCTGTACGAGCTGGTGACCGACGGGACCTCTGAGGTCCGACACTCCGAGCGACGGAACGAGCACGATGCTTACCGGTGATCTCGTCCGCGTTCGCAACACGAAGGACGGCCTGAAGCCCGGCTTCGTGAAGCACGACGACCGCATCCTGGGCCGCGCGACCGAGCTGCTGGACCTGTACCTGCGTGGGGTCGACCAGGGCCTCACGCGCCAGGAGCTGGCGGCCGAGGTCGGCGAGCTCGTCGGTGATGCGACGGACCACAAGATCTGGCGTGGGATGGCCAAGCTCCTCGGCGACAAGTCGGAGTTCGTGACCGACGCCCCCATGCCCCCGGGTGAGCTTCGCGAGCGGCTGTTCACGCTCTGCGGCAAGGCCCCCTCGCGGGCCCACGCCGCCGAGGTCTACGCGCAGGTCGCCCAGGAGCTGGACTCGACCCCCGAGGACCTGCGCCGGCTGCTGTTCGCGGACCGGAAGGAGGAGCAGCAGATCGCCAAGGTCGGTGTGCCCGACGCGCCGTGGCTCGTCCATCGCTACAACGTGTCGCTCGTGCAGTCGTGCCTGATCAAGGCCACGCAGGTCACGGTCCGCGTCCAGAAGCCGACGCCGGCTCGACTGCGGCAGCTGTTCCGGCACGTGCGGTTCCACCAGCTGATGTACCGGGTGCGACCGATCGACGATGGCGTGGAGCTCGTGCTCGACGGGCCCGCGTCGCTCCTCCGCCTGAACACCCGCTACGGCATGGCCCTGGCGAACTGGTTCCCGGCGCTGCTGCTCCAGAAGCACTGGACGCTCGAGGCCGAGGTGCGCTGGACCAAGCGCCGGCTGCGGAAGTCGCTGGCGTTGGACTCCAGCCTGGGCCTGACGTCCCACTACAAGGATCGCGGCGCCTGGCGCTCCAAGACCGAGGAGTGGTTCGTCGAGCGCTTCGAGGCCCTCGACACCGACTGGGAGATCGCCGCTCCCGCCGTGCTCGACCTCGGCGGCGAGGGCGTCATCTGTCCAAGCTTCACGTTCAAGAACGGACACCGCGTGGCCCACCTCGAGGTCGTCGGCTTCTGGCGGAAGGACTGGCTGGCGCGGCGGCTCAAGCTGATCGAGGCGCACGGGCCCGGGAACTTGATCCTGGCCGTGAGCACGAAGATGGAGGGGGCCAAGCAGGGCCTCGGGAAGTTCGGAGGCCGTGTGGTGACCTTCAAGTCGGTCGTCCCGGCCAAGGACGTCGTCGCCCAGCTGGATGCCATCGGCGTCTGACGGTCTGATTCCGGTCAAGAGTATCGGAGTATTTGGAGAATTCGTGGAGATGCCCACGGCTTGGGGTATGTCTTGAGACCGTGCTCTTCGCCCTCCTCGCCTGCGCCCCTCCGACCTCGACGGCGGACGTGGGTGGGCTTGAGGAGCCCGCTGGCTGGTCTGCCGTGCCCGACCTCATGCTGACCGAGAATCCGGCGTCGGTGCTGGCGCCGTTCGCCACGCTGGACGACGACCGGCCCTGGTCCTTGGAGTTCGAGGCGACCGACGTGTCGCTGCGCCGCACGGACTCCTCGTCGGGCGACCGCGCGCTGCTGGGGCTGCGTGCGGACACGACCTACCGCGTGCGGGGTCACGTCGAGACCGACGATGGCCTGGCGCAGACCGCGTGGACCGAGTGGACCACCGGCTCGCTCCCGTTCGAGTCACCGGCACACGAGATCGTGGTCCCCCTGGTGGGTCCTGATGACGGCGTGGCCGTTGTCTTCGGCCTGACGCGTGGAGCCAACCAGCCGAACCTCGACGGCGTCCCGTACCTGTTCGCCGTGGATCGGAAGGGCGAGGTCGTCTGGTACCTGAATGCGCCTGCCGGGCCGGCCGAGGAGCACTTCGGGCGCTTCATCGGCGACGAGGTCTGGATCGTCGATGGGTCCGAGCTGACCCGGTACGGACTTGCCGGTGACCATCTGGGCACGCTGCTGTCGCCCGACGTCGTGCACCACGACTTCGAGCCGCTCGAGGACGGCAACGTGCTGGTCCTGTCGCGCGAGGTCCAGGTCCATGACGTCGAGGGCTTTGGTGAGCAGGTCGAGGTCGTGGGAGACGTCATCCTCGAGCTCGATGACAACGGCGACATCGTCTGGAGCTGGTCGGCGTTCGACCACATGGACGTCCAGCACAACCCCACCGCGTTCACGGGGCGGAACTGGGACATGTTCGGCTTCGTCGACTGGACCCACGCGAACTCGCTGACGCGGAACGACGACGGCGACGTGCTCATCTCGATGCGGCATCAGTCTGCGGTCCTGCTCATCGACCGGGAGACCGGCGAGATCCTGCGCGAGTTCGGCGACGGTAGCGTTCGGGACGGTCCGGCGTTCTGGGGCCAGCACGCGGCCGAGATGACCGGCGACCAGCTCACGCTCTATGACAACTTCGGCGAGGACGAGTCCCGGGCCGTTCGCTACGACGTGCGCGACGACGGGCTGTACGAGTCCGTGAGCCACACCACGGGTGGCGTCTACGAGACCCACGGGAGCGTCCGGACGGTCGGCGCCGACCTGCTGATCGGCTCGGGCGGGGCACGCCGCTCGGACCTGTACCCTGAGGTTCGAGTGACCCAG
The DNA here is from genome assembly GCA_024228935.1 of Pseudomonadota bacterium. GTDB lineage: Bacteria > Myxococcota_A > UBA796 > UBA796 > CAJQPC01 > JAAESX01. The sequence goes on from JAAESX010000131.1 coordinate 88,806, forward strand.
GTCGCGGACGATGGGACGACGGTGTGGGAGCTGGTGGGCTTCGTCGACGCCGTGAACGACCGGGCCGATCCGATCCAGTTCGCGGTGCCCGTCGATCAGTCCATGTAGCCAGCGGCTCGCAGCGCCTCGGCCAGGTCCGGGTCCAGCTCGCCGGTGGCCACGCCCGAGGCGCGCACGCGCAGGACGTACTCCTCGAGCGTCTCACTCGGCTCGCCGTCGAAACCGTCGTCGGCGTCCCACAGCACTCGGCCGTCGTCGGTCCACTCCCCAGCGGTCGTCTTGCCGAACGCGCCGCTGCGCTCGAAGCGTGCGGTGTGCGGGAGGGCCGCTGACAGGGCCGGCGCCGTGGTCACGCTCCCCTCGAGCACCAGGTCGTGCACGATGCGCGCCGAGACGGGGTCCTCGGGCAGCTCCACGGGAGGGGAGACCAGGACCGGCACGCCTGTGTTCTCCTCGTAGACGTAGTGGCCGTGGTCGATCAGGTCGTGCTCGCCCAGAAACTCCCCGTGGTCGCTGGTCACCACCAGGCGTGTGTCCTCGGTCCACCAGCCGTACTCGCGGACCACGTCCAGGACCTGGCCGAGCGTCTCGTCCGAGCGGTACACGCCGTAGTCGTAGACGTCGGTCAGGTGCGCCAGGAAGGCCGTCTTTTCGTCGCCGGCCAGAGCTCCGGAGAAGAAGTCCGCCCAGAACGTGTTGCCCGACCAGGACAGGGCGTCGCGGGCTGGCACCCAGTCCAGGCCTGACGGCACCTCCCACCAGGGCATGTGGGCGTCCGCGATGTTCACGAACAGGAACAGCGGCTGGTCGTCGACGGTGTCGTACCTCAGGGCGTCGCGGACGGCCTCGACCTGCTGTGCGCCGAACTGCTCGCCGAACAGCTCGGGATGGCGGACCGCGTCGAAGCCCCGGGTCAGCCCACTGTCCGGACTCACCACCGGGTTGCCGCTGACCGACAGCGTCTGGTAGCCCCGCTCGCCGAACCGCTCGGCGAGCGTGGGGAGCGTCGGCCCCAGAGGTCGAACGGTCTCGGCGGTCGCCAGGCCCATCTCATCGCCGCCGACGACCGAGTGTGCGCCATGGTCGGGCAGGTCCCGGTTCGAGAAGAAGCTCGCGTGCGAGGGAAGGGTCCAGCTGCCCGGGGCGATGGCCGAGCAGGTCAGGGCGGCCTCGGTGGCCAGGCTCTCGAGGACCGGCGACGTCGGGCGCTCGTAGCCGCAGGCCGACAGATGGTCGGCGCGAACCGTGTCCAGCACGACGAGAATCCGGGTGCCGTTCGGGGCGGCGTCGACCGCGTACAACGGCCTGAGAGGGTCGACGACGTCGCGCTGCCACAGCAGGACGACGATCCCGACAGCGATTCCCGCGACGAGCAGAAGGCGGACGAGCGAGCGGGACACGTGGCCAAAGTGTAGCGTTCCGTCATGGTCTGGCTGCTTCTGGGGTGCGCGATGAAGCGCACGTGGGACTTCGAGGCGGGCCCGACGTCCGTCGCTCCGCTGACCGTCGAGGTCGTGGACGCGCGCATCCAGCAGAAGGACGCGAAGCTCCAGTTCGCGCTTCGGAACGACTCGACGACCTCGAAGACCGTTGCGCTGGACTCGGGACGGCTCGGCCTCCCAGACGGCGCGGAGTGGGTAGCGGTGCTGGCCGACGGCGAGGGGCTGGACCACCCGTTCCTGGTCTTCGGCAAGCAGCGGGCGGGGGAGTCGGTCGTCATCGATCCCGGCGAGGCGGCCATCATCGACGTCCGCTCGCACCAGTACGGCCGGGATCTGAGGCGCCAGGAGCACCTGAACGTGGCGCTGGAGGTCCGCGTGGACGGGCTGCCGGTGCATCTCCCGCTGCGCCTGACGCCGCCTGCGAACGCGCCGCTCGGGGAGCACATCTGATGCTGCTGTTGACGCTGGGCTGCGCGATCAACCTCGCCGAGATGCGGGGTGCCCGCGTGCTTCGGGGTGGAGAGATCGAGGTCTCCGAGATCAACTCGGTGGTCATCCCCAGCGCAGCGGTGCGCGAGGCCATCGACCCGGCGAAGGAGCTCGTCGGCCAGATCGACGAGAGCGACCAGCTGACGGCCGAGGAGCGTGAGGTCCTGGTCGGGGGCATGGCCGCCGTCGCGCTGTCGGGGCCGGGCTACGGCACGTTCATCGACGGGAACATCGGCCTGGGACGCGGCTTCGAGGCGAACGCACGCGTCGGAAACGGCAGCTACACCCTGGGCATGCGCAAGCGCATCCCGCTGTATCGAGCGGGAGCCCCCGGCCCCTGGCACATGGCGGTCGGCGTTCGCGGAGGCCTGGCCACGGGTGGGGCCTGGCTGGGGATCTTCAACTGGGCCAACAAGGCCATCCGCGTGAGCGAGCTGCGCCGCTACGACCTCGCCGGGACGCTGACCGTCGGTCGGGAGTTCGCGGAGTGGGGCCGGGTCTGGTGGGGCCCCAAGGTCCAGGTCTCGCCCTACAGCTGGGAGCTCGACGGCACGCTCGTCGGGCTCGGCGCGGAGACGTCGACCGGTCGCTTGCTGTACGCGGGTGGCTTCGCCGGCGGGTCCGTCGGGTATCGCTGGATCCACCTCGCTGGGGAGCTGACGGTCGTGCACACGCGCGGTTCGCTCGAGGCCTTCGGCGAGGAGCACAGTCAACAGGGCTGGATCGTCGCGCCGCACTGGGGAGTCCAGGTCACCTTCTGACGGCGCCTCTGACATGCTCTGGGCATGCATCTTGGACGAACCGCCGAAGGCGACCTGACGATCCGACCGAAGGACCTCCGCACGCACGCCGTCATCGTCGGAATGACGGGCAGCGGCAAGACCGGTCTGGGTCTCGTATTGCTCGAAGAACTCGTGGCTGCAGGCGTGCCCGTCATCGCCATCGACCCGAAGGGCGACCTGGGGAACCTGGGGCTCCTCTTCCCCGATCTGGCGGCCGAGGACTTCGCGCCGTGGGCCGACGGCCAGGACCCGGCGGTGCTCGCCGCCCGCTGGAGCAAGGGCCTCGGACCGGACGGATCGGCTCGTGTACGCGCCCTGAAAGGTCGACTGGACCTGCGCCTGTACACCCCGGGCAGCGAGGCGGCCGAGCCCGTCGACCTGTTGGGCGCCCTGGCGCGCCCGAGCGCCGCCCAGCTGGCGGACGGCGAGGCGCTGCGCGGTCTGGTCTCGGACACGGTCAGCGGTCTACTGAGCCTCGTCGGGAAGTCCTCTGACCCCGTGCGGGACCCAGCCCACATCGTGCTCTCGACGCTGATCGAGGGGACCTGGAGCCGGGGCGAGGACCTGGACCTCGAGGGGCTGATCACCGGCCTCGTCGACCCGCCCTTCGAGAAGGTGGGGGTGTTCCCGACCGATCGGTTCTTCCCGCCGGACGACCGGATGAAGCTCGCGATGGCGTTCAACGGCGTCATCGCGGCGCCCAGCTTCGCGGCGTGGACGCGGGGTGCCGTTCTCGACATCGATGAGATGCTGACTCCGGCACCCGGCTCGACGCCAGTCCATGTGTTCTCGACAGCGCATCTGTCCGAGGGCGAGCGGCACTTCTTCACGTCGCTGTTGCTGGGCCGGGTCCTGGCGTGGTCCCGGACGCAGCCGGGGACCGAGAGGCTGCGTGCCGTCGTCTTCCTCGACGAGGCGGCCGGCTACCTGCCACCGCATCCGGCGAACCCGCCGACGAAGGGCCCGATCCTGACGCTGATGAAGCAGGCTCGCGCGGTCGGGCTGGGGGTCGTCCTGTCCACCCAGAACCCTGTCGATCTGGACTACAAGGCGCTGTCCAACTCGGGTCTCTGGGCCATCGGCCGGCTGCGGACCGAGCAGGACCGGAAGCGGCTGGTCAAGGGGCTCCCCGACCCCACGGTCGAGGACACCATCCAGGCCCTCGACAAGCGGCAGTTCCTGTTGGCGAGGGCGAAGGGTGGCCACGATGTGTTCCACACACGCTTCGCGCACTGCTACCTGCGGGGCCCGCTCACGCGACATGAGCTCTCGGCCCTCCACATCCCCATCGAGCGCGAGCCGCCCGCGGTGAAGCCCGAGACCCCTGCCGCCCAGGCGCTTCCGGACGACGCGCCTCCCATCGAGTGCGAGCAGCGCACGCTGGATCCGCGGGTGGTGTTCTCGGCCCGCCTGGCCGAGGCGTTCGGCCCGTATGCCGAGCCCGCGCGTGAGGATGGGCGGCTGGTCCTGCGGTCCGCCATCCATGCGGAGCTCGCGCTCACCTTCGAGCAGGCCCGGCACGGGTTCCGGCTCGAGCAGCACGAGCATCGGGTCGTCTTTCCATTGGGGGACGAGCTGACCACCGAGGCCATCCGGCCGCGCCTCGAGCCCACCGACTTCATGGCTGAGCCTCCCGACAACGCGCTGTTCGCGCAGGTGCCCGGCTGGCTCGACGAGGCGCGCGAGTGGAAGTCCGCCAAGGCCGCACTCGTCGACGCGGTGTACCGCTCGGAGACCGCGGGCATGTTCGTCCACAAGACGCTGCGGCTCTATGGCCGGACCGAAGAGAGCCGAGAGGAGTTCACGCGTCGCTGCCGGGCCGCCCTCGACGACCGCATCGACGTGAAGGTCGAGAAGCTGAAGGACCGGGCCGAGTCCAAGGCCGCCACGCTCGACAAGCGGGTCCGCGACCGCGAGCGCCGCCTCGAGGAGCAGCGCGGCGCGCTCAGCTCACGGCAGACCGAGGAGTGGGTGAACGTCGGAGAGACGGTGCTGTCGATGTTCACCGGGCGCCGGAAGGCCATGTCCACGGTGGCGACCAAGCGCTCGCGCACGACCGCAGCGAAGCAGCGCATCGAGAAGACGGCCCGCGAGATCACCGACCTGCAGGTGCAGATCGACGACCTGATGCGGGAGCTCTCCGAGGAGATCGAGGACATCACGCGCGACGAGATTGCGCTCCTCGACGACATCGAAGAGAGGCCCGTTCGCCTGCGCAAGAAGGACATCCAGGTCCTGAGGATGGAGCTCCTCTGGATCCCCACGACGAGGAGGATCGGATGATCATCGCGCTGCTGGCCTGCACCTGCGCTCGCCCCGAGGTCCAGCCGGAGACCCTGGCCTCGGCGGACCCCAAGATCGTCCCCGCCGCGGGTACGGTCTCGGACGATCCGCTCGTCGCCGGTGCTCCCACCCCTGTCGAGCGGCTGGAGCTGTCGGTGGCGCTGTGGGGCGTGTCGGTCCCCAACGCCGTGAAGGGACTCCCGCTCGCGTACGACGCCAAGACGGACCGGCTGTACCACTCGTCCATCACGACCAACTGGCTGGTCGCGACGGACCTGAAGTCCGGGCACCCCGTCGACGCCGTGGACCTCGAGCTCGCGAACCCCTCGAACATCGCGAACGTGCAGGCGCGCGACGGCGTCCTGTCCTGGGTCAACAGCAAGGCCCACGAGGTGCGCGTCGTGGACCTCGAGGCGATGGAGCTGTCCGGGCGCGTGGACATCGACGGCCGCAACGGGCGGGGCATCCCGACCGCCAGCTGCACGATGGACTCGGCGGGTCTGACCTGGGTGGTCGACGCCGAGGCCCGGTCCCTGAGCGGCCACGACCCGAGCTGCGGTAGCGCCATCACCCTCGATGGTCTGAACGAGCCGCGCGCGGTCGCCGCGAGCCCCGACGGCGAGCTGCTGGCGGTGCTCGATGGCGGGCAGTCGGGCGGGACCGCCTACCTGGTCCGGGACGGTCAGCTCAGCGAGGTCCACCGGTTCCCCGAGAAGCTGCCCCGTCGGGTGGCGGTGTCGAACGACGGGACCGTGGTGGTGGCCGATCGACGGCTGTCGTCGATCCCGGCGGATGGCGGCAAGGGCTTCACGCTGACGCTCCCCGACACCCCGCGTCGGCTGGCCGTGGTCGACGACGTGGTGGTCGCGACGTTCGCGGACACGGGGTTCGAGCGCGGCCGACCGGGGGGCGAGGTCTGGCTCGTCGAGCTTGCATCCGGCGACGTCCGGGCCAAGCTCGAGACCGGGTACGAGACCCTGAACATCGCCACGGACCCGGCGGGCGGGCGTGCCTGGGTCGGGCAGGGTGGGGACGGCAGCGTGGTCGAGATCGACACCAGGAAGGGGCTCGTCTCGCGGCAGATCCAGGTCGCCTCGGGGGCGGAGGGTGTGGTCATCGACCCCCAGACCGAGGACCGGTACATCCTGTCGCGGCTGGGCGGCAGCGCCATCTACCGCTGGGGTGCGGACGGCGCGTTCGAGACCGTGGCCGAGCCGCTGTGGCCGTTCGAGCTGGCGATTGATCCGAAGCGTCGCCTGTTGATGGCCGCGACGCACTACGAGTCGGGCGTCACCATCTGGGACCTCGACACGCGGGCCGAGACCAAGATCGCCATCCCCGGCGAACGGAGCACCGGCGACGCCATCGGGGACCTGGAGTACGACGCGGCCTCGGGCCGGGCGGCGGTCGTCTACCCGCAGTACGGCACGGTCACTGTGGTCGACGTGACCACCGGCGACGTCGTCTGGACAAAGACCTATGAGGAGTTCGCGACGGGTCGCGACGCGGGTCCCGGCGAGGGCCTGGTCGCGTTCACCCCGACCCAGCTCGTGGTGGCCTGGGGCCGGTCGACGGTGCTGGGGCTCGACCTCGAGACCGGCGACGAGCTGCGTCGACAGGAGCTGCGCGCGGGAGCCACGAAGGAGGGTGGCAAGGAAGGCAAGGTGCCCAAGGGAGAGCGCCCTCCCAAGGGCGACAAGGCGGCCAAGGGCGAGTACACGCCGCTGGATGGGGACCGTCCGCCCAAGGGTGAGAAGCCGCCGAAGGGGGAGAAGCCGCCCAAGGACGCGAAGCCGCCCAAGGGGGCGAAGCCCGACAAGCCGGCCAAGGGCGCGAAGGGCCAGCGGGCGCCTGGGTCTTCGGGCTCCAAGGGCGCGAAGGCGGCGTCGGGTGACGCTCACCAGGCGGACCTGGGTCCGTCCCGCGGCTACCCGATGGACGCGCTCGTGTACGACCCGAACGGTCGGGTGTTCCTCGGCAACCGCGCCATGGACGCCGAGACGCTCGAGCCGCTCGAGCAGGCGCCGTTCGACAAGCTCGTGTTCGCCGACGAGACCCGCATGATCGGCGTCGCCATCGGCAAGGACCGCCGGGAGTCGCTCGTCATCTGTGACCCGAAGGACCTGACCGAGCTCTCGCGCCAGGCCCTCATCCAGGCTCGGATGATCCCGGCCCACTACACCTACGATCCGCGCACCAGGCGGCTCTACGCGGCGCACCTGGATCGCGCTCAGGTCACGGTTTGGCAGCTGGACTGATCCTCGTCGCCACCGCGTTCTCCGCTCCCAGCGAGCTGTGGGGCGAGTCGGGAGAGCTGTGGGATCCGGTGGGCCGCCTGCCGGACTTCTCGTACGCCGGGTACGCCGCTGGGGAGCGCGAGCTGCCCGACGAGCCGGTGACGAGCAGCGTCGTCGACCACGGCGCGGTGCCGGATGACGGCCTGGACGACCACGCGGCGTTCCAGGCCGCGCTGGACGCCGGGGGTGTGGTCGAGGTCCCCGCGGGCACCTGGCGCATCGAGGACATCCTGTCGATCGCAAGACAGGATGTCGTGCTGCGCGGCGTGGGGCCCGAGTCCGTGCTCGACCTGCCGTTCTCGCTCACGGACGTGCGGGGAGAGGCGGCGCAGTGGTCCTGGAACGGTGGGCTGATCTGGATCGCCGGACCGGGCCTCGGCGAGGAGCTCACGACCGTCGGCGATGCGATGCGCGGCGATGTGCGACTTCCTGTCTCGACGACGGATCTGTTGTCGCCGGGACAGCTCGTCGTCCTCGAGCTCACGGACGACGACGACCGGACGCTGGGCGCGCACCTGCACAACGACCAGGACGAGCCCGGCGACTGCGACTACATGCTGCCGCTCGTCGTGCGCTGGCCCGTCCGCATCGAGAGCATCTCGGACGGCGAGGTGACGCTGGCTCAGCCGCTCAAGCTGGACGTGCAGGAGAGCTGGTCACCGCAGCTCCATGCGCTCGACGCCCTGAGCGAGGTCGGGATCGAGCACCTGACGCTGCGCTTTCCGGATGTCGAGTACGCCGACCACCTGAACGAGCCCGGGTACAACGGCATCTTCCTGGACGCCGGGGTGGTGGACTCCTGGGTCCGCGACGTGCAGTTCGTCAACGCCGACTCGGGGCTGCTCGTCGACACGCTGACCAAGAACGTGACCGGGACCGGGCTGTCGTTCACGGGTCGCCAGGGACACCACGGCTTCAACGTCGCCCAGAGCCACGACGGGCTGTACACCGATCTGCGCTTCGATCAGTACTTCGTCCACCACATGACCGTGGACCATCGGGCCAGCGGGAACGTCTTCAGCCAGATCGGGGGCAGCGAGACGCCGATCCACCTGGACCACCACCGCGACTCGCCGTTCGAGAACCTGTGGACGGCCATCCATGCCGAGGTCGACCTGGTCAACGGTGGGAACTTCTGTGCGGGGGAGCCCGGGGGCGCGCGGAACACGTTCTGGGGCATCGAGAGCGAGCTCATCCCACCGTACTGGGCGCATGTCCAGACCACCATCGTCGGGCCGACGACGGGGGAGGCGACCCAGACCGCCGACGGGGTCTGGATCGAGCCCATGGACCGGGTCAACCCGCCGGACCTGCACCGAGCCCAGCTCGCTCGGCGCCTGGGGACCGAGCTTCCCGACACGGGGGCGCCGGACACCGGAGAGCCATCCTCCGAGCCGCCCGACGGGTGTGCCTGTGGCGTGGCGACGACTCCGACTCCGCTGTTCCTGCTCGCGCTGTTGCTCGTCCGGCGTCAGCGCGAGGAGAGCTGAAACACCACGTTCGCGACCGCCTCGGCGATGGCCTCGTCCTCGACGTCCACGCTCGAGTCCCCGGCGCCCAGCGTCGTCTCGTCGAAGCCGATGGTCTCCGGGTCGAGGCGGTCGTACGGGAAGGACTCCGGGTCGAGGAAGGCGCACTTCCAGACGAGGCGGTTGTCCGTGAGGATGAGGCCGTTGTTGCCGTTGCCCCACATGCTCCAGTCGTAGAACCAGAGGACGGTCTCCCCCTTCTTGCCGCCCAGGATCTCCGTTCGGGCGTTCCGGCCGCGCTCGCCCCTCGGCAGCTTCATGAACGTGTTCTCGCCGTTCGAGCCGAGCCACTGCTCGACCAGCCCGCGGGCCTCGGCGACCGCGCCCGTGCCGACGTCGCTGTATGCCCCCAGCTCGGCCAGTCGGGGGACCTTGCGCGCAAGGGCGGCGGCGGCGTGGCGGCTCTCCATCGCCTCGCCCAGCGCGTTGAGCGCAGCGATGGCCTTCTTCTTCTTGCCCGCGTCGAGGTGGCCTTCGGCCTCGACCAGGTAGGCAGCAGGCTGCCCGAGCTCCTCGGTCGTCGGTCGGACCGTTTGGCCCGATGCCGCCAGGGCGCGGATCCGCGACAGCTTCAGGCCCACGTGCTCGGGCGCGAGCTCGAGGCCCTTCGAGCACACGGCCAGTGCGTCTTCCGGCTCCCCGTTCAGGATGGCGGCGTCCGCAGCGCCCTCCCAGGACTCGGCTCGCCACGGGTACAGCTCGCAGAGCCGTGTCGCCGAGAGGCCTCGGGAGGCATCGTCGCCGAGTACCGCCATCGCGCCCAGGGCGTCCGCGGTCTCACCCCACTGGTCGATGAACGCCTGGACCGCCGGCCCGTTCGCATCGACCTCGAGCCACGCGTCGTTCCGCTCGATCAGCTTCGCCAGCGGCGTCAGGCCGGCGTGCTTCGCGACGCGATCCCAGAGACCGTCGAAGGCCGTGTCCGCCGACTCGAGGCTGTTCTGCCACGCGGCGTCGAAGCGCTCGAGGGCCCCGGTGTCGTCGCTCGAGGCCATGTGCTGGCCGACCCAGGCTCCGACGCCCGCTCCGATGGCGGTCCCGAGCCCGGGGACCACGCTGCCGAGCGTCGCGCCAATCATCGCGCCCTGTCCGCTCTTGTGGCGTGGGTCCACGGAGTTCAGCGCGCCCTGCCAGATGCCTCCGGCGGTGGACTCGGGCACGTCGAGCTGGTGGACGGCGGCCTCGGCGGCGCGCAGGGACGCCAGATCGATCTCGGCCGCGGCGACCGGGCCCCGCACGCTGCCCGTGTCGACCCCCAGCTCCTGGAGTGCGGCGAGTGCGCGCTCCATGCCGTGGACCGTGGTGCTGCGGATGGCATCAGCGGACTGGGCGGCGACGATCTCGGCCAGCGTCGTGCTCGCGCCGTGGAGCGCGCCGTACTCCTCCCAGGTCTTCGACCACGCGTCGAAGGCGAGCTGGGACGCGACATTCGCGTCGATGCCGGACGTCGGGGTCGGGGCTGCCGGTTCGACGCTCGGCGCCGCACCGGCTCCGACTGTCGCGCCGCAGAACGGGCAGGCCTTCCAGCCGGCCTGCAGGTCCTTGCCGCAGCTCGCGCAGGCTCGGGCCAGCGGGTTCGAACAGCCGGGGCAGAACTTCCAGGCGGCGTCGACCGCCATGCTGCAGGTCGGACACTCCATCGGTACCTCCGGGCGGCGGAACTTATCAGGGGTCTCCCGACCCGGTCCATCGGGTCTTTTCGCCCAGCGGCCACAGCCGAACCTCGGTTTCCGCCGGCTCGGGCCGGCACGCATCCTGCATGCGCGCGCCCCAGGAGAGAACATGGACGACTGGAACTTCCGCACTGTCATCGAGCCCTTCCGGATGAAGATGGTCGAGGCCATCCCTTTCCGCACGGCCGCCCAGCGCCTCGCAGCCCTCGAGCGGGCCGAGCACAACCTGTTCAAGGTGCCGGCTCGGGACGTGACGATCGACCTGCTGACCGACTCGGGCACGGGCGCGATGAGCGCCAACCAGTGGGCCGCGTTGATGCTCGGCGACGAGTCCTACGCCGGCAGTCGCTCGTTCCTGAAGCTTGAGGAGACGGTCCAGGAGATCACCGGCATGCCGTACGTGCTGCCAGTCCACCAGGGTCGAGCCGCCGAGCGCATCCTGGCCACGGTCTCGCTGAACCCGGGCGACCGCGTACTGAACAACACGCACTTCGACACCACACGAGCCCACGTCGAGCACGCCGGTGCCTCGGCGATTGACATTCCGGTCGCCGCGGCGCACGTCCCGTCCGACACGTCCCCGTTCAAGGGCGACATGGACCTCGCCGCGCTGGACGCCGCCCTGGAGGAAGGCCCGGTCGCGATGGTCATGCTGACGCTGACCAACAACGCCGCCGGGGGCCAGCCGGTGAGCATGGCCAACATCGAGGCGGTCAGCGCCCGGTGTCGGGCCCGCGGTGTCCCGTTCTGGCTCGATGCGGCCCGGTATGCCGAGAACGCGTGGTTCATCCACAGCCGCGAGGCCGGGTTCGAGGACATGTCCCTGCCCGCCATCGCCCGACGCATGTTCGACGCGGCCGACGGGTTCACGATGTCGGCCAAGAAGGACGGCATCGTCAACATCGGCGGTCTGCTCTGCACCCGGGACAAGGGGCAGTACGACCTGTTCGCCGTCGAGGGCATCCTCAGCGAGGGCTTCCCGACGTACGGCGGCCTGGCCGGTCGCGACCTCGAGGCGCTGGCGGTCGGCCTGCGCGAGGCCCTCGACCCGGACTACCTGCGCTACCGCGAGCGCTCCATGGCGTACTTCGCGCGCGGCCTGATGCAGGTCGGCATCCCGGTCGTTCAGCCCGCCGGTGGGCACGCTGTCTACATCGACGCCGGGGCGCTCTGCCCCCAGCTCCGGTCGGACCAGTTCCCCGGCATCGCGGTGCTCAACGCGCTGTACCTGCACGGCGGGGTCCGCGGGGTCGAGGTCGGCGAGCTGATGTTCCCGGGCGCCACGCTGCAGCTCGTGCGGCTGGCCGTGCCACGTCGGGTCTACACCCAGGCCCACATCGACTACGTCATCGAGGTCGGCGAGCGGGTCGCGAAGCAGGCGCCCGAGATGGGGCCGTACCGCATCGTGGAGGCGCCGCCGGTGCTCCGGCACTTCTCGGCGAGCCTGGCGCCCGCATAGCTGAGGCAGGAGCGGGGCGGAGGCGCGGGCTCAGGAGAGAAACGTCTCGTAGAAGGGGGCGCAGTCCTTGCGGATGCGCTCCTCGTCCAGGTTGAAGCGCGCCAGGTCGTAGGTGTGCTTGCTCTTGTACGCCTTCTGCTTCTCGTCCCGCGCCTTGATGGCGGCGATCAGCTCGGGCGAGGGCTCGTGTCCGACGAACTCCAGCAGCTCGGTCATCAGCCCCTCGAAGTCGCCCATCAGCCGGTCGAACCGGACGACGAAGACCTTGGACTTGTCGATCTTGCCGCTGTTCCAGTCCTCGGTGAACCGCAGGAACAGCTTCACCAGGGCCTTGTACAGCCGCTCGGTCCAGCGCAGCCGCACGTCGTCGGTCAGCGACCAGAAGCCGAACTTCTTGTCGAGCACGCCGGTCACGAGCGACATGGCCGACGGCAGCACGCTCATCGGGTCGCGCGCCATGAACAGGATCGAGGCGTCCGGGTAGGCGTTGAGGAAGCTCGGCAGGCGAGGGGCCAGCGAGAACAGCTTGGCGACGTTTCTCTCGGCGCCGGTCGCGACCAGGTTCCGTCGCCACAGCTCGTCGAGCCAGGCGTAGTCCCGCTCGGAGGTGTCGCGGGTCGAGGGGTCGAACTGCGGCTCGTGGTCCTCGTCGGGGTCCCAGGCCAGCAGGAAGCCGTACAGGAAGAAGCCGTCGAAGTAGCGGAAGAAGACGCTGACGTCGTCGGTCTCCACGCCGGTCAGCGAGGTCTCGTGCGCGGCGGTGCTGTGGTGCTTGGCCGGCGAGATCTTCTCGAGCAGCGGCAGCAGTGGCTTCAGGAGCACCTGCATCGTGAGGCTCGGGTAGAGCATCCGCCACAGCTCCTGGCCGGCTCCGACGCCGTTGTCGTGCAGGAAGCGCTGCAGGAACGTGGTGCCCGTGCGGGGGTTGCCCACGATGACGATGGGTCGCTGGACCTTGGTCTTGGCCAGCTGGGGGAAGAACAGCTTGTCCAGCTGCTGACCCCACCAGACTCCGATGCGGAGCTGGGCGAACAGGAACCCCGTCAGGATGGGGCCGACGGTCTCGCCGAAGACCCGTGCGACCACCCGGCGAGCCGTGCCGGCGCGCTCCATCATCGTGTTCAGCGCCATGCGTGCGACCTACCAGGTGAGCAGTGCGGTGGCGACCGAGAGCCCCGCGCCCGTGCCCATCAGGAGCACGGTGTCGCCGCGCTGTATCCGGCCCTCGGCGTCGGCGTGGGCGAGCGCCATCGGGATGCTCGCGGCGATGCAGTTCCCGTACTTCCCGACCACGTCCACGACCTGCTCGGACGAGAAGCCGTAGCGACGGACCGCCTCGACCCCGGGACCCGAGGCCTGGTGCGGGACGACGAGCGAGACGTCGCCCTTGTCGAGCCCGTTCTCTCCCAGGATCTCGTTCAGCATCTGGGTCATCCGCTTCACACCGTGCCGGTACAGGCGGGGGCCCGACATCTGGAAGAGGTTGTGCGAGTGGCCGGTCTCAGGGTCGTTCGGGTGCCGGTGGACGCCGCAGCCCTCGAGCTGGGCCAGGTGGGCGAACTCCGGGTAGGTCCGCATGCGGAAGTCGCGTAGCCCCGAGCCCTCGCCGCGGGTGACGAGCGCTGCGGCCGCCCCGTCGCCGATGAGCACGGCGCTCTCGGGGGCGGTGAAGTCCCGGCAGATGCTGCCTCGCTCGGCCGCCACCAGGACGATGCGTTCGTGTAGTCCGGCCGCGATGAGCGCCGAGGCGTGCTGCAGCCCGACCATGAACGACAGGCACGTCGAGTGGATCGAGTAGACGGGCAGCCCGGCCCACCCCAGCTCCTTGGCCACGAAGGCCCCGGTGTCGGGGATCAGCTGCCGCGGGGTCAGCGAGCAGTTGATCAGGACGTCGGGCGGCTCGTCGAGGCCCAGTCCACGGACGGCGTTCGCGCCCAGCTGCTCGACCGGCCCGTCCCACAGGCGTCGCTCGGCCACACCGCTGCGCGACACGATCCAGTTCGCGCTCTTCCCGACCAGCGGGGACAGCTGTTCGGCCGTCTGGACCTGGGCCGGGAGCTCCAGGTGCGTTCGCTCGATCCGGGTCGGAAGCACGAGGGCGTTTTAGCCCGCTGAAAAACCGGACGCGTCACGGGGATGTCCGGACGAGCCCGAGCCTGCCCCTCCGCCGGCTATACGTCCCGCTGGAGGACACGTTGCTGACGTTTCTGCTGATGGCCTGTCGCGGGCCCACCGAAGAAGGCTCGCTGGTCATCGAGGCCGCGGTCGTCGAGGCCATCCCGACGGTCGTCGACCTGACCTGGGAGGGCGGTCCCGCGACCGTCTCCTATGGGCTCGCCGGCGAGCTCGACCGCACCACCACCGGCGACGGACACGCCCAGCTCATCGGGCTGAAGTCGTCGACCCCCTACCTGTTCGAGGTCACCCTCGACGACGGCTCGGACACCGGCGGAGGGGGCTTCGAGACCGGCGCCCTGCCCATCGCGCTGCCGAGCGCGAGCGTGGTGGAGTACGCCGACGGGTTCCTCGAAGAGGGCTTCTTCGTCACGACCTCGCTGTCCTCGATCAGCGCCGCCATCGTCCTCGATCACGAAGGGGACATCGTCTGGTGGAGCCTGGACGACCGCTCGGACATCCAGATCGCGCGCGCCGAGCTGATGCTCGATGGCTCGGGCGTGGTCTACGGCGTGAGCACCAACGATCCGTCCGCCGAGGACCGGCACGAAGAGCTGGTCGAGATGTCCTGGGACCACTCGGTCGAGACCGTGATCGATGCCCCGAAGTACCACCACGACTTCGTCCAGGTCGATGACGGGTTCTACGCCTACCAGGCGCTGACCTCGATGCAGACCGAGGCCGGCACCACGATGGGCGACCTCATCATGACGGTCGATCGCGAGGGCGCCACCGAGGAGATCTGGAACGGCTTCGACGACTTCCCGTTCGACGCCGACTACGCCGACCGCGAGCGCGAGAAGTACTGGCACCACGCCAACGCGATGGACGTCGATCGGGAGACCGGCGAGCTGACCATCTCGATGCGGAACCTCAACACCATCACCCGCCTGGACATGGACACGGGCGAGATCCTGTGGTCGCTCGGCGAGTTCGGCGACTTCGAGATCACCGGTGAGCGCGAGCACACGTTCCAGCAGCACCAGTTCGAGCTCATCGACGGCGGCATCGTCATGTTCGACAACGGCACGAGCGAGATGCTCGACAGCCGCATCGTCGAGTACGTGCTCGACTACGACGAGATGACCGCGGACGAGGTCTGGACCTACCGGACCGACCCGCCGCTGTTCAACTACGCGCTGGGCGCGGTGGACCGGCTCGACGACGGCAACACGCTGGTGACCTGGAGCACCGGCGGCCAGATCGAGCAGGTCGCGCCCGACGGCACCCTGTTGTGGCGGCTCAACGCAGACATCGGCGCCGCGTACGGCTACACCCAGCACGTCGTGTCGTTGGAGGCCGAATGATCCTGCTCCTGGCTGCTGCTTGTGGTGAGCCCGACGAGGTCACCACCGTCTCGCTCGAGGACGCCCAGAACTACACGTTCGACGGGGGACTCGACATCGCGAGCTTCGAGGTCCGCGAGCTCACCGACCTGACCATCGACTGGTCCGGGCTGGACACCGATCTCCAGCTCCACGAGATGGACCCGTCCGCCGACATCGACATGCTCACGCTGCTGGCCTTCCGGTACCTCACCGAGGCCGAGGTCATGGACGCGCTGTCGAACAACGCGCTGCTGCAGTCCGACATCGCGCTGTTCGTGACGAACGAGACCGGTGGCGCCACCGACACGACGCTGTCGGAGTTCACGCTGCTGGGCAACGACATCGACGTCGAGCTCGAGTTCCGGAGCGAGGACATCGAGTCCTGGCTCTTGATCTCGCAGTCCGGCACCACGCCGGGCGTCGGCTCGCGCATGCTGAAGTTCCTGGCGCCGTCGCCCGACAGTGACGTGACCCATGTCGACCTCACCAACGACGACACCACGCTCGAGTTCACGGTGGACGTCGCCTCGGCCGACGCCATCTCCGTCCCTGGCGGCACGTCGGCGCTGGACATGGACTGGAGCGCCGTGCGGACGGACAGCCTGGGCAACGACTTCGAGTTCGGCGGGATCGACAAGATCATGGTCGCTCGGTACGACCTCGACGTCGCCGGGCTCGAGGAGAGCTTCCTCGACATCGAGTTCCTGGGCGACCCCATCTACGAGACCGAGCTGAACGGGCAGGACCACTTCGACCTGGCCACGCTCGAGGGCTTCGAGGGCTTCGACGACACCGGCACCTGGGTCGTCGCGCTGCGCTGCGGGACTTGCACGCATCCGGCCCCGCCGTTCCTCGGCATCGTGGACGTGCAGTGATCCTGGCGCTCGCCCTGGCGTGTCGACCGGCCCTGACGCCGGACTCCGAAGTGGTCCCGACCGAGACCGGCCCGGAGACCGGGATCGTTCACCACAGCGACGACGAGTCGAAGCCCGATGACAGCGGCCCGAAGCCGGCGCTCGAGCCGGTCGGCCACGTCATCGTGCTCGTCATGGACGGCGCCCGGATGACCGAGTCCTTCGGGTCGGGCGTCAGCAACACCGATGGGACCGAGGCCGAGTCCTTCATGCCGTTCATCCGGCAGCGGCTGTGGCCGAAGGGCGCGCTGATCCAGCCGGGGTACGCACCGGGCATCACGCTCACCGGTCCCGGTCACTGCGACCTGATGATCGGCACCATGACGCCGTATGGGAACTACGGGGTCGACTCCGAGACGAACGACGGCGGGCTGTATCGGCCCGAGTACCCGACGCTCATCGAGGCCGCGCGCGCCCAGCTTGGCGCCGACGAGAACCAGTCGATGTTCGGCGGCAACACCTCGCTCCTGGCGGGGCTGACGTACAGCCTCTACCCGGGGCTCGGGGCCGAGTACGGCGGCGTCTACGAGCTGATCGAGAACCCCGACCTGCCGGGCCAGCCCGAGGCCGAGGACATCCCGGTGCTCGAGGCCTTCCAGGCCCATCTGAGCGAGCACGAAGCCAAGCTCATCTTCTGGAACCTGAAGAACATCGACCGCACGGGTCACTACGGCCCGCCCCCCAGCTACCCGGCGGCGGCGCGCACCATCGACGAGCCCATCGCGGACTTCTGGGACTGGCTCCAGGAGCAGCCCGAGTACGCCGACGACACCGTGCTGGTGCTGGTGAGCGACCACGGACGGCACGACTTCGGGACCGAGGAGGACTGGCGGAACCACGGGGATGCCTGCCGCGGCTGCCGCGAAGTGCCGATGTTCCTGATGGGTCCCGGCGTGGTCGAGGGGGCGGTCGTCACCGAGCCCTACACGCTGTTCGACCTGAACGCGACCATCGCGGCGCTGGCCGGCGTCGACATGCCGTTCTCGACTGGACGGGTCATCGTCGAGGCGCTCGAGGGCCAGTCTGCAGGCGAGCTTCCCAGCGGGACGCTCGAGGTCGCTGGACCGCTCCAGACCGTGCTCGTGGATGGGAAGACCACCGTCCGGGATGCGAGCGAGCAGCTGTCCGACGCCGACGCCTTCGCGGCCGAGGCGCCGTTCTCCGCCACGTCCGGCGAGGACACCTTCGCCTGCTGGCGCGAGCTCGCGCTCTCCTCGGAAGCGGACAATCTGCCGTGGACGCCGCACTGCTCTCGCCAGACCGAGTCCGGCTGGGTCGGCATCGAGTTCGCGGACAAGAGCCTGGTTTCCCCCTGGTGGAACCCCCAGGCCGAGGTCGACGTCGACGGTCGCCTGTGGGTCGCGTACGTCGATCTGCCCACCGGCGTCGTCGCCCGCACGACCGAGCCCACCCAGCAGGTCCGCCTGGTCCGCTGGGAGGACGGCCGTGGCTGGGAAGGCATGGACAACGGCTTCGGCGACTTCTCGCTCGCGACGTGGCCGGCGCTGGCGCTCGATACGGACCAGGTCACCTGGGTCGCCTACGGCACGGCCGACCCCTTCTCGACCGACCGGACCTCGCGGCACGTCCGCGTGCAGAAGGTCGCCTGGAAGCCGGGCGAGGACGCCATCTGGAACACGGTCCACCTGACCGAGGGCTACGGCCGCATGGAGCGCCCCGCGCTCGCCGTGATCGAGGGCGCGGTGCACCTGGCCTTCATCGCCAATGACGACGACGGCACGACCACCATCGGCCACCAGTCCAGCTCGGACGGCGGAGCGAGCTGGTCGGATGTCGTCGAGCTGGATGCCTCGGGCGGGGTCCTCAGCCACGTCCGGCCGATCTGGTACGAGGGCGCCGTCTGGTGGGCTCACCAGGGGACCGAGGCCGAGGTCTGCTCGGCGACGCCCGGCTCGACGGCCACCTGCACCGGTACCGGCGCGGCGGCCTTGCGCGCACTCTCCGTCGGCCCGGATGGCGTGCAGGTCACGACCTCCGCAGGTGACCGGTCCTGGGAGCTCGGCCAGCTGTGATCACCTGGATCTGGCTCGCCTGTCGACCCGCCGCCCAGCCCGACGACAGCCACGCCGTGGACTTCGGCGTGCACGGGCAGACCGACCTGCTGGCCCCCGCTGGCCTGGTCGCCTCGGCCATCCTCGAGGTCGACCGTCCGGCGACCGGGGAGAGCGACCTCACCGTCCGCTCGCTGACCGCGACCCGGCTGCTCCTGAGCTGCGATCCGTCGACGCATCCGGCCGAGGCGGTGCTCACCCTGACCGACGATCGGGGCGTGACGATGGACGTCGCGCTGACCTGCGGCGAGACCGACGCCGACGTGGTCCTGCCCGCCGAGCCGCTCGTCGAGATCAACGCCACCGCGGTCCGGATGAAGCCGCCCACCGGTCTGGGCGAGGCGAGCACCGGCGTCGCGCTGGTGCCCGTGGACGTCAGCGGCGATGTGTTGCTGCTGGACGCCGAGCAGGGCCGCGCCTGGCGCCGCACGCCCTACTACACGGTGCCCGACTGGGGCCTGTGGGTCACCGATCTCGTCAGCGAGGTGGTGTTTTGGAACACCGACGAGGACTGCATCGGCAACACGGCCTCGGGCATCGGCCAGAACGGCGAGTGCGACGGCTCGGAGACGGACCGGGACGGCACGGTCCCCGACGGCTGGCGGTTCCATCACCCCGGGTTCGCGGGCTCGCTCCCGGGGCTGTCGGGCGGCGTCTTCATCGACGCGGCCGACGACGTGGTGCTGTTCGGGGCGGACGAGGGGGTCGGGGTCGCCTGGGCGCTCGACGCCTCGGTCCAGACCGAGGACCACGACCTGGGCAGCTATGACTTCCTGCAGAGGGCGCGCCCGCTGACCGGCCAGGTGCCCGAGGGCATGCTGCCGTTCGGCGAGCAGGGGCTGGACCCCGCGACCGGCGCCGTCTACGCGTTCATCGGGCTGAACACGCCCAACCCCGCGGCCGAGCTGGTCGACGACCTTCCGACCCCCGAGCTCCTGGGCCGCGGGGTCTTCTACGCCCAGCAGGCCTACCACCTGCCCACGGGCTCGGTCCTCGACACCTCGCCGCTGGGCGTGCCCGCGCTCGCCGCGACCGACGGCGAGATGGTCTGGGGCGTCTACGACGGGTTGCTGCGCTGGTCGGACGGGCAGGGAGCCGGCGTGCTCTCGACCGCACACCTGGGCCCGGTCCTCGACGTGCTCGCCGACGAGATCGGTGGGCGGCGGGTCGCCTGGCTCGTCGTGGAGACCTCGACCGGCGTCGAGCTGGTCGGTGCCTCGCCCGGCGGCGTCGCCAGGACCGGCCTCGCGCTGCCGGGCGTCCCGGTCACCGCCGTCCTCGACCCGGCTCCCCACGACGTGGTCCTGGCCTTCGAGGCGGGGGACAGCGGCTGCGACGGCGCCTGGGCCGAGCACTGCATCGCCGGCGAGCATCCCGCGCTCATCTGGAGCGGCTACGCCCAGTACGGGCTGGACGTCATCGGCGAGAGCGGGCATCCGGTCAACCTGTTCCTGTCTCCCGTCGTCGAGACGCCCATCGACGCCCGCATCGACGCCGACTGGACGAGCGGTCAGGCCGGCTGCAGCCCCGAGCTCGAGCCCCGCGAGAAGGCGTGTTGTGCGCTCACGTGGTCCGTGGAGAACCGGCTCGAGCCCAACCTGGCGTACCTGCAGGAGCTCGGCAAGCCCCTGGTCCTCGGCCTGAACCCCTCGGTCGAGAAGCAGGCCAGGCTGTGCGGGGACGCGGGCTTCGAAGCGGTCGAGGCGCGGTTCTTCCAGGCCCTGCTGGACGCGCACGACGACGGCGTCGAGCTGACCCACTGGACCCACACGCCCTACGACTACGACGACCCCTCGGTGGCCGCCTCCTACGTCGAGGAGGTCGGCGTCGCGTGGGACCCGCCGATCGACACCCAGCTCGAGTACGCGCTGTTCATGGAGGGCCTCATCCTGCAGCACGAGCCCTGGCTCGACGGCGTCCCGTTGTGGGCCAGCAGCGGGAACTCGATGGACGGGCTGACCATGGACTGGTTCGGCGCCACCTGGGTCGACGCCATGCGGGACGCGGGCCTGGAGCGCGGGCGCGACCCGTTCCGCTTCTACTACTTCGCCCTGGCTGGCGGCATGGCCGACGTCGGCGACGACGGCTTCCGGAAGAAGGAACAGGTGCCGCTCGACATCCGTCAGCGCACCCACGTCTTCGAGATGGGCAGCACGCCGGACGACTGGTACCAGTCCGGCGAGTCGGGGATGTACTTCGTGCCCGGGACCACCTGGCTCGTGAACGCCTTCGACCCGATGGCCTACGCCGGGGTCTGGCGAGAGACCCAGCGGTGGGGCGTCGAGCTGGTCGCGAACGACTGGACGCTGCTGAACCGCTACCTGCGCCGCATCGTCAGCAGCTCGGACCCGGACGTGCCGAAGACCTGGTACATCCACCTCTACGACGTGACCCACCCGGACCCGTCGCTGCGCGCGCTCGCGAACGAGACCGAAGGGGACAAGAACCTGGGCGGGCTCGACGAGATCGACGCCGTGCTGGTGGCCAGCGGGGCCGCGACGTGGTCGTCGCTCGCCGAGATCGAGGAAGAGGTCCTGGCCGCCGAGGAGTGACCGAGGTCAGGGCATCGGGACCCAGCCCGACTCGAGCGCATCGCTGGCGGCCTCGAGGTCGACCCGGCCGTGTCCGTAGGCACCTCGCGGCCCGATGTCCTCGGCCGTGACGGCCAGGATCCGCCGAGCCTGAGCGGCGGTCGCCCCGTCGGCCATGAGGACCGCTGCCGACCCCGCGACGTGCGGCGTCGCCATGCTGGTGCCCTGGTAGAACCAGAAGCCCCACGAGCCATCGACGAACGTCTGCTGCAGGACGCCGTCGCCGTAGCCGTCGCCGTTGACGTCGGCGGTCATCTCGCCGCCGGGCGCCGCGAGCTCGATGACCCCGACGTTCGAGTAGCTGGCGAGCGTGTCGTCGGCGCCGACCGAGCTGACCGCGATGGCCTCCTTGTAGGCGGCGGGGAAGCCGACCTTGGCGCCGTTGTCGTTGCCGGCGGCCGCGACGACCAGGACGCCGTCGGCGACGGCCTCGCGGATGACCATGCGCTCGACCCAGCTCGGCGAGCTCGAGCCCAGGGACAGGTTGATGACGTCGGCGCCCTCGTCGTGGGCGTACTCGATCGCTCGGATGGTGTCCGAGGTCCACCCGCTTCCGTCCGCGTCCAGCACCCGGATGGGGAGGATGGTCGCGCCGGGGGCGACACCCGCCACGCCGATGCCGTTGTCGGTCGCCTGGGCGATGGTGCCGGCGACGTGGGTGCCGTGGCCGTTCTCGTCGCTGGGGTCGTCGTCGTCCCCGACGAAGTCCCAGCCGGCCCAGATGGACTCGGGGGCGTCCGTGCCGGCGGAGACCCCGGTGTCGATGACCGCGACGACCGCCCCGTCGCCGCCGGTCTCGGGGGCGCCGATCAGGTCCAGGTGCCACTGCAGCTCGCGGTGGGGGTCGCCCTGGCCCGAGGCCTCGCCCAGCGCGTACCGGCGGACGTCCGGCTCGGCGTACACACCCAGCGCCCGGAGCGCGGCGATCTCGTCGAGCGGGTCCACGCCCTCGATGACCTCGAAGGCCTCGATGCCACCGGCCTCGTCGCCCGACCAGACCAGCACGCGCGAGGGGTGCACGTCCTGTGCGGGCAGGGCCTCGATCTCGGACATCGTCAGCCCGTCCTCGGGCAGGACGAGCGAGGACGCGGAACAGGCAACGAGAAGCAGGATCACAGACACTCCGGGGTCGATGCCCCCGGAAGCGGCGGATCAGCGCTTCTGCTTGAGCGCCCCGCTGGAGTCGCGCTCGAAGTTCCCGGCCTTGAGCCGCGCCCAGTAGTCGTCGAGCGCCGCCTTCACCTTGCTGCTCAGCAGCGCGACGCCCAGGATGTTGGGGAACGCCATGCCGAGGATCATCAGGTCGGAGAAGTCGAGGACCGAGCCCAGGTTGAACACCGCGCCGAAGAACACCGCGACGAGGAACAGGACCTTGTAGGCCAGGCCCACCGCCTTGCTGTCTCCGAACAGGTAGCTCCAGCAGCGCTCGCCGTAGTAGCTCCAGCTGATCATCGTGCTGAACGCGAACATGACGACCGCGAAGCTGAGGATGAGCGGGAACCAGCTGATGACCGAAGCGAACGCCTCGTTGGTCATGCCGACGCCGACCTCGTCGCCCTGGTAGGCGCCGGTGATGACGACGACCAGGCCGGTCATCGTGCAGACGACCAGGGTGTCGATGAACGGTCCGAGGGATGCGACGATGCCCTCGCGAACGGGCTCGTCCGTGCTCGCCGCCGAGTGCGCGATGGCCGCCGATCCGACGCCGGCCTCGTTGCTGAACGCCGCCCGCTGGAAGCCGATGATGAGGACGCCGATGAGGCCGCCCTTTCCGGCTTCGGGGGTGAACGCCTCGCCGATGATCTGGCCGAACGCCGTGGGGATCTCGGACGCGTGGGCGCCGAGGATCCAGAGGGCGGCCAGGATGTAGACGCCGCACATCACCGGGACGATGACGCTGGCGACGCGGCCGATCGAGCGGATGCCGCCGATGATGACCATGCCGACGAAGCCGGCCAGAATCAGGCCGTAGAGCCAGTCGTAGTCCGCGAAGATCGGGATGACCTCGGCCACCGCCGCGTACGACTGGTTGGCCTGGAACATGTTGCCGCCGCCCAGGCTGCCGCCGATGCACATGACGGCGAAGACGACGGCCAGGACCTTGCCGAGGCCGCCCAGTCCGATCTCCTTCATGCCCTTCTCGAGGTACCCGACCGGTCCGCCCATGACGCGACCGCCGGCGTCGATGGACCGGTACATCTGGCCCAGCGTGCACTCGGTGAACTTGGCGCTCATGCCCAGGAAGCCGGCGCAGACCATCCAGAAGATGGCACCGGGTCCGCCCATGCCGACCGCGACCGCGACGCCGGCGATGTTGCCGAGCCCGACAGTCGCCGAGAGCGCCGAGCTCAGGGCCTGGAAGTGGCTGATCTCGCCGGGGTCGTCCGGGTTGTCGTAGTCCCCTCGGGTGACGCGGATGGCGTGACCGAACGCGCGGATGTTGATGAAGTTCATCCGCAGCGTGAAGAACGTGGCGCCGAGCACGAGCCAGACGACGACGATGGGGAGGCCCAGGTTTTCGGGGTTCGCCAGCACCGTCTTCTCGGTGCGCGTGGCGCCGAGCAGGGTGGCGTTGCCGTCGGCGATGTCGTCGACCAGCAGCTCCTGGCCATTGAACAGGACGGTGGAGTCGCGGGCGACGGTCACGTACTGGGTGGCGTTGAAGTCGGTCGGCAGCGCGTTGTTCTTGGCCTCGACGACCTTGGCCGAGCCGTCTTCGGCCACCGCGGCGACGATGGAGAACGGAGCGAGCCCTTCGAGCGTGACCATGCCGTCCTCGGCGACCTCGGTCTCTTCGGGGACCGTGACGTCCTGCTCGAGGACGTGGCCGCGGAGCTCGCCGTCCTCGCGGGTCAGGAACCACGTGACGCCGTCCTCGATCTCGATCTCGCCGGTCACCACGCCAGCGAGCTCGCTGGTCGGGACCGTGCTGATCGCCTGGAACGTGTAGCCCTCCTCGGGGGACCAGTCGGTGACGCGCTCGTCGCCGACGGTCGAGCCGAGGCCGTCTCCCTCGACCAGCGTGTTGTCCCAGAACGCCAGGTCCCAGAACATGACGCTCGCGAGCGGACCGACGAACCACTCTGCGAAGGCCGCATCCGCGGCGTCGAAGGTGGAGGGCTCGGCCGCCTCGCCGTCTTCGGCGTGTGCGGGCGAGATCAGGAGAAGAGCGGCCAGGAGCAGGCGCAGCATCGGAATCCTCGACGATCAGGGAAGGCGGCGCAGTATCCGCCATCCGCGTCCTGTGCCAAAGCACTCGGAGAATGCTCGACGAACGCTCAGCGCAGGCGGCGGACTTCGGCCCGCGCCCGGATGTTCGCGACGACGATGACCTGCAGCGCGCGCACCCCGTCTCGCCAGCCGATCTTCTTGCCTTCGTCGTAGTCGCGGCCCGAGTAGCTGATGGGCACCTCGTACACGCGGTAGCCGTGCGCCGCGACCTGCGCGGTGATCTCGGGCTCGATCCCGAACCGCGTCTCGGACAGGCGGATCCGCTCGACCACTTCCTTCCGGAAGACCTTGTAGCAGGTCTCCATGTCCGTCAGGTTCAGGTTCGTGAACACGTTGCTGAGGTTCGTGAGGAATGTGTTCGCGAGGAAGTGGTGGTAGTTCAGCACGCGGTGCGGACCGCTGAGGAACCGGCTGCCGAAGCAGACGTGGGCGCGGCCGTCGAGGATGGGCTCGAGCAGCTGGGCGTAGTCGTTCGGGTCGTACTCGAGGTCCGCGTCCTGGATGAGGACGATGTCGCCGGTCGCGTGCTTGAAGCCCTCCTGCAAGGCGGCGCCCTTGCCCGAGTTCACCGGCAGTTGGAGCACCCGGAGTACGTCGATCTCGGACTCGAGCTGCTGGAGGATCGGCCAGCTGCCATCGGTCGAGCCGTCGTCGACCGCGATGATCTCCATCCGGTACGGCTGGGCGGTGACCCGGCTCATGATCTCGGCGAGCGTCGCCTCCTCGTTGTAGACGGGGATGACGATGCTGATCAGCGGGTCGGTGAGCGGCTCGAGCATGCCGGCGTAGTATCGCGCGGATGAGTGAACGCATCTGGCGCCCAGGAATCGTGGCGGTCCTCGTCGTCGCGGCGCTGACCCGCCTGTCGCGGCCCGCGAGCCACTTCGCCGACGGGCTCTTCATCCCACGAGACGCCGACTCGGCGTACCACCTGCGGCGCGTTCTCTCCTTTTTCGAACACCCACCGTGGCCCTCGGTCTGGGACCCTTTTCTCGGCTTCCCCGAGGGGGCTCCTGTTCCCTGGGCGCCGGGCTGGGACGCCTACCTGGCCATCGTCGGTTGGATGTTCGGCGGGTTCTCGCACGAGACGTTCGGCTTCCAGGTCGGGGTCGCCACGGGCGGGCTGCTCGTCGCCTTGATCACGTGCGCGATCGCGGCGGACCTCGGTCGCCGGTTGTTCGGTACCTGGCCTGGGCTCGGAGCCGGGTTGTTCCTGGCCCTGTCGCCGATGCACATCGCGGCGACCCAGTTCGCCTGCCTGGATCACAACCCCGCCGAAGGACTCTTCCTGCTGGGTCTGACTGCCGAGGCCGCGCGAGAGCGACCGCGGTGGTGGGCCATCGGCATGCTCGCCGCGGGCGCGTGTCTCGCCTGGGTCGGGGGCTTGCTGTACGCCGCGCTGGGCATGGGCGCCCTCTGCCTGGTCGGGCTGATGAGGAAGGACACGCCGTGGTCGACCATCGGCGGCTTCGCGTTCGGCGCCGCCATCCTCGCTCCGCCGGCGATCGCGATGGGCGTCGCGAGCGGGACGCCATTCACGTATGCCTACCTGTCGGGCTTCCACCCCGCGATGCTGGCCATCCTGACGGCCGGGGCGGCCTGGCTCTTCGCCTTGAAGGCGTACCCGGAGCGGCGGCTCGTCCTCGGCGGAGTGGGCACCGTGGTCTGCATCGTGGCGGGCATCGCCATCGCGCCGTCGGTGTACACGGGGCTGACCGAGTGGCTCCTGACCGAGGACCCCTGGCTCGACACGGTCCAGGAGATGCAGCCGTTCCTCGGCGCGGGCCTGCTGGCCCCCAAGACCTGGCAGCGCATGGTCATCGTCCTGTCCTGGGCGTCGCCGCTGTTGCCGGTGATGGTCGGGGCCTTGGGCTGGCTGGCGTGGAAGGAGCGTCGAATCGACCTCGTCCCGCTGGTCGCCGTGACCGCGGGCACCACGGGGCTCCTGTTGCTGCAGTTCCGGTTCGGTTGGACGCTCGCGCCGCTGCTCGGGGTGGTCGTGGCCGGTGCGTTCTCGCGGCTCCCCATCCGGTCCTGGCTCGTCGTCCCGCTCGTGTTCGCCGTGAACCTGCACTCGCCCGGCGTGCTCGAGTCCGCGTGGGTGAACCCCAAGTCGCGGCGCGCCCAGCGGCCCCATCGGTTCGAGGCCTACCTGTGGATCCGGGAGAACACGCCTGCCGTCGACGCTGAGGCGCCCGAGTACGGCGTGCTCTCGAGCTGGGACCATGGCCACTGGCTGTCGAGCCTGTCCCAGCGGCCCGAGTACATCGGCCACTTCGGCACCTACGCCGGCGGCGTCCCCCGGTACCTGGCGACGCAGGCCATGTACGACACCGACGAGGACGGGCTGCTCGAGCTGATGGACCGCGACCGCCTCCGCTACCTGGTCGCCGAGGACCAGGAGCTCACAGGTCGGGCGCTCCAGCCTCTGATGTACGGAGGCGACTTCGCGGTGACGCGGCTGCGTGCCGTGTTCGCCTCGTCGGTGGACCCACAGTTCGACGCACCGGGGGCCTGGGTCTACGAGCGGGTCGAGGGGGTCACGCTCGGCGGGACGGCCGAGGACGGCCAGGTCATCACGGTCCGCGTGATGCTCAACGTCGCCGGGAACGAGCATCCCTGGCGGACGCGCGTGGTGGCCGAGGGCGGCACCTGGCGCGCCCGGGTGCCGTATTGGAACGGCGACGACGGGCCGATCGGGACGGGAAAGCGAACCGTCGTGTACGTCGGCGAGACCCCGCAGGGCGCTCTGGTGATCTCGGAGGAGGACGTCCGCACCGGAGCGCACTACGACCTGAGCGTTGCTGCTGGAGACTGACGTGCTGGTCCTGGACTTCGATGGAACGATGACGGACGCCGAGGCCGAGGGCGGCCCCTACCGGGCGGGCTACCTGGCGGATCTGGCGACCCTGTGCGGCGTCGACAGCGTCGAGGAGCTGGCGGTCGGTTTCGAGGCCGAGGTCGCGGCGAACCCGGACGCGTACGGCTGGATGTTCGGCGGCACCATCGTCGCCCCGGCCGTCGTGGACCCGTACCTGCGGGTCATGCCCGTGGCGCGGAAGATCCTCGACCACTTCGGCGTGTTCACGTCGCCCGACGAGCGGGACCGGCTGTTGGACGGGATCCTCTACAAGTACAACTACCCGAAGACCCTGAACGTCTTCCGGGACGGCGCGTACGAGGTGCTCTCCGGGCTCGAGGGCCAGCCCGTCTACGTGGTCACCAACTCGCACACCGACGCCGTGCGCGAGAAGCTCGCCGACCTGGGCTGTGACTGGCTCGTCCCGCGGGTGTTCGGCCGAGCCAAGAAGTACGTCATCGACGACGGCTTCGAGGCGCTGCCCGCGTCCATGGCGCTGCCCGGCCTCTCGCGTCCGGTCCTGTTGCGACGCAAGCTCTACTTCGACGTGCTGCAGATGCTGCTCGAGCGCGAGGGCCAGGGCTGGGACGAGCTTCTCGTGGTCGGCGACATCTTCGAGCTCGACCTGTGCGTCCCGTTCGCCCAGGGCGCGCGCGTCGGGCTGGTGACCAACCCGTTCACCCCTGGGTACGAGAAGGACTTCCTCGCCAGCCAGGAGCGCGGCTTCCTCATCGAGGACATCCGGCAGATCCCGGGCCTGCTCTGACTCCAGTGGTCGGGAGCCGGCAGCTGGCGGACGGGGACTCGCTCGAGGACCTGACCGGGCTGCTGCACCGGGCCTACGGCGCGCTCGCCGCGGACGGCATGCACTACTGGGCCTCGCACCAGTCGGTCGAGGACACCCGCGAGCGCTGCGCGGAAGGGGAGACCTGGGTCGCCGAGCGAGAGGGTCGCCTGGTCGGCACCGTCACGCTGGTCCGGCACGGCAAGGGCTGTCCGCTGTACGAGCGGGCCGATGTCGCCAAGTTCGGGCAGTTCGCCGTGGACCCGGCGGTCCAGGGACGGGGCGTCGGGGCGGCGCTGATGACCCGCGTCGAGCAGCGAGCCGCCGAGCTGGGCGCGAGCGTCCTGGCCTGCGACACCTCCGAGCACGCCACGAGCCTCATCACGATGTACCAGCGCCGTGGCTACCGGCTGGTGGGCAACGTCGACTGGCGGCCGGACGTCAACTACCTCTCCGTGCTGCTGCGCCTCGAGCTGAACGTCTCGTAGATCGCCTGGCCGAAGAGCACGAAGCGGACCTCGTCCAGGGCCTGGCCGTGCTCCCGGACCGTCCGAATGGCGACGTCCGCCGCCTGGTCGTGGGGGTAGCCGTACGCCCCGCAGCTGATGGCGGGGAAGGCGACCGTTCGCAGTCCGTTCTCGACCGCCAGGGCCAGCGCGGATCGGTGGGCGCGAGCCAGGGTCGCTGCCGGGTCGGGGTCGTTCCGGAAGATCGGACCCACGGTGTGGATGAGGTGTCGCGCGGGCAGGTCGAACCCGGGGGTGATTCGGGCCTCGCCCGGGGGACAGCGAATGCCGTGCTTTCGCGGGAAGCGTCGACAGGCCTCGACGAGATCCCGGCCGGCCGCGCGGTGGATGGCGCCGTCCACGCCGCCTCCGCCCAGCATCATCGAGTTGGCGGCATTGACGATGGCATCGACGTCCTGGGTGGTCAGGTCGCCGCGGATGCAGGTGATCTCCATTCGCGGATTCTACTTGCGAGCCCCGATCTCATCTTTTATAAAACAAACGTTCGATATAAAACTCACTACATTGGAGCGAGCCGATGTCCCTCAAGGTCTACGCCAGCGTCCTGATCTTTCCTGTCCTCGCGGCCATCGGCCTGTGGATGGGTGGCCTCGTGGTCTGGCTCCTGCCGATCATCGCGTTCATCAGCATCCCCCTCGCCGAGCTCGCCGTGAAGCCGGTGACTGAGAACATGAGCGCCGAAGAGGAGAAGGCGCGCCGCGAGAACTCGGCGCCGTTCGACCGACTGATCTGGGCGTTCGTCCCGATCCTCTGGTCGCTCATCCTGCTCTTCCTGTTCCGCTTCGAGAGCTTCGTGCTCGGCCACGAGCTGATCGGCGCCATCTTCACGCTCGGCATCGTCTGCGGGACCTTCGGCATCAACGTCGGCCACGAGCTCGGCCACCGCCGGACGAAGTTCGAACAGCACCTGTCGAAGGCGGCGCTGATCGGCTCGCTCTACGTGCACTTCTTCATCGAGCACAACCGCGGTCACCACGCCAAGGTCAGCACGCCCGAGGACCCCGCGTCCTCGCCCAAGGGCCGGACCGTCTACGAGCACTGGCTCCGGTCCGTGCCGGGAACCTGGCTCGAGGCCTGGAACCTCGAGAAGGCTCGGCTGCAGAAGAAGGGAATCTCCCCCTGGAGCCTGCAGAACGAGCACATCCAGCTCCAGCTCGTCCAGGCCGCGGTCGTCGGCACGATGATCGTCGCGTTCGGACCGGCGGCCACGCTCGGCTTCGCGGGCGCCGCGACCGTCGGCTTCCTGCTGCTCGAGACCATCAACTACGTCGAGCACTACGGCCTGGAGCGGAACAAGAAGGACAACGGCAAGTACGAGCGCGTCCAGCCCATCCACAGCTGGAACAGCGACCACCCCATCGGTCGCGCGGTGCTCTTCGATCTGTCGCGCCACAGCGACCACCACGCCAACCCCGGCCGGCCGTACCACGTGCTGCGCAGCTTCCCGGAGGCCCCCCAGTTCCCGACCGGGTACCCGGGCATGGTGCTGCTCGCGACGTGTCCGCCGCTGTTCTTCAAGGTGATGGACCCGCTGGTCGACCACTGGCAGTCCAAGCACGTCGACGAGCGGGCCGCTGCCTAAGGTCGTCGATCCGGAGGCGGAGCGCGCCGCCATCCTCGAGGCCTTGTTCGGAGTCTTCTCCGAGCAGGGCTTCGGCTCGGTTCGGATGCGCCAGCTCGCGAAGACCGCGGGCATCAGCATCGGGAAGCTCTACCACTACTTCCCGGACAAGCGGGCGCTCGCGGACCGGCTGTTCGTGCACGTCGGCGGCCAGATGATCGCCGACGCCGTGGCGACCATCTCGCCAGGGGAGACCGCCCGGGACCGGCTCGGCAAGCTGTCGGACTTCGTCGAGCGGCAGTCCTCACGCCTCAGCGCCACGCTGATGCTGGCGCTCGATCACCGACGTCTCCACCCGGACGAGCACGTCACCCGCGACTCGCTCCGGGCCTACCGGGCGGCGCTCACCGAGAACGTCGGCGTCGACGACGAGATCCTGTTCTCGGCGCTGCTCGGGATGATGGTGCGGCACCAGCTGGACCCCGAGGACCTCGACCTTGAGGCCCACCGCGCCTGGTTGGACTCACTCGCCGACTGAGAGAGGCCCAGACGAGATCTGGCCGATTCCGCCTTTTCAAAGGTGGGATCCGTGGACAGGTTCTCGTCAGGAGGTTCCCCGAATGGCGTACATCTCCCCCGAGATCGGCATTCAGCTTCGACGCGCAGTGGTCAAGGGCCAGAAGCGCATGGAGGCTCGGCGCGAGGCCATCAAGCAGCGCTGGGACGAGCGCCCCACCGTCGACGAGGGCCCGATGGACGCGCTCGCCTGTCCGCGGTGCCTGAGCCTGTACGAGCTCGGCAGCTCCTGCCCGGACTGCGACGTCGACCTGGTGCCCCGGGGCATGGGCGACCTGTCCGTGCCGCCGCCTCCGCCGCGTCGGATGGTCGCGCAGATCGTCGCCTCGATCGGCCTGTTGTTCGGGTCCATCGGCCTGTATGCGTGGCTCGCGACGATGTGACAGGCATGGAGCCATGCTGTTCCTGCTGACCGTGTGTCCCGCCCCCGAGCTCGAGCCCGTCGAGACCCACGTCGTGACCGTCAAGGTCCGTGTCCTGCCCACCGCGGGCTGGGACCCCGTCGCGATGGATGCCGAAGTCGAGTGGTTCCAGGACGGTGTGCTGGTCGGCACGGACGAACAGGACTTCGCCGAGCCGACGGTGGTCGACGACGCCGGGTCGGTCATCCCGATGCGGCGGCTGGCGTTCCACGACTACGAGCACGGCTGGGCCGCAGCCGATGGGTTCGAGCCCGGCAGCTACCTGGTCACCGAGCTCGCCGGCGAGTCGATCGACCCCGTCGGCTTCGAGGTGAGCGACATCGGCCAGGTGCCCTCGACCTTCGAGGTCGGCGACTCGATCACGCAGACGGCGACTTGGAGATCTGCGATCTGGTCGCGTCGATCGGCGTTGCGTGCGAGCCGTGTCCGGACGGCCAGCTCGAGTGCCTGCCCCTGGCGCTCCGCGCGTCGCACATGAGCGCCATCACACCCCTCGACCCGCTGCCGAACTGCGGCGCCGACCTGTCCGATCCGGACGACCCCGAGCTCTCCTTCGAGTGGAACCTGAAGATCTGCTCGTTCACGGCCCTCCCCGCGACGCTCGGACCGCTGGCCTGGCTGGCCCTGGCGCTGACCCGGCGGCGACGCACGCGATAAGGCAGCCAGACCTGCGGAGGTCTGGCATGAGCCCCGAGAAGTACACCCCGAACAATCGCGTTCGCGTGGTCACGGCCGCCTCGCTGTTCGACGGGCACGACGCCGCCATCAACGTGATGCGTCGGCTCATCCAGGCGCACGGCTGCGAGGTCATCCACCTGGGCCACAACCGCTCGGTACAGCAGGTCGTGAAGGCCGCCATCGACGAGGACGCCCAGGCCATCGCGCTGAGCTCGTACCAGGGCGGGCACATCGAGTACTTCAAGTACATGCGGGACCTGCTGGTCGAGGCCGGCCACGGGCACGTGAAGATCTTCGGCGGCGGCGGCGGCGTCATCGTGCCGCGCGAGGTCCGAGACCTGCACGACTACGGCATCACGCGCATCTATTCTCCCGAGGACGGCCGTCGCATGGGCCTCGTGGGCATGATCTCGGACCTGGTCCGGACCGCCGACTTCCAGGTCACCGAGCACGACGTCGCTGGCCTGCCGCGACTCATCACGCTGTGCGAGCGGGAGATCGACCAGCCCGGCACGATGGATCCCGCTGTCCGGCAGCGACTCGATGACGCCAAGACCGCCAAGATCCCGGTCCTCGGCATCACGGGCACCGGCGGCGCCGGAAAGTCCAGCTTCACCGACGAGCTGGTGCTGCGGTACCTGCGGGACCAGACGTCCGACCGGGTCGCCATCCTGTCCGTTGACCCCACGCGCAAGCGGACCGGCGGCGCTCTGCTCGGCGACCGCATCCGGATGAACGCCATCCACGGCGACCGGTGCTTCATGCGCAGCCTCGCCACCCGCGACTCCGGGGGCGAGCTGTCCGCCGCGACCTCAGACGCCATCGCCGCCTGCAAGGCCGAAGGCGTCGACCTCATCATCGTGGAGACCAGCGGCATCGGGCAGGGCGACAGCTCGATCATGGAGCTCTCCGACGTCTCCATCTACGTGATGACGCCCGAGTACGGCGCCGCGACCCAGCTCGAGAAGATCGACATGCTCGACTTCGCCGACCTGGTCGTGGTCAACAAGTTCGAGCGCCGCGGAGCCCAGGACGCGCTGCGGGACGTGCGCAAGCAGGTCAAGCGCAACCGCGAGCTGTTCACGACGCCCGACGAGGAACTGGCGGTCTTCGGCACCATCGCCGCCCAGTTCAACGACCCCGGCGTCAACGCGGCCTACGCGCACCTGCTGACCGCACTCAACGACCGGACCGGACGCGAGCTCACCACCGATCTGGTCGGGGAGCGCGCCTCGGAGAAGCTCTCGAGCCTCATCCCCGGCGGACGCCAGGACTACCTGGGCCGCATCGCCGGCACGGTCCGTGGCTACCACTCGTGGGCCGGCGAGCAGGTGTCTCTCGCTCGCAAGCGGGATGCCCTCGTCCGAGCCGCCGACCAGCTCGGGCACGAGCCGGCCGTCGCCGAGCTCCTTCGGACCGAGGCCGCGGCCATCCGCCTCGACCCCAAGGCCGAGGACCTGCTCGCCGACTGGCCTGACACCGTCGAGCAGTACAGCGGAGACGAGTTCGTCTACACGGTCCGAGGTCGGGAGATCCGCCAGCCCCTCGTGCACGAGAGCCTGGCCCGCCAGAAGATCAAGCGGGTCGCCCTGCCGCGGTTCCAGGACGTCGGCGAGATCCTGCGGTTCACGCTCGCGGAGAACCTGCCCGGCCGGTTCCCGTACACCGCCGGCGTGTTCCCCCTGAAGCGCCTCGGCGAGCTGCCCAAGCGCATGTTCGCCGGCGAGGGCGGCCCCGCTCGGACCAACGCTCGCTTCCACTACCTGTGCAAGGGCGAGCCGACCCATCGCCTGTCCACGGCGTTCGACAGCGTCACGCTCTACGGCGAGGACCCCGCGGTCCGGCCCGACATCTACGGCAAGGTCGGCGAGTCGGGCGTCTCGGTGCCCCACCTCGACGACATGAAGGTGCTGTACGGCGGCTTCGATCTGTGCGCGCCGACGACCAGCGTCAGCATGACCATCAACGGCCCCGCGCCCATCCTGCTGGCCATGTACCTGAACACGGCCATCGACCAGGCGATCGCGAACGGCTCGACCCGCGAGCAGGCCCTGGCCACCGTCCGCGGCACCGTCCAGGCCGACATCCTGAAGGAGGATCAGGCCCAGAACACCTGCATCTTCTCGACCGAGTTCGCCCTGAAGATGCAGGGCGACATCCAGCAGTGGTTCATCGAGAACGGCGTCCGGAACTACTACTCGGTGAGCATCAGCGGCTACCACATCGCCGAGGCCGGAGCGAACCCCATCAGCCAGCTGGCGTTCACGCTCGCCAACGGCTTCACGTTCGTCGAGGCCTACCTGGCCCGCGGCATGGACATCGACGCGTTCGCGCCGAACCTGTCCTTCTTCTTCAGCAACGGGATGGACCCCGAGTACACGGTCATCGGCCGGGTCGCTCGCCGCATCTGGGCCGTCGCCATGCGGGACCGGTACGGGGCCGGGAGCCGCTCGCAGAAGCTGAAGTACCACATCCAGACGTCCGGTCGTTCGCTGCACGCGCGCGAGATCCAGTTCAACGACATCCGCACCACGCTGCAGGCCCTGCTCGCGCTCTACGACAACTGCAACAGCTTGCACACCAACGCCTACGACGAGGCCGTCACGACCCCCACCGAGGAGTCCGTGCGCCGCGCGATGGCCATCCAGCTCATCCTCGGCAAGGAGTTCGGGCTCCTGATGAACGAGAACGCGCTGCAGGGCTCGTTCATCGTCGACGAGCTCACCGATCTGGTCGAGGAGGCCGTGCTCGTCGAGTTCGAGCGGCTGAACGACCGCGGCGGCGTCCTGGGCGCCATGGAGCGCCAGTACCAGCGCGGGAAGATCCAGGAGGAGTCGCTCTACTACGAGCACCAGAAGCACTCCGGCGAGCTGCCCCTGATCGGCATCAACACCTTCCAGGACCCCACCACGATGGGGGACGACTGGGAGCCGCCCGAGCCCGAGCTGCGCCGCGCCACGTACGAGGAGAAGACCTCGCAGATCGACTCGGTCGCGGCCTTCCAGGAGGCTCACGCGGACGAGGCGCCGGCGGCACTGGCTCGCTTGCGCCGGGTCGCGCTGTCCGGCGGGAACATCTTCGCCGAGCTGATGGACACGGTCCGGGTCGCGTCGCTCGGACAGATCACGGCGGCGCTGTACGACGTCGGTGGTCAGTACCGGCGCAACCTCTAGGTACCATCGGGCGTGGCTTCCATCGGTGAGCGGGTCGGACCCTTCCGGCTTGTCGGACGCGTGGAACAGCTCGGTTCCATCGAGCTGTGGGAAGCCCAGCGCGACGACGGCAGCCTGAAGGAGCCCCAGCGGGTCCACGTCCGGCTCCTCGCCGCGGCCGACGACCTGGACGCCGCCCGCTATCTGCGCGGGGAATACGAGGCGCTGCGGCGGGTGGACGACCCCCGGATCCCGGGCCTGGTCGGCTTCTTCGCGGGCCAGGGCGCGCTCATCCTGCGCCACGTCGAAGGGGTCCATCTGGGGCGCATCGTCGAGGCCGCTCGCCGTGGCTTCATCGAGCTGGACCCGCCGACCGCGCTCGACATCACGCTCGAGGTCGCGCACGCCCTCCGCATCGCGCACAGCATCCTGCTCGACGACGGCGCCCGCATCGTGCACGGCTGGCTCCGCCCGGATCGGGTGTGGATCGACGGCGCGGGCGAAGTGCACGTGCACGGCCTGGGCGCGGTCTGCGAGCGGATCGACCCACGGTACTTCCCGCCCGAGCAGCAGCAGGGGCTGGCCGCCTCGATGCACTCGGACCAGTTCCTGATCGGTCTCCTGCTGTTCGAGCTGCTGACCCACACGCCGCTCTACGAGCTCCAGGAAGACGGCGCCGCGACCGCCGACGTGGAGGCCCGACTCGCCCGCCTCGAGTCCTTCTCCCCACCGGCCGTTCGGTTCCTGCGCAAGGTCCTGGCGGCCTCGCCGGCCGATCGGTACCGGGTTGACCGGGAGTTCCTGAAGGCGCTGCACGGCCTGCACCGTGAGGTCGGCGGGACCAGCATGCGGCACGAGCTCTACGACCGGGTCCGACTCCACCTGTCCGAGCTCGTCGACCCGATGGATGTGCCGGTCGGCTTCCATCTCGTGGCCGACGCGTCCGGCGAGCGCACCGTCGCGGCCGAGGTGAAGGAGCGGCTCCGCGACAACCTCGACATGACCCAGCCGCCGGTGCTCCTGGGGGACCAGGTCGACGCGCCGCTCCTGGGCGAGGACTCGCGCAACGAGCGCATCGATCAGGTCGCCCCACCCCCGCCGGTCGAGGCCGCCGCTCCGTCTCCAGGGGGCTCGACCCTGGGTGAGTGGACCGTGCTGCTGGCGTGCCTGTTGTTCGTCGTCGTCCTCATGTTCTTCATCACGCGGATGTTCTTGTGAGCGGAGTCCTGTGAGGGGTCCCGTGATCCGTCGGCTGCCAGTCCGCACGCCGACGCTCCCGCCAGCGACCCACACCAACTGCTACGTGCTGGACGGCGTGACGGTGGTCGACCCGGCCTCGCCGTTCCGGGACGAGCAGGACCGACTGGTCGCCGACCTCGACGGGCTGCCGCTCGAGCGTATCGTGCTGACACATCACCACCTCGATCACGTCGGCGGCGCCTCGGATCTCGCCCGGCGGCGGTCGCTCCCGATCTACGCCCACGCGGTGACCCAGGCGCTCTGCCCGGACATCGAGTTCGCCGGCACCCTCGACGAGGGCGACACGCTGCACGGCTGGGACGTGTTGTTCACGCCGGGTCACGCCCCCGGGCACGTGTGCTTCCGGAAGCAGGACCAGCTGGTCGTCGGGGACATGGTCGCGAGCGAGGGGACCATCGTGCTCGAGCCGAACGAGGGCAGCCTGCGCGACTACCTGGCCTCTCTGGAGCGCCTGCTCGACCTCGGCGAGCATACCGTGCATCCGGCGCACGGCGAGCCCATCCGCGAGACGAAGTTCCGGGACTACATCACGCATCGACACGCCCGCACGGACCAGATCCGGGCAGCGCTCCGGCAGGTGAATACACCGCTTGAGATCGTCGAACTCGTCTATGCGGACACGATCCCCCGGTTCGTGTACCCGCTGGCCGCGCGCCAGGTCGTCTGCCACCTGACGTGGCTGAGCGAGGAGGGCGAGGCGACACGAGACGGGGACCACTGGAGAGCGACATGAGCGGTGACACACCGGACGAGAACGTCCACCCGGACCAGGACGACGCGGCGCCCAAGGGGCCCGCAGACCGCATCGCAGACGACGTGGGGCGTGGCCTGGCCGGCCTCGGCAAGCTGGCCAGTGGCATCGCCGGCAAGGTCCTCGGTCCGGGGGTCGACATCGCCCGGGAGCCCGAGCGCACCGTGGTCACGCCCGAGGTCGACGCGGCCATCGAGAAGACCGGCGAGATCGTCGGGCACTGGCTCCGCTCGGCCGGTGACGCCCTGAAGGACCACCCGGCCGATCCCGGTGTGGCGATCGACGAGGCGCTCAAGACGGCCGAGGAGAAGCCCAAGTCGACGACCGCGGACGAGGCGGGCTGGTCCCCGCTGGTCCAGGGCGTGAAGGTGTTCGGTCAGGGGCTCTCGACCGTGGCCGGCGAGGTCTTCGACGTGCTGGCCGACGGAGCCTCGCGCACGCCGCAGGGGTCGGGCGAGGAGTGATCCCGCCGCGGGTCTTCGTCACCGGAACCGACACGGACGTGGGCAAGACCGTCGTCTCGGCGGCCATCTGCGCCGCGGACGGACGGGTGGGGCTCAAGCCCATCGCGTCGGGTGTGACCGGCGGGCCCCAGGACGACGCGCCTCGCATCGGGTCGCCGCGGTCCCCGTTTTCGTACGAGAAGCCGGTCTCGCCCCATCGCGCGGCGCCGGACGAGATCCAGCTCGATGCGGTCCTGGCGTGGATCGACGAGCACGCCGCGCCGCGGATGCTGGTCGAGGGTGTGGGCGGCTGGCGCGTGCCCATCTCGTGGTCGTTCGGCGTCCCGGAGCTCGCGCGGGCCCTGGGGTTTCCGGTGCTCGTCGTCGCCGCCGACCGGCTGGGCGCGCTGAACCATACGCTCCTGACCGTGGACGCGATCCGACGAGATGGGCTCGAGGTGTGCGGGGTCGTGCTGAACGACGCGCACCGGGCCTCGGTGCCGACGAACCTCGATGACCTGCGCCGCCTGCTGGACGTGCCCGTCGGGACCTTCGCTCACGCCGGTCGCGAGATCGTCTGGTGAGCGACCTCCCCGCGCTGCTGCAGTCGGTCTCGGCCGCCCGCGACGCTGGGGATGCGGTGCGCGAGGAGACCGCCATCGGCTCGCTCCACCGGGCCCTGCGCGAGGATCCGCCGGATGACCCGCTGATGGCGTCGAGCTGTCTGCCGTACGTGATCGACGAGGAGCTGCGCGAGATCCTGCAGCCGGTGGCGGCCCAGGCCCAGCCTCGGTCGGCCCGGGCCAAGGCGGTCGTGACCGATGCCCGAGGGCAGGGCAGCGTCATCGAGGTGGTCGTCGAGCTCTCGCCCGGTGGACGCGGCGTCTGGACCGTCCAGCCGTGCGCCCAGGAGACGCTCCTGGCCGCCCAGCTCGCTGTCGCCGCGGCGCTGGGTCCGGACGGCTCGCGCTACGGCGTCCGCTGGCAGGTCGCCGGGCCCGCCCAGAGACTCCGGGGAGCCAGCCTCGGCCTGGCCCTGGCCATCGCCGCCCGGGCCGCCCACATGGGTCGTGCCGTTCCGCCCGAGCGCGCGTGGACCGGGGCCGTCGAGCTGGACGGACGCGTCGCCGACGTCGCGGGGATCCCCGCCAAGGCTCGCGCCGCTGCGGCTTCTTCGGTCGTACTCACCGTGCCCGCGGGTCAGGGGGCGGGTGGCCTGGCCGAGGTCGCCACGCTCGAGGCCGCGGTCGCTGAGCTGTTCCCCGTCGCGCCCCCGACGCGTCGGCCTCCGTACGAGCTCGGGCTCTTGCTGCTCGCGCCGCTCCTCGGCTGGCTCGGCGCTCTGGACTTCGCCGAGATCGGCCTGCGCTCGGTCATGGTCCGCGCGCTGCACGGGGCGCTCCCCGCGGACGACACGGTCATCGTCGGCCTGCCTCCCGACGCCGACAGGCAGGCGCTCCGCGGGGCGTACTCGCGGGTGTTCTGGGAGCTCGCGGACGCTGGCGCCACGGCCATCGTCGTCGACGTGCTGCTGCTGGCGGAGACGAAGCACGACGCCGCGCTCGCCCTGACGATCCACGAGCTGCCCATCCCCGTCATCGCGCCGCTGCGGGTCGAGGACGGCGGCGTCCAGAAGCCGCCGCCCGTCTTGTCGAACGCCCTGGTCCTCGGCGCGACCGAGTTCGAGCGCGATCTGGTGTTCGGCAAGGTCCGCCGGGCGCCGGTCCAGCTGGCCGACGGCGA
Source organism: Pseudomonadota bacterium (assembly GCA_024228935.1). GTDB lineage: Bacteria > Myxococcota_A > UBA796 > UBA796 > CAJQPC01 > JAAESX01. The sequence continues at coordinate 127,828 of JAAESX010000131.1, forward strand.
CGCCTGGCACCTGGCGGTCCTCGGCCTCGCCGCGCACCTGGGCGCCACCCCCGATCTGCACGACACCACCTTGTCGATCGGGGTGACGCGGAACCCCGTCCGCGAGGGCCGCCTCTACCTCGCGCCGGTCGAGCCCAGCCCGCGCATCGAGTGGGAGGGGCCGTACGACGCCGCGCGCGGCCGGGTCGCGTTCATCGGGCAGCTCGAGGGCCGGACCGACCGGCTGCGGACCTCGCTCGGAGACCGCCAGGGGGTCGAGCTGCACGCCGGGCTGCTCGAGGCCCTGGCCCGTCAGGGCGCGCTGCGTCTCGGGAGCCCGGCCTGGGACGCGCTCGCGGCGCTGCTCGCGGGGCTGGGGACCGCCGCGGCGGCTTGGAGACTGGTCGGGTGGACCCGCTACCTGTCGCTGCTCGTCGGCGCGACGGTGCTCGCGATCCTGCTCGGAATCGCGGCCAGCGGCACGCTCCCGGCGCTGTTGCCGACGGTGCTCGCGACGGGCGTCGGGTTGTACGTCGGTCGTCGGGTCGCGCGCGTCAGCTGAGCATCCACTCCTGGCCGTTCTCGTCGACGACCACCAGCTCCTGGGGCGCCTCGAGTGAGAACAGGGGCACGCGCAGTCCGGGCTGGACGACCACGCCCAGCACGCTGAGCGGACCGGGGCCCTCCAGCAGCTCGACGTAGACCTCGCCGATGGCCGAGATCCCGATGCGGACGCGCCAGGGGCCACCCCGGTACTCGGCCGGGAGGACGCGCGCGTCGGTGTCCGCGGCCAGGCGCGCCTCGTCCTGCTCGACCGCCTCGTCGTCCTCTTCGGCGTGCAGGCCCTCGCGGAACTCGGACTCGGCCAGCGAGTCGGGCATCCAGGCGCGCAGGTCAGCAGCCGCCTGCGCGAAGTGCGCGAGCAGGACGGCCTCGGCGCCGTGGTCGGCGGCGGTGTTCGGGTCGGACAGCGACTCGTAGATGGCGCGGCTCATGACAGGTCCTGGGTGGAGGGCTGGAGTTCGGGGAGCATCGGCACGAGCACGCCGACGACGTGCTCGAGGAGCTCACGGGGTGGCACGGCATCGGCCTCGCCGCCCACGGCGGTGACGACCTGGCCGACGAATCGGGCGCCGACGCGCTTCACGGCACGGCTGACGGCGACCCGGTTGTTGAGCTCCGGGCAGCGGGCGATGAGGTCGTCGTAGCTGTCGCCCCGGGCCAGCGCAGCGACGAGCGCACGCTCCTCGGTGGACAGCTCGGACCAGGCGGAAAGGACCGCGTTGCGGATGGTCACGAGCTCCTCCAGGGACTCGGCGGCTTTGGCCGAGGGGTCGAGCGTGGACGGCGGGTCCAGGACCTCGCCCAGGAGGTTGGACAGGCGGGAGTGGGAGATCGGCAGCGCCAGGCGACGCAGCGCGTAGGGGACGAGCGCGTCGAGCGGCTCGTCCCTGCGGGCGCGCAGCTCGTCGACCACCTGGTCCTTCGAGGCCGGGATCTGCAGCGTCTTCGCCACGCAGGTCCAGCGCCGATGCCCGCCCTGGCCTCCCTCGACGGGCGTCGCGTGCTCCTTCAGGACCCGCCCGACCTTGCGGTGGAGCTCGTCGCGGAAGCGCAGCACGGGGTCCCGGCGGATGTTCTTGGCGTAGTCGTCTCGCAGCAGCTCGCGCGTGATGGAGAGCTTCGCGTAGAAGGAGTGGTACCGGATGGGGGCGTCGTCGAACTGCTCCTCGACGTAGGTCCGGAACGGCGGGCGCCCCATGAAGGGGAAGCGTCCCTTGGACATCTGCGCGCAGATCGTGAACACGCGCCCCGCCAGCCCGTCCAGGGCGTCGTCCGTTCGCTGGCCGAGCTCGAAGTAGGCGTCCGGGTAGCGGCGGGTCACGTGACGCACGTGCCGCACCACGCTGTCGTACAGCTCCTGCGCGTTCGCGCCGCCGTCGACATAGGCCGCGACGAGCTCCGAGAGAGCGAGGTTGTTGGTTGGCGCGTGGATGCTGACCTCCGGTGACCACATTCAAGGGTCGAGGCGGGATTCGGTTTCGGCTGTAACCGAAGAAAACCTGCGCCCTTGATCCATAGAATCCAGGCCTGGGAGGCTCGTGCTCGCACTTCTGCTCTTCGTCTCGACCGCACTCGCGGCTCCGTTCGCGGAGATCGCCGTGATCTGGGAGCAGGACGGGGACAGCTGGGCGCGGGTGGCCGCGAGCCAGCAGGTCGCGATCGACGCGTCGATCGGCGCCGAGCGGGGGGACGAGCTGGTCGAGGGCGCGGTCGTGAAGACGCAGGCCGCGCGGGTCCGCCTGGCCTACGGCGACGGCCAGCAGCTGATCCTCGGCGCGAACAGCACCGCCACCATCCAAGAGCAGGGCGTGCTCCAGGAGCTCGGGCGAGCGCTGTTCGAGGTGAAGGGCACGTTCACCGTCGAACACGAGGGGGTCGAGGCCGCGGTCGAGGGCACGCGCTTCCTCGTCGAGGTCCTGCCGGACGGGACCATGAACGTCACCGTGCGCGATGGCGTCGTCGCGGTCACCTCGCCCGAGGGCATGGTCCGGGTCACGCGCGGCGAGGCGGTCAGCGCCACGGCGACGTCGGCTCCCATCTCGGTGCCGGTCACCGCGGTCAAGGCGCTCGAGAAGACGCTCGGCCCGCCCCGCTCCAGCATCGGCGTGCTGATCAGCGGGAGCTACGCGGCGGAGAGCCCCCAGCTGGGCACGCGCATCGTCGCCAGGCAGCGCCTGACACCCGCCCTGGCGCTCGCCGTCGACATCGGCATCGAGGGCAAGGACAAGTTCCACTTCCCCCTGGCCGCAGGGCTCGAGACCACGGCGGGCCCGGTCAGTCTCGGCGTCCAGAGCCTGAACCTGGTCGGCCAGGAGCTGTGCCCCGACGGGACCGTCGAGACCAAGGTCCACCCGGGGGGCGCCGCCCACGTGCGCTTCCAGAGTCGGCTCCCAGGGCCATTCATGGTCGAGGTCCAGGGCCGCGGCGGCTACTCGCGGAACCTGTTCTTCGACGTGGGCGTCGGGCTCAGCGTTGCTCGTTAGCCTCCTGTCGGTCGCGCTCGCCGGAGACGTCGAGCTGCTGCACTCGACCGGGGTCTCCGGGGACGGCCGCCAGGACGTGGTGACCGGGGACTTCGACGGGGACGGCGCGCTCGATGTGGCCGCGCCGTTCGCCGAGAGCGGTCGCGAGGCGGGCGTCGGCGTCTGGCTGTCGGAGAGCGACAGCTACGTCCGTCTGTACCTGGATGAGCCGGTGCCCGAGCTCACGCTCGTCGCGGCTCCCTGGGCCGACCAGGGGGCGGACCTGTTCATCGGGGTGCCCGACGACGCTTCGTTCGGGATCCCCGGAGGCACCGTCTTCCTGGTCACCGAGGTCGGCGAGCAGCTGGACGGCCGCACGCTCGGGGCGGTGGCCTCGAACGCCTGGATCGGCGAGGCGGACTCTCGGTTCGGCGCCTCGGTGCTGCCCACCGATCTGGACGGCGACTCGATCCCCGAGATCCTGATCGGCGCCCCCGCGGAGACAGGCCGCGTCTACGTCTTCGAGCACTTGGACGGCTCGGTGCACGACGTCGACGACGCAAGGGCGGTCTGGTTCGGCTCGGACGAGGTCCAGGCCTTCGGCTCGACGCTGGGGGTGCTGTCCTCGGGGCTCGTCCTGGTCGGCGGGACCCAGGCCGTCGCCTGGTTCGACCGCGCCGACTGGCTCACGATCCAGGGGCTCGACGCGGCGGTCGGCCTGCAGACGGGGCTCCCGACGGGCCTGGACCTGGAGCCGCTCGGCGAGCTGGTGTTCGGCGTCACGGCCGAGGAGAAGGTCGCCCTGGTCGCGCTCGAGGGCGCGAACGCCGCGGTCGGCCAGGTGACCTCGTGGACGACGGGGAGCGTGGACGGAGCGATGACGGCGGGGGCCCATGTCCGCGCCGGCGACGGGGTCGTGCTGGTCGACGTCGGAGCCGGAGACGGCGTCGCGACCGAGCTGGCCACGGACAGCTGGGCGGTGGCAGCCGCGGCCCTGACCTCGTCGGGGGACCACAACGGGGACGGCTGCGACGACGTGGTGGCGAGCGACCCGAGCGACGGCAGCCTGTACGCCCTGCTCGCAGAGTGCGCCGGCGACACGGGCGACACGGGCGGGGACACCGGGGACACCGGCGGGGACACGAGCGACTCGACCCCAGAGACCGGGGACAGCGGGGAGACTGGCGCGGACAGCGGCGACACCGCGGTCGTCGCTCCGGTCTGCGAGGACTTCGGCTACAGCTGCGCGGGCGGCGACGATGTGGGCCGCGGCCTGGTGCTGCTCGGCCTGCTGCTCACCCTGGTGGGGCGGGAGCGACGTCGGCGCTGACGAGCGGCAGCCAGGCGCCGCTTCGGGTCGAGAGATCGGTCCAGGCGGCCTGCCACAACGCCCCGCGGCCTTCGATGGCCTCGAGAACGAGTCGGGCGGCGTCGCGGGCGTCGCGCTCGGACAGGTTCTGGCCGACCAGCGAAGAATCGCGGCGCAGCTCCCGGCCGGTCCGACCGCCGCACCAGGCGTCCAGCGCGGGTGCGGGCAGGTCGGTCCCGAGCGCCGCGCGGTGTCCTCCCTGGGTGTTCGAGAAGGCCTCGGGGTGCTCGGCGCGGAGTCTCCTCAGCGACTCGCCGACGATGTCGCAGCAGGCCTGGAGCGCTCGGCGCGCCGGCTCCTGGCGGCTCCCGAGGGCGATCAAGTGGCCACCGACCCGGTCCCCGATCCGGAGCGGCACGACCAGCCCCGGTGCGCTCCTCGAGTCGGTGCGGATCAGGTGCTCCAGGTCCTGACCAGCCAGGTCCCCGGCGTGAGCGTGCAGCACCATCCGCTGACACGCGGGCTCGTCCAGCAGCAAGGCCGCCCCCGAGATCCCCTCCGTCAGCAGCGCGGTCTCGACCAGGCGCGTCGGGATCGAGCCGGCGTTGGCCACGGTCGCACCATGGCTGGCCTTGAGCAGCTCGGCCAGCCCGACGATCGCCACGGTGTTGTCCCGGCGCTCGATGTCCAGCGCAACCCGCTCGAGCGTGCTCCATAGCGTCTTCAGCTTGAACGGCTTCAGCAGGTAGCCCGAGGCCCCGGCCTGCATGGCGCGGACCGCGGACTCGGTCGTCGCGTACCCGGTCATCAGGATCACCGCGACGGGATCGGGCGTCGTCCGGATGCGACCGAGCAGCTCCGGACCGGACAGGCGGGGCATCTTCACGTCGGAGAGCACGACGTCGATCCCGCCTTCGGCCAGGCGCCTCCAGGCCGACTCGCCGTCGTTGGCCTCGACCACGTGGTGGCCGCGCGCACGAAGGTACTCGCTGACCAGCTCGACGATGGGACGCTCGTCATCGACGATGAGGATTCGGAGATCGCGCACGGCGGCAGTCTACCAGGGCGCTCGTGCGCCCCTGGGGATGCTACGCTCGTGATGGATCCTGGCTCGATCCCGGAGCTCTCTTGGCGAAACGAATCAAGGTCGATCGGGCGCTCAACTCGCGTCTGGACGAGCTCGAGCAGCGCATGTTCATGCTCAAGATCGCGTACGAGAAGTACTTCAACGGGATCGACAAGATCGAGCCGCTGCGCGAACGCGACGGCGTGAAGAACATGATTCGTGAGCTGCTGCAGGAGAACATCACCAACACGATCCAGAAGTACCGCTTCCGCCAGCTCCGGGCGCGGGCCAACATCCTGGACCTGTACCTGCAGCGCAACCTGGTGATGATCGAGCGGGGAACCCACCCGAAGATGCAGTTCCGAGCGGGCCTGAAGGAACGCCAGCAGCGCGAGATGGACGACCGCCGGAAGCAGCAGCTGCAGAACACGCGAGACCGCGCCGACAAGCAGCGGAAGGAGGACGCGGCCTTCCGGCAGATCTTCGACTCGTACATGAAGGCCCGCAAGAAGTGCGGCCAGTCGACGTCGATGGAGTACGAGTCCGTGCAGAAGACCCTTCGGAACCAGGTCCGGAACATCAAGGGCCGGTACAAGTGCAACTCGGTGAGCTTCCGGGTGCAGATCGAGGACGGGAAGGCCCGCCTCAAGGCCGTGCCGAAGCGATGATTCTGGCGCTCCTGGCGACGGGCTACGCGGCCGATGACGAGGTCCGCGAGTACAAGCCACCCCCCACCTTCGCGCTCGTCATGCCGCTCGGCGTGCCGCAGTTCGCTCAGCGACGGCCCCTGCCGGGCCTGGGCTACATGGCGGTCCAGGGCGCGGGCATCGGCTTCGGCGTCTACGCCTCGACCCGGATGTGGCAGGCGACCGCGATCGACGATCTGGACGCCGAGCGCTCCTGGCGCATGGCGAGCTGGGGTGGCATCGCCGGTGGTGTCGCCGGGTACTTCGTCTCCACCCTAGATGGCAGTCGGTACAACGAGGTCCACTCCCAGGCCTACCTGGAGCGGGCCTCCGCGTGGGAGTCGGCCCAGGCTGCGGCACCGTGATGGACGTCGCCGAGCTCCAGAAGCTCCCGATCTTCGGGGGCGCGTCGCGTGCACGCCTGAGCGAGGCCTTGGCCGCGTTCATCCCGTGCGAGATCGGGCCCGGCGAGGTCCTGATGCGCGAGGGCGAGAGCGACCGCGCGATGGTGCTGTTGCTCCAGGGCGAGGCCAGCGTCCACATCGGGGAGTCACGGCTCGAGCTCACACGCATCGGTCCGGGCGAGCTCGTCGGCGACATGGCGCTCTTCGGCAACATCGACCGTCGGGCCGCGACCGTCATCAGCTCGAAGCCCTGCCAGGTCCTCCTCCTCGACGAGCAGGGCCTGAAGTACCTGCGGATGAAGCGCAGCCCGGTCGTCCCGGTGCTCGAGCGGTACGCGCTCGGGACCATCGCCCGCCGGCTTCGCGAGACCGACCGGCTCATCGCGTCCGTCGCGGTGGGGCAGCCCACGCTGCCCGTCCCTCGGCAGGGCCTGTTCCGGAAGCTCGGCTCGATGTTCAAGGGACCCGCGGGCGACCCGCCCGAGGCGCTAACGGTGCTCGAGGCCTCGGATGCGTTCCGCGACCAGTCGCCCCGCATCGTCGCCGAGCTCGCGACGCAGGTCGAGGTCGTCGGCGTCCGGAGCGGCGACATCCTGTTCGAGGAGCACGACGACTGCGACGAGTCCTACATCGTCGCCCACGGGTGCATCGACATGCACGTCACCACGCTGAGGGACAGCTACGAGCTGGTCGCTCGGCTGCGCGGAGGCACCGCCTTGGGGTTCTGCGCGATGGTCGACGGCGGAGGGCGGGTCGCCACCGCCGTGGCCGCCGAAGACACCTGGTTGTTGCGGCTGGATGCCGAGCTGTTCGCCCCGGTCGGAGAAGACGGGGACCCGATGGAGGAGACGGTCATGCGACGCGCGGCCTTCAACGCCATCAACACGCACCTCCGGCTCACCAACGCACACGTCGAGTTCCTTCAGGGTCGGCTCAACGGGCACGCCCTGGATCCGCGCTTCCGGCCGTTGTAGGTGTCCGCCAGCCGCGGATGGCGCAGCGGCTGCGGGCCCTGACCGAGCGGGACGACGTGCTCGACGTCCCGGTCGAGGCGCTCGACCCCGAGGCGGGGAGGCGGCTCGTGGACACGCTACTGCCGCTGGAGCCCGAGCTCGCGACCCAGCTCCACGAGCGGTGCGCCGGAAACCCGCTGTTCCAGGTCCAGCTCGTCGGGGACTGGGTCCGGCGAGGGCTGCTCAAGCCGGGACCCGGTGGGCTCCGCGCCTCGCCCGAGGCGGCCCGATCCATGCCGGCCGAGCTGGCGACGATGTGGCGTGCTCGCGTCGACGAGCTCGTGGTCGACCTGGGCGACGAGCTCGAGCGGCCACTCGAGCTGGCCGCAGCGCTGGGCCTCGAGGTCGACGAGTCCGAGTGGGTCCAGCTCGTCCAGCCCGAGCGCGCCGGAGCGCCGCTTCCGGGACGGCGCCCGCGTCTACTCCGAGCTGGCGAGCACGCTCCGGACGACGGGCTCGAGCGCCGAGCTGCTGCACGCCTGCTACCGGGCGCTCGCCGCGCTTCAGGCCGGGGACGTCGCGCCCGACGATCCGCTGTGGCTGATGCTGCGGGTCCGCGTCGGCATGGAGCAGCTGAACCGGCATCAGCTGCCGTTCGTCGACGAGCAGCTGGACCTCGCTCGACCCCACCTCGACCGGGCCACGTGGCGGCCCTACCGGGCGAGCTTCTACGTGATGGAGGCGTGGCTGGCCGCTCGACGGGGAGAGAACGGGCAGCTCCAGGCGGCGCTGGACGGTGCGCTCGCCGCGTTCGACAGCTCGACCCACCCGGGCTCGGTCGCCGCCACGGTCTCGTACTACCTGCGTCGGGTGGGACGGCTCGACGAGGCCCTGGCCCTGCTCGACCAGGTGCTGCCTGAGAGCTCGCTCCAGGTCGCCGACCGGTCGCTCGGCATGGTCGCCCAGGCGCGCGAGGAGACCGGCGAGGCGCGCACCACGCTGGCCTGTCGCGGCGCCCTGGGCAGCCTGGCGCGGGCCAAGGGCGACTACGAAGGCGCGATGGCCCACTACGAGGCCACCCGGCGCGCCGAAGCCCAGCTCGGCGTCCCGCACACCATCACGGACGCGAACATCGCGGTCCTCGATGTCGTGCGCGGCCGTCCGATCGAGGCGACGGCGCGCTTCGAGGCGCTGCTCGACGTGCCGGGTCTGCCGGCCGTGCTGGAGGTCGGCGCCTGGATCGGCGTCGTCCTAGGGTGGCTCGTCGAGGGGGGCGAAGGGGATCCGCCGGTGCTCGTCGATGCGCTGTTCGCACGGCTGGGCCAGGTCGGGAGCGAGCCCGAGCTGACGATGCTGGCGAACCATGCCGCAGCGGCGGCAGACGGTGCGGGTCACGAGGACCTGGCCGCGAGGCTCCGGACCTACTCGGCCTGACGCGTCAGGCGGCTCAGACGGAGAGCCGGGCCCGCGCCAGATCCGCGTCCCGCTGCGCGTTCTTGAACTCGCCAGAGGCGGGGTCCGCAGCGCCCAGGACCTTCTCGGCCTCGACGAGTTCGGCCCGCGCGGCGTCCTTGTCGACGTCCTCGGCGCGCTCGAACTGCTCGGTCAGCACCGTGAGGCGGTCGGGACCGGCCTCGACGAAGCCCGTGCCCACGACGAAGCGCTGGTCGCCGCCGTCGGTGTGCACGGTGACCAGACCCGGACGGACGACCGACAGGAACGGCGTGTGGCCCGGCATCACGCCGAACTCACCCTCGAACCCGGGGGCCTCGACCGACGTGGCGGCGCCCGTGAAGGCGACGCTCGTGGGCGTGACGATCTCGACGTGGATGTTGCTCATCGGTCTCTCCGAAAGGCCGGGGCCTACAGGCTCTCAGCCAGCTTCTTCGCCTTGGCGACGGCGTCTTCGATGCCACCGACCAGCAGGAACGCGTCCTCGGGGAGCGCGTCGTGCTTGCCCTCGAGGATCTCCTGGAAGGAGCGGATGGTGTCGGCCTTCTTGACGTAGGCGCCGTCGATACCCGTGAAGATCTCGGCGACGTGGAAGGGCTGGCTGAGGAACTTCTGGATCTTCCGCGCGCGGGCGACCAGCTGCTTGTCCTCTTCGGACAGCTCATCCATACCGAGGATGGCGATGATGTCCTGCAGGTCCTTGTAGCGCTGCAGCACCTCCTGGACCTCGCGAGCACAGTTGTAGTGCTCCTCGCCCAGGATCTCGGCGTCGAGGATCCGGCTGGACGAGTCCAGCGGGTCCACGGCCGGGTAGATGCCCATCTCGGAGATCTTCCGGTTGAGGACCGTCGTCGCATCGAGGTGCGCGAAGGTGGTCGCCGGAGCCGGGTCCGTCAGGTCGTCCGCAGGGACGTAGACGGCCTGGACGGACGTGATGGAGCCCTTCGAGGTGGTGGTGATGCGCTCCTGGAGCATGCCCATCTCGGTTCCGAGCGTGGGCTGGTAGCCGACGGCGGAGGGCATACGACCGAGGAGTGCGGAGACCTCGGAGCCGGCCTGCGTGAACCGGAAGATGTTGTCGACGAAGAACAGGACGTCCTGGCCGCCCTCATCCCGGAAGTACTCGGCGATGGTCAGCGCGGAGAGCGCGACGCGAGCACGGGCACCGGGAGGCTCGTTCATCTGACCGTAGACCAGCGAAGCCTTCGACTTCTCCCAGTCGGCCGGCACGATGATGTTGGACTCGATGAACTCGTGCCACAGGTCGTTGCCCTCACGGGTCCGCTCACCGACGCCGGCGAACACGGAGTAGCCACCGTGGCCCTTGGCGACGTTGTTGATGAGCTCCATGATGAGAACGGTCTTGCCGACGCCAGCGCCGCCGAAGAGGCCGATCTTTCCGCCCTTGGTGTAGGGAGCGAGGAGGTCGATGACCTTGATCCCCGTCTCGAACATCTCGACCTCGGTCGACTGGTCGATGAAGCCCGGAGGCTGACGGTGGATGGGGCGCGTCTCCTTGTGGTGCATGTCGCCGAGCTCGTCGACGGCCTTGCCGGTGACGTTCAGGATGCGTCCGAGGACCTCCTCGCCGACGGGCATCATGATGGGCTCGCCGGTGTCACGGGCGGTGTCGCCGCGGCGCAGACCCTCGGTGGCGTCCATCGCGATGCAGCGGACGGTGTTCTCGCCCATGTGCGAGGCGACCTCGACGGTGAGGTTGTCCTCTTCCTCGCCAAGCGACTTGTTCGTGAGAACGAGCGCGTTGTAGATGGCGGGCAGCTGGCCGGACTTGAACTCGACGTCCAGGACCGGTCCCATGATCTGCTTGATGGTTCCGACGTTGGCTTCCATTTGGAGCTCCTACCTACAGCGCTTCGGCGCCAGACACGATCTCGATGATCTCGGTCGTGATGGCGGCCTGACGGGCGCGGTTGTACTCGAGGGTGAGGGAATCGATGAGGTCGGACGCGTTGCGCGTGGCGGCGTCCATGGCGGTCATTCGGCTGGCCTGCTCGCCGGCCTCGGACTCCAGGAACGCCTGCATGAGGACGGTCTGGAGTTGGAGCGGGAGGAGCGTGTCCAGCAGCTGCTGGCCGCCGGGCTCGTAGTCGTACTCGACGTCGTCCGAGGACTCGGCGTCGCCGGTCTCCACGACCATCGGCAGGACCTTCTTGAAGGTCGGGTTCTGGATCATCACGGACTGCCAGGCGCTGTACGCCAGGTAGACCTCGTGCACCTCGCCGCTCTCGAAGTCGGCGGTGAGGTGGTTCGCCAGGTCCTGGGCGAGCTCGGGAATCCGACCGGCCAGGTCGATCTCCTTCGCCGTGATGTTCTCGCCCTTCAGGTGGGCGACGGCCTTCTTGCCGTAGGGCCGGTAGCTCACGGTCTTGCCAGCCGTGTTCTCCGGGATCCAGGTCTTTCCAGCGCGGAAGAGCTGGCTGTTGAAGCCACCGCACAGACCCTTGTCCGAAGACACCCAGACGATGAGGACGTTCTTGACCTCGTCGTGGCTGGTGAGGAGCGGATGCTCGACGTCGTCACCGGCCGAGGCCAGGACGCGGGCCAGGACCCGGTCCGTCGCGTCGGCGTAGGGACGCGCTGCGGTCGCTCGCTCCTGAGCACGCTTCAGCTTGCTCGCCGAGACCATCTTCATGGCCTTGGTGATCTGCCGCGTGTTCTTGACCGAGCCGATGCGGCGCTTGATGTCGCGAAGATTGGCGGGCACGAGGGCCTCCTACCGAGGGTTCTCGAGAAGGCTCAGGACCAGCTGGCGCGGAAGCTCTTGGCCGCCGCGATGACGCGGTCCTTGAGGTCCGACTTCTTGAAGGTTCCCTTCTCGACGATCTCGTTGAGCAGGTCCTTGTGGCTGGCCTCGAAGTGCGCGTTGAGGTCCGCCATGAAGCGGACGACATCGCCGAGCTCGACGTCGTCGCAGACACCGTGGGTACCGGTGATGATCTGCACAACCTGCATCTCGACGGCCATCGGCACGTACTGACCCTGCTTCAGGGTCTCGACCAGGCGGGCACCACGGGTCAGCTTGCGCTGGGTGATGGGGTCCAGGTCACTTCCGAACTGGGCGAACGCGGCGAGCTCACGGTAGGCCGCGAGGTCGAGCCGCAGCGTTCCTGCGACCTCCTTCATGGCCTTCATCTGAGCCGAGCCACCGACGCGCGAGACCGAGAGGCCGACGTTGATGGCGGGACGCACACCCTGGTTGAAGAGGTCCGACTCCAGGTAGATCTGGCCGTCGGTGATCGAGATGACGTTCGTCGGGATGTACGCCGAGACGTCGCCACCCTGGGTCTCGATGATGGGGAGCGCGGTCAGCGACCCGCCGCCCTCGGCATCCGACATCTTCGCAGCGCGCTCGAGGAGCCGGCTGTGGAGGTAGAAGACGTCTCCGGGGTACGCCTCGCGTCCGGGCGGACGGCGGAGGAGCAGCGAGAGCTGACGGTAGGCCGTCGCCTGCTTGGAGAGGTCGTCGTAGATGATGAGCGCGTGCATCCCGTTGTCACGGAAGTACTCGCCCATCGCGCAGCCGGTGTAGGGCGCGAGGAACTGGAGGGGGGCGGGGGCCGCGGCGGGCGCCGAGACGACCGTCGTGTACTCCATGGCGCCGTAGCGCTTCAGCTTCTCGACGACCTGGGCGATGGTCGACTGCTTCTGGCCGATACCGACGTAGATGCAGTGGAGCTTCCGCTTGGGGTCGTTCGCGAACTGCTTCTGGTTGATGATCGTGTCGATCGCGACGGCGGTCTTGCCCGTCTGGCGGTCGCCGATGATGAGCTCGCGCTGACCACGACCGACGGGGACCATTGTGTCGACGGCCTTCAGCCCGGTCTGCATGGGCTCGTGGACCGACTTGCGGCCGATGATGCCGGGGGCCTTGACCTCGACGTTCCGCATGTTCTCCTGCGGAATCGGGTCACCACCGTCGATGGCGTTGCCGAGCGCGTCGACGACGCGGCCGAGCAGCGCCGGACCGGTTGCGACCGAGACGATCTTGCCGGTCCGCTCGACGGTCGAGCCTTCCTTGACCGGACGGTCGTCGCCGAAGATGGCGGCACCGACGTTGTCCTCCTCCAGGTTCAGGGCCATGCCGACGAGGCCGCCCGGGAACTTGAGGAGCTCGCCGGCCATGGCGTTCTCGAGGCCGTGGATGCGAGCGATACCATCACCGACCGAGAGCACGGTCCCCGTCTCGGCGACCGAGACGCGAGCGTCGTAGTTCTTGATCTGGGCCTTGAGGATCTTGCTGATCTCTTCGGCGCGGATGTCCATGGGAGTCTCCCTAGTGGGGCTCAGGCCTCGAGGGCCTGCTCGGGGTTCGTCAGTAGAAGGGTCTGGTGGAGGTTCACGAGCCGGGTACGGAGAGAGGCATCGAAGATGCGTCCCTCGACCTGGGCCACGACTCCACCGATGAGGAGGGGGTCGACCTTGGAGTCGATGAGGATGGTCTTGCCGGTCGCCTTGGCGAGGCTGGCCTGGACCTTCTTTTCGAGAGCCTTCGTCATCGGCTCGGCCGTGGTGACGACGGCGCGGACGCGTCCAGCCAGGGTGTCGGCGGCGAGCGTGTAGCTGGCGACGATGGCGGGGACGCTCCGGAAGCGACCCTTCTCCAGGCACAGGCGCAGGAAGTTGGCCGAGTGCTTGTGGAGGTCGAGCTTGGCGAGGATGTCGTCCAGGATGGCCTTGCGCTCTTCCAGCGCGAACGCCGGGTGGCTCAGGGTCTCGACGAGCAGGACGTCAGGCAGGTCGAGGACGGCCTGGAACGTGGTCAGGTCGGCGAGGAACTGGTCGACGAGACCTTCCTCCTCTCCGAGGTCGACCAGGGCGCGGGCGTAGCGCTCCGCGACAGCGAGATCAGCCATTGGCGGCCTCCGCATCGACGGCCGCGAGGAAGTCCCCGGCGAGTCGCGTCTTGTCGTCCTTGTTCAGCTGGCCGCGAATCTGCTCTTCGGCGGCGGCGACGGCGGCGTCGACCGCGTCCCGCTGGAGCTTCACCCGGGCGTTCCGGCGGGCCTCGGCGATGTTCCGGTCGGTCAGGGCCTCGAGCGCGGCGATGTCGGCCGCGGTGCGCTCCTTGACCAGCGTGCGCTCGGCGCCGATGTCCCGCTCGGCGTTGAGCCGCAGGCCGGTGACTTCCTTGTCGAAGTGCGAGAGCTTCGAGGCGATGTCGCCGTTTCGGTCCTCGGCGGCCTTCAGGGCGGCGTGGCCCTTCTCGAGCGCCTGGCGGACGTCGGCCTGGCGAGCCTTGAGCAGCTCGGCGACCGGCTTCCGCGCGATGAAGAAGAGCACCGCGTAGAGGAACACGAAGTTGAATGCGTGGATGCCGATGTCGGTGAAGGGGATGCCCCCCTCTCCATGGGCATCGCCGGCAGCCAGCGCGACGTCGATGACGGCGAGGAGCATGCTCAGGCCTCCGCTCCGCGGCCCAGGACCGCGGTGGTGATGTCCGACGACAAGGCGTCGGTCAGCTTGCCGAGCTCGGCAGCCGCGAGATCCTGTTCGGCCTGGATGGCCGTCAGCGCCTCGGCGAACCGGGCGTCCGTCTTCACGCGGGCTGCAGCGACGGCTGCATCGCGCTCGGCGTGGATCTCGGCTCGCTTCTGCGCGCGGAGGTCGGAGAGCTCCGACTTCGCGGCGGCGAGCTTCTGGTCGTATTCGGCCTGCTTCTCGTCGGCCTGCTGCGTGAGCAGGGCAGCATGCTCATGGGCGCCGGTCGTCGCCTTCTCCCGGTCGTCCAGGTACTGGACCATGGGCTGGAAGATGAGCTTCGTCAGGATGGCCATGACGACGAGGAACGGGACGAGCTGGAGCAGGGTCAGCGGGACATCTGGGAAGATGACCAGGCCGCCGCCAGCCCAGGCGTCGGAAACGAGAAGAAGGGGGCTCGTCAGCATCGGTGTCTCCGCATGGAGCGCCGGTGGGCACCCCTGCGTGGGGCGGCCGACTAACAACGGATTTGGGCTGATGCAACCGGTCTCGGGCCGGGCCGGGAGGCGGGATCAGAACTCGATCTGCACTCTCAGCGCGGCGTCCACCGAAACGAGCGTGGAGACGAGCAGCGCATCCTCGGTGAATCGCTGGCCGCGGTACCCCCAGAGATGCGTGCGAAAGCCCACCGTCAGGCCGTCCACGAGCAAGTACTCCGCGCCGACGCCCACCCGTCCGCCGAGCCCGCCGATGCGCGCCATGACCTCGCGCGAGCCTTCGTTGGCGGCCGACTGCTCTTCCTCGCCGTATGCATCGTTTCGGTCTCGGGCGATCGGAATGACCCCGTAGAGCCCCGCTCCGACCCAGGCCGTCGGGGCGCCGACCTCGCGCGGCAGGAGGTAGCGCTGGCCGTCGAGCGCCGGTCGGATGCCGGTCGCGGTCAGGGTGCGCCGGTCAGCGGCGGTCCAGGTCACGGTCCGGGTCCGGGCCATGGACAGGCCGAGGGTCCACGCCCAGTGATCGCCGCGGAACAGACCCGCATACGCCGAGAGCGGCGGGCTCACGAGGCCGTCGAACTCGCCGACGAAGGTCCCGCTGGGCTGCTCGGAGTCCGCCCACAGGAGATCGATGCGTCCCATCGGCACGTAGTCGACGCCGACGAACGGTTCGGCGGCATGCGCGGTGGTCAGCAGGGCGAACAGCACGGTCGGAGCGTAGCCCACAGTCGCTTGACGAACCGTCGGGCCGTTCGGCGGTCGGACTCGGTGTGTCCCTCCTCGACCTCGCTCATCGCCTGGGTCCCCTGTTCTGGTGGTTCCTCGCCGGGAGCACCGCGACCGCCTGCTGGGCTGCCTGGCTCCACAAGGCCGAGGCGCGCGAGGGCCCGCTCTGGCTCGCCCCATCGGCGCTCCTGACGCTCGGCCTGGTCGTCGACGCCGTCTTGCTTCGGCTCGACGCCGGGCACATGGGCTACTGCATCAACAATGGGTCGTTGCCATGGAACGCGGCGGTCTCGGCCCAGGCGATGGCGGACTTCGTCGGCATCGGGCTGGCCTGGACAACCGGCGTCACGGTGCTGCTGGCCGGGCTCGCTCGGCGACGGACGCGGCTCGCCCTGGGCGTGCTTGCCGTCGGGCTGGCGCTCGGAGCGCTCGCCTGCTTCGCGGAGGTGAGCCTGTGGCAGAGCGCCCTGGCTCGCCGCTTCGGCATGGTGGGGTGGTCGAGCCAGGCGGTCGCGGCGGTCGCGATCCCGCTCGTGCTGGCCTCGCCCGTGCTGCTGTGGGAGTCCGGTCCCTCGCCGAGGGCCCGCTGGACGCGCGGTCTGGCGGCGCTCGCGTGTGTCGCGCTGGTCGGTGTGGCGGCGCTGCCCTGGTGTGTCTCGCCGACCCAGCAGGAGGACCTGCCGCGCATCCTGGCGACCGGTGTGCCCCAGGCGACGAGCGGGTGGACGCCGATCGATCTCGACGCCTTCTGGCCCGAGGAGCAGGCGGCCGAGCCGGATGGGGAATGGAGGCGAACCGTCCGCTACCGGGCGGTCCCCACAGGCAGCTCGGCGACGGTGCTTCGGCCGCAGAGCATGTCGAGCGCCGCCTGGGGCGGCGGGATCCTGGTCCGCGACCCGGCGTACTCGGCGTGGCCGCAGCGGTTCTCGATCCTGGCCATCCACGCCGTCGTCTACCGGAACGCCTGGCCGGAGAGTCAGCCAGCGGGGAGCGCGTTGGTGCTGGATCCGACATGGCTGACCGTCGATCAGGTCGTGGCGACCTGTGCCCGTGAGGACTGCGTGCTCCTCTGGCGCCAGGCGCCCTAGTTCTCCTGCCAGGCGGCGCAGAACCTGGCCAGGTCGATGCGGTCGCTGTACCCGATGCGGGCGATGCGGGTTCCGCAGACGTGGCGGTTGGCCTGTCGCATCGGGATGGTGTGGCGGACCTCGACCTGGACCACCAGGGCGCCGAGCTCCTGCACGTGCAGCGTTCCGGTCACGAGCTGGCCGTGGCTGTACGAGTCCTTGTTGGGGTCGAACACGAAGCCGAAGCCGCCGGCGGAGACGTCGCGCAGGCGCCGGCTCGAGCTGGACCCGTCGGCGTTCTCGATGTCGAACGAGAACCCCTCCAGCGTCAGGACCGAGATGCGTCGGTCGGCGCGCTTGTCGCGGCGCTCGATGGTGCCGGGGATCTGGATGCTCCAGTGCATGGGGCCCATCACCGAGTGCACGGACGACAGGAACTTGTAGCGATCGCTGCGGCTCTCGTAGCAGACCTCGATGGGCTGGCCCTCGCGCGGCGAGGTGACGTGGCCGGCCAGCTTCTCGTGGACGGTGAACTGGATGACGTCGCCGCCGTCGAAGGCCATCCAGCCGAACACCTGGTACCCGCCGATCGACAGGATGCAGGCGCGGACGTGCTCGGAGGCGAACTCGAGGTGGGCCTTCACGTCTTCCGGTCGCCGCAGCCAGAGCGGCGGGATCTCGGTGGTCATGGCAGCGCTCACGATCCCTCCTGGGGTAGCTTCATGATCGGCTCATCGGATCACTCCGTGCGGCACTGAAGGAGAGCGTGTGGTTGTCGTCGGAATCGGGATCCAGGGGCTGGCCGGTCTCGCCGAGGTGCGCGCCACCGACCTGGGCCGCGTCGTTCGGGTCGGCGGGCCCCCCGTGGCGGTGTACGCCTTCCAGCGTGCGCTCCGGCTGGCGTTCTCGGCGTTCTCGGCCCAGGCGACCGAGTCGGCGATGTCCGAGGTCTTCGGCGAGTGCAAGGCGCCGGGCGAGGGGCTGCCCGACGAGGTGCAGGTCGAGTGGACGGGGTGTGCTGCACGCATCCTCGATCCGGCCGCCGAGCGCCGGGTTCGCATCCGCCTGGACCTGGAGCTCGACCCGCCACAGTTCGGTCGCCTGCGTGAGCTGGCCGTTCGGGACCCCGATCTGGTCGATGCCCTGTCGCAGGCGACGATGTCCGTCACGCTCGGCTGGGTGTTCACGAAGGACTTCAGCGTCTGCAGCGTGTCCCACACAGCGGTCCAGCTGGGGGGCGTGCGCCTGGATGCCCACGAACACCCGTGGCTCCCCGGTTTCCTGGCCTCGCTGACGAACCGGGGGCTGGTCGTGCCGCCGCTCGCCCAGCATCACCGCTACGCGTTCGCGGCGCACACGAGCCCCTCGCCGCAGGTCCGGGCCGGTGTGGCCGCCATGCACAGCGCGCTCCGGAGGCGCCCGTTCTCCCTGGGCGAGCTCCACCCGGTCGAGGCCGAGAAGTCCTGGTGGGCGCTGGGCCCTGAGCTCCTGCCCATCGGCGGGGCAGCGCACAAGCAGGCCATCAGCCTGGTCTCCGCCGTGCACGTGTCCGGGGCGGAGATCCTGGTGCTCGAGCGGCCGACCGCGCTGTGCGAGCGCCCTCGTGCCGTGAACAACTGGCTCGTGGCCCAGGCGACCGAAGAGGCCTCGCCTCTCGAGCAGGTCTTCATCCTGGGCGAGGGGACGCCGGACATCGTCCTGGCCACCGAGCGACAGGCTCCTCCCGCCGCCGGGCTGACCTTCCCGACGTGAGCAGCGCGGTCTGCGGCCAGTGCGGTGCCTTCAAGGACCTGCCGATGCAGCCGTGTCCGGCCTGCGGCCACCGCCCGCGGGGCGAGGAGCGTGTCCTCGCCTACCTGCTCAGCAGCCATCACCTCACCGACGAGGAGCTCGAGGACGCCTCGATCCGCATCGTCTCCGGCGAGAAGATGGACCCGCCGCCCGAACTCCTGGAGCGCGCCCGGTCGGCCATCTCACCGACCGCGCGCGAGCTACCCGAGGACCCGGACGAGGAGCTGCCCACCTCGCGCCTCGTCGGGCTCGTGGTCGTGAACGTCCTGTTCTCGCCGCTCGTGGGGCTCGTCGCCTGGTGGTCCTGGCGACATCGGCACCCGGCGCAGGCGCGTCAGGCGTTGCAGGTCACCATCCCGGTCGCCGTGATCGGGACGCTGGTCTGGCTGTTCCTGACGTTCCGCTGAGCCTCAGCTCGCGTCGAGCAGCTGGTTGACCCAGTCGACGAGTTCGGCCGGCGTGAACGGCTTCTCGAGCAGCGGGACCTGCTGCAGGACCTCGCTCCCGACCCGGTCGGCCGAGTAGCCCGTCATCAATAGGACCTTCTTCTTGGGGTTGACCGTGAGGGTCTCGGCGATGAGCTCGAGCCCGGAGATGCCTGGCAGGACGGCGTCGATGATCAAGAGGTCCAGCTCGTGCCGACGCTCGCGCAGGAGCGCGGCGGCGTCGCCTCCGTTCCGGGCGGTCAGCACCGTGTACCCGAGCGCCTCGAGGGTCACCTGGACCCAGCGACGGATCGGCTCCTCGTCCTCGACCACCAGGATGGTCTCGGTGCCCCGGCGGGCAGCGGCGGCCTCCTCGTCCTTCGTGCCGGTCGGGAACTCGATGTGGAACGTCGTGCCGCGGCCGATCACCGAGTCGACGAGCGTGCGTCCGTCGTGCTGCTCGATGACGCCGAACGCGCTGGCCAGGCCGAGACCGGGGCCCGTGGGGTCGGGCAGGGCAGCGCGCTGGGTGGCGCTCAGGCCTTGGCCGTCGTCGGTCACGAGCAAGCGGATGCTGTCCTCGCGCTCCTCGATCTCGATGCGCATGCTCCCGGCCGCACCACCGTGGTAGGTCGCGACCCACTCGGCGAGCTCGACCAGCACGATGCCCAGGGCGTGGGGGTCGCCCTCGACCATGCCCGAGCCGGCCTCGCAGCTGACCGTGTCCAGCGTGTACCGCCGGCCGAGCGCGGTCTCGATAGCCCGCACGTTGTCCTGGACCAGCGAGCCCAGCGACATCGGCAGGCGTCGCACCTCGGCGTCGCCCCCGAGCCCAGCCAGCTGCTGCTGCAGCCGGGCGGCCTCCATGATCGTGCGGTAGCGGCCGGCGTGTGGGGCGCCGGGCTGATCGAGCAGGGCCTGGGTCGTGGCCGTGATGATCTGCTTGAGCTGGTCGGCGAGCTGGGTGGCGATGGTGCCGGACAGGGCCTGGAGCCCCTAGAGCCGCACGCTCTGCCCGCTGGCCAGCTGCAGGTGGACCATCCAGCCCATCGTGCCGCCGACGCCCAGCGGTCGGATGGTGCCGCGGGTGCGCTCGTTCCGGCCGTTCGCCTCGTAGATGAGGACACGCTGCTCGGCCGACGAGCCGAGCTCGGGCCAAAGGAAGCCGTCCGAGCCGCGGAGCCACGTGTCGAGCGGGTGCTCACACAGCTCGTCGAAGTCCTCGCCGAGGAAGTCCTTGGCGTCGTCGTTCACCCAGACGATGAGCGCGTCTTCGTCCGTGACGAGGACCATGCCCCCGATCTGATCGACGAGCGCTTCGAAGTCGATCATGGCTTCCCTTCCTGGGGCGCGTCTATGGGACGTCCGTGCGTTCGAAGCGTAGTACGGACACGACCGCGCACAGCACGATGAGGATGCCGAGGCCCCCCAGCGCGCGCTCGTCCCAGCCCGTGCTGAAGCCCTGCCAGGCGTCCAGCGCGTTGCCGGGCATCCACGGTCCGATGTCCTCGGCTCCCTCCATTCCCAGGAACGAAGCCAGCTGCAGGCCACCTCGCAGCGCCAGCTCGGCGCCCAGGAACATGGCGGTGCCGACGACCACGCCGACGACGCTCGGGAAGATGGTCGAGACCAGCATCCCCAGGGCGATCACGCCGGCGTCGGTGCCCCAGGTCACCAGGAAGGCGAGCGAGGCGGGTCCGATGTCCGCGTCGCTGTCGAACAGCGCCATCGCGGGACCCACGGTGAAGACGTACGTGATGGCGACACAGATGCCGGCGTAGATCTGCACGGCGAGGAACTTGGCGAGCAGCACCGACCACCGCGGGACCGGGCGGACGAGCAGGGTGCGCAGCGTGCGGTCCTTCCACTCGCCGGCGACCAGCTGGGCGGTGACCATCAGGAGGATCAGCTTCAGGACGAAGAAGTTCCGGATGGTGAGCGACCAGTCGAGCGCGGTCAGCACCTCGAGCTGGACCATCTGCGAGATCGGGTTGTTGTTGAGGACCAGGGCGTCCTCGCCGGTGGTCTGCGACTGCACCCAGCTCATGCCGATCAGCACGACGACGGGGACGAGGAGCGACAGGGCCAGGCCCGCCCAGCCCGAGGCTCGGGTCAGGATCTTCTGCAGCTCGGCGTAGACCATGCGGTGGAGATGGGTCGGCATCAGGTGATCTCCGACTTGGTCAGCGAGAGGAACAGGTCCTCGAGGGTGCGTCCGCGGCTCGAGAGCGACGAGACGGGCACGCCGGCCGCGACCAGGCGCTTGTTCAACTCGGCGGCGTCGATGCCGGTGAGCTGGACGATCTCGCCCTCGGCTCCGGCCCCGATGACGGTGGCCTCGGCGATGTCCGCGAGCGCGGCGCTCAGCCCGGCCTTGTCGGTCGAGCCGACCTCGACCTCGAGCACGTCACCGCCGGCCAGCAGTTCGTCGACGTCGCCCTCGGCGATCAGCTTGCCGTTCTCGATGATGCCGACGCGGGTGGCGACGGACTGGACCTCGAACAGCAGGTGGCTGCTGATGAAGATCGTGATCGCCTCGTCCCGGGCCAGGGCCGCGATCAGCTCGCGCACGTCCTTCATCCCCTGGGGGTCGAGGCCGTTGGTCGGCTCGTCGAGGAGCAGGAGCCGCGGCTTCGTCAGCAGTGCGCGGGCGATGCCGAGGCGCTGCTTCATGCCGAGGCTGTAGCCGCTGACGATGTCGTTGCCACGATCCTGCAGGCCGACGCGGGTCAGGGCGGGGGCGACCTGATCGTTCGGGATGCCGGCGTACGCGGCGGCGATCTCCAGGTTCTTCTTCCCGGAGAGCCACTCGTAGAAGCGGGGCGTCTCGACCAGGGCGCCGACGTGCTGACGGCGCTTCACCGCGTTCGTCTCGCCGAAGATCGCGATGCTGCCGGCGTCGCTCTTGATCAGGCCGAGGATGCAGCGCATGGCGGTCGTCTTGCCCGCGCCGTTCGGTCCCAGGAACCCGTAGACCGAGCCCTCGGTCACGCACAGATCCAGGTTGTCGACAGCCGCTCGGGACCCGTACGTCCGGCGGAGGCCCTTGACCTCCAGGGCAGCGGTGGTGGCCGCCATTGGCATGCTCCTTTCTCATCTCGCCGGTTGCGACGGGTGAAGGCGCCATCTATACGGCGCTCACCTCGCACACGGAGATTCCGATGCACAAGACCGCTATCGCGTCCCTCGCCCTGATGTTGACCGCCTGCAACCTGGGCCCCGCGACGTCGACCACCGACTCCGGCGACTCGACCGTCAACGGCGGCGGCACCTCGATCGCCGACATCCAGACCGGCGTCGTCGCCGACGGCGAGACCGCCACGCTGAAGGGCGTGCTCGTCTCGAGCCCGGCCACCTGGGAGGACGACGGCTTCTTCGTCCAGACCCCCGGCGGGGGTGAGAACGGCGGCATCTTCATCTACATGCCCGCCGGCGCCCCGCTCCTTGAGATGGGCGACGAGATCACCGTGACCGGCTCGGTCAGCGAGTTCTACGAGTGGACCGAGTTCGCCGTCGACAGCGAGACCAGTATCCAGGTGACCGGCACCGGCACCCTGACCGTCGACGCGGTCGACCTCTCCACGGTCGGCGACCTGGAGGTCTGGGAGTCCGGCCTCATCTCGGTCGGCGCCAGCACGGTGGCCGCCGGTCCCGACAACTACGGCGACTTCAACCTCGAGTCCGGCCTGGTGCTCGACAACCTCATCCACTCGACCGAGTCCGAGGTCGGCGCGACCTACACGGACATCGCCGGTCAGCTCTTCTGGTCGTACGACGCCTGGCGTATCGCCCCCCGCTTCGAGGACGACCTGAGCGGCTACTCGGGCGGCGAGCCCCCCTCGGCCGTGACGATCAGCGAGATCCAGAACGGCGACGCGACCGGCACGGTCATCGTCGAGAACGCCTACGTCACCTCGCCGCTGTTCATCTACGACAGCGAGGTCAAGGGCTTCTGGATCGCGGACGACTCGGGCGCCTGGAACGGCGTCTACGTCTACGCCCCGGACCACGCCGAGGTCGAGGTCGGCCAGACCATCACGACGCTGACGGCCGCGGTCGACGAGTACTACGACCTGACCGAGCTCAAGAACGCCGAGATCACCTGGGGTGACGGCACCGTCGAGGCCCTGACGACCAACCTGTCTGAGGCCCCCGCCGACTGGGAGGCCTACGAGGGCGTCCTGGTGACTGTCGAGGCCACCGTGACGGGTGAGGGCGACTACGGCGAGTGGATCATCGACTGGGACGGCATCACCGTCGACGACATGTTCTACGACGTGACCCCGCCGACGGACTCCCCGCTCTACATCACGGGCATCGTCAACTACTCCTACGAGGAGTGGAAGCTCTGCCCCCGCACCGAGTCGGATATCTCCTACCAGGACTGATCCTGGAGGAGTCATGAAGCGCCGGACCGTACTCGGCGGAGGAGCCGCGGGGCTCGTCGCCGCCGCACTGCCGGGTTGTTCGAAGGACGAGGAGGACACCGGTCCCGCCCGCGAGGCCGGGATCGACCACGTCATCGTCGTGATGATGGAGAACCGGTCCTTCGACCACTACCTCGGGTCGCTGAAGGCGCTCGAGGGTCGGGACGTCGAGGGGCTGAGCGGCACCGAGTCCAACCCTGGACCCGACGGGAACCCGGTGACGGTGTTCCAGCTCACGGAGCCGTGCCAGGAGGACCCGCCGCACGGCTGGGGCAGCTCCCACAACCAGTTCTCCGAGGGCACGAACCAGGGCTTCGTCCTGGAGCACTTCGACCGCGTGGGCCCGGAACAGGGCGACTGGGTCATGGGCTACTACACCCGCGACGAGCTGCCGATCCACTACGCGCTGGCCGACCACTTCTGTCTGCCGGACCGGTACTTCTGCTCGGTGATGGGCCCCACGTGGCCGAACCGGCTGTTCGGCCAGAGCGCCAGCAGCGACGGCCAGACCTCGAACAACATCGACGCCGCGCCCTTCACCCAGAAGACCATCTTCGAGGCGGTGGCCGAGGGCGGCCGCGAGTGGCGCTACTACTACACCGACATCCCCTTCATCGGGCTGTACGAGGACCACTGGCAGACCGACAACATCGCGTTCCTCGAGGACTTCATCGCCGACGCCGAGGCGGGCGATCTGGCGGACTTCACGTGGATCGATCCCGGGTTCGGCTTCAACGACGACCACCCGCCGCACCATCCGGGGCTCGGTCAGATGTTCCTGGCGCTGGTGTACGAGGCCATCGCGCGGTCCCCGGCCTGGGACCGGACGCTGTTGATCATCACGTACGACGAGCACGGCGGATTCCACGACCACGTCCCGCCGCCCCAGGTTGCCGACGAGCGGGCCGACGAGGGCTTCGACCAGCTCGGCTTCCGGGTCCCGGCGCTCATCTGCGGGCCATGGGTCAAGCAGGGCACGGTCTCCACGGTGTTCGACAACACGTCCATGCTCCGGCTCACCTGCGAGCTGTTCGACCTGGAGCTCTGGAACGAGAGGCTGCAGGGCATCAACTCGCTCGAGGACTGCATCGACCGGGACCGCATGGCGCGGAACGAGCCGCTCGCGCCGGCGGTCATGCCGACCTTCTCCGTTCCCGAGGACGAGGTCGAGGCGGCCTGCCAGTACGAGGGTCTCCGGACGGGCTTCGCCAGCTCGCAGCCGGCGCTCGAGGCCTGGGTCATGGCGAACATGCCGGAGAACTCCCGAGTGCACCAGGCCGAGGAGATCCGGCTTCGGCTCCTGGCCAAGTCGGTGGAGTACGGGCTGGTCGAGAGCTGAGGGTGGACCTCTGACCTTTGCGTCGTGAGGCGCGCACAACCCCGAGGGTGACGGTCAGCCTCCGACTTCTGCGTTGTGAGCCGCGCACAACCCCGAGGGTGACGGTCAGCCCGGGACCTTTGCGTCAACCGCGCTTCTTGACCTTCCCCGTCGCCCGCCGCAGCGCATCCAGCGGACCCGGCACCAGCGACGCCGCGTACAGCGCCTTGGCCCGAAGCCCCAGGATCCGCCGGGCTTCGCGCCGATGCGTGGCGTCGAGTGTCTCCTCGGCGACCTGGTCGGCCGTCCACAGCTGAAGGCCCGGGTGGTCCTCCTCGAACGTCGTGTAGCCCGCGTTCTCGAAGAACGTCGTGTCCACCGCGGGAGGGCAGACGACCACTACGTCCACGGCGCCGGCGACATCGCAGCGCAGCGCCTCGGACCAGCCGATCATCGCGTGCTTGCTGGCGCAGTACGCCGTGTGTCGGGCGTACCCGCGCTGACCGGCGACGCTGGCGATCTGGACGACGCGTCCTCGGCTCTCGATCAGCGAGGGAAGCGCGGCCTGCGTGAGCCGCGCCATGCCGACGAGGTTCACCGCCATCACCTGCTCGAGCTGGCCCATCGACGTGTCGAGCACGTCCTCGAACAGGCCGACCCCCGCGTTGTTCACCAGCACGTCGATGCGGCCGTACCGAGCCACCGCCGCGTCGATCGCGACCTCGACCTGCTTGTCCGAGGTGACGTCGCAGGTCATCGCCAGATCGACCTCGCGTCCCACCTGCGCCAGCCGGTCCTGGTTCCGGCCCAGCGCGACCACCTTGGCGCCCTCTCGCGTGAACGCCCGGGCGAGCGACAGCCCGATGCCGGACGTGGCTCCGCTGATGACGACGACCTGATCGGAAAAGCGCATGTCCCCCGGCTATCGTGAACGCATGCGCCGCATCTTCCTCGCTGTCCCGATCCTGCTCACGGCCTGTGTCTCCGAGGCCGCCTGTGACGACTACGTCGAGTACATCTGCGCCTGCCGAGCGGACGAGTTCGACTGCAACCAGGTGCGCCTGGAGAACCAGGATCCGGACGACGAACAGCTCGCCGACTGCCAGGTCGAGCTGAACGACCTGAAGGCTGAGGACGAGGCGTCCGATACCGTCTGCGAACCCTGACGGATCGAGGTACACAAATGAGGTGGGCGCACCGCTGTTGCTGCTCGTCGGCCTGGCCCAGGCGGACGACACCGTCTTCGTCGAGCCGGCCTCTCCGCCGGAGGAGCCGGTAGAGCACGCCGAGAAGGATCTGGCCGCCGAGCTCGGTGGCGCCTGGTCCGCGGGGAACACCGACAGCCGCACGCTGACCGCCAGCCTCGACGGCGCCGTGCGCTGGAACCGGAACCAGGTCTCGACCCACGGCGCGCTGACCGTCGGCTCGACCCGCCTCGATGCCGATGGGGACGGGGTGCTCTCGCCCGACGAGCGCGAAGAGAAGCGCGTGCAGACCGCTCGCCAGGGCGACGCCAAGCTGCGCTACGACCGCTTCCTGAGCGACCGGAACTCGCTGTACGTGCTGGGCGGCGCCTTCACCGATCCGTACGCTGGCTACGACGCCCGCTACAACGGCCAGACCGGGTACAGCCACCTGCTGATGTACGCCGAGGACGCCGAGGAGGAGCCGGTCACCAGCCTCTCGGCCGAGGTCGGGTTCGACGCCGCCGCCGAGGACTACGCCGAGGGCGTCGTGCCCAACCGCGGGATGAAGTACTCGGCCCGCGGCTCGGTCGCGTATGTGCGGGCGCTCTCGAAGAGCGTGGATGTCGGCTCGGACGTCGAGGTCTTCGTCAACGTCATCGACCCCAAGGACACTCGGCTCATCAGCGACACGGCGCTCACGAACGCGCTGACCGAGACGATGTCGCTGAAGCTGACGTACAAGCTGACCTACGACACCGATCCGGTCGCCGGGTACGTGCCGGCCGATCACACGGGCCTGGTCAGCATCGTCGCGACCGTCCTGTAGGGCCTAGAAGAAGTCCCAGTCGCCCACGGTGACGCCCTTCGTCTTCTTCTCGCCGATCATGTAGGCGTCCGCGGCCATCACCAGGTTCAGCAGTCCGCCGAGGCCGCAGAGCACCACCGCGACGACCAGGATGACCACGCCCTTGGCGACCTGGCCGTTCATCATCTGGCTGACCCCCGGGATGAACAGGCTCACCAGCGCGGGGACGAACGGCGGCGTCGTGCTGGCCGCCGCCACAGGCGTCTCGACGGGCTCCTCGTCCTTCTGGACCAGCGCGCCGGGCTCGGCCAGGAACTCCTCGAGCGACTCGCCGATCGGCATCTCGGCCATCGACGCGGCGAAGTCCACCGGCCCTATCGGCTCGACCGAGCCACCGTCCCAGGCGCGCAGGAACTCGACGATCTTCTCGCGGATGTCGAGGCTCGTCTTCAGCCCCAGCGTCTCGGTCAGGAGGCCCGCCCGAGCCGTCTGGACCAGCAGGATCGACGAGTCCGCGCCAGTCGGGATCAGCTGGACCGCCCAGGGCACGTCCATCGTCATGTTGCCCGGCAGGCTCTGGGTCCACTCGAGCTCGATCCAGCAGCGCAGCTCGTAGAGCTCCTGGCAGAACCGCTTCACGATGGGGTCCTCGGCCTGATGTTAGTGCGGCTCGAAGCTCTTGCTCAGGATGCCGGCGTGCAGCGCGACCGACACGGGGGCGGCGACCGGGAGCTTCATCCGGAACTCGCAGGGGAACGCGTTGGCCCGGCTGTACTGCTGGATCATCGCGACCGGTCCGTCCGGGTGCTCGATGCCGACCTGCACGACGTGGTCGACCCGCAGGTTGCCGCCGAAGAGCTTCATCGACTCCTTGGCGGCCTCGCCGGCGCTGACCTCCTCGCCGACCTTCAGGACGGTGACGCTGGTGCGCTGGAGGCCCAGGCTCTCGAGCTCGTTGTCGAGCAGCGTCATCTGCCCGGTGACGATCTTCTTGCTGTCGAAGTACGACTGCGCGACGAGGGGGCCGATGATGCCCACGCTGGCCTCCGGTAGGGTCTCTCCATGCGTAGCCTGTTCACCGCGCTGATCCTGCTCACACGGGTACCCGTCCGGGTCTCGGGCGAGCTCACGGACACCGACCTGCGCGAGAGCCTGACGTGGTTCCCGCTGGTCGGCGTGCTGGTCGGCTTGCTCGAGGGGCTCGTGGTCTGGGCGCTCCTGGACCACCTTCCCGCGCTCGTCGTCGGCGCCCTGGCCGTGGCCGCGAGCGTGCTGGTCACCGGCGCCTTCCACGAGGACGCCCTGGCCGATGTCGCGGATGGCTTCGGTGGTGGCGCCACCAAGGAGCGGGTCCTCGAGATCATGCGGGACTCCCGACTCGGGACCTACGGCGTCATCGCGCTCGTCCTGGCGGTCCTCGTCCGTGTCGCCTGCCTGCCCGAGCTGTCACTCGTCCCCATCGTCCTGGCTCACGCCCTGTCGCGCTCGATGCTCCCGGTCCTGCTCACCAGCGGGCGAGCGGCTCGAGAAGACGGCTTCGTCGCGAGCCTGGTCGGCACCGTGCCCGCGGCGGCGATGGTCTCGGTCGTCGTCACGCTCGTCGCCACGATCGTGCTGCTCGGTCTGCCCGGAATGGTCGCGGTGGTCAGCGTCTTCGCCGTCGCGGGGCTGGTCCAGGCCCGGTCCGCGCGCCGTATCCGGGGGCTCACCGGGGATGTCCTCGGAGCCGCCCAGCAGCTCGCCCTGCTCGCCGTGCTCCTGATAGCGACATACGCGTCCTGACCGACCCGGAGTCTCCATGCTGCTCTTCGCTGCCCTGCTCGCCTGCGGCCCCTCGTTCCGCGACATCCAGAAGGCCGACACCATCGAGGCCTACGAGGGCTTCATCGCCGCCAGCCCGAACAGCCCGAGCATCACGATGGCGAACATCCGCCTCGAGGAGCTCTACCTGGCGAAGGCGCGGGACGAGAAGTCGCTCGAGGCCTACGACGACTACCTGACCCGGTACGAGGGGGGCGTCGGCACGGCCGCGCTCGTCGAGGACGCGGTCGAGGAGCGGGAGACCTTCCTGTACGACTGGGCCGAGGAGCAGAACTCTGAGGAGGGCTGGCAGAAGTACCTGGACGAGTACCCGAAGGGCGACAAGAAGCGGAAGCAGGAAGCGCGCCGTCGCCTGAAGATGAACAGCTACATCGAGTTCATCGAGATCGGTCCCGTCGAGGCCGAGCCGACCAACCTGGCCGAGAAGGAAGACGGCCCGCTGGACGGCTTCAAGTTCCTGGCCGACGTCACGAACAACGGCGACAAGCGCATCACCACGCTGAACATGGAGCTCCAGTACCTGGGCGCCGACGGCAGCGTCATCGACACCGACCGGTGGCCTCTCGTGGCCCCCGCTGCTCCGGGCAACATGCCCATCGAGGAGGAGTGGAAGGTGCCCGTCGAGCCCGGCGAGACCCGCACCTACTGGTTCACCGACATGGCCCCCGAGGTCCCCGGTTGGTCCAAGAAGACCAAGCTCGTCGCGATCGGCATCGCCTTCGATGACGACGAGGGGACCCAGTAGTCCTCCTCCTGCTGGGGTGCGCCGCGCCGGAGACGGTCGAGGCGCTCGTCCCCACGTGCGACCCGCGAGAGCTGGCGCCTGGAGAGGTGCGAGCGAAGGTCTTCGCCTGCGACGACGAGCTCCCCGGTGGGGCGAGCGCGCGGCGAGGAGACCTGGTCCTGCAGAACGCGCTGGTCACCGCGGTGATCCGCAGTCCGGGCGAGTCGCTCACCGTCCTGCACGCCCCTGGCGGCGGCCTCGTCGACTTCGCCCCGTGGAACGGCCAGGACTGGCTGTGGGAGGCGCAGCCGCTGGTCGACGGCGAGTGGCTCGTCATCGATGAGGTCGAGCTCGGCGACGACGACGGAGCCTGGATCCGGCTGGCCGGACCGGACGGCGAGGTCACGTGGCGTCTGCCCGCGGACAGCCGGTCCATCGAGCTCACGGGAGCGGATCTCTGGCTGCACGGGGACCGCCGGAGCGAGGCGCTGGCCGGTGGCTTCCTGCGCGGAACCAACATGCTGGTGAGCGACGGACAGGTCGAGGACCTGGGGGGCGCCCAGCTCGTCACGGGCCTCACGGCGCTGACGGTCGGCTCGCTCGAGGACGTGCACGACGCGCTCTGGGACACCCCGGCGCAGGGCTCCTGTGACGCGGACCGGGTGGACGTCTGGCTCGACGGTGAGCGGACCGGCGTGCTGCCGGCGACGTTCGACAGCCATGCCCCGCTGGGGGCCGAGCTGGTCTGCGCGGGTGCTGGCCGGGTGGACGGCGAGCCGGTTCCTGCCGCCACCGGGCTCGAGCTGGCCGCGGGCGAGGCGGGCTCCATCCGTCTGCGCGTGGCCGACGAGGACGGGCACGAGATCCCGGTCGTGCTGACCGTCGACGGCCACGAGACGGCGGTCTCGGACCGCTTCGAGCCGGTGCCCACCGGCGCCGGCACGTTCTCCGTCGTCGTGGACGCGGGCCCTCGGTTCACGACCTGGGAGGGCGAGCTCGAGGTGCTGGACGAGGTCGGGCTCGAGGTCGTGCTCGATCGCCGCTACGACCCCGTCGACCACGTGCTGGTCGACCTGTTCCAGGCGCCGTTCCCGTCGGCGACGACTCGGCTGGAACAGAACGATGCGCTCGAGCTGTCCGCTGCCCGCGGCGTCGCGTTCGTCGTGCAGGCGCCGCCGGACGAGGTCGGCCGGCCGTATCAGTCGGACTGGACCGAGCGGACCACCCGGGCCATCGCCGGCAGCGAGACACGAAGTGACGTCGGCAGCGTCTGGTCCTGGCCGTGGAGCGCGAACGACAAGCACGCCGGTCATGGCGCGGGTCGGTGGCTCGACCGCGACGCCAACGCCGTCCTCGCCATCGCCGGCGGCTACGGCGACCCGGACCGGGTGACCGTCGTGGACGTCGCCTGGGTCGAGAACGCGGGCCTCGTGGCGGCCTGGCCCGAGGACCCGGATGCCCTGCGGCTCGAGTCCCTCGACGATCTGGATGTCCTGTTCGAGCTGCTGGACGCCGAGGTCCGCATCGCGGTCACCGGGCCACTCACCTGGGTCCCGGCGGACGACACCCTCGGCCCTCCCTCGCAGTCCGCCATCGAGCGCGGCCTCGTCGAGGGCACGTCCATCGCCTCGACCGGCCCGTTCGTCGAGCTCGACACCGTGCTGTTCCCCGAGCTGGCCTGGGAGGTCTCCGACGGCGAGGTCGAGCTGTGGGTCGATGGCGCGCTCGCGGACCCGGACGCCCCGGTCACGGCCGAGCGCTGGGCCATCGCGGTCCTGCGCGACGGCGACGACTGGGCGGTCAGCGCACCCCTCTGGTTCTGAGCCGCTTTCGGGCCTCCCAGCAGCTGTCGCCACCCATCGGCAGGTCCGAGCAACCCGACGGGCGCTGCTCGTAGATCGCGCAGGTCCAGGGGGCCTCGCGGGACAGGTGCACGCACTTGCCGCCGGGGCGGGGGATGTGGGGGCCGAAGGGCTCGAGCTGGACACCGGGGAGCGTCTCGTCGTCGACCTCGACCCGATCGAAGCCCTCGCGGCAGCAGGCCCCACAGGCGCGACAGTCCAGCGTCTCGTCGAAGCGCGCCCAGATGGTGCCGGGCTGATCGGCCAGCTCGCGGGCGACGATGGCGGTGCGCTCGAGCGCTTCCTCCAGCACCGGGGCCCAGGGCTCCTGACAGGCCCACTGCAGCGCGGGCCGGTCCTCGGGCAACAGGGGCTTCTCCGGCAAGGCCAGGTAGTAGGGCAGGTGGTCGGTGGCCGGCCGCATGACCATGCGCAGGCCGTATGCCTCGGTGATCACGGCCTGCAGGCGGTGGCAGGCGTACTCGGCCTCCAGGTCCCGGTCGTCCATGTTCTCCAGGCCCCAGTCCTGGTTGCCCAGCAGCTCGGGGCCCTGGACGATGGCGTGGACGATCTCGTGCAGGATCATCTGGGCCATGCAGTCGGTCGGGTCGAACTCGCCCTCGTTGCAGATGGTCAGGGTGTCCTTGCCATCCCAGCTGGCGTAGACCAGGTCGTCGCGACGGAGCTTCCACCCGAGCTTCTCGATGGCCTCGACCCAGATGGCGTCGGCCGCCTGGTTGATCTTCACGCCAGCCATGCGCGCACCTCGTCTGCCATGCGTTCTCCGTTGGCGATGCAGCTCTTCACCGCCGGGCCGCCCAGGTAGGACCCGACCAGGAACAGGCCGGGCCAGGTGTCCTCGCGCTCGCGGATCCCGACCTCGCGCGACAGGTGGCCGATCGTGTACTGCGGGATGCCGCGTGGGTGCTTCACGACCTGGTGGACGGTGGGGTCGGGCACGTCGCCCAGCAGCGTGCGGACGTCGCGCATCGCGATGGCCAGCAGCTCCTGCGGATCCAGGCCGGCCTGCATCGGGTTGAGCGCTCCGCCCAGGATGCAGCGCAGCCCGAAGCCGTCGTCGGGGCAGCTGCCCTCCCAGGTCGAGCCGGTGAACAGCACGCCGAGCACGCCGAGCGGCTCCGAGCGTGGGACGAGCGCTCCGAACCCCTCGGGGCACCAGCTTCCTCGGGGCAGTCCCAGGCTCACGACGGCCACCGCCGCGTGGGGGATGGCTCCCAGTCGGCCACCGAGCTCGGGATCGAGTGGAGCCAGGAGCTGCCTGGCCGCATCGGCCGGTGCGGCCATCACGACGGCGTCGGCCTGCATCGAGCCCTCGGTCGTCTCGACGGTCCAGCCCGGGGTGACGCCCGTGACGCGGACGCCGGTGCGGACCTCGACCCGCTGGGC
Source organism: Pseudomonadota bacterium (assembly GCA_024228935.1). GTDB lineage: Bacteria > Myxococcota_A > UBA796 > UBA796 > CAJQPC01 > JAAESX01. The sequence goes on from JAAESX010000131.1 coordinate 160,178, forward strand.
GATGGCGTCGGGCAGGTCGCCGGTTCCGCCGGGGAGGCTCTGGAGCTGGGCGGGCGTCTTCCCCTTGTTCGCCCGCATGTACCCGAAGATCGAGCCGTGCTCGCGCTCCATCTTCTTCATCTTGGGGAAGGCCGCGGTCACGGACAGCGCTCTCGGGTCGCCCGCCCAGACACCGCTGACCATGGGGCCCACGAGCCCGTCGAGCGCCGCCTGCCCGACCCGGCGCCGCGCGTACTGGGCCACGGACTCGTCGTTGGGGCCGGTGGGCATGAACGGCTCGCAGAACACCCGGAGCCGACCCATCAGGGGAAGGATCGGGCTGGTGAGGAACGCGCCTGGTCCACCCGGCAGCTCGACCAGCGCCTGGTCCTTCACGACGTAGCGAGGTCCCGGCAGGTGCTTCAGCGGGGTGAGCCCGAGCCGCTCCAGCAGCCGCCCCACGGCGGGCTCGTCGTCGAGCCATCCGTTGGCCCCCCGGTTGAACACGAAGCCGTCGTGCACATCCGTAGTGATGCTCCCGCCGATGCGCGGGCCCGCTTCCAGGACCACGACGTCGTGGTCGTCCGAGAGGAACTCCGCCGTGGAAAGCCCTGAGACCCCCGCGCCGATGACGACCACACGTGCCATGACCCCATCTATCTCGGCTACCTTCGGGCCGATGAGAACGGCTCCACCGACCCTCGCGGCGTACGTGTCGATCCGACCCGACGTCACGCTGCACGACTCGTGGATCGAGGACGAGAGACCCATCACGATCGAGCCCGGCGAGGGGTTCACCACCGGCCCCGTGCTGGGGCAGGGCGGCTCGGCGGTCGTCTCGCTCGCGACCCAGAACGCGCTGGGTCGGGACGTGGCCGTGAAGGCCATGCGTGCGGATCGGGCCAGCCCGGAGATGGAGCAGATCCTGCTGCGCGAGGCCTGGGTGACGGGCTCGCTCGAGCACCCGAACATCGTGCCGGTCTACGACATCACGCGGGACAGCCAGGGCCGGGTGCAGATCGTGCTGAAGCGTGTGACCGGCACGAGCTGGTTCGACCTTCTCTGGCGGCGTGACCTGCTCGCCGAGACGGCTGCCCCGCTCGATGCGCTCGAGTGGAACCTGCGCACGCTGATCCAGGTCGCGAACGCCGTGCACTTCGCCCATGAGCGCGGCTTCCTCCACCGCGATCTCAAGCCCGAGAACGTGATGATCGGGAGCTACGGCGAGGTCTACGTCGTGGACTGGGGGCTGGCCCTGCGGCTCGACCCCCAGGGCGACCCGCGAATCCCGCTGGCCCGCGACAAGCACCGCATGGCCGGCACCCCCGCCTACATGGCGCCCGAGATGCTGGGCGAGGGCGGCGTGCTGGGGTGCCGGACCGACGTCTACCTGCTGGGGGCCACGCTCTTCCATGTGCTGACCGGCGAGCCGCCCTGGCTCGGCGATGTGGCACAGCCCCTGTTCGACCGTATCCGGGAGGGGGTCATCGAGCCGCCCGAGGGTGCCCTGGGCGAGGTCTGCCGCCGAGCGATGTCGAAGGACCCGGCCGACCGGTACCTCACCGCCGAGGCGTTCCGTCAGGCCGTCGAGGCCTGCCTCGTCCGACGGAGTGCGGACTCGCTCGTCGCGGCGATCTGGCCCGAGTGGCTCTACTACGCCTTATCCGGCGGCTGCCTGGTGTTAACGCTGAACACCGTCGCTCTCTGGGGCGGCCCGGAGGACCTGTGCCTGGACTGACGCATCGAGCGACGCCCGACGACTGGGCCCGCGTCCGCAACATCCGACTCGAGTCGCTGCTCGCCGATCCCGACGCCTTCGGCTCGACGCATGCTCGCGAGGTGGACCGTGATGAGGCCGGCTGGCGCGCCTGGATCGCGGGCGGCGCGGTGATCCTGGGCGTGCTCGACGGCGTGGACGTCGGCATCCTGGGGGTCGCGGGGCACTCCTTGCCCGGCGCCCGCGGGGTCTACAGCGTGTGGGTTCGACCGGTGGGCCGTAGACGAGGCCTCGGGGACGCGCTGGTCCGCCACGGCATCGAGGCCGGCTGGGCGATGGGCGCTGAGCGCTTGATCCTGGACGTCGCGGTCGGGAACGCTCCGGCGATCGCGCTCTATGAGCGACACGGGTTCGTGCCGACGGGTGAGACGAGCACGCTGCCGCCGCCCCGAACGCACATCGCCGAGATCGAGATGGGGCTGGAGCGGCCGGTGACGCAGAAGCCGGGGGGCTGACCGTCACCCTCCGGGTTGTGCGCACCCAGAGACGACATCGACTACGACTTCATGAGCAGCTCGCCCGTGGCGCAGGACCACGTGTCCCAGTCGTCGGCGCGCAGGCCCAGGGCGTACGAGCCGCGCGAGGCGGGCGTCCCGTTCGGGCACCAGCTCATCCACTCGCCGCTGGGCAGTCCGCCGGCGTAGGCCCCGACGCGACGCAGGCTGCCGTCGCCGTAGCGCGTGATGCTCGGGCCGTGGCGGACGCCGCTCGGGGTCTCGCAGACCTCGACGATGCCGTGCTCAAGCTCCTCGACGACCAGCACGGTGCCGTCCGGGCAGATGGGGTCGGCGTCGGTGGCCGCGCCCTCGACGTTGGCCAGCGCGCCGAGCTTCCAGACCTCCTCGCTCACCAGGCCGCCGTCTCGGTCCCAGGCGAACCAGCTTCCGTCGCGGACGTCCTGGTCGTAGCTGCCCATGCTCTCGAGCTGCCCGTCGGCGTGCCACCGGATGGCGACGCCGTGCTTGTGGCCGCGGTCGTACTCGAGCCGCGTTCGGGGGGTGCCGTCCTGGTGGTACCAGGTGGCGACGCCGTGGCGCTCGCCGGACTCGAAGCGGATCTCGCTGCGGAGCTCGCCGTCGATGCCGTACTCGCTGCGCCACGCCAGCTCGCCGTCGTCCCAGCGCTCTTCCCAGTCGTTCAGGCGGTCGCTGCGGGTCGAGCGCCACAGGCCGTCCTTGTTGCCGTCGACGTAGCGACCGGCGACGTGGGTGCCGCCGTCGGCGTGGAAGCTGCTGTACAGCCCAGTCCGCACACCGTGGTCGAAGCGCGCCTCGGCCGAGATGTCCTCGCCGTCGAGGCGGCGCCAGGGTCCGTGCAGCTCGCCGTCGGCGTCGATGCAGGCCTCGACGTCGGTCGAGGGGGCCCAGAACCGCGTGTCGACGGGGCAGGAGAAGGCGACCTCCTCGATGGTGTCGAGGTGCGCGGTGTCCACGCTGGAGTCGCTGTTGCAGGCGAAGAGTGCGATGAGCTGGGTCATGTCGGCTCCTGGTTGCTCCGGTATGGAGCAAGGGCCGTGCCAGCTCTCAGGCCGTCTCAGGCGGGCTCAGCGCCCCCAGATCTCGGATCGGTAGACGAATCTGTAGATCCACGCACAATCTCCGCGAGTGCGGCGATGAAGTCGGGTCGGCTGTTGGGTGCCTCGACCCGCTTGAAGGTGTGGATGCCGGACTCCTCGGCCAGCTCCTTGAGCTCCTCGCCGATCTCGACCAGCGTCTCGATGTGGTCGCTGGTGAACGCGACGGGCACGACGATCAGCGAGGTGATGCCTTGCTCGCCGAGCGTCTGGATGGCCTCGATCGAGCTCGGCGCCAGCCACTCCTGGACCCCGACGCGGCTCTGGAAGCTCAGCGTGTGCGGGTTCGGCAGCTCGGCCGTGATGGCGGCGACGGTGCGCTCGATCTCGGACAGGTAGGGGTCTCCCTGCTCGATGTAGGCCTTCGGCAGGCCGTGGGCCGAGAACAGGATGGTCGAGGTCGTGTCCTCGAGCGCGCGGATCTGGGCGACCAGCGACGCGATGTAGCGGGGGTCGTCCGGGTAGCTGCGGATGACGGTGACCGGGTGGCCGGCGAGCACGCTCCTGGCGTCCTCGACGCTCGAGCCGACCGTCGTGTCCGAGTCCTGGGGGTAGAGGCTCAAGAGCACGACCGGCTGGCCCGGCTGGAGCTTCGCAGCCGCGTCCTTGGCGCTCTCGCCCCAGTACCGGAAGACCGGATGGCAGTCGTAGGACTGGCCGAGCTCGGCCTGGAGCGCTCGGGTCTGCTCGCGCACCAGCTCGAGTTGGGGGCTGGCGCCGCCCATCGACGCGTAGGACTCGCGGACCTCGCGGGCGCGCTTGCGGCTGATGATCCAGGCGAAGATCGGCTGGGCCCAGCGCAGGTACCAGGGGAACTGGATGATCTTTCCGTCCGCCAGGAGGTTCTGGAGGAACGGCTGGATCGTCTCGACGCTGTCGGGGCCGCCCATGTTGAGCAGCCAGACGGCGGTCCTCACCACCGCCACTCGCGGACGGCGTCGACCATGGCGTGGACGCCCTCGATCGGCGTGATGGGCAGCACCCCGTGACCGAGGTTGAACACGTGGCCGGTCGGACCTGCGGCGCGGATGATGCGGTGGACCTCGGCCTTGATGACTTCGGGCGGGCCGTTCAGCGTCAGCGGGTCCATGTTGCCCATGATCGGGACGTCACCCAGCTGCTTGCGGGCGCGAGCGATGTCGACGTGCCAGTCCATGGCGTACGCGTCGGCCTCGATGCCCTTGATCAGGTGCAGGTAGGGCGCGGCGTTGCGGGTGAAGTAGAGCCGGGGCACGCCCGAGACGCCGGCGAGCGCCTTCTTCGCGTAGGGCAGCGCCCACTTCTCGAACGCGTCGGTCGACAGGTCGCCGGCCCACGTGTCGAAGAGCTGGACGGCCGAGCAGCCCGCGTCCACCTGGGCCTGGAGGTACTCGGCGCAGATGTCGGCGAGCGTGTCCAGGAGCATGTGGAACTCCTTGGGGTGGTGCATCGAGAACGCCTTCACGTGCTCGAAGTGCCGGCTGCCGCTGCCCTCGATCATGTAGGCGGCGAGCGTGTAGGGAGCGCCCGCGAAGCCGAACAGCGGCACGTCGATCTCGGCGACCAGGAGCTTGATGGTCTCCAGGACGTGCGGCATGTCCTCGGCGATGACCGGCTTCTTCAAGCCCTTCAGCTGCGCGACGTCCCGGATGGGGTCGGCGAACACGGGTCCCTTGCCGGCGACGAAGTCCAGGTCCATGCCCATGGCGGCGGGCGGGACCAGGATGTCGTTGAACACGATGGACGCGTCCAGCGGGAAGCGCCGCAGGGGCTGGAGCGTCACCTCGGCGGCGAGCTTCGGGGCTCGGCACAGGCCGAGGAAGCTGCCCGCTTCGGCGCGGGTGACGTGGTACTCGGGCAGGTAGCGTCCGGCCTGGCGCATGAACCAGACGGGGGGACGCTCGATGGGTTCGCTGTTCAGCGCCCGGCTCAGCAGGTCGTTCATGGAGAGGGTCTAACCGGGCTCAGGCCTGCGGCAGGATCTCCGCCAGCGGCAGACCGGCCTCGGCCAGCACGACGTTCGCAGCCAGTCGGCCCGTGTACGTCGCCCGCTCCAGGAACTGGCAGTTCCGGTCGACGACCACGTGGTCGCCGGCCATCAACAGGCCCGGCACCGAGGTCTCCGTGGTCAGCGCGTGCTCGTGCCAGCCCGGCGCGAAGTGCGTGAACGTCTTGCCGGCCGTCAGGGTGCGCTTCACCACGGTGGCATTGGCCAGCTCGGGCCAGGCGATGCGGACGTCGGCCTCGAGCGCATCCAGCAGGTCCTCACGCTCGGCATCGGTCGGCACATCACGGAACGCCTGCACCTCGATGACCGAGCCCCCGGTCTTCGCGGCCCAGGCTGCAGCGCCGTCCTGCATGCGGTGCACCAGGAACAGGTTGCTCGCGTGCTTCAGCTCGCGCCCCAGGCACGCTGCCGAGCCCGGCTCGACGTCGGCGTCGAACCAGAACCGCGCGACCGTCTCGCGGCAGGCCTCGAGCTCGCCGACCTGGGGAAGGAGTGAGCCCACCAGCGCCTTCAGGCCGGGCACGTCGACGGCCAGCACCACGTGGTCCGCCTCGAGCAGGTCGCCCGGAGGCTCGCCCTCGATGTGGAGTCCGTCGCCTCCGACGTCGACGAACAGCGCCTGGAGCGGCCGGTTCGGTGGCCCCTCGAACGGCCGGCCGTCGAAGCCGAACTTCCCGCCGTGGCAGGGGCACGCGAAGTGGTCCTCGGCCAGCGCCAGGTGGCAGCGCGCGTGCGTGCAGCTGCCGGAGAAGGCGCGCACGGTCTCGCCGTCGCGCTCGACGAAGATCGGCGCGACATCGCCCTCGCGGTCGAGCTGGGTCCAGCCCTGCGGCACGTCGTCGATCTGGATCCCGGGCAGCGGATCTCCGACGCGCACGCCGGCCGCTCTTCCGTCTCGGATGACGATCTCGCTGACCTTGTGCCCGAGTCGGACCTCGCCGCCCAGCGCCTCGAGCCGCCCGACCAGGTGCCGGAAGAGATCGGGGCCCGGGTTGCTGTTCAGCCAGCGGACACGGGGGTTCTTGCGACCGCCGGCCTCGTAGAACGCGTTGCCGAGCGCGAATGTGCTGGCGTCCAGGTCCTCGGCTTCGACGAAGTACATCGAGAGCGCGAACAGCTCGTCGTAGACCCGCCACAGCGACAGGGGAGCGCCGCTGCGGTGCCAGTCGCCGACACTCTGCTGGCCCAGCGTCGACCGGACCGACGAGGTCAGCTCGCTGAAGTACTTGCGGGCGCGGTGCAGCTCGAGGCGCCAGCTGTCGTAGCCGAGCGCCTTGGCCTTCTGCTTGAACTCGGCGATGACGGCCTTGCGGCCCGAGCGGTCCGCCGAGTCCATGGCGACGCCACCGCCTCGGAGCTGGCCGCGGTCGGTGGGCTCGTTCAGGACACCGGACAGCCCGCTGCGCGCGAGCAGGTCGGCGACGTGCACGTACTGATGCCAGACGCCGTGGATGCCGTGCTCGACGTCCACGACCTCGCCGTCCAGGTCCTCGGTCCAGCCCTTCCACTTGCCGCCGACCTGTCCGTCGGCCTCAAGCACGGTCACCTGGACGCCCCGCTCGGCGAGCTCCAGGGCGGCTGAGAGTCCAGCGGGTCCGGCGCCCACGATCAGCACGCGCACGGGCTCGGCGGCCTGGACGGATGCCGAGGCCCCGAGTCCCAGGGCGGTCCCGAGCTTGAGGAAGGTGCGGCGGAGCATCAGCCGCCGTGCTCGGCCTCGGCCTGCTTCTTCACCCAGCTCGTCGCGACGGTCAGGCCCTTGTTGGCGAGCATGTCCTCGACGGCGCCGGGGACCCAGCCGGTGAGCTGGATCTGCACGCTGTACTCGACGCGGGTGAGTGGCGGATCGGCGGAGATCTCGGTCACGCGCCAGTAGCCGACGCTGTCGTCCAGGTCGGAGTGCTTGGAGTAGTCCAGCGTCCAGGTGACGTAGCCGTCGGCCTCGTTGAAGTGGTGCTCGATCCACCACTCGACGCCGATGCCGATGACCGAGGCCTGGAAGTAGACCCACAGGTCGTCGCCCGACTCCTTGTAGGTCTCGCACTTGTTCAGGCCTTCGACCCAGCTGGGGTAGCTGTCGTAGTCCTTGATCTTCTTCCACACGACGTCGGTGGGCGCGTGGATGTCCATGACCGCGACGCCGCGTCCGCCGGAGTCTCCGACCTTCACCTGCTTCTTCACGGCCTGGTTGTCGGCGAGCAGCGCCTCGTCCGCGGCGGTGAGCTTCGCGGCGGGCGGGGCCCCGGTGAACGCCTTGATGGCGCCCTGGTGGGGATGGGGCTCGTCGGCGTCGCCGGCGAAGGCGGGAAGCAGGAGCAGAAGCGGCATGGGTCCTCCGATGCGGGGCGGGTAACCCTTTCTCCGAGGGTTTCCGACCGGGATATCAGCGGACGCTCAACCCCACGGGAGCGTGTCGTGTTCCTTCTCCTCGCCTGCACCGGCGCCACCTCGCTCGACGCGGACGCCGATGGGCTCGGCGATGACCTCGAGGCCGCGCTGGGCACCGACCCCGACAACCCGGACACCGACGGGGACGGGCTGACCGATGGGGAGGAGCACTTCACCCACGGCACGGACCCGACCTCGGCCGACACGGACGCCGACAGCTACCTGGACCCGTGGGAGCTGGACGAGGGCACCGATCCGCTGGATGCGACCTCGGTCATCTACCTGGGCGGCTGGCCCTATCAGCCCGACAAGGACACGCTGAGCGAGGGGGCGCGCACCTGGGAGGCCACCGGCGGCGAGGTCGGCGACCGGCTGCCTCGCTCGAGCTGGCGGGACCAGTACGGGGACA
>JAAESX010000132.1 GCA_024228935.1 Pseudomonadota bacterium
AGTTCGCACCCAACTGCCGGATTCGCGCAGTTCGCACCCAACTGCCGGATTCGCGCAGTTCGCACCCAACTGCCGGATTCGCGCAGTTCGCACCCAACTGCCGGATTCGCGCAGTTCGCGCCAACCTCCAGCTCGACCTCACCCCCGAGGGATCAGGCCAGGCGCTTGCCCATCTTCCGCGCGAAGGCGAGACCGAAGCCCAGGAACCGCGCGACGTCCGCATCCATCGGCGCCATCATCAGCCCGAACAGACCGGGGCTCTCGATCGGCTGCTTCCGCGTTTCGGCCAGCGCGAACGCGCCGTGACCGCTCATCTCGGCCGCCTCGTCACCCAGCGCATCCAGGTCCGTGCCGTTGGCCTCGAGCTTGGCGAACACCTTGGCGCCCGTCTTCAGGCCGAACATCGCCAGCTTCGGGTTGTCCAGCGCCGCCTCGACCAGGTCCAGGGACTCGGGCTTCATCGCCTTCTTGGCGATGACCAGGCTGCGCTCGGTCAGCGTGATCGGGTCGATTCCGCTCGCCGCCGCCTCGGCCGCAGCCATGTTGGCGATCTGCGCGGTCGTGTCGATGAGCCAGGGCCCGTTCGCCGCGACGTTGTCGAGGAACTTCACCGTGGCCTCGAGCGTGTCGGCTCGGTCCAGGATGCGCTCGATCGAGCCGGAGACCTTGGGATCCGCGAGCTTCGCCGCGACACCGTTGGTCGCGACCGCGCCACCACCGATGGCGTCGACCTTCGCTTCGAGGCCATCCAAGCGGGCGTTCAGCTTGTCGAGGGCTTCGAGGATCTGCGCGGTCTCGCTCATCGTCTACTCCTGGTACCGCTTCACGCGGGGCCCCTCTAACCCGCTGATGGCCACCCGGATATGGTCGCCCGATGAGCGACGACGACCACCGCGTCCTGGGGACGCTCGGCGAAGGCGGCATGGGCGTGGTCGAGCTGTGCTTCGAGCCCGGCCTGGGCCGGATCGTGGCCCGCAGACCAGCAAGAAGTCCGACCTGAAGGCGGTCGACCAGCTGGCTCACGAGGCCCGCTTGATGGCCTACCTCGACCACCCGGGCGTGGTGCCGGTGTTCCCGCTCGACGAGGACGGGGCGCCCTCGTACACGATGAAGGAGCTGCGCGGCGAGACGCTCCACGCCCACCTGAAGCGTCGCCTGCAGACCGACAAGTGGCCCTCGGTGTACGAGGCAGTGCAGCTGTTCACGCGGATCAGCGAGGCCATGGCGAACGCCCACGAGAAGGGCATCCTGCACCTGGACCTGAAGCCCGCGAACATCATGGTCGAGCCCCACGGCCACATCGTCGTGATCGACTGGGGGCTCAGCCGCTTCTACCACTGGGGTCCCTACGAGGCGTACCTCGAGCGAGGTCAGGAGAGCTCGGCGATGGCGAAGCTCCGCGAGCCCGACTGGGACCGCTCGGGCCCCCCGCCGTACATGTCCGTCGAGCAGATGACCCAGCCCTTCGACCGGCTCGGCCCCCCGGCGGACATCTTCTCGGCCGGGGTGGTGCTGTACGTCATGCTCACCAAGCGCCGGCCGTTCCCGTCCCAGAAGACGTCGGCGGACTACGTCGAGAGCCGACGCAGCCACCGGGTCGTTCCCCCGCATCGCCTGCGAGCCGACGTGCCCCGCGGGCTCTCCGACCTGTGCGTCCGGATGCTGTTGCCGGGGCCGTCCGAGCGACCCCAGACCTTCCGCGAGGTCCTCGACGAGCTCGGCGAGCTGTCCACCTTCGGCGCCTCGGGCCAGGTCCGAGGGCTCGCGCCCGGCGAGGTCCTCTTCCACGAGGGCGACGACAGCCGGAGCGCCTACCAGATCCTCGACGGCACCCTGGACGTCTCGATCGCGACCGACGCCGGCCCCAAGGTCCTGGCCACCCGGTCGGTCGGCGACATCATCGGCGAACTGGCGATGCTCTCGGGCACGCCTCGCAGCGCGACCCTCACGGCGACCTCGGCTGTCCTGCTGCGCGAGGTCACGCCCGAGGTGATCGAGGCCGAGCTGGACAAGGTCCACCCGCTGCTGGCCCGCATGGTGCGTCGGATGTCCGACCGCTTGATCGAAGAGGTCGACAAGGAGCGCCAGCAATGAGCGCCCTGCTCGCCCGGACCCGGGCCTTGCTCGAGGCCCAACAGGTGTCCGTCGAGATGCGGTCCCACGCTCCGGCCACGAGCACCGAGGAGATCGCAGCTCTCCGCGGCACCCCCCTGGCTCACGGCGTGAAGGCGCTCCTGATGAAGATCCGCGGCGAGCTCACCGTCGTGGCCGTGCGGTCGGATCGGACGACCGACAACCGGAGAGTGCGCACGGTGCTGAGGTCCCAGAAGCTGCGGTTCGCTCGCCGCGAGGAGCTCGACGACCACGGGCTGGTCCCCGGTCGGATTCCGCCGTTCGGGCGCCCGCTACTGCCGTTCCGTTTGGTCGCCGACGTCGGCCTGACCGAACACGACGTCGTGGCGTTCACCGCCGGGACCAACACCGACTCGCTGCTGATCTCGACCGAGGACTGGATCCGGGTCGCTCAGCCCGAGCTGTTCGAGCTGACCTGACCCGGACCCGGACGATCACGCCTTTGCGGCCGGCGTGATGAGGCCGAACGTGACGCCCGCGGGGTCCTGGGCCACGACCATGCGGCCGACGCCCGGGTAGTCCATCGGCTCGCCCATGACGGTGCCGCCGTTGTTGGTCACGCGCACGGCAGCGGCGTCGACGTCGTCGATGGCGACCCAGGCCAGCCAGAACGCGGGCGCGCCAGGGTTCATGCCGGGCATCGCGCCGACCATGTTCGTCACCGGGGGAGCCCCCATCGCCCACCTCATGGCCCCCCCGATGCCGGGCGTGCCGAGCCACGTGAACAACTACCTGCGTGTCGAGGACGTCGACGCCAGCACGGCGGCCGCGGTCGCGAACGGCGGCACCTGTGCGGTCCCGGCCACCGACATCCCTCCGGGTCGTTTCAGCGTCATCACCAGCCCCAGCGGCGCGATGGTCAGCCTGTTCAAGGAGTCCGACCCCAGCTCGCAAGACCACCCAGCCGACGACAAGGGCTTCCACTGGATCGAGCTGCACAGCACCGACATCGACGCGGACGTCGCGTTCCTGAAGGCCACGTTCAGCTTCGACGTCGGCGAGATGCCGATGCCCAACGGCGCCACCTACTACCTGCTGAATGACGGCGACACGCAGGTCTCGTCGCCCATCTGCATCTCCTCGGCGCTCCAGCCGATGACCTCGGTGAAGAACGCCTTCGATGCGTCCACGTTGGTGGAGATGATTCCGTGCCAGCAGAACTTGTGGTTGGTGTACGCCATTTCCTCGCTACCTCTTCAGTTTCGGGGCGGTCCCCGCTGGGTGTTCCAACCCTAAGACGAACCCCCTGACAGGAATCGACAGCACGATCGGCGCCTCCTGACAGGACCGGTCAGGAGTGAACATACGTTCAGGTCGAACTACGACTCGCTCGCCAGCGCGTGCTTGGCCTCGTAGACGCCGATCTTCCCGCCGCCGGGCAGCGTGATCGACGTCAGCGAGCCCCACATCTCTTCGTGGATCGGAGCCGTCTCGACGCCCAGGCGCTTCATCTCGGCCAGGAACTCCTGCATCGAGTCGCAGATGAAGTAGAGCTCGTGCTTGCCGTTGGTCTCAGCCGGGTGGAACGCCAGCCCGCTCGGCGGCATCTCGAAGATCAGCCAGCCGTGGCCGACGTCGACGTGCTTCCAGCCGAGCACGTCACGGAAGAAGGCGCGGTCGGCCTCGGCGTCGGCGCTGTAGACGATGGTGTGTGCTGCCTTGATCATGTCGCTGTCCTGCCGCGCTTCGGGAACGGACGGGACGATAGGTGATGCGGATGAGCCATCGCAGCGTCCTGTTCCTTTGCGTCGCCAACTCCGCCCGCAGCCAGATGGCCGAGGCCCTGACCCGTGCGCGCTTCCCCGAGTGGACGGTGCAGTCCGCGGGCTCGCAGCCGTCCCGCGTGAACCCCTACGCGGTTCGCGCGCTCGCCGAGATCGGGCTGTCGACCGAGGCCCACACGAGCAAGCACGTCGACACCATCGACCCGTCGAGCGTGGACGTGGTCGTGATGCTCTGCGCCGAGGAGGAGTGCCCCGTCTTCCTGGGCGACGCCGAGCGCCTGGACTGGTCGATGCCCGACCCCGACCGGAAGGACGAGGAACACAGCGACGAGGCCCGGCTGCAGTTCTTCTGCGACGCCCGCGACGTCATCGCCGCGAAGGTCGAGGGCCTGTGCGGCTGAGCGGGAGACCCCGCCGCACGGACCGAAGCTACATGTCCATGCCCGAGTCTTCCTCGGCCATGCAGTGGCCCATCTCGGCGTGGCACATCAGGCCATCGTCGGCGCAGTCCTCGGACTCGGTCCAGACGCCGTCGACGCACTCGTTGAGGATGGTGCCGTCGCACGAGTACTCCGACTCGGTGCACTCGTCCTTGTCACCACAGGCCAACGTCATCGCGAACAGGAACATGGGAATCTCTCCTTTTGGATGACCCTGTTCTACCCGCGGGCAGAAGCGACCTCGTGCGGCGATTTGTCGCACCCGCCGAGCGTCAGCGGCGCCGACGCAGGAGCATCCCCAGGCCCAGGGCAGCCAGTCCGGCGAGCATGCCGGGACGCGGCGGCGACGAGCAGCCGCCCTCGTCCGGGTCGGGCTCGGTCGAGCCGTCGCCGGTGTCCAGAGGCTGGGAGTCGTCCGGCGTGTCCGTGTCCTCGGGCGGATCGAGGTCGGGGTGGTCCACCGCCGGGCCGCCATGGGCCCCCAGATCGCTGGTCGTACCGTCCTCGTCCGTGATCGCCGGGTTGCCCGCGTCGATGGCGGGCGAGCCGGCCTGCAGGCTGTAGTCCAGGCTCGCCGGGTCCTCGAACATCGGGTCGGCGTCCTGGATGGTGCCGCCGACGAAGCTGCTGCCGTGCAGGATCATGTACTCGCCGCCGATGCCCCCGGTCTCCTGGGGGTAGATGAACAGGTCCCCGACGTTCTCGGCGAGAAGGTTCTCGAAGCTGTGCGTGCCCCACTGGTTGATGTACCCGAGCGAGCCCTCGTCGTGGTGGAAGTCGACCGTCACGTTCGTCGCGACGACCGCGGTCTCGTCCCCGTTGCCGTAGATGAGCGTCTTGTCGTGATCGGCCGCCATCACGACGACGACGTTGTTCACCACCACCGCGGCGGGCGCGAAGTCGTCCGCGTGCAGCTGGCCCGTGGCGAAGGCTCCATACCCGTAGTGGAGCCCCCGTGGCCTTCATCGGCCAGACCTCCACATCCCCGGTGACCAGGTCGACGCGCACCACCTCGCCCCGCGGCGTACCGATCCAGATCCGGTCGCCAGCTCGCGTCGCCACGGACATGTCGGCGATCGCCGGGTGTCGGGCCAGCTGGACGTCACGCCGCAGCACCGTGCCGTCGCAGCAGATCCGAGCGGCGGAGTTGCCGTCGACCAGGACGCCTGCCGTCTGACCCCCGCACCAGCTGTCGAACACCATCTGGGTGCCGTCGATGCGCTGGATCACGCTGGTGACCGCCCACAGGAACGCGGCTTCCCCGACGTCCCCCGTCGCGATCGGCCAACCCTCCCGGTAGGGCGTCGCGGACCGCAGGACCGAGCCGGTCTGGGGATCGAGCTCGTGGACGACCCCATCGAGCCCGACGAGCACCCGGTCACCCGACGAGGACAACGCCAGCGACTGGCCGTCCATCCCGGTCGACCAGCGCTCGACCCCGTCGACGGTCAGGGCCAGCGTCCCCTCGCTCGAACACAGCCTGGTCCGCCCGTCGGCGCTCACCCGGGACCCACGGCATGGCGCGAGCTCCTCGACCGCGACGCGACGCGGCCGCTCCCGCAGCCCGAACGCCGCCAGGACGCCGCGGGCCTCGGGCGACTCCCCCAGCTGCAGAGCGTTCGCCGCCAGCACCTCCGCCTCGGCGTGCCGACCCTGCTCCATGCGCACGCCGGCCTGGGCGCTCAGCGCGCGGTGGTGTTGGAGAGTCCGACCCACCCGGTAGCGGCGATGCCCAGTGCGGCCACAGCCCCGACGACCAGCGGCACACGCCACGCCTTGGCGACGCGCTGGACGAGCTCCCAGGTCGAGTACTCGTAGGCCCGGACCCGGTGGCCATCGATGAACGAGGACAGGTCCTGGGCCAGCTCTCCGGCGTCTGCGTAGCGCCACTCGGGGTCCCGGTTCAGCGCGCGTCCGACGATGGCGGCGAGCTCGGGGGGCTCCGTCAAGCGAGGCGGTTCCTTGCTCCGCACCTGGCGCAGGACGTCGTCGCTGCTGGGGCCGGTGTACGGCGTCTTCCCCTCGACCAGCTCGATGAGCAGGACGCCCAGGCTCCACACGTCCGACCGCTTGTCGCCCGCCTCGCCCGCGGCCTGCTCGGGGCTCATGTACGCGGGGGTCCCCAGGACCGCGCCGGCCTGTGTGGCGTCGCGCTCTCGCCGTGCATCTCGCGCTCGAGCTCGGGCTCGCCCTGCGCGCGGGCCAGGCCCCAGTCCACGACCTGGGTCTCGCCGTACTCGCCGAGCACGATGTTGGCGGGCTTGATGTCCCGATGGACGACGCCCAGGCTGTGCGCGAAGGCCACGGCCTCGGCAGCGTCGAGGACCCGCCGCAGGAGCTTGAGCCGCTCGTCGCGGGTGCGGCTGTCGGACAGGACCGCCGACAATGGGCGGCCTCAGACCAGGCGCATCGCGTAGAACGGCCGACCGTCCTCGGTGACGCCCGCGTCGTAGACCGGGACGACTCCGGGGTGCTCGAGGAGCGCCGTGATGCGCGCCTCACGGGCCATTCGACGGGGGTCGCGCCCTCGCGCAGCTCCTTGATGGCGACCTCGCGGCCCAGCCGCTTGTCGACCGCTGTCCGCACCAGGCCCATGCCGCCGCGGCCGAGCTCGGCGCCCAGCTCGTAGCGCTCCTGATCGCCGCTCTCGAAGGGCTCATCGACGCCTGCACGCACCGCGCTGTGGACCTCGCCGACCGTGGGGTCGTCGGGGTCGCAGTCCTCGCTGTCCGGCACGCGGTCGGCCGGTCCCGTGTCGGCGCCGGAGTCCGTGGCTCCAGCATCCGAGCCGGTCGAGACGGCATCCGAGTCGGTCGAGCCCGGATCGGAGTCGTTGGCGGCGGGGCCGGTACAGGCGAAGAGAGCGAGTGAGATGAGCATGGGACCTCCTGGGGTGGTCTCAAGCTACGGAGCCGACACACCGCTGCCATCCTTCCCCGATCCCTACCAAGGCTGGCCCGAGCGGAGCGGGCGATCTGAGACCATGCTCAAGCCATCGCGGCGTCGCCGGACAGACTGGCGGAGAGGGTGAGATGAACCGGTTCGAGCCGACCTGGGAGGAGACCGCCACGCTGCGAGACGGCCAGACGGTCGAGCTGCGCCTGGTGAAGCCCTCGGACGAGCTCCTGCTGCGGCGCGCGTTCGCCGAAGCCTCGGACGCGTCGGTCGCCACCCGCTTCCTCACCCACAAGCCGCGACTGACGGACGCCGAGGTGCACTACCTCGTCGACGTCGACCAGCGAGACCACGTCGCACTCGGCGCGGTCGTCGTGGACCCCATCGGTCGCGAGGCCGGCGTCGGCATCACCCGGTTCGTGCGCCTGCCGGACGAGCCGACCGTCGCCGAGCCCGCCGTCACGGTCCTCGACGCGTACCAGGGCCTGGGGTTGGGTACGTTGCTGCTGGGCCTCCTGTCCGAGGCCGCCATCGAGCGCGGCATCCGAACCTTCGAGGCCACCTTCCTCGCCGCCAACGAGCCCGTCCTGCACATGCTCCACGACCTGTCGCCCGCGACGTCCATCACCGGCGAGGGCCCCGTCATCACGGCCCGCGTCGAGCTGCCGCGCCCCCCGGCCTCGATCTTCCAGCGCTGGATGCGCGCCATGTACCGGAGCGTCCCGTGATCCTGCTGCTCGCCTGCACCTCGTCCGACGGACCCATCGAGCCCGGCGTGCTGCCCGACTCGGAGGTGACCCACGACTCGCCGACCGACTCGCCGGCGGACTCCCCCACCGACTCGCCGGTGGAGAGCGACCCCATCACGCGGGTGTACCTGCTGGCTGGCCAGTCGAACATGGACGGCTACGGTCAGACGACCTCGCTGCCCCCGTCGCTCCGGACGGCACAGCCCGACGCGGAGATCTACTGGTCCGGCATGCCCGTCTGGCGTGGGCTCCAGGCCAGCAGCCCCGTCAGCGGCCTGTGCTTCGGGCCCGAGGTGCTGCTCGGTCGCACGCTCGCCGACGCCTACCCCGAGGACGACGTCCGCCTGATCAAGCACTCGGTCGGAGGCACGAACCTGGCCGAGTACTGGTACCCGGGGACCTCGCGGACCGACCCGGCGATGGGCGACGGCTACCGGATCTGGATCGAGACGGTCGAGGCCGGTCTCGAGGCGCTCGAGGCCGACGGCGACGTCGAGATCGCCGGCATGGCCTGGATGCAGGGCGAGTCGGACGCCATCACCAGCTCGACGGCGGTGCTGTACGAAGACAACCTGACGCGCTTCATCCAGCGCGCTCGCGAGGACGTCGGCACCCCGGACATGCCCTTCGTGATGGGCCTGATCCACTGCCCCGAGGGCTGCCCCGCCCAGGACACGGTCACCGACGCGATGAAGGCCGTCGCCGCCGCGGATGCGCACGTGACCACAGTCGAGACCGAGGACCTGCGCAAGTTCCCCAACGACGCCTGGCACTACCAGGGCCCGGGACAGCGCGTGCTCGGGACCCGCATGGCCCGCTCGCTGCTGAGCTACACCGAGCCCCCTGCGGTCGTGCCGGCCATCGAGCTCATCGGCACGTACACGTACAGCTACTACGGCGACTACACCGTGGGCTGGCGGTTCACGAACGACCAGCCGCTCACGGTCACGGACCTGGGCCTGTTCGACCTCGGCTGGGACGGGCTCAACCACGCCAGCGAGGTGGTGCTGTGGTCCACCGCCGACGCCAGCCGCACGATGTCGGCGACGGTGCCCGCGACCTCGGCGGCGCCCACGGTGATCATCGGCGGCTTCCGGTACGCCGCCATCGAGCCGACGGTCCTGCCTGCTGGTGACTGGATCATCACCGCCCAGTCCTTTGCGGCGACGCCGGACATCTACATCTACGGCGCCGAGACCGCGGCCAACGGCGTCGAGTGGGTCGAGGGCCGCCACGGCAGCGGCAGCGCGCAGCTCTACCCGACCGCGGTGGTCGCCAGCACCCCGGACGCGGCCCAGTGGTTCGGGGCGAACTTCCTGTACGAGCCCTGAGCCCAGGGAGCCCGCCTACTTCCGGGTCGGGTCCCACGCGCCCGGGCCCCAGGCCAACGGCTACGCCTACTTCATCGACGTGCCGACGCCCGGGACCTACCCGGTGGTGCCGCTCAACCCAGCGGCCGGCGAGGCCGCGGTCGGAATCGCCGACTTCCAGAACGGCGCGGACCTCTGGTACAGCGATGGCGTGAGCGGCACCGTCACGGTCGCCGATGTCGACGGGGCGTTGGACGCGCGCTGGGACGTCACGCAGCTCAAGCTGAACGCGACGGAGACGACGGCACCAACGGAGTCGGGGCACCTGCGCTGTACCCCCTGAGGGTCTCGCGCATCCGGACCAGGACGACCCCGCCGCTGGTGAGCGTCAGCGCGGCCACCGCCCAGATGGCCGCCTCGATCCCGAACGCATCGGCGAGGAAGCCGCCGACGAGAGCGCCCGCGGCGTAGCCCGAGTCCCGCCACAGCCGGTAGACACCCACCGAGCTCGCGCGCCAGCTGGGGTGGGCGACGTCTCCGATGGCCGCCAGGAGCGTCGGGTAGACCATCGCGGTTCCAGCGCCGAGCAGCACCGCGCCGAGCGCGAACGACCCGAAGTTGCCTCCGAGCACCACGACCATCAGGCCGACCGCCTGGGTCCACATGCCCGCGACGATGAGCCCCTTCCGGCCGATGCGATCCGAGGCCGAGCCCGTCATGAGCTGACCGATGCCCCAGACCGCCGGGTAGATGGCCGCCAGGACGCCGATCTGCGCGAGCGACAGGCCCGCAGCCAGGAACAGCAGCGGGAAGAGGCCCCAGGCCATGCCGTCGTTCAGGTTGTTCACGAAGCCGGCCTGGCTCACCGCGGACAGGTCCGGGTCGGTGAACGAGGTGCGCAGGAAGACCTCGCGCTGGGATAGCGAGGGCGCCTTGCTGCCCGACTCGAGCGCGACGTGTCCTCGCGTCTCACGCACCGCGACGATGGACAGCACGAGCCCGACGCCGGCGAACAGCACGCCCAGCAGGAACGGCTCACGCAGCCCGAACCGGGCCGCGAGGTAGCCCGTGGCCAACGCTGAGCCAGCGACGGCCAGGTACCCGGCGAACTCGTTGAGCCCCATGGCGAGGCCGCGCTGCTTCGGGCCGGCCAGGTCGATCTTCATGATCACGGTGGTCGACCAGGTCAGCCCCTGGCTGACGCCGAGCAGTGCGTTCGCGGCCAGGACCCAGCCCCAGGTCGGTGCCCACCACAGCAGGAATGGGACCGGGAGCGCGACGAGCCAGCCGGCGACCAACACCGGCTTCCGGCCGTGGGCGTCGGAGAGGCGTCCCGCGACGTAGTTCGTGCCGGCCTTGGTGAGGCCGAACACGACGATGAACGACAGGACCGCCGCCTTGGCAGCCAGCCCCAGCTCGTCCTCGGCGAGTGAGGGCAGCAGCGTGCGCTCGAGCCCGACCATCGCCCCGACGAAGGCGTTGACCAGGACCAGCAGGCCGAACTGGCCCAGGTTCTCCCGGAGTCCGAGGCGGGTCATCCGATGCTCCCACCGTCGATGGCCCACTCGGCCACGCCGTCCTCGAACCTCTGCGCCACGTACCCGCGACGCGTGAGCATCTGGACCGCGTCGTCAGCGAACACGCAGTACGGGCCGCGACAGGTGGCCACGACCAGACGGTCCCGTGGGAGCTCGTCGATCCGCTCGGCCAGCTCCTCGATGGGCACGTTCTGCGCCCCCTCGATGTGGCCCTGCTCGAACTCGCTGACCGGACGCACGTCGATCAGCGTGACCCTGTCCCGCGCCAGGAGCTGGAGCAGGTCTTCGCGGTCGATCGCCTCGGTGCCGTAGAACCGGGTCTTCGCCTGGGCCAGGTCGGCGCTGCGCGACTCGGCCAGACGCCGCAACGCGACGAACACCTCGATGACCCCCGGCGCGATGCCGTAGTGGATGGTCGTCCCGTCCCGCTCGGTCTCGACGACGTGGGCTCGCCGCAGGACCTGCAGGTGCTGGCTCGTGCTCGCCATCGACATGCCGGTCGCTCGGGCCAGCCCCTCGACGGGCCGCGGACCCTGCACCAGCACGTCGAGCAGCTCGAGACGCCGGGGGCTCGCCAGCGACTTGGCGATGTCCGCGAACGCGGCGTAGGCGTCGTTCTTGAAGGCGCGGGGGTGAACGTCATTATTCAACATACTTATTGAATAGGGTGGTCACCCCGTCATTGTCAACCTCCATTGCCCTCGATGGTCGTGCTACCGCCGACGTCGATGCGCTCGGCGAGCGCTTCCGCGTCGGCATCGGACAGCTGGTCGTTCCCCGTGATCGCCAGCGAGCCGCCGACGGACTCGAGCCCACTGAGACCGGCCAGCGAGTCCAGGTCGTGGTTGTCCTCGAGCGTCAGGTTGCCGACGACCGTGGTCAGCGAGCCCGGGAACGAGCCGCCGTGCGCCTTCCGGAGGACGAGCTGGTCGACGTCGACGAGCGGCACGCCCCCCAGCTCGGCGTCCGCGTGGCTCATCCGGAGGCGGCCCGAGGTGGAGCTCAGCGCCGGCAGCGCCTCGAACACCGAGGCGCGCGCGTAGGTCACGTCCAGCTCGCCGACCGTGGTCAGGGCCGGCATGTCGGGCAGGTACCGGACGGGCCGGCTGTCGTAGTCTGCGCCCGCGATGGTCAGCGTGCCGACCTGGACGAGCGCGGGCAGCTCGCCGCCCAGGTACGAGCTGGTCTCGATGAAGGCGAGCTCGTCGACCGCGGTCAGCAGGCCCGCATCGAGCTCCTCGGCGTCCCCGGTCACGACCACCGAGCGCGCCTCGGCGAGCGCATCCAGGTGCAGCCGGCCTCCCCCGTGGGTCAGCGAGAGCACCTCGGTCAGCGCCGGGAGCGTCGTGCGGCCGCCCAGCGAGTGGCCCGAGACCTCGACGGTCCACGCCTCGCGGAGCACCGGGGCATCGACGTCCGTCGTCATGGTCAGCGTGAGCGTCTCGACCTCGGCCAGCTGCGGCAGCGAGACGGCGACCTCCCAACCGTGCACGCTCAGCTCGCGCGCCCGAGCGAGCGGGATCTGGACCGCCTCGGTGTCCGCGAACCAGACGGACACATCGGTCTCGACGCGCGCCAGCGAGCGCAGCCAGTCCCCGCGACCGACACCCTCGACCGACCCGGCAGCGCGCAGCTCCGAGAGTCCGGTCCGGTTCGCCTGGTACAGCCCGTCGTCCAGATGCAGGGCCGAGACGTGACCGGTGACCTCGCACAAGCAAGGCTCGACGACGGACACCGTGTCGACGAGCAGGTCGCCATCGACGGCGTTGAACCCCGCGGCGCAGAACGCATCCCAGTCTTCGGACGAGCTCGGCGCGAAGTCGCCTTCGTGCCAGACGAGGCTCGCGCACTCCGGGTCGTCCCAGTCGCCCTCGGTGAGACCGGGGAGTGAGGACTGGTCGGAGAGCCCCGTGTCCTCGACCAAGACGGGCGGGGGCTCGAGGGCGCAGGCGAGGAGGAACCACATGCCCCCACGCTATGCAAGGAGCCCGGTGACACCGGCGTCCTTGCAGTGTCGCAGCGGCTTCAGCGCGCCCCGAGATCAGTGCGCCTCGACGTCCCAGCCCAGACGCTCGATGGCACCCTCGTCGTGCAGGAGCGTCTCGCCGAAGAACGCCGCCGTGAACGCTGCAGCCGTCGCGCGTCCCGTCGCCGCGTCCATGTACTCGAACTCGGTCCCGTCCGTCTGGCGCATGTCCTCGCCGCAGCCGGGCTCGAGCGCCTCAGTGACCCCGACGATGTCCGAGAAGCTCCAGTGACCGGCCTCCGGGACCTCGTGCTTCCAGGCGGTGGCTGCGTCATCGAAGTTGGTGCGCATGAGCTCGTTGCCCAGCTCGGTGATGGAGTTGTCCTCGACCGCGACCAGGAAGCCCAGCGGCAGGTCGAGATCGTCGATCTCCACGCCCTCGAGCAGCGGGTTCTCCATCGGTGCCGCCAGCCCGAGCGCCGCGTCGATGTCGCCCTCCTGGGCCAGCATCCCGGTGGTCACGCTGCCGAAGCTGTGCCCGAAGGCTCCCACCACCTGGGGGTCCACGTTCGGCTCGGCCAGCGCGGCGTCGAGCAACGCCTGGTGCTGCTCCACGCGGACCGCGAGCGTGCTCTCGTCGAGGGGCAGGCCGTCCTCGGCGAGCGCGCTCCACAGCGTGTTTCCAGCGTGATCCG
Organism: Pseudomonadota bacterium; assembly: GCA_024228935.1. Taxonomy (GTDB): domain Bacteria; phylum Myxococcota_A; class UBA796; order UBA796; family CAJQPC01; genus JAAESX01. The sequence goes on from JAAESX010000132.1 coordinate 13,451, forward strand.
CGGCCGCCACGACGAACCCGTGCGAGGCCAGGTGCTCGGCGACCGTGAACGACGAGAACCGGGTGCACTCGTGGCAGTGGCTGAAGACGACCAGGGGGAACCCCCCATCGAGCGGGGCTCCGTCGACGAGCGAGGTCGTCGCGGTCGACGCGCAGGGCGCATCCGCGAGCAGGGTGTCGTACGTCGTGGCCTGCTCGCCGGCGAGGAAGGCCTCGGAGACCGTCGTGCTCCCGGACGCCTGCGCGGGGTACCAGACCGTGGCGTCCAGGCCGTCGACGGCGAGCGCGCGCTGGGCAACGGGGTGAGGTCCCCGCTGGTCGTACAGCACGGGCTCGGGGGTGCAGGCGAGGAGCCAGATCACGGGCGCTCCGGGAAGTCGATGCCGGCGAACTCCCCGTCCAGGGGCTCTCCGGCCAGGTAGGCGTCGATGACCACCAACGCGTCGTCGCGCGCCTCGGTCACGTCTCGGGTCGAGGTCGTCCCCTCGGCGTCCCGCTCCTCGGCGGTGGTGTCCGAGGTCCAGTCGTAGTGGGTCATGCCGTTCACGACGGCGAGCGTCGCATCCGGGAACCGACGCACTCCGGCGCGCACGTCCGTGAGCGAAGCGCTGCCGTCCTCGGAGCCGGTGATCGAGAGGACCGGCAGGTCGACGTCCTCGACCGCATCACCGTCCGCCGGGTAGCTCGCGATGAGCACCAGACCGGTGAAGTCATCGTCGTGTCGGAGCCACTGCTTCGTCGAGATCACGCCGCCCAGCGAGTGGCCCATCAGCGTCGCATGGGCGCCGAGCGTGCCCTCGAGGACCGGGTCGCCGTCGGCGTCGAGCGCCCTGGCACGCTTCAAGGCAGCGTGCGAACGGTTGGAACCCAAGATCGCGAGATCACCGGGATATTGCGGACTGAGCACCATGTTGCCACCGGCGGCAACTTCCGCCGCAATCCAGTGGTACCGCTCGCGCTCGACCTTGCCTCCCTGGACGAAGACCACCACCGGGTTGTCCCCTGTCGGCGCCCCATCCTGGGTCGGCAGGTGCACGTCGACATCGAACGTCCGCCCCGTCTTTCGTCCCGCCCGGAACAGGCTGCGAGCGACGCCAAACGGGCCCAGCTCCCCCTCGTCGGCGACGGTCTCCAGCGGCGTCGGCGGCGAACAGGCGAGGAGCAGCGTCACCCCGATCATCGGTAGTGGACCTCAGAGGTCAGCAGGCCAGGCCCGCGAGCGAACGTGCCTCGGCCTCGGGCGAGGAGCCGGTCCTGCTCGTCGAAGAGCTCGGCGCTGGCCCTCAACCGGCGGCCCCGCTCGTCGACCACGCCGACCGCCCGCACGACGCCCATGGTGAACGGCCGAAGGAACACGAGCTCGAACGTCGCGGTCAGGACGAAGACATCCTCGACCAGCGAGGCGCAGGCGAACCAGGCCGCGTCGTCGAGGACCTTGAAGTAGACCGAGCCGTGCATGCCCCCCGCCGAGTGGTGATGGGCCTCGGTGACCTCGATCGAGACAACCGCTCGAGCCTCGTCCACACGCAGGGTCGGTCGGTAGAACCGGTTGATCGGCGCGGCGGCGTACATACGCTCGAGCTTGCGGTGGTGCTCCATGCTCCGCCACGTAGCGCGCTACGCCCGGGCGCTCGGCTACGCTCGTCGCGATGCTGTTCCTCCTGGCCTGCGGCGGTGGCCGCGTCGCGATCGACTCCGAGCGCCCGCCGCTCGTCGTGGACACCGGCGAGCTCGTCGACAGCGGGGACACAGGCACCGCGGCCTCACCCTTCGCCGGCTCGTACGTCGGGGTGGTCGGGACCCGCGTGCCGGCCTGGAGCTGGGACCTGTGCCAGGGCGCCTTCGAGCTGACCGTCTCCGACGAGGGGTTCCTCACGGGCGAGGGCCTGTGCGAGCACCTGGGCGACGGGACCGACTACCGGATCGAGGCCACGGGCGCGGTCGCCGACGACGGCTACCTGCTCGGCACGGCCTCGTTCCTGTCACTGGACGGCTTCCTCGACGGGACCCTCGAGGGGCGCGCGGTCGACGACACCATCCAGGCCGGCTGGCGGTTCGAGCTGGTGTTCCGGGGCGAGGACGCGCCGCAGTCGGTCGAGGGGTTCATGGAGCTCGAGCGGTAGGGGCCGAAGGCGCTGGGGTCGAGCGCTCGACGACGCAGAAGCCCCAGGCTGACCGTCAGCCTCGGGGTTGTGCGCCCTCTACGACGCAGAAGTCCCAGGCTGACCGTCACCCTCGGGATTGTGCGCCCTCTACGACGCTTTTTTCGAGTTCACGTCGGTCCCGGGTCCAACGGACATGAAGCTCCTCGGCGCCTTGCTCGGTTTTCTCGTGTTCCTGGCCCTCTCGCGGCTGCTGCTGGGGCGGTACACCCGCACCACCTGGCGGACCGATGTGGCGTACTGGTTCCTGACCCCGTTCGGGAAGCCGGTCGTCGGCATCGCGGTGGTGGCGCTCACCGCCCCGTTCGCGGTCCGCTCCGGACTGCCCCTGGACGCCTCGATCCTCGAAGGCCACGGCCCACTCGCGACGCTGCCGCTCGGCGTGCAGGCGGTCCTGGCGCTCCTGTTTCACCGACTTCGCCGCCTACTGGATGCACCGCGCCCACCACGATGCGTTCTGGAAGACCCACGCCGTGCACCACTCGAGCCGGGAACTGGGCTGGCTCGCGTCGGTGCGCGGCCACCCCGTGAACGTCGTCATGCAGCGCGCCCCCATCGCCATCGGCGCCGTGCTGCTGGGCTTCGACCTCACCGCGCTCGCCGGAGGGACCGGCGCGTTCGCCCTGTACGGCTTGCTGCTGCACGCCCGCGTGGACTGGGACTTCGTGCCGCTGCGTCGGGTCCTCGCCTCCCCGCGGTTCCGTCGGTGGCACCACAGTCGTGACGTCGAGTGCAACTTCGCCGGCCTGCTCCCCCTGTGAGACATCCTGTTCGGTACGTTCCACCCGTCTGATCGAGGACCGATGGACTTCGGGGTCCGCGGAGATCCCGTGCCCGAGGGGCTGCTCGCGCAGCTGGCCTACCCCTTCCGGCAGGCTCGCCCCATGCTGCTCCTCATCTCCCTGAGCCACGCCGACCCCGTCACCGAGCTCTGTACGCAGGAGCCGCTCGACGCGACCCGAGCAGGCCACCTGCTGGGCGACGAGCGTCGACATGGAGTGGCCGACCAGGTGGAAGCGGTCCCAGCCCAGGTGGTCGGCGAGCACGAGCACATCCTGGGCGGCCTCGGCCAGGTCGTGCCGGCCGGCGATGTCGCGCGAGAGCCCGTAGCCACGCAGATCCGCGAAGACCCAGGTGGTGTCGTACGGATCGAGGTACGGCTGGACCGGGCGCCAGCTGCGATGGTCGCCCATCCAGTCGTGGAGGACGAGGACGCAGCGCGGCCCGGCGCCATGCCGGACATGGCCGAGAGTGACAGCAGACATGCACCTGGGCTAACGCTTCGACGTGCCTCTCCGTCCCCTGTCGCCAGTCGAGCGCGTCTGGCTGGTCGCCGATGCGCTGGGGGCCCCGTTCGTCATCACCATCGTGGTCGAGGGCACCGGGGAGATCGACGGAATCGAGCGGGCCGTGGCGCTGGCGGCAGAGGAGAACCCCGGAGCGCGAGCTCGCCTGGAGGGCGTCCTGGGAGGGACCCGCTGGGTGGACTCCGGCGAGGCGCCACCCGTCGTGCCGATGGCCCTGCCGAGCCCCGGGCCCGTGGTCGGACGGCGCCTGCTGGCGGACTCTCCCGGCCTGGAGGTGGGTGTCGCGCCGGATGGCGTCGTGTTCCGGGTGCACCACGCGCTCATGGACGGCCGCGGGCTCTGGCACTTCGTCGAGGAGGTCTTCCGCGCCCTGCGTGGCGAGCCGCTGGTCGGCGGGGACGACGGCTTCTCGGACACGGCCGCCGCCGGGCTCGGACGGGCCTCGGTCCCCGTCGAGGACGACGTCGCTGCGACCGGCGAGCACACAGGCGACGCCTCACCGATCTGGGGCCACCGGCGGATCGAGGGCACCTGGTCGGGGCTGCTCGGCCATGTGGCGCTGGCCGTGGCGGACGTGGCCCGCTCGCACACGCCCGGCGGGCAGATCGGGTTCCAGATCCCCGTGGATCTCCGCCGCCTGGGAGGCCCCAGCGGTACAGCGAACCGAACGGGGCTCGTGCGACTGGACTGCACGGCGGACGCCACGGTCCAGGGCCTGCTCGATCAGCTCGCCGAGCGGGTCGACAACGGTGACGCCCAGGCCTGGGTGCGCAGCGCCGAGCCTGCGGACGGCCTGCCGCTCTGGCTCATGCGCTGGGGCGGACGCCTCAAAGCGAACAAGGCGATCCGCTCGTCCCGGTTCGGTGGGACCGCCGTCCTGTCGAACCTGGGGCGCGTGGACCTCCGCCAGCTGGACGCGCCCGGGTTCCAGGCGTCGAGGACCTGGTGGATCCCGCCCTGCGGCCCATCGACGGCGGCGTTCCTCGGGCTGATGGGCGACGGACGGGCGCTCGAACTCACGGCCGTCCTCCCTGCCGGGCTGGCGAGCGAGGGGCGCCTGGACCGGCTCCTGGACGCCATCGTCCAGCGCCTGACGTGATCCTCCTGCTGTTGGGCACCTCGTGGGACGTCACGGGAAGCCACACCGCGCGCGCTGCGGGCCCCTGCACCGCCGAGCTCGCTCCCGGCGGGTCCCTGGGGCCCCTTTCCGCCGGGGACATCGTCTGCCTGACGCCCGGCGAGCACGCCCCCCTCGTACTGTCCGGGGTGCGTGGGACGGCCGAGGCACCCGTGGTCGTGCGCAGCTCGAGCGATGGCGTGGCCACCGTGACGGTCGGCTCGCTCGAGCACGGCGCCGCGGTGTGGATCGAAGACTGCACCCACGTACAGGTCCTGGATCTGCGCCTCACCGACTCGCAGACCGGCCTCGAGGTCCGAAGCAGCGACCACGTCCGCGTCGAGGGCCTCGAGATCGAGCGCCTGGGCCAAGCCGGCATCAGCGGGGGCCACTTGGTCCGGGGCGGCGAGTTCACCGGCCCCGCGTCCCACCACGTCGACGTGATCGCAACCGCGCGACCGACACCGGCAACACGACCGCGCGCTACGGCGAGGGCGTGTACATCGGAACCGGCGGCCTCCAGGGCGACGACACCCACGACGTGTTCATCGCCCACAACGCGTTCGCCGACGTGCGCGCCGAGGCCATCGACCTGAAGCCGCACACCCACGATCTGGTCGTGCGGGGAGACGTGGTGGAGAGCGGCAGCCACTTCTTCCACGCCGCCATCACCGTGGGCGCCCAGGCGTTCGAGGCCCCCGACATGGCGGTCGTGGTCGAGCGCAACGTCGTGCGGGAGTTCAGCGGCGCGGACGTCGCCGGAATCGGCGTGGGACACGGCGACGCGGTCGTTCGCGACAACGTGGCCGGCCTGGTCGAGGGCGGCTGCAGCCTGCGGACCTGGACGACGTTCGCAGGGGACGCGCGGTCCGTGCGCTTCGAGGGAAACACCATCGCGGGACGCGTCTGCCTGGACGACGGTGACCAGGGAACCAGCCTGACGGACGGGCTCGGCGCGGTCGAGTTCGTCGCTCCACGGCGGTAGCCCTCGCCTCCATCGGCGATTACCCGTGCGGCTCCGGGGTGTAGCTCAGTCTGGTAGAGCGGGAGCTTTGGGAGCTTCAGGCCGCAGGTTCGACTCCTGTCACCCCGACCATTCATCTCTGACGCGGCGAGAAGGCCTCGATCCGCCGCTCGACCTCGGCGTAGTCCTTCGTGACGCTGCGCGCGATCGAGATCGGATGCACCAGGTCCATGCGGTCACATACGGCCTCTGATTCGTGACAATGCGTGCGAAGATAGGCGTACTGTCATGCAAATCTTGCCCCGCCTCGAAGACATGCGTGTGTTCGCCAAGCTAGCCGCGGTCGGCACATTCACCGGCACCGCGCGCGAGCTCGGCGTCACCAAGCAGACGGTCAGCCGCCGCCTGATGGAGCTCGAGCAGGCCCTGGGCGTCGAGCTGGTCCGCCGCACGACGCGCCGGGTGACGCTCACCGACGTCGGCGAGGCCTACGCCGCTCGATGCTCCGAGGTCTTGCGCCTGGCAGACGAGGCCAACCGTGCGGTGGCCTCGGACGTCGAGGCCATCGCGGGCGTGCTCCGGGTGACCGCGGACCCGACGCTGGGGGAGCTGCTCCTCCAGGACATCGTGACGCGCTTCGCGACCAACTGGCCCGACGTCACGGTCGAGGTCCTGCTCACCTCGCGCAAGGTGGACCTCCTCGAAGAGGGCTTCGACGCTGCCCTGTGCATCGGCCCACCTCCGGACGTCCACCACCTCGCCTCCCGCAAGCTCGCGCCCGCCAGCATGTGGACCGTCGCCAGCCCGGACTACCTGGAGGGACGGAGCGCACCGCGCCGGGTCGAGCACCTGGCGGACCACGACTGCCTCGCCGCCGTCTCGAACCCGGGCCAGGTGGTGTGGCCGCTCCGCGTCGGAGGGAAGCTCCGCATGGTGCCGATCCGTGCTCGCATCCAGGCGAACGACGTCGCCACGGTTCGGGCGGCGGCGCTGGCGGGGCTCGGGATCACCCACCTGCCATCGGTCTCGGTCCGCGCCGACATCCGCGACGGGCGGCTTCGGCGCCTTCTCCCCCACCTGACGCCAGAGCTCGGGGGGATCCACGTCGTCTACCCCCACTCGCGGTTGCTCGCGGCCAAGGTGCAGGCGTTCGTCGCGCTGACTGTCGACCGTAGCAAGGTGCTCTTTCGCGGCTGACCGCGATCCGGAGCGGGTAGGGTCCGCGCATGTTGAGCTTGTTCCTGGCATGCGGGGCCCCCGGACCCTCGGTCGCCTCCGCCTCGGAGGTCGGTCGGGTCTAGCAGATCGACGCCATCCAGGGCTGGGACGGAGGGCTGTCGGCCGAGCTCTGGGGCGTGTCGGTGTGGACGTTCGGGGACACGGTGCTGAACGTCGAGGACGAGGACGGGCAGACCTGGCACCACAACTCGGTCGGGTGGACGACGGATCTGGACGGCTCGGACGGCGTGGACGCGCTCCAGGAGCCGGTCGACAGCGTCGGTCCCCCACGGCACCTGCTGCCGCCGACCGAGGACGAGCACGCCTTCAACCTGGCGCATCAGGGCGACGACTTCGAAGAGCCGTGCGGAGCGCACTGGGCGACGTGGCCGGGGGCTCCGGTCTGGGTCCCCCAGCTCGACCAGGCCGTCTTCTTCTATGGCCTGATCTACGCCGAGCCGGGCGACATGAACTTCGAGGGCCGCGGCTCGGGGATCGCGTTCTGGGATGCGCTCGAGACCGTCCCCAAGCGAGCGTCGGGGGACGCCGACGCCGAGCACCCCGACCTGATCTGGGACGACAGCGAGCCGGGCTGGGGCTTGGCGCCCACCGTCATCGACGACGATCTCTACCAGTTCGCCTGCATCTCCGACGGTCTGTCGCGACCCTGCTACCTGGCCCGCGCCGACGTGAGCGAGCTCGCGGACCATGACGCCTGGACGTACTGGAGTGAGAGCGAGTGGACAGCGTCATTCGACGAGGCCGACGTCGCGTTCGACGGCACGCCCATCCTGTCCATCTTCTGGAACGACCACCTGGACGCCTGGCTGGCGGTCTACTCGACGCCGTTCTCGTCGAAGATCGTCGCGCGGACGGCTCCGGCGCTCGAAGGGCCCTGGTCGCGCGAGGTCACGCTGTTCGAGGACGAGAGTGAACCCTACGACGCCGTGCACCACGCCGAGTTCGACGAGGACGGCGGCCGCGTCATCCACGTCAGCTTCAGCCGCACAACCGACGACGCCTGGTTCTCATCCGAGCATGCCTGGGTCCGGGTCGAGCTCGCCGGGCCCTGATACGAGCCCGGCATGAACCGCACCATCACCGGCGTGCCCGGCGTGCTCGCCGGCCACTGGACCCACGACAGCGGCACAACAGGGTGCACGGCGTTCCTGTTTCCCCAGGGCGCCGTCGGCGGCGCCGTGGTCCCCGGATCGGCGCCCGGGTCTCGCGAGCTGGGCGTCCTCGAGGCCGAGCACCTGGCCGATCGGATCCATGGCTTCTGCCTCAGCGGCGGATCGGCGTTCGGGCTGTCGACCGCCGACGGGGTGATGAAGAACCTCGTCGAGCGCGGCATCGGCTTCCCCATCGGGCCGCACATCGTGCCGCTGGTCCCGACCGCCATCCTGTTCGACCTGTCCGTCGCCGAGGCCCGGCCGGACGCGAGCTCGGGCGAGGCGGCCGCGGCTGGCGCATCGGATGGGCCATTGCCAGAAGGTCGCGTCGGGGCGGGCGCCGGAGCGACCGCCGGGCTCGCGAGCAACCAGGCGCGTCGAGCGGGGCTGGGGAGCTGGCTCGAACAGGACGACCTGGGGGTGGTCGGCGCTGCCGTGGCGCTCAACGCGTACGGCTCGGTGAAGGACCCCCAGACCGGCGAGTGGCTGGCCGGTACGGGCGAGGTCCGGGTCGAGGTGCCGCTGCTCACCAACACGACGCTCGCGGTGGTCGCCACCTCGGCGCCGCTGACCAAGGCCCAGTGCAATGTGGTCGCGCGCATGGCCAGCGCGGGCTTCGCGCGGTGCATCTACCCGGCGTACGCCCCGGTCGACGGGGACACGGTGTTGGTCGCGAGCACGGGCACGGGCTCGCCGCTGAGCCCGATCCAGCTCGCTCGGGTCGGGCATCTGGCCGCCGTCTCCATCGAGCGCAGCATCGTTCGGGCGCTGGCGTGAGGGTCCTCGTCACCGGCGCGACCGGGTTCATCGGCCAGCACCTGTGCGCGCACCTGGCGGAGCGGGGGGACGAGCTCATCGCGCTGGTCCGCTCGCCGAAGAAGGCCTCGCTGCTGCCCGCGGGTACCCAGGTCCTCGAGGGCGACCTGACGCTGTTCGCGACCGACGTGCAGCTCCCCGAGGTCGACGTCGTGATCCACCCGGCGGGCGTGGTCACCGCGACGAGTCCCGAACTCTACAAGGCGATCAACGAGGACGCCGTCACCGACCTGGTCGCGTGCCTCGAGCGGCAGTCGTGGACGCCTCGTCGGCTGCTCTTCGCCTCGAGCCTGGCCGCGGCAGGCCCCTCGAGGGTCGGGCACCCCCACACCAAGGCCGACGTGCTCGCGCCCATCGATCCCTACGGCGAGGCCAAGGGACGGGCCGAGGACACCGTTCGGGCGGCGTCGTTTTGGACCACCACCTTCCGCCCCCCGCTGGTGTTCGGGCCCAAGGACACGGCGACCGTGACGCTCTACCAGGCAGCCCGGAACCGGGTGGGCACGCGGGTCTGGGGCGAGGACCAGCGACTGAGCTGGGTCGACGTGCGCGATGCGGTCCGCGGCATCGCGGCGATGGCCGACGACAGGCGCGAGGGCCACCACACCTACTACCTGAGCCATCCGACGCCGACGCGGATGAGCCAGCTGTGGCCGACGCTCGGCGCCGCGGTGGGCACCTCGGTCCTGGTCGTCCCCCTGCCGAAGTGGGTCCTCTGGATCGCGATGAAGCTCGGGACGTTCTTCGCGTCGCTCCTCGGGCTCCTGAACCAACTGGACGACAAGCAGTACCGCCAGATGGTGGCGCCCGGGTTCGAGTGCGACAGCCGCGCGCTGCGGACCGATCTGGGCTGGGAGCCACGGAACGACCTGGCCTCGGCGCTCTCTCACGCGGCCGACGGGTATCGGGCCGAAGGGACGCTCCGGGCATGAAGCCGGTCGCCTGGTGTCTGGCCGCAGCGGCGCTCTTCGGGGCCTCGATGCCGGCGTCGAAGTGGCTGCTGGACTCGGGTGTCTCCCCCGTCCTGCTGGCAGGGCTGCTGTATGTCGGGGCGGCCCTGGCGACGCTGCCGTTCATCTGGACGGGCGGCACCACGCGGCGGACCGACCCGAAGAACATGCGGCGGCTGGGCGGAGCCATCCTGTTCGGCGGCGTGCTGGGACCGCTCGCGCTGATGTGGGGCCTGTCCTCGGCGCCCTCGGCCAGCGTCTCGTTGTGGCTCAACCTCGAGACCACGGCCACGGCGCTGCTGGCGTTCGCCATCTTCAAGGAGCACATGAGCGGCCGGATCTGGCTGGCCAACGGGCTCGTCGTCGTGGCGGGCGTGGTGCTGGCGGCGCCACAGGAGTTCAGCCTGGCACCAGCGGCGTTGTTGCTGGTCGCGGCGTGCTTCTGCTGGGGGGTCGACAACAACCTCACGGCGGTCATCGACGGCTACACGCCGGCCCAGACCACCTTCGCGAAGGGGTTGGCGGCCGGGCTGTTCAACGTCGGGCTCGGGCTGGCGCTGGGGGCCGAGTGGCCGAGTGCGGTGCAGATCGCGGCCGCTCTCGGGATCGGGGCCCTGGCGTACGGGGCCAGCATCCTGCTGTACATCCGGGGCGCGCAGCAGCTGGGCGCGACCCGCTCGCAGATGATCTTCGCGACGGCGCCGTTCCTGGGCGTCGCCCTGGCCTGGGGTCTGGGCGAGCCGATGCTGGGCGTGCAGCTGCTGGCGGGCGGCGTGCTGGTCGGGGCGCTAGCGCTGATCCTCACAGACAAGCACGGCCACGCCCACAGCCACCCGGCGGCGACGCACACGCACGCGCACCGGCATGACGACGGGCACCATGAACACGCGCATCCCGACCTGCCGGCCGAGGCGTGGCACACGCACGAGCACGAGCACCTGCCGGTCCAGCACACCCATCCGCACACGCCGGACCTGCATCATCGGCATCGGCACGGTTGAGTTGGGGACTGGCTGGTCTGGAGGTCAGGACCCGACTTGTGAGACCTGTGGGCCGGCAGGAGCGGAGCTCTGATACCCGGGGGTCTCACAACGGGCATCGTGACCGACCGCGGACACCCCTCACTGCCGCAGGAGGTCAGGAGCCGACTTCTGAGACCCGGGGGTCTCACAACGGGGCCCGTGACCGGGTCGTCGGTCGTCGGTCGCCGTTGAGTGCGGCGCGAGCCCCCTACACCCGGTAGGTCGTGTCGAACGCCGGGAACAGGTACGTCCGGTCCGCTCGCTCATCGAAGTACGCCAGCGTCGCGGGCAGATCGACCTTCACGCCCTCGCGCGGCTCTTCGTCCTTCCCTCGGAAGAAGTCTTCGTAGTGGCAGAACATGACGACCGGCGCGTCCAGGTGCTCGATCACCGTCGACTCGCCCTTCCGCGCCAGGTTCGCGCAGTCCATCGGCAACACCGCCAGGTCGACCGGCGCCTGGGACCGCACCTCGGGCGCGACGAACCCCGCCGGAAAGCCCGTGCTCGACGTCTGTACGTACACCCGCCGCACGATCTCGTCCCCGTCCAGCCAGTCGATGAGGAACGCGAGCGTCAGCCCCTCCTGGTAGTGCTTGCCCTTCCGAGGCGACGTCGCCCGGTCCTCGTCCAGCACCCGCGTGTACAGGTGGATGAACGCCACCTGGTTCGGGTGGCCCGAGCGGATGGCCAGCACTCGGAACGCTTCTGACGGATGCACCCACCACTCCCCCGGCGAGGTCTCCGTCGCGAGGCCGGGCGTCACATCCACCACTGGACGCTCCAGCTTCGAGGCCGCGAACGTGTGACCGAGCGTCGGACCGCCCAGCAGGCGAGCCGAGGGGTGCAGCGCCCCCGCCACTGCTGGCAGATCCAGGTTGTGGTCGTAGTGATTGTGCCCGACGAGCACGGCCCGGACCCGGCCCATCTCATCCAAGTAGGGCGCCACCTGGGCAGGGTCCGACACCACCTCTCCGAACGCCGCCGTCCGGAACGGCAGGTGCGAGAAGAACGGGTCGGTCAGGACGTCGACGGAGCCGAACCCGATGCGCACACAAGCCACGCTGTAGAACGACAGCGTCAGCCCCCGGCCCATCCACGCCGCGTCCCCGGACGAGAACGGGAAGTCCCCGAGCCGTGCCGAGCAGCCGCCCAGGACCGCCAGACCGCCAGCCAGGACGCCTCGCCGCGTCAGTCGCACTGCACGTCGATCGCCGAGGTGAACCCGGCCTCAACCGGCACCGGGATCACGCCTTCGGCGCCCTGGAAGTGGAACATGTGCTCGCCGCCGCAGACACCCGCCGCCGAGGTCAGTGTCACCTCCACGCTCCCCGGCTCGAGGTTGAGCGCGCCACCCGAGCCCGAGCCCGAGCTCTCGGTGGCCCCCGCATCCGCCAGGCCCAGCCCGTTCGCGTAGAACACCTCCCCGCCCGCGACCGAGGCCGTCACGCCCGCGACGTTGTCGGTGTCCACGCCGTCGATGTTCAGCCCCTCCCACGCCAGGAACAGGACATGCCCCTGGTCCGCGGCGAGCTCGACGTCGAGCGTCGAGGCGTTCTGGTCCATCACCGACTGCGGGATCGCGACCTTGTACCAGTCGTACCAGGCCATCGACGTGTGCTGCCCAAACAGCGTCGGGACGTAGTCGGGGTGCTCGGCGAGGACCGCCACATCGGTCTCCAAGGGCAGGCCGGCCAGCACGAAGGCCCCATCCGAGTCCGTCGACGTGCAGCTCTCCTCCGCACACAGCGACATGCCCTCGACCGGGCCGCCGAGCAGGGTCCGGAAGAAGCCGCGGAAGCAGGCGGTGTCAGTGTCCTCGCAGGTCGGGAGCTCGGGGGTTGCGCACGCGAGAAGCCACCACATGCGGTGACCCTACCCGCTTGCGCAACGCCTGGACCCGACACACGTTGATCGAGACGTACATCGGAGTCGCCGGCGCTCTCCGACAGGTCCGCCTGGGATCCGACACCAGAGGCACGCCCCAGCACCAGGACCGAGATACGTGCCGGCATGGCCGACCGCCGCTGTGCCTGCCACTCGCATCGCAAGGAGAAGCGGTGCTGTGGCCCATTCCACGCCGGCAAGCTGCCCGATACGCCGACCCAGCTGATGCGCAGCCGGTTCGCTGCCTACGCCCGTGGGCTGTACGACTACATCATCGAGACGACCGATCCCGAGGGGCCCCGCTGGGTCGCCGATCGAGCGGCCTGGGTGGCCTCGATGGAGCAGTTCACGGCGATGACCCGCTTTGCGGGCCTGCGCATCGTCGAGGCCGAGGGCGACACCGTCACCTTCCACGCCGTCCTCGAACAGATGGGCCAGGACGCGTCGTTCACGGAGCGCTCGGTGTTCGTCCAGCGCGATGGACGCTGGCTCTACCACTCGGGCGACCCGACGAGCCCGGCGCCGAGATGAGGGGCCTTCGATGACGAGGCGCGTGGTCATCGTCGGCGGGGGGTTCGGCGGCATGGCCACGGCGCGCGCGCTCGCTCGAGCGGATGTCACCGTGACGGTGGTGGACCGACGAAACCACCACCTGTTCCAGCCGCTGCTCTACCAGGTGGCGACGGCGGGTCTGAGTCCTGCGGACATCGCCGAACCCATCCGCTCGCTGCTGTCCGATCAGCGGAACACCCAGGTCCTGCTCGGCGAGGTCGAGCGCGTCGCCGCGACCGATCGTCAAGTCCACCTGACGACCGGCGAGAAGCTCGACTATGACTGGCTCGTCCTCGCAGCGGGCGCCCGCCACGGCTACTTCGGCCACCCCGAGTGGGAGCAGCACGCGCCCGGCCTGAAGACGCTGGGGGACGCCCTCGAGATCCGCCGACGAATCTTGACGGCGTTCGAGGAGGCCGAGTGGAACCCCGAGGCGCGCGAGCGGCTCTTGACCTTCGTGGTCGTCGGCGCGGGAGCGACGGGCGTCGAGCTCGCTGGGGCCATCGCGGACATCGCTCGTCGCGCTGTGGCGGACGACTTCCGATCCATCGACACCCGCAAGGCCCGCGTGGTGCTGGTGGAGGGCGGCCCGGCCGTGCTGAACGCGTTCTCCGCGCCGCTCCCCGACAAGGCCGCCGAGCAACTGGCTGAGCTCGGCGTCGAGGTGCGGCTCGGGGCCCGTGTGACCGGCGTGGACGAGGACGGCGTCGAGCTGGGCGAGGAGCGGATCTCGGCCGCGACGGTCCTGTGGGCGGCAGGCGTGGATGCCTCGCCCCTGGCCCGGCCACTCGGGGAGACCGATCGCGCCGGCCGACTGCATGTCGAGGCGGACCTGTCGGTGCCCGGTCATCGGGAGATCTTCGTCATCGGCGACGCCGCCCACGTCGAGCAGGACGGCAAGCCTGTGCCCGGCGTGGCGCCGGCCGCCCAGCAGATGGGCGCGGTCGTCGCGAACGCCATCCGCGCGGACCTGGCCGGCTCTCCTCGCCCGACCTTCCGCTACACCGACAAGGGCTCGATGGCGACCATCGGCCGGAACCGAGCCATCGCCGAGGTGGGTTCGTTCACGACGAGCGGTCGTCTGGCGTGGCTCATGTGGCTGTTCATCCACCTGCTCACGCTCGTCAGTCTGAGAAACAAGATCCTGGTGTTCACGAAGTGGTTCTGGGCCTGGATCTCATTCGATCGGTCGAGTCGGCTGCTGTACGAGAGCCGTTCGCGTCGGCTGCCGGGGGCGGACTGACGCGGACGCACAAGTCCCAGGCTGACCGTCAGCCTCCGGGTTCTGCGTCGCTCAGAGCGCACAAGTCCCAGGCTGACGGCCAGCCTCCAGGTTCTGCGTCGCCACACCCAGCGCGACCAGCTTCTCGCCCTCTCCCGAAGAAACCCGGTCACGCATCGCCATCTCGTGCCTACAACGAGAGCCGGAACGAACCGGCCCCAACGACGAGAGACACATGAAGAAGACCTGGAAGCTCGCACTCGGCATCGCCGCCGGCCTGGCCCTCCCCACCGTCGCGTTCGCCGCCGACTTCGCCAGCAGCGGCGGGTTCTGCGGACTCTGCCCCTTCTAGTCCGCTGGGCGGAGCGGTCCTCGACGAGGCCCTGATCCGCCTTGCGGATGGGGACCGCTCTGCCTTCGACACGGTGTACGACCAGGCCTGGCCGCGCATCGTGTCGCTCACCCGCCGGCTCCTGCCCGACGACCGCGCCGAAGACGCCGCCCAGACGGCCCTGTTGAAGGTCTTCGAGCACGCAAGCGAGTACGATCCGGACAAAGGCCGAGCCCTCCCCTGGATCCTCGGCATCGCCGGCTGGGAGTGTCGAACGGCCCGCAAACAGCTCGCCCGACGGCAGGAAGAACCCCAGGTCGAGACCCCCGTCGTCGACGACCCCACGGACCGGATCGTCCAGGCCGAGCTGCTCGCCGCGCTCGAGGACGCCATGGGCCAGCTCCGCCCCGACGACGTCGAGACGCTTCGGGCCGCCGCCGGCCTGATCGAGCGACCGGACATCCCGGGCGCCACCTTCCGCAAGCGCGTGCAGCGCTCGATGGACCGGCTCCGCGCCGCATGGAGGAAATCACATGGCTGATCTCCGCGACCAGGCCCGAGCGGCCTACGAACGAGGCCGTCTCCGGGCCGCTCTGCCCTCCGGCGCCATCGTCCTCACGCTCGCCGTCATCGCCGTCGTCCTGGGCGAGACCCCGATGCTGGAGTCGGGGATCGGCCTCACCGCGGCAGCGCTGGCCGTCTGGATGGGCTGGCGTGGCGAGAATCCCGGCAAGGGCGTGCTTCCCGGCATCGTCGCCGGCGCCATCGGGTTCACCGTTCCCCTGCTGTCCCGCGCCGCTGGACTCGTCAGCCTGGGCTGCGGCGGGACCGCTGCGTGCATCGCCTCGACCGCCGCCGGAGGCCTTGTCGCCGGCGTGCTCCTGGCGCGGCTGACCCGGGCGGACGCGCTCCCCACCCTGATCTGGGGCCTGGGGCTCGCCAGCGTCATCGCGGCCCAGACCTGCGTCGGTCTCGGGTTCGCCGGCCTCATCGCGATGGTCGGCGCGGCTGCCCTGACTGCCCCCGTCCTGCGCCTGGCGTTCGCTCGCTGAGCCCGGCCCAGAGACGCCTCAGTCGCAGGGCCAGGTGAACGAGCGGCTGTTGTCGCTGAGCCCGCACTCGTTCGACAGGGCCTCGACGGACACCGTGAGTGACTCGCCCCACTCGTCCTTCGTGCGCCGGTACTCCTGGGTGTAGACGGCGTCGCCGCTGCCGATGTCCAGGACCTCGCGTCCCTCGCCGACCTCGACGCGATGCTCTTCGACCGGGAGCAGCCCGCGGTTCTCGATGGCGAAGCTCACGACGACCTCGTCCCGATCGCACTCGACGTCGCACAGGTCGATCCCGCCGACCGCCAGATCGGGCAGCCAGTTGCTGGGTCCGAGCTCGGTTCCGCCCGCCCGGAAGCTGTTCCAGGTGAGCCAGTTCTCGGTCTGGACCTGGGGCACGCCGCCGTCGTTCTCGACGTTGCTGATGTGGTAGGCGAACTGGTTCCAGATGGGCCGCGCAGGCGCCCACGAGGCGTTCGCATCGCCGATGACCGTGACCCCGTTCCAGCCCGCGTAGGCGTAGTCGTTGCTCGTGACGATGATCTCGGTCGAGCCGTCGTTGTCCACATCGGCGACCAGCGGGTACTCGAACAGCGTGCCGCTGGCGTGACCCTCCTGGGCCATGAGGACCGCGCCGGTCGCGCCCTCGAAGATCCACAGGGTGTGTTCGTCCGCGTAGACCACCTCAGCGTCGCCGTCGGCCTCGAAGTCGAACACGGCGGAACCGGTCACCGACGAGCTGTAGTCGCTGACCGGGTTGGACCACAGGATGGCGCCGTCCGTGTCGAAGACCGTGTAGTAGGAGAGCGCCGCGACGCCGACCTCGGGCAGGCCGTCGCCGTCGAAGTCCGCAACCGTCGGGGGACCGCCGGTGCCGCCGCCGGGGATGGTCGTCTCCCAGTAGAAGCTCCCGTCGAGCGACTGGACGGTCACCGCACCGCCGCCCGCGCGGACGTGCTCGGGTCGACCATCCAGGTCGAAGTCGGCCACGGCCGGGATGCCATCCGTCCCGCCGTCGGTCCACAGCGCGGTGCCGTCCGCCTCGTAGACCGCGTTGCCGCTGACGACCTCGAGCTGCCCATCCGCATCCATGTCCACGGCGAACGTCATGTAGCGGCCGACGCCGTACTCGCCCGTGCCGACCAGGTTGCCCTGGAAGTCGTAGACCGAGCGGCCCATGATGACCTCGGACAGGCCGTCTCCATCCATGTCCGCCAGGGAAGGACAGCCGACGTAGTACAGGTCGGTCCCCGCGGCCCACTTGAGCTCGGCGCGCCCGTCACGGACCGAGTAGCAGACGACGCTGGCCGCTGTGCCCGCGCCGCAGACCTCGGGGATGCCGTCGCCTTCCAGGTCTCCGATGGCGATGCCGCTGCTGCCGTAGATGCCGTGCCCGTCGATCGTGAGCGAGCTGAACAGGGTCACCGTGCCGTCCCCGCTGATCGCCGTGATGGCGCCGGGCGAGGTGTAGGCGCCGCCCGAGAACGTGGCGAAGACGATGTCGGGGATGTCGTCATCGTCGATGTCCCCGTCTCCGTCATCGTCCGTCAGGTTGCCGATCGCCGCGGTCGACATGATGTCGTCGTACCCGGGGGCGAGCGGGTTCGAGTCCCACTGCCACTCGATGACCGGGTCGAACGTGCCGACGGTCGGCTCGGCGATGCAGGTGTCGTCGACGGTGACCGCGTACGGGTCGCGGTCGAGCGAAGGACAGCTGTCGCCCGCCGAGACGTCCGCCGACTGGGCGAGCTCGTAGTCACTGCAGGCGAGGAGGAGGAGGAGCATGTCGGGATCCCGTGCAAGGGACGTGCCCCGCAGAAGACCGCACTCTACCTGGGTCGAGGTGGGTCTCGGCGGGGCACGCGGGTCGCAGGTGGGGCGTGGATCGGGCAGTCGCGGTCCCTACGAGGGTCGAAACTCGCATCCTGGCCGGGAGGACTGGAGTTGCGGTCCTTCAAGCTGCGCGACCTCGGCAGTTCGCACCCAACTGCGCTCAGAGCGTCCAGCACTCCTGCGGCCCCGGCTCCGTCCACTCCCCGTCCCCATCGACGTCGACGAAGATGGGGTTCGCGATGAACCGCGGCGTCGAGGCCGCGTCATAGCTGGCGTCGTAGCCATCCGGCATCGCGTCCTGACCGAACCCGAGCACGACGACGTGTGCGTCCTCCTCGAGCTCGAGCGAGACCAAGGCATCCAGCTTCGTCACCGCCGACGGGTCGTCCGCGTCGACCGTCGCGATCAGCGCGCAGTTCGCGAGCACCAGGACCTCGACGACATCGATCTCCGGCAGCGCCGTGACCACCACCGACAGGTCCCCGGGGGTCGCCAGATCCCCTGGCCCCGCCTCGCCGATCGACACGTCTGCGAACGCGCCCATGCTCATCACGGCATGCCCGCCGAGGGTCGCCTCGACGATGCTCGCGTCGTCCGCCGTCCCGCGCAGGTAGGTCCGCGGCGAGCCCGGCAGATCCAGCCCATGCGCGTCCGTCACGGCCATCCCGGTCACCCGATGGCCCAGGTTGAGAAAGGCCATCCAGTCCTCGAAGGCGCCCGTGGTGCGCGGGTTCTGGGGATCGAGGAACGGTGAGCGGAACCCGTTCTGGATCTCGGCGGCGTCGAAGTCCCACGACCAGATGCCGCCTTCGATCAGGAACCGCGATGGGTCGTCCATTCCGGGCTCACCCTGCCGGTCCCAGTCGAGCACGCACAGGATCCCGCACTCCCCGTTCTTCCGGAAGTGGTTCAGCTGAATGACCTCGGCGCCGCGCTCGCGGGTGTTCTCGAAGATGCCGGGGAAGCCCTCGCCGACCCACTCCACAGGCTCGCCACGAGCGTGGTCCTCGCGCACGGGGAACGGCCAGGCGTTGGTGTGCTCGGGGATGGTGGCGGTGACCTCGCTGCCCAGCACGAAGTGCGCGTCGTCGCCCACCGCCCCGGGAGCCCAGCCCAGGTCGACGATGGCCTCGTGGTCGGTCGTGACGATGGAGTCGAGGCCCGCTGCGGCGACCGTGCGGGCGCGGTCCTGCGGCAACACCCCGCTGTCCGAGCTCGGCTCGCTGTGGATGTGCGAGTCGATCGAGGTCCAGCCCGTCGTGTCGACCACCGTCGTCAGCTCGGCCGACACCGAGGAGTCGCCGTCGATCGTGACGGTCCCGGTCCAGGACGAGACCTCCCAGCCGCGCGTGACGACGACGTCGTATTCGCCAGGGGGTACGGGCCAGGTGGGCTGATCCGGGGTCGCGTAGATCACGTGTCGCGTGTCCCCGGAGAGCTGCACCCGAGCCGCAGCGGGCGAGCCGTCCACCGTCACCGAGACCGTCAGGTACCCGACCTCCGGCGCCGTCAGCTCGACCTCCTCGGACCCCGGCGCCACCTGGACCAGCTCGCCGTCGTGCCGCCCCTCGCCGACGACCCGCACGTACCAGTCGCCACCCAGATCCTCGACCCAGGTGGAGAACGACCCGTCGGAGGCCACCCGGACCCGATCCAGCCGGTCGAGGTCGCCAGCGATGTTCGTCGCCCAGACCTCGATGACCACGCCCTCGACGTCCCCGTCCACCCCGCCGGCGAGCTTCATGGGCAGCTCAGCCAGGTGGCAGCTGGCATCGCTCGTCTCCCCGGCCGCGACCGAGAACGCGAGCGAGGTCGACAGCGAGTTGCCCGGCCCGATCTGCACCGGGTCGAGCGCCTGCCCTGCGTCCACGAGCACGCTGACCCCGGCGATGCTGGTCGAGGCCAGGTTCGTGTCCGGGAACGAGATGGCGTGCGCAGCGTCCCCGTCCGAAGTCGAGACCCACGGCACGTTCAGGTCCATCGACAGCCCGGCGACCGAGAACTCGCTGCCCGCGAAGGCCACCCGGTCGTGGTGGTCCGAGGGGAACAGGACCATGCCGGTCATGTACTCGCCCCCGGCCGCGGCGTCGGTCCCCTCGACCAGGAGTTCGGTCTGGAGCACCGGCGAGTCGGGCGACAGCGTGTACCGCACCGTCATGTCCATTCCGTACGGGTCGCTGGGCCGCTTGTCGCCGCCGTCGACGTAGTCGCCCCGCAACAGCGTGAGCTCGACCAGCCAGAACCGGTCGTCGACGCCGTGCACCTCGACGATGGCGTCCCCACCGTCCGAGCCGTCGGAGACGATCTCGACCCGTTCGCCCCGGAACATCCGGATCGAGCTGGCGGCGAAGTCGTCGAGGAAGAGCTCGCCGACCAGGTACCCGACCTCGCCGAAGGACTCGCCGGCGGCCTGCTCGCATCCCGTGACCGGGACGCCGTCGATGACGTTCCCGCCGTAGTGCACGTAGGTCTGGGGTGCCGCGACGTCCTGGATCACCCAGGCGGCGTGGGCGTTCATGAGCATCACGTCGCCCGCTCGGGCGGTGGCGTCGGAGCCCCAGGGCCGCTCGGTGTCGGAGACCAGCGTGCGAGCGAGCGACTGGCCGACGACCGGGCAGCCCTGCTCGAACAGCCCCTCGCCGAAGCTGGCGGTGTCTTCCGGGGCGCGCGTACAAGACAAGGCGAAGAGCAGCATCGCGACAGGCTACCGTCTGGGCATGGGAACCGTGTTGCTCATCGCCCTGGCGCTCGCCGAGACGGACGTGACGCCCGTGGACGGCCTGCTCGCCACGGTCGAGGCGTCCGGCGTCCGCATCGAGGCGCGACGGGTGGACGGCGCCCCCATGCTGCACCTGGACGGTCAGCCTCTGACCCCAGGGGACCGGCCCATCCTCAGCCCGGACGGGACCGAGCTGGTCTTCGTCCGCGGCCCCATCGCCTCGATCTGGCACCGGGACCTGGCGACCGGCGTCGAGACGCAGCTGACGGCGACCGAGCCCGGTCGGCCCCCTGCGGACTTCGTCGCGCCGCCCATCCATGCGTTCTCGTGGTTCGACGGCGTGGTCGTGCGCTGGACCAGCCAGGACGGCGAGCACGTGCTGGTGACGCCGTGATCTTGCTCTCGGTGGCGCTGGCCCAGGACTACCGCTTCCCGGTCGCCGAGGACGACGCGCCCAGCATGTACCCCACCGCCTACAAGGACCAGGGCGGCCGCGACTGGGCCTGCGGGAGCATCTACTACTCGGGCCACAACGGCAGCGACTTCGGAGGCGGCAGCTGGGATGGGATGGCCGCGGGCCGGACCATCGTGGCCGCAGCGGACGGCGTCGTGATCACCACCAACGACGGCGAGTACGACGAGTGCAGCACCGGAGACTGCGGCGGCGGCGGCGGGTACGGCAACTACGTCAAGATCCAGCACGCCGACGGAAAGTACACCTATTACGCACACTTGAAGATCTGGTCGGTCGCGGTCTCCGAGGGCCAGTCCGTGTCCTGCGGCCAGACGCTCGGCGAGATGGGGAGCAGCGGCTACTCGACCGGACCGCACCTGCACTTCGAGGTCCGTGAGGCCAGCGGCTACCAGAGCGACCCCTTCGACGGGGACTGCTCGGCGCCGCCGTCGTACTGGACGAGCCAGGGAAGCCACGGCGCCATCCCGGGCACCACCTGCGAGAACGTCGGCCCCTGCGAGAACGTCACGTCGCTCACGTGCGGCGACACCTGGTCCAGCGCGAACAACGGCTCGGGGAGCACCAGCACCCACAGCGCCTACGGCTGCGAGGAGTGGACCTACACCGGGCCCGAGATCGCCGTCGCGGTCTCGACAGGGCTGTCCGAGCCGGTCACCGTCGCGATGACCGGGCTGTCCGCCGACCTGGACCTGTACGCGCTCGGGACGTCGTCGTGCGACGGCAGCAGCTGTGTCGCGAGCAGCAGCAACCCCGACGCCGAGAGCGAGTCGGTGACCTGGTCGGCCAGCGCCGGCTCGACATACACGGTGGTGGTCGACGGCTACCAGGGCGCCACGAGCAGCTTCTCGTTGAGCGTCGACTGCGAAGGACTGACCGACCCGCCCGAGGACACCGAGCCACCGCCCGAGGACAGCGAGCCCGGGATCGTCGACAGCACGCCCGACCGACCTTGGACCCAGGCGACCGAGCCTCCCGGGGAACGCACGCCGCTGGTCTCGGGCTGTTCGACGGCGCCATTGCTGGGTGTGTGGTGGCTGGCGCTTCTGGGGCTCCGCAGGCGCCGCTGAGGCTGTCGCTTTCTGTCGCTGGGCCTTGCCGGGGCGACTCTCTACGTTGGAGGAACCAACCAACAAGGGGCCCAGCATGCGCCACATCGGCTACGTCATCGCGCTCGCGGCGGTTGTGTTCGCTTGCGGGCACTTCGGCTGGAGCATCGGGTACTTCACGCTCGCCATCAGCGCGTCGATCCTCGTCGGTGGGATCGAGCTGGCCTTGCGGTTCGCGTCTGGCGTCGAGCTCGACCGGCCCCGCGGCGGCCAGCCGGCTCGGCCGCTGGACGGCGCCCGCTTCCAGGTGAAGGACGTCTCGCCCTGCCCGGGTCCGGTCGACGGGAGCGCCGAGCACTGGTTCGACCTCGACATCATCGTGACGCCCCGGCGCGACACGTCCTGGCGGCCCGCGCTCCTGGATCTGCGCGGTCCACGCGACCAGCCCTGCCGCGTCGAGCGGATCGAGGTCCACACAGGTCGCTCTTGGAGGGCGTACCGCGGCGAGTCGGAGCCCGGCCCCGCGCGACTCCGGCTCAGGTCGGCGCGCCGCACGCTGGACTGCTCGTGAAGGGGCGCCGGCACACGAGGGACGGCCTCGTCGAGGCCGTCACAGGAGCGTCATGAGCGACGCCTGGTCATTCCTCTTCACCGCTGCGGCCATCGGTGGCGTCCTGCTGATCGTCCTCCTCGGCGTCGTCGCGATCGGCTTCGCCAGCTCATTGGTCGGGCTCGTTGAGCTGCTCGCGCTGATCGTCGAGACGATCCTCATGCCCCGGCAGAAGCCCCATGAGCTGCCAAAGCTCCCGAAGCCCGATCAGACCGACGACAAGACCTGACGCAGCCGGTCGGCCACCAGCTCGGTGTGCTCGAAGTAGCTGCTGTGGCCCAGGCCCTCGGGCTCCTCGAACACCACGTGCTCGGGTAGCGAGTCCAGGAACCACGACCGCTGCAGCGGATGGAGCAGCTCCTCGCGCGTCCCCCAGATGATGCGACTGACGGCAGGCAGGCGCGCCAGCTCCTCGGGGGTCAGGTCGTCCTCCTGGACCACGTTGCTGAGCATCTCGCGGATGTGCGGCCGCCGAAGCTGACGGGCCTTGATGAAGCCGATGATCCAGTGCAGCAGCGCCCCAGAGGCCGGCAGCGCCCGGCGAGCCAGCGCCCGTCCATCCGCCCAGTCGTCGACCAGGAAGTGCTGCATGATCTCGTTGCGCTGGGCGTCCGTGAGTGCCCCGCCAGCGGGCGAGGTCACCAGCAGCCCGCGCACCCGCTCGGGTCGTGACGCGGCGAACTTGAGCGCGGCGTAGCCCCCCATCGAGTTCCCGAACAGGACAGCGGGCTCGTCGACGGTCTGCTCGATGACCTCGCCGATCCCCCGACAGAGCGCCGAGATGTGCGCGCGCGAGCGCGGCATCTCGCTCTCGCCATGTCCCAGAAAGTCGGGGAGGACGACGGTCCCGAGCTCGGGCAGCATGCGCTCGATCAGCGGTCGATAGTGCACCCCTCGCGCCGAGACGCCATGCAGCATCACGACCGGGACACCGCCACCCGGGCGGATCCACGTCGCCACTCTCCCCTCGGAGGTGTCCACGTCGTGCCGGGAGAACCCCGCGCGCGACAGCCGCCACAGACCGTAGTGCTCGACCAGACTCACAGAACGATTCTACGCACGGATCAGGCGGTCGTCTGCGCCGCCAACCCCGAGAAGAACGCCGTCAGGACCTCGTCCCCGCAGGGCCGGAAGTCCTTGTGTCCGGGCTTCCGGAAGATGCCTCGCAGTTCGCGCGGGCTCGAGGCCTGCCCTCCAGCCGCCAGCGCGTCGAGCACGTCCGACTCGTGCAGCTGGAGCGCCGCACGCAGCTTCTTCAGCACCACGTTGTTCGTCAGCGGCCCCCGACGCGGCGGCCCCGGGTTCTTCGACGGCCCCCGCTTCTGCAGGACGAGCGCGTCCAGGAAGCCAGTCAGTGCGGCGTCGGTACACGGGCTGCCCCAGTCGGCCAGCGGCAGCAGCGCGGCCTCGAGCCCGGTCGGCGTGACGGGCTGACCGGCAAGCGCGAAGATCTCGATCAGCTGGTCGGCGTCCAGGTGGAGTGCGTCGCGGACGCCGCGCAGGATCAGGTCGTTGGTCATCAGCCTTCCAGACAGAACTGCCAGGAGACCTCGTCGTCCCCGGCACGCACCGTGATGTCCCAGATACCACCCATGAACAGGTCCATGGGCTCGCCCGTGTAGACCCCGGCGTCGCCCTCGGTCGCGGCGAACGTGGCCGGGTTCGTCCCGTGCCCGTGCTCGGACATGAACGGCTCGATCTCGACCGCCAGGCCCTCGGCGGCAGCCCCGCCCTCGGTCACCGTGATGGTCCAGATGTTGTCGCCCTTGTCGGGAGGCGAAGGGTCACTCACCAGCGCGAAGGTGTAGGTCGCGCCGTCCTTCTCCATGCCGTCGCTGTACGTCTCGCCAGGGACCCCGCAGGTCTCGGTCTCACCGGAGTCGTGGGCGTAGTCGCCCGAAGTGCAGGCCAGGGTCAGGAACAGGAGCATCCCCAGAGAGTAACCGCGGCTCAGAGGCTTCGCGCGAGCCCCAGCAGTCGCGCCGTGAGCGCCCGGGACGACCGACCCAGCGCCGAGCCGAAGTCCGTGGAAGGCGCGGCTGGCGGCGGCCCCAAGGGAGCCCCACCCGCGCCGCGCCCGAACACGGCCTTCCGCCGGCTTCGACGCGCCGGAACGGACGACGACTGCGGAGCGGCCGCGGGCATCGGGGGCGCACCCATCGCCTCGGCCGGGGCGGCCCCCATCTCGTCCGCGGCCTCCTCGAGATCGAGCGCCAGGCACTCGGCCTCGGGCATCGGGACCAGCTCGTCCCGCATCCGGGCCAGCGCCCGGGACACCCGCATTCGGGCCGTACCCGGCTTGATGCCGAAGGTCTTGCCAAGCTCGGCGTAGTCGAATCCATGCACGAAGCGCAGGACGACGAGCGCCCTCTGCAGCTCGGGCAGGACGTGCAGCGCACGCAACACCTCGGCGCGGTTCTCACACAGCTCGGCCGGCAGCGGGGTGTCGTCCAGCGGCGCCTCCAGGGCGTCCGGGTCGTCCTCGATCGGCGAGATGGCGCCTCGTCGCAGCTCGTCCATGCACCGGTTCCGCGCGATGGCCAGGATCCAGGTGCGACTGCTGGCCTCGCCCCGAAACCCCTCGAGCGCTCCGAAGGCCCGCACGAACACGTCCTGGGCCAGCTCCTCGGCCCGGCTCTCGTTCCGCACGAGCGCGCGACACATGCCGTGGACCTCGGCCGCGTGATGCCGCACGAGCCACTCGGCCGCACCTCGGCGGTCGTCTCGTCCGAGTGCAGCGCGGAAAGCGGAGTCCATCACACCCAAGGTAGACGAGCCAGCTCGAAAAACGTCACCCGCGAAGAAAAGAAAGGAAAGTTCACGAACAGTTCAAGGCCTTTACAAACGGAGAAAGCCGGCGCCGTGACACGCCTGGCGAGCGCCTCGTCAACCCAGGTGAACCCAGACGGAGCGCCTCATCATGCCCATCCAGAAGAACACCCTCAAGATCAAGAACAACACGCTCACCCTTCCCACCGGTCTGCAGATCACGTTCCAGCGCACGCTGCGCATCCCCGACGACGGCAAGACCCACGGACTGCCCCCCGGCTTCGGCAACTTCCCCATCCGCAACGTGCACGACTACGCCAGCACGGTGCCGAAGCACTGGCTCGAGCACGGCGGCGTCTTCCTCCCGATGTACCAGCGCGAGGCGATGTGGATGAGCCTGTCCGGGTGGCCTCCCCACGCGGTGAAGGTCGGTGTCGGCAAGGTCTGCGCGCTGACCGGCGAGCCGTGGAGCGAGGACCTGCACAAGACCAGCGGGCTCTTCAGCAAGCACCAGGACTACCTGGTCACCCCGCCCCAGCCGTGGCTCGACGGCATCTGCGTGGGCAACGGCCGCATCAAGCAGTTCGTCGCGATGCCGCTGGGCCAGGGCTACACGGTCGAGGGGCAGGTCACCGGCGAGGAGACCCACGGCGGCCTGCAGCTCAAGGTCGTCCCGCCGAAGCTCGGCCGGTTCCCGAAGCCCAAGGTCGTGCGAAGTCGTGCCAGCAAGGGCTCGTTCGGAGCCGGGGGCCCCCCCATGCCCTGCGCGGCGCCGATGGAGAGCGCGTGTCTGGCGATGGACGAGGAGTCCGGCGGTGAGATGGGCCTGGCGGCCGGCGGCTCGATGAAGCAGAAGATCCACCCGGATCCCTACGGCCTGGAGACCTGGGACAACGCCCGAGCGACCCGGTGCTTCGTCCACATCGTCGACAGCCTGCTGTGGCGTCAGATCACGGGCGAGGAGGCCCCGTCGACGCCCATCACCGCGAAGCAGTACGCCAGCGCCGGCCTGCCCTGGTACGACCTGTACGACGAGGGGATGCCGACGCTGGACGGGACGGACACGCTCAAGGGGGTGAAGTCGGTGAAGGAGATCGACGCCACGAAGTCGACCAAGCCGCTGCAGGACGACGGCTCGATCGGCCCGGTCCCGACGAAGACGCTGTGGCAGAAGCTGCACGGCGTGGTCTCCGACGGGAGTTGGTAGCCAGGACGGGGGTTCTGGGGGTTCTGGGGGTGGCGCCCAGACCTCCAGGCCGTGAGGATGGCAGTTCTGGGCGGCTCGACCCCCAGTTCGGCCCTCCTGGCCGTGAGGATGGCAGTTCTGGGGGTTGCTGGTCAGGACGCCCGTTCTGAGACCTGGGGGTCTCACAACACGTCTCGTGACCGGCAGGACGCCCGTTCTGAGACCTGGGGGTCTCACAACACCCCTCGTGCCCACCGCGCCCACCGCGCTCACTCCACCGCGATCTCGATGGCATCCAGGGCCAGCCACTGGTCCACCGACGCGAACGAGTTGTCAATGAACTGGACGTACACCGGAAGGCCCTCGGTCTCTTCGGTGGTCGTCCAGGAGTGCGTCCGCTCGGTCATCACACCATCGGCCGGGTCGAACTTGTCCACGGTCTGCCGAGCCGACGAGTCGGTGACGTCCCCGGCGACGAAGCCCACACGGCTCTCGTTGCTGGGGACGTACTCGCCCGCCAGGCCACCGTGCAGGAAGGTCACGGTGTAGGTCTCGCCCACCACGGCCGCATCGACGACGGGCACGTTCCAGAACACGACCCCGGTGGCGGCGCCGCTCCGGATGCCCCAGGTCAGGTAGACCTGCTCGCCCTCGATGCCCGAGAGCTCCTCGGCGGCGGGTCGGTAGGTGCCGATCGAGGACTCACTCCAGATGGCGACGATCGAGCCGTCGGGGCCCTCGTCCCAGGTGTCGTGCACGCCCTCGTCGACGACGAGGTCCTCGGCGTTCCAGACGGGCGCTGCATCCGTGTCGGCATCGGAGTCAGCGTCGCTGTCCGCGTCGGTGTCCGAGTCGGCATCGGTGTCGGTGTCCGCGTCGGCATCGACACCGGAGTCACCGGGATCGACATCGCCGCAAGCCAGCGCAAGGAGAAGAGAGAGGGTCATGGTCACTCCAGGATCGTGTCCTCACCCTGACCCCAGACCGGCCCCCGCGAACCCTTCTCCGATCTCTCCTTGGCACGCCGCTTGCTTCGAAAACGACCGGAGATACTGACACATTCTCGCATTCCTGCTCATCGCCTGCCCCGGTCCGACCCCGGACTCCGGCGACTCGAACGACACCGACGACTCCTCGATCGACAGCGAGGCCCCGCCCATCGACCCCGACCTCGGGTTCGCGCTCTCGGGCGACTGGGACGGCGCGACCCTGGCGCTCGTCCAGTTCACCCCCGGCGAGGAAGACGCGGTGGGCGATATCTGGCAGACGTGGGTGCCAGAGGACGCGGCATTCGGCGTCGAAGCCGGAGAACCGCCCGCCGAGCACTTCGTCGCCCCCGAGGGCGGCGACTTCGAGGTCGCCCTCTACCTGGTGGCCCTGTTCGACGACACCAACTCCAACGGCGCCCACGACGACGGCGAAGCCTGGATCGGCATCTCCCCACAGTGGGCCATCTACGCGCAGGGCACCATGCCCGACGACCTGCCTGGCGTGGTCGAGGGCTGGAACGGCTACACGCCCGACTTCGACGGCACCGACGACTCGATCTCGGACCCGCTGACCATCCCCGTCAGCGACAACCTGCGCCCCAACGACAGCATCACGCTCGGCGGCACCTACGACGGCCAGCTCGACGCGGCGCGCCTGCTCGTCGTGTGGATGACCACCGGCGAGACCGACGTGGCCCGATCGACGACATCATCCTCGAGGCCGAGTGGACCGTCACGCTCGACGGTGAGCCGCCCGCGGACCACTTCTCCGAGCTCGAGGGCGTCGGGAACGCGGCCATGGAGCTGCTGTTCGCCTACACGGACGCCAATGAGAACGAGGAGTACGACCCCGGCGACACGCCGTTCGCCGCCGCCTGTCACGAAGGCGACGTCGCGATCATGCTGTACCTGCCTCCGATCACGGACCTCGCGGCGGCGTGGACGCTGGGCGAGGCGATGGGCACCGGCTGGGTCGCGTTCGCCCAGGGCGAGGACGACGAGGGCCCGCCCTCCTTCTTGACCGGCGACCAGCTCACGGGCCTGGTCATCGACGAGAACTGCGCGCTGTGACCTCGAGCCCCGTCGTCAGACGGGCATCTCGGCGATGTCGACGTTGCCGCCACTGAGCACGACGCCGACACGCTGACCACCGAACCGGTCGCGGTGCCTCAGCACCGCGGCCAACCCCACCGCCGCGCTGGGCTCGATCACGAGCTTCATCCGCTCCCAGACGAGACGCATCGCCGAGACAATGTCGTCCTCGTCGACCAGCAGTACGTCTTCGACCGCGTCCCGCAGGATCGGCCAGTTGTGCTCGCCGATCGACACCAGGAGCCCCTTGGCGACGGTCTTCGGCGAGGGGTCCACGATGCGCTCGCCGGCTCTCTTGCTGCGGTACGCGTCGTCCGCCCCCATGGGCTCGGCGGCGAAGACGGGCACCCCCCGCTCGGCCGCGACCAGCGCCATCCCGCCGACCAGGCCGCCGCCGCCGATGGGCGCGACGAGCGCCGAGAGCCCCTCGACCTGATCGAGCAGCTCCAAGGCGCAGGTCCCCTGACCGGCGATGACGTCCGGGTGGTCGAACGGCGGCACGTAGACCGCGCCCGTCTCGTCCGCGACGCGGGTCCGCACCTCGAGACGCCCAGCCAGGGTCGGCGGACACAACACGACCGATCCGCCGTAGCCACGAACGGCGTCCTGCTTCACCTGGGGAGCGTCGCTGGGCATGACGATGGTCGCCTCGATCCCGCTCGCCCGCGCGGACCACGCCAGGGCCTGCCCGAAGTTGCCGCTGCTGTCGGTCACGACCCGCTCGACCCCTTCGAGCCGGAGCACGGCGTTCAGCGCACCCCGGGGCTTGAACGAGCCTGTCTTCTGCAGGCTCTCGCACTTGAAGAACAGCTCGCAGCCGGCGAGCTCGTCCAGGGTCGAGCAGGTCAGCACCGGGGTCACGTGGAGCCGGCCAGCGGTCCGATCGCGCGCAGCCAGGACGTCGTCGTAGGTCATGTTCCCGGCTAACCTGGGCCCATGCTCTGGATCTCACTCGCCTACGCCGGCTCCGCTCAGACCGACTTCGATGAAGAGGGCCTCTTCCCGGGGGCGGTCGAAGGCGGCAACCTCGTGGTCACGGACTCCTCGTCCTGGACGCTCGAACAGCTCCTGGAGCTCGAGGGCCAGCTCCGCCTGCGCTTGACCGAGGGCGACCAGGTCAGCGTCTCCATCGGCAGCGAGAGTTGGACCGCCGCCTACACCGAGGGCGGTGGCGTCGGCGTCGAGCGTCACGTCGTGCACACCCCCTCGCACCGGGCGTGGGTCCCGGACGCCGTCCCGACCATCGAGCCCGACGGGGAGTGGTGGGATGGCAACAACACGCTGCACTGCGACGTGCTGGAGCGCGACGGCACGACCCGGCTCTACTGGACCGGCGAGATGACCCCCGGCTACGCCTACCGCCAGATCGGCTTCGCCACGAGCGTCGACCTGCAGACCTGGACCGAGTCCGAGACCAACCCGGTCCTGACCATCGACTACAACCGGGAGACCATCGACGGCATCCACGTGCACATGCCCACCGTCGTCGAGCAGACCGGCGCCTGGACGATGCTGTACAGCTGCTACCAGAACGACCTGGGCAACCGGCTGTGCCGCGCCACCAGCGACGACGGAGAGGTCTGGTCGCCTCAGGGCATCGCGCTGGACTTCGGCGGCACCGGCGAGTTCGACGAGGGCAGCCTGCGCATGCCCGAGATGTGGGTCGGCGACGACGGGACCTGGCACGTGCTCTACAACGGCACCGAGCCCGGCGAGCACTACGGACCGACCGGCTACGCGACCAGCCCCGACGGCGTGACGTGGACCAAGCAAGGCGCCATCACCGACGACGAGAACCTGTTGCAGGGCGGCGGCCTGGTCCGCACCCCCTACGGCCTGGAGCAGGTCTACAACGTCGACGCGCACTTCGAGACCGCCATCGCAGACCCCGCGGACCCTTCGGTCTGGACGCCGCTGGTCGACACGCTCGGCGAGTCCCTCACGCCGGACCGGCTGCCCGACGACTACGGCGCGGGCTACATCCAGGCCCCGACGCTGCTGGACCGCGAAGGCACGCTCCACATGTGGTTCAACGCCTATGGCGCGGACGCGGACGCGACGTTCCACGAGCGCCTCTGGCACGCGCGCTCGGTCCCCCAGCCCGGCGCCTGGTATGACCTGGCGTTCCGCTGGGACGGCGAATCCCTGTGGGTCGAGTGGACCGACGACCTGGGCCTGGTCGCCAGCCAGACGGTCGACGTCGCCGAGGTCGACACGGTGACCATCCAGGCCACCGGACGAGCCGAGGTGGACTCGGCCAGCCTGTCGTGGACCCAGCTGGACGAGGACCTGGAAGACAGCGGCACCCCGACCGACTCCGATCCGGCTGGTGACAGCGAGACGGACAGCCCCAGCGACAGCGAGCCCACGGACCCGCCCTCGGAAGAGGAAGAGGGCTGCGGTGGCTGCGGCGGCGGCGTGCCCAGCGCACTGGGGGCGATCCTCGCCATGGCGCTCCTGCGCCGGCGCGTGGACGGCGAGGACGGAATCCGCTAGACGGGCCCCATCTGGAGGGCGATCATGAGCGCCGAGAACACCACCGAGCACAGCGGCATCTACGCGTACCCGGGCGTCATCGCGACGGTCATCACCATCGTCGTCGGTGTCATCTTCATCGGCGGCCTGTACGCCGGCGCGAGCGGTGGCGACCACGGCGGTGACCACGCGCCCACGGAAGAGGCCGCGCACTGATCCGCGAGGAGCTGGCCTTCGGGGCCTGGCTCGATCGCGACGATGCATGGCTGGCCCCTGACGAGGCCACCGAGCTCCAGGAGCGGCTCCGTGACGAGGTCACGTGGGAGCAACGCTCGATCCGCGTCTTCGGGCGAGAGATCCCGCAGCCGCGCCTGATCGGCTGGTCGGGTGAGCTGCCCTACCGGTACTCGGGCCAGACGCTCGAGCCGCGCGCTGCGACACCCGTCCTCGACGAGCTGCTGGCCCGCATCGTCGAGGTCACGGGCGTGCCGTTCAATCACATCCTGCTGAACCGCTACCGCAGCGGACGCGACGCGATGGGCGTGCACGCGGACAACGAGCCCGAGTTGGGTCCGTGGCCCACCATCGCCGCCATCAGCTTCGGCGCGATCCGGCCCTTCCTCATCGAGCCGAAGGAGAAGCGCGGACGGAAGAAGCACCGCAAGCGCATCCCGCTGCAGCACGGCTCGCTGCTCGTGATGGGCGGCCGGATGCAGCACACCTGGCGGCACGCGGTTCCGCGCGTCAACGGTCTGGTCGACGAGCGGATCAACCTGACGTTCCGGCTCCTGCACGGGCCGCCGGGCTGGCGTGGCGAGGGGCCCCCGCCCAGGTCCTGACTACTCGTCCGACCAGATGTCGCAGTCGACGTCGTCCAGGTCGCCGCACGACGCGGCCTTCACTTCCTGGACGCAGTCGCGGCCCTTGGCCTCGTCGTAGGTCGAGCCGGCGAGGTCCCCCAGGTCGAGCACGATGTCGGCACCGTCGGCGGCGTCGTCGAGACACGCGTCGTCGTCGTCGCCGTACAGGTCCGCGTAGTCCGCAGCGTGGCACTCCTCGAGCTTGGGGCAGAGAGCCTTGGCGTAGACGTCCGGGAAGTCCTCTTCCGGGATGGCGCAGGCGACGAGGGACGAGGCGAGGACGACGATGGAGAGGCGCTTCATGCCCGGGGGCTAACGGCGGCCCTCGACCTCGGCGAGCAACGCGACCCCTTCCGCTCCATCGGTCCCCCGCTCGGTCGAGAACCAGGCCTCGAGGATCTCCTTCGCCATGTCGTCGGACACCCGACGGTTCGAGAGGCACAGCACGTTCGCGTGGTTCCAGACGCGGGCGCCGGCGGCGGTGCCCGGGTCCTCGCACAGCGCCGCACGCACACCCTGGAGCTTGTTCGCCGCGATGGAGATGCCGGTCCCCGTCCAACAGCAGAAGACGCCCTCGTCGCACGCTCCCGACGCGACGGCCCGAGCGGCCTCCTCGGCCACCAGCGCCCAGGGCTCATCCTGGCCCGAGCGCACGGCACCGAAGGGCACCACCTCGTGCCCTCGACGCTCCAACTCGGCACGCAGGACACGGTGGACGGGGTACGGCTCGTCGCTGCAGAACGCGATGCGCATGGGGCCTCCACCCGCGGTATACACCGCGACTCGGTGGCCGACGGACGAGGACGTCTACTGGGGCGACGGGACCGGCGACGAGATGTGCCTGGGTACGATGTTCCTGACCCGGACGGGTTAGATCGGCGCCCTCGGCCGTATCCAGAGCATGAGGTCCCTGATCGCCCGCGCCGGTTTCGCCGGCCTGCTTGCCGTGTACACGCTGCTGGTCGTGTACGGGTACCCCCAGCTGCCCGAGATGATGGCGTCCAACTTCAACGGCGCCGGGGACCCACACGCATGGCAGACCAAGGCCACGTTCGTGGGCCTCTTCACCGCGGCCGGCGTCGGCTCGTTCCTGCTGGTCGGCCTCAGTGCCTCGCTGATCCGCCGCACCCCGGCCCACCTGCTGAGCATCCCGAACAAGGACTACTGGATGGCCCCCGGGCGCGCCGAGCAAACCGTCGCGACCCTCTCCAACCGCCTCCTGGAGTTCTGCAACGTCTCGCTGGTCGGCCTGGTCCACCTGTTCCACCACCTCTGCGCGACGAACGTGGCCGGCAATCCGCACCTGCCCTCGGGCTTCGGGTGGGGCTTCGCCGGGTACATGATCTTCACGCTCGTCTGGACCGCCTGGTTGATCCTCAGCTACCGGCGCCCCTGACGACTGACCGACAGGGGGGGTGCCAGTCAGCCGACACCTGCCCCCGCCAAGTGCCCGGGATCGCGTGACGAGCGCCACGGCACGCGCCTTGCGACAGGTCCATGGGAAGCCAAGGAGGCTCCCATGACCGTCCGCATCGCCCGACTCTTCATCGCCTGTGCCCACGTCCTGCTCGCCTGGGCCGACCGCCTCATCCCGCGCGTGGTCGAGCCGCCGAGCGTGCCCCCAGCGCTCCGAGCGCGTCGCTCCATCCTGCCGATGCCGTGCCCGCCTCCACGCCGACCGACCCTGCCGTCGCTCGGCGAGGAGCCCACCGTCCTGGTGATGCGCTCGCTCAGCTCGGCCGACTCGCCGACCGTCCTGATGGACCCGGTCGGCATCCTCGAACTGCTCGAGGACTGAGCTACGGGCCGGCGGGCCCCAGCCCGTACTCCTCGATCGCCGCCGCGAGCGCCTTGCCGGAGATCTCGCATCCCAGCGGTCGCAGGTGGTTGGTGTCGAAGAAGAGCTCGTCCTGGGTGTAGCCACTGTCCTGCAGGGCCTCGCAGACCCGCGCGATGTGGGCGCCCTCGGGCAGCTCGGCGTCCAGGCCGAGGCAGGCCACACCGCCCTCGCGGTCCTGCACCGGGTAGTTCACGAAAAGGACCTCGAAGCCCTCGCGCTTGCCGAGCTCCCAGATCAGGTCGTGGTTGCCGTACGTGTTGTCGCGCTGGTGCTTCCCCGGCGGCGGCAGGGCCTGGGCGGACATCCGGCGACCGGTGCCGCCCGTCGTCCGCTCGACCGCGACCCGCAGGAAGTAGTAGGCGCGGCTGTAGAACAGGAGCTCCTGCAGCCGGCTCGTGCCCGCGGTGGCGTGCACCAGGTCGTCGCGCAGGTCGTCGCGCGTCTGGGCGTCCACGATGATGAGGTCCGGGTCGAAGTCCAGCAGCTGGTGGCGGATGAGCTTCAGGGACTGCAGCGAGCCGTACCCCGAGATGCCCGCGTTGATGAGCTGGACCCCCTCGGCGCCGTGCGTGGCGTGCAGCTCGGCCTCGGCGACCGCGGGGTAGGACTCCTGCCAGTCGACCCCGGCCCCATACGTCTGCGAGTCGCCGAGCGCGAACGCCCGCCAGTGCCCGTCGGGCTTGGCGCGCTCGACGTCCTTGCCGTACCGGAAGCCGTCGGTGTTCAGGCCCTGGGACCACAGCGGAAGCTCCGCCCGGACCCAGCCCAGCTCCGGGTGGTACTTCATCGCGCCGTTCTCGACGTGCACCTGGATCTCGGGCTCGGGGATGCTCGCTCGTCCGACCTCGCTCTTCGCCAGCCGCGCCACGCCCTCGGCGGCGACCAGGACCAGAACCGTGGTGATCCCGGCGAAGACGATCTTCTTCAGCGTGCCCTGCATCGGGCCGACCATACCCCGCGTCAGGGACCGAGGCCGTGCTCCTCGATGGCCTCGGCGAGCGCCTTGCCCGCGATCTCACAGCCCAGCGGCTTCATGTGGTTCCGGTCGAAGAACAGGTCGAACGGCTTGTGGCCGCTGGCCTGGAGCGCCTCGCAGACCCGAGCGACCTTGGCGCCCTCGGGCAGCTCGCCGTCGAGCACCAGACAGGCCACCCGGTCCTTCCTGGCCCAGACGGGGTAGTCGACGAACAGGACGTCGAAGCCCTCGCGCTCGCCGAGCTCCTGGATCAGATCGTGGTTGCCGTAGGTGGTGTCCCGCGAGATGTGGCCGTCCTCGGGGAGCGCCTGTGCGGACATCCGCCGGCCGGTCCCACCCGTCGAGCGCTCGACCGCCACGCGCAGGAAGTAGTAGGCGCGGCTGTAGAACAGCACCTCCTGGACCTTCGACACCCCGGCGACCGATCGGACGAGGTCGTCCCGCAGGTCGTCCCGCGTCTGGGCGTCGACGATGATCAGGTCGGGGTCGTAGTCCAGCAGCTGGTACCGGATGAGCTTCAGCGCCTGCAGCGAGCCGTAGCCCGAGATGCCCGCGTTGATGAGCTGGACGCCGGCCGCGTCGTGTTGCTCCTTCAGCGCCTTCTCGGCGACCGCCGGGTAGGACTCCTTCCACTTCACGCCAGCGCCGTACGTCTGCGAGTCGCCGAGCGTGAACGCTCGCCAGACGCCGTCCGGCTTGACCGGGTCGACCTCTTCCTTGCCGTACCGGAAGCCGGCGGCGTTGATGCCCTCGGACGGCAACGGCAGCTCGGCCCGGACCCAGCCCAGCTCGGGGTGGAACGCCATGGCTCCCCCCGCGACGTGGTCCTCGATCTCCTTGGCGGGGATCGTGGCCCGAGCGGCCTCGCCCTTCACGATGCGAGCGACGCCCTCGACGACCGCCAGGATCACGACGGTCGTGATCAGGGTGAAGACCATCTTCTTCAGTGTCGACCGCACGGGCGCTCCTGGGCGGCGACTATACGGCTTCCATCACCGCCGCTGCGCCGAGCCCGCCAGCCGCGCAGATACCAAGCAACGCCGAGCTCGCGTCCGTCGACTGCAGCTCGTTGGCCATCGTCAGCACCATGCGCGCCCCCGTGGCTCCGAACGGGTGCCCGAGCGCGACGCTTCCGCCGTGCACGTTCAGCTTGTCTCGGTCGACCGCGCCGACAGCGGACTGACGGTCCAGGCGCTCCTTGGCGAACGAGCTGGACTCCAGCATCTTCAGGATCGAGAGCACCTGGCCCGCGAAGGCCTCGTGCATGTCGACGACGTCGACCTCGTCGAGGTTCATCCCGGCGCGGTCCAGCGCCTTGGGCATGGCGAGCGCCGGCCCCATGAGCAGCTGGTCGCGCGGATCGACGCCCACGTACGCCCAGCTCTTGAAGGCCGCCTTGGGGGTCAGCCCGAGCTCCTTGGCCTTCTCCTCGCTGCACACGATCACGCAGGCGGCGCCATCGGTCAGCGCCGAGCTGTTGCCGCCCGTCAGCGTGCCGTCCTTGGCGAAGGCGGGGCGCAGCTTGGCGAGCTTCTCGGCGCTCGTGTCGGCCCGGACGATGGAGTCGCGGAAGACGGTCTTCCCCTTCTTCGGCGTCACCGGGACGATCTCGTCGTCGAAGCGGCCGGACTCGATGGCAGCAGCAGCACGGTGATGCGACGCCGCGGCCAGCTCGTCCTGCTCCTCGCGCGTGACGCCGTTGCGACGGGCCATCTTCTCGGCGGCCTCGCCCATGACCTCGCCCGTGGAGCGCTCGGCGACCTTGGGCTGCTGGGGCACGACGTCCTTCACGGACAGCTTGGTGATGAGGCCCAGGTAGTCGCCGAAGCCCGACTTCCGGTTCATGGCGACCGGGCCCACCTTGCGGATGAACTGCTTGGGCATCGTCAGCGAGGCGTTCGAGGTGCTGTCGCTGCCCCCCGCGATGATGAGGTCGGCCTCGCCGCGCTCGATCTTGGCGACCGCATCGGTGATGGCCTGGAGACCAGAGGCGCATGCCCGAGTGACCGTGTAGGCCTCGACGTCCGCCGGCAGACCCAGGTCCAGGGCCAGCTCACGGCCCACGTTCGGCGCGGTCGGGGGCAGGATGACGCCACCCCAGATGACGGCGTCGATCTCGTCCCACGAGAAGGTCTGCTTCTCGAGCGCGCCACGCACGGCGTGCACGGCGAGGTCGATGGTGTCGAGCTGGGTGTACTCGGAGAACGCGCGGACGAACGGGGTGCGGGCACCCCCGACGACGACGGCGCGAGAAGACTTCGTGGCCATGTTCAGGCTCCCAGGAGGTTGCCGCCACAGACGCGCACCACCTGGCCGCAGAGGCCGTGGGCGCCGGGGCTGGCGAGGAAGGTGATGGTCTCGGCGACGTCCTGGGGCAGGCCGCCCTGGGACACATTGGAGAGACGACGGGCGACCTCGCGGGTGGCGACCGGAATCGCCGCGGTCATGCGGGTCTCGATGAAGCCGGGGGCGACCGCGTTCACGGCGATGCCCTTGCGAGCCAGGCGCGCGCTCATGGTGTCGACGATGCCGATGACGCCGGCCTTGCTGGCCGCGTAGTTCGTCTGGCCGACGTTGCCGCCGATGCCGCCGATACTCGAGAGGAACACCAGCCGACCGTTCTTGCCGAGCGCCGGCACGATGGCCTCGTTCATCTTCAGGATGGCCGCCAGGTTCACGCCCAGGACGAAGTCCCAGTGCTCCTCCTTCATGCGGGCCAGCGTCTTGTCGCGGGTCACGCCGGCGTTGTGCACGACCACGTCGAGCCCGCCGAAGTGCTCTTGGGCGAAGGCGACGATCTGCTCGCCAGCATCGGGCTCGGTGACGTCGAGCAGCAGCGGCTTCCCGCCGATCTTCGCGGCGACCTCGGCGGCCTGGGCGTCGGCGCTGGGGTGATCCAGCACGACGACCTTGGCGCCCTCGCGGGCCATCGTGGCGGCGGTGGCGGCCCCGATTCCTCGGGCCGAGCCGGTCACGACCACGACCTTGCCGTCCAGCGGGCGACGGGCCTTGTCCTCGGCGCGCCGGACGGTCTTGCTCACGACCACCGGCTGACCCGAGATGAACGCGGAGCGCGGCGAGGCGAACCAGCGCAGGACGGGCTCGAGGCGGTCCTCGGCGCCCTCCTTGACCACCAGCAGGTTGGCGGTCGAGCCCTTGCGGCCGACCTCCTTGGCGAGCGAGCGGGTGAACCCGTCGAGCGCGCGCTGCGTGGCCGAGGCCTCGATGCCGGCGACGTCCTTGTGCGGACGGCTGAGCACCAGCACGCGGCCGGACTTCTGCAGACCCTTCAGCCGGGGCTGCATGGCGCCGTGCAGCGCCTTCAAGCCCGCGATGTCGCGGATGCCGGTGGCGTCGAAGACGATGACGTCGACCTTCTCCTCGTCACCGGCCGCCTTGGGAGGACGACCCCAGGCCTCGCCGGCCTCGGCGAACCCGGCCAGGTCACCATCGACGACGGGCTCGGCACCCGAGCGGGCGAGAGCGGTCGCCAGGGGCGCTGTCAGCTCGGCGCCGGTCGTGCCCAGCACGAGGACGCTCTTCCCGGCCAGCGGCTGCTCGGCCCAGGCCTCGCTGTCGCGCTTCAGCACGGGGGGAAGGGAGACACCGAGCTGCGAAGCGAACTTGCGGGCGGTGGGGTTGCCGGAAAGGGCGACGATGCGATCAGCCATTGAAGGATCCCGTGAGCAATGCAGGGCCGCCCGGCTGGTTGCCGACGAACACCTGGTTCTCATGCGTGAAGACGCGGATGGTGGAAGGGAGTCGAACCGGCTTGTTGAACCGCGCCGACATCTGCGTCAGCTGGGTCACGTCACCGGCGAAGCGGTTCTTGACCAGGGCCTCGCCCGCGATGGCTGCGGTGGCAAAGCCGTGCAGGATCGCGGACTTGAAGCCGCTGGCCTTGGCGTAGGCCGGCGACCAGTGGATGGGGTTCGGGTCACCGGTCTGGGACGCGAAGGCCTTGGCGGTGTCCAGCGTGACGCGGCGCTCGAAGATGGCGCGCGCATCCAGCGGGATGCGAGCCCAGTCCGTGCTGCGCTTCTTCCGAGGCGCGTTCTTGTCCCGCGGCTTGGGCACGAAGGCGGTCAGCTCGGCGCGCAGGCACTCGGGCGTCGTCGCCGTTCCGGTCACGGCCGACAGCGTGATGAGCGCCTTCTTCTCGTCCTCGACGATCCTCTCGATGCGCGCGACGACCTGCAGCGGCTCGTTGGCGGGCAGCGGGTTGATCACCGTCCACGAGCAGCCCGCGTTCACGACCTTGGCCATGTCGTAAGGCAGGCCGTTCATGCAGCGGGTCAGCGCCGGCCAGGCCCACTGCGGGAACAGGTGCGGGGGGACCTGGCCCTTCCACGCCTTGGCGTTGCCGCCGACCGTGCGGAGGTAGGCGCTCACGAGCTTCTTCGGCCGGGGCGCGATGAGATCGACGGTCTCGGGGCCGGGCAGCTCCGGCACACCCGAGCCCTTCTTGCTGGTCACCAGCTTCAGCGTGCTGGTGATGTTCTGCCGCTGGTGGACGAGGTGACCGATCACTTCGCCGCCTGGGCGGGGGCCTTGGCCTGCTCGTCACCGGCCAGCTTCTCGAGCAGGCGCAGGCCCGTCGTCGTGATGCTGTCGTGGTGGTACCGGCAGAGGGGCTCCTGTCGCTCGAGCCAGTTCAGCAGGATCTCGCGGCGAGCCGGGTCGATCTCCTGCTGGTCCCACAGCAGTTCGGCGACCGCCGCTGCGGTCAGGATGGTGATGAGGCGCTCGGCGTGGAGCATCGCCAGCGCGAAGTCCCGCTTCGGGTCCCAGTCCTGCATGACCGTGCCCCACTCGCCGGGGCTGTGGTGGCGGAGCTCCTTGACCTTGGTGGCCGTCAGGCGCGTCAGCAGGAACTGCATCGTCTGCTGCGACAGCAGGCGGAGACCGGCCACGCGGCGCTCGACGGGGTCCTTCGCGGACATCGACTTCCAGCGGGCCTGGGCCGTCGTCCGGACGAACCGCTTGGGGTTCTTCACGGCGCCCAGGAGGTTGTCCTTCATGGCCATCAAGGCCTGGATCTGGCTGGTCCCCTCGTAGATCGGGAAGACCATCGCGTCCCGCAGGAGCTTCTCGACCTGGTACTCCTTGATGTACCCGCTGCCCCCGTGGATCTGGATGCTGCGGCGGGCGACCTCGACGGCCTTCTCGCCGCCGAACCACTT
This sequence comes from Pseudomonadota bacterium, assembly GCA_024228935.1. Classification (GTDB taxonomy): domain Bacteria; phylum Myxococcota_A; class UBA796; order UBA796; family CAJQPC01; genus JAAESX01. Next base: position 53,269 of record JAAESX010000132.1, read on the forward strand.
CAAGAGCGGCGTCAGGTGCCGGCTCTCGCGCTCGCAGCGCTTCTTGGTCCGCTCCATCTCAGCGCGGGCCTCGTCCGTCATCTCCAAGTGGTCCAGCGCGATGCGGGCCTTGGACGCCAGCTCCTCGCACCAGGCGGCCCGAACGCTCATGGCGCGGGTGGCCTGGATGTCGGTCGCCATCTCCTCGAGCAGGTCCGCGATCATCTCGTGCTTGTCGATGGTCTTGCCCATCGAGGGGCGCTCGGCGGCATACGCCACGGCCGCCCGGTAGCTGGCCTCCATCGAGCCCAGGCTCTCGAACCCGACGCCGACGCGGGCGTTGTTCATCAGCAGGAGCATGTACTTGAAGCCTTCGCCGCGGTTGCCGATGAGCTCGGCGGGCGTGTCCTCGAAGCTGATGCTGACCGTGGCGCTGGCGTTGTGGCCGAGCTTCACCTCGGTCCCGTCCAGCGTCGCGAGCCACTTCTTCTCTCCATCCACGATCTCGTAGGCGGGGACGAGGAACATCGACAGCGTCTTCAGGCCGGCGAACGCGTCGTCGGTGTCGGGCTCGGTCTTCGCGATGACGAAGTGCCACTTGCCGTGGCCGCTCGTGATGAAGATCTTCTGACCGGTGACGGTCCAGTTGCCGTCGGCGTCCTGGGTGCCGCGGGTCGTCAGCGCAGCCATGTCGCTGCCCGCACCCGGCTCGGTGATGTCCATCGAGCCCCAGGTCTCGCCCGAGATGATCTCCTCGATACACTGGCGGAACCGCGTCTCGGCGATGGCCGGCGGGTTCTTCGTGAACGTCGTGGTGCCCTCGAGGACCGAGTACATCAGCGCGGCCAGCGCCATGCCGCCGTGGAAGCCCACGTGCGTGCAGGTCGAGACGTCCGCGCGGGCGACCATCTCGTTGTTGAACTGGAGCAGCAGCAGCGGAGCGTTCATGCCGCCCAGCTCGCGGGGGAGGCACAGGCCGTGGAGCTCCATCTCCTTCAGGCCCTCGAAGATCTCCTTGGTGACGTCGGCCTCGATGACCTCGCCGTCGACGAGATGGGGGTGGGCCTCGTCGAGCTCCTTCCAGCGCGGCGCGATGGCCTCGGCGCTGTACTCACCGACCAGGTTCAGGATGTCCGTGTAGAACTCGAGCGCCTCGGGGACGTTCTTGAAGCCGTCCTCGGCCTGGTAGTCATACTCGGTGAGCCGGACGATGGGCTCCCAGTCGATGCCGCGCTCGACGTACCAGCGGAGATCGGCGTTGTCGTCGTAGAAGTTGGCCATTTCAGGTGCTCCCGGGGGGATTGAGCAGCGCCACGCGCGCCATGCGGATGAGCTCGGCCTGTTGTGCATCCACCGAGGGCTCGGGGGACATCAGGCCGGAGACGAAGGGACCGACGGCGACCACGCCGACGGCACACGAGATGACGAGGACGACGAACGCCTCGGGGTCGACCTTCTCGCGGATCGCGCCCTGCATCTGGCCCATCCGCATCGCCTGCGTGATGAGCGCCGTGAAGGGCTGGACCGAGTCCCGGAGCAGCGTGCGCAGCTCCTCGGGTCGGTCGAGGGACTCGCGAAGAAGGAGTCGGGCGCGATCGGGATCGCGCCGGAAGAAGTCGAACAAGGCCTCGACCAGCGAGTCGAGGCGAGGGCCACCGGACGCCGCAGCGGTGAGCAGCTTGGGCAGCTCGTGCCGCCAGTGATCCATGAACTCGGCGAGCACCGCGGTCCGCAGACCGTCCTTCCCACCGAAGTGGTAGACGAGCGTGGGCTTGGTGATCCCGGCAGCGGTGGCGACCGCCTGGATGGACGTACCGGACACGCCCCGCTCGGCGAACAGCCGCGTGGCTTCGCGAAGGATTCGGGTTCGTACGTCGACCGCGTTCACCTGACCGCCTGTTCGAGTGCTCTCTACCGTTTGGTAGAGACACGTCTATCAGGTGGTTCGCTGCCCCGCAAGCCGCGGACGCTGGATGCGACCGGCGGAAAAACGGGCTACCTTCCGCCCCTTCCCTGATCACAGGACTGCCATGTCGACCCGACTCTTCCTCATCCCCGCCGTCCTGACGGTCGGGTTCCTCACCACCGCCTGCATCAAGGGCACGACCGGCGACAGCGGCGACAGCGGCACCGAGACCGACGCCGACGCCGACTCCGACGCGGACACCGACGCCGACTCCGACGCCGACGCCGACTCCGACGCCGACGCCGATACGAACCCCTACTCGGGCTACACCGGCGTCGAGATGTTCACCTACGGCTTCACCGAGGAGCCCGGCGCCCCGAACTGCGACATCCTGTGGGACGTCGCCGGTGGCGCCAGCACCGCATGGTGTGACGGCTGTGAGTTCACCTTCGACCTCACGATGACCATCTCGGACGAGTCGTACGACGACGGTACCTGTGGCTCGGGCGACGACGCCTGGACCTACGGCTACGAGGCCGACTACTACTACGGGTACGGCATCATCCACCTGTACGACGACTACTACGGGGACTGGTACCCCTGGGCCTACGCGACCACCGAGGGCGACACGCTCATCTACGAGTCGGGCGGCTACATCGACTACCCGTACGAGTACAACGGCGTGCAGTACTACTACTCGTACAACTGGTACGGCACGGGTGACATGAACTGAGCCTCGGCTCGGTTCTCACCGGCAGCCCGGGCTTCGGCCCGGGCTGTCGTGCTCTGGGCTGCAGTGCCCTGGGGCTCCGTCTCGCGGGTCCCGTCTCGGGCTACGGCGTGGCGGTCTTCGGCTCGCCGGCCTTGGCCTTCGCGGCCTTCTTCTTCGACTCGACCTCGGCTGCGCGAAGCGCCTTGGCCTGGTCGAACACCACCTTGGCCTCGTCCGGCTTTCCGAGCTTGGACAGCAGGTTCGCGTGCAGCAGCAGGCTGTCCGGGTCGTCCGGGTGCTGCTCGAGAGCCGGCGCCAGGATCTCGGCGGCCCGGGTGTAGTCGCCCGTGTTGAAGATGGCCTGGGCCTGGCCGCGACGCGCCGTGACGTCCAGCGGTCCCAGCTCGACGACCGCCGCGAACTCGGCGGCCGCCTCGTCCCAGCGCTTCGACGCCATGAACAGGTTGGCCAGCGACATACGCGCCTCGGCGCCCTTGGGGAAGGCCTCGACCTCGAGCAGGAGCTCCTTCTCGCAGGTCGCCTGGTCTCCGCCGACCGACGCGATGCGGGCGAGCATCCGATGCACGAACTGGCGCGGGACCTCGTCTCGCAGCGACGCCTGCAGCATGGGAGCGGCCTCGGCGTAGTTCGAGGTGCGCACCAGAAGGATGCCCACCGAGGCCTGGAGCGACGGGTTGTCCGGGTTCGCGGCGACCCAGGCCCGGCCGTACTCGAGGGCCTCTGTGTTCCGGCCGAGGTCCTGTAGCACCCGCAGCAAGCCCGACCGAGCCGACTCGTCCTCGGGCACCTGCTCGAGTGTGGCCAGGAACAGGACGACGGCCTCGTCCTTGCGCTCGTTCATCGCGAGCAGGTTCGCCAGGTTCACCCGCACGACGTTCGAGTCGGGCCGGTCGCGGAGCATGGCCTCGTAGACCTCGATGGCCTCGGGTCCCCGCTTCTGCTGCTGGAGCGCGCGGGCCAGGCCCATCCGCGCCTCGGAGATGTCCGGGTACTGGGCCAGGACCTTGCGGTAGGCCGCCTCGGCGTCGACCGGCGAGCCGCTGACAGCGTGCCCCCGGGCCTCTTCCATCGCCTCGAGCACCGCGACCTGGTCCTTCGCATCGACCTGGCTGAGCGTGGCGTCTCCACCGGCATCACTGCTGACGTACCCCAGGGCCTCGAGCTGGGCGGCGACGGACGGCGACAGCGCCATCGCTTCGGTGTCGATCGCGCGAGCGCGGATCGCCTGGAGCTTGGCGTCCAGGTCAGCGACACGATCCGGATCCGTCGGGACGAGGTTCTTCTCCTCGCGGGGGTCGACCGCCATGTCGAACAGCCGCGGACTGGGCGTCCCCATCAGCTTGTGGTGCCCCTCGGCGACGGCGATCTCGGGGTGGAAGCCGAAGCGCTCCGTGACCATCTCGCTCTCGAGGTAGACGGGCCGGATCGGCGCTCGCTCTCCGGCCAGCGTCGGCGACAGGTCCACGCCGTCCAGGTCCTTCGGCACGTCGATGTCGAGCAGCCCCAGCGCCGTAGGCATCACGTCGGCGGTGCTCACGGCCGGTCGGATGACCACCGGCTCGGCCAGGGGCGCCGGTGGGCGGACGATGAAGGGAACGCGCATCGTCGGGTCGAAGAGGAAGAGCCCGTGGGTCTTCTCGCCGTGCTCCCCACTGCGGGCCTCGCCGTGATCGGCCACGACGATCCAGGCGGCCCCTTCGTCTCCCGCGGCCGCGTCGACGACGGGCTTCAGGCGCGCGAGCTCCTGGTCCATGAACGCGATCTCACCGTCGTACGGGCGCTTCTCGAAGGTCTCGTCGAAGGCCTCGGGCGGGTCGTACGGCGCGTGCGCGTCGAACATGTGGACCCACAGGAAGTAGGGCCCGTCCACCTGCTCGAGCCAGCCGATGGCCTCGTCGACGACCTCGTTCGCCGGCCGCTCACGAGCCCAGCGGCGCTTGTCGGACTCCGAGGCCGCGACGTCGTCCAGGTACGCGTCGAAGCCCTGGTCCAGGTTCCAGATGCTGGAGGTGACGAACGCGCTGGTCACCGCGCCCGTGGTGTAGCCGGCCTCGCTGAGCACCTCGGCGAGCGTGACCATGCTGTCGGGGAGCGAGGCGTCGCCGTTGTTGTGGACGCCGTGCCGCGTGGGGAACAGGCCCGTCAGGATCGTCGAGTGCGAGGCCGTGGTGAGCGGGACCGTTGCGTAGGCCCGATCGAAGCGCACGCCTTCGGTGGCGAGCTGGTCGAGCATCGGGGTCGCAGCCAGCGAGTAGCCATAGGCCCCGATGCGGTCCGCCCGCGTCGTGTCGAGCGTCACGAGCACCAGCGACGGGCGCGGCTCGGGCTCGGCCTCGACGACCGGGGGGGGCGCTTCGGGCTTGCATCCGAGCGCGAAGAGGGTGAAACAGCCAGCCAGTCCGCCGAGAGTCCGCATGGCCCGCCCCCTAACGCGCACGCTGCGCCATGCCGCCCTCGCCGCGCTGGTGCTGCTCGTCGCGCCGAGCCTGGCGCCGGGCGTCGGGCGGTCGGCCTTCGACCGCGGGGCGAACGTCATGGCGGCGGCGGAGATCAAAAGGGCCCTGCGCGAGGACCCCGACAACTGCACGCTCCACGCCCGCCTGGGGGTCCTCCACGCTCGGCGAGGGATGTACCCGGACGCGCTGGCGAGCCTGGAGATCTGCCCCGGCGGAACCGAGTACGAGGCGTCTGCCATCGCGGGTCACGCCAACACCCTGCGGGCGTTCGGTCGAGGAGACGAGGCCGCTGAGCTCCGGATGGCGCTGCTGTTGACCGAGGGCCGCGACGACCTCGAGGTGCGGATCCTGCTCGAGGCCGCGACCGATCTGAAGGCCTACGGCGACCTGGAAGGGGCGCTCGACATGTGCTGGCGAGCGGTCGGACTCCAGCCCAACGGCTCGGCCATCCACGCCCAGATCGCCGAGGTCCACTGGGCCGCTGGAGACCGGGATGCCGCCGAGTTCCACACGTGGCTGGCGACACGAACGGGCCAGCCCCGCCTGGGCGCTGTGCTGATGCAGGCCCGCTTCGAGCTGGCCGACGGCGACCTGATCGCCGTCGCCGAGACGCTCGAGCGAGCGCGCCGCATGCAGCCCAAGAACCTGGACGCCGCCATCCTGCGAGCCGAGCTGAAGACGCGCGAGGGCTCCCCGAACGACGCGGTGGCGATGCTGTCGCGAGACGCGTGGGAGAACAACGAGAGCCCCGAGCTGCTGCTGGCGCGGGCTCAGGCTCTCGAGGCGGCTGAGCGGCTCGACGATGCCGCCGAGGTTCGGGCTCGGCATGCGGCGTTGTACGGCTCGTAGTCGAGGGGCGCACAACCCCGAGGGTGACGGTCAGCCTCGGACCTTTGTCTCGTGAGGGGCGCACAACCTCGACTGGGACGTCGAGAGCTACGCCCCCCGCAACACCGCCCGCAGCTCCTCCAACCGAGACGGCTTCGCCAGGAACCCGTGCAGCCCCGAGTCGGTCACGTTCTGCCGCTCGTCCGTCGAGGCCGTCAGCGCCACCACCCGCGGCCCGGACTCGATCCGCTCGAAGACCTCGTACCCCGACATGTCAGGCAGCCGCAGGTCGAGCAGGACGATGTCGAACGCGCGCTCGGTGAGCACCTGCAGCGCCGAAGCCCCATCCCCGACCACATGCCCGGCGTGGCCCAGATGACGCAGCATGCCCAGGGTGACCGCCGCGTTGGTTGGGTTGTCCTCGACGATCAGCACTGAGAGCTCCGGCGAGCTGACGAACGCCGCCGGCAGCGCGAAGCGAGCGCGCTGCCCCTCGTCGAGCCCGATGGTGAGCGAGCCGCCGAGCCGCTCGACGCGCTGGCGGGTCAGGCTCTGGGCGTCGCCCTCTCCCCACGCGGGAGACGCCGTGAGGTCCAGCGTGAGCACGTCACCGCTGCGGCGGACCCGGACGTTCACGGATCCGGCATCCCGCTGGGCGTGCGTGAGCAGGCGCGAAGGGACCTCGCGCAGGGACCGGCCGTCGAGCACCACGGGAGGCAGCTCGGGGGCGTCGAGGACGACACCCGCCCAGCCCTCGACCAGCTCGGCGAGCAACCCATCGACGTCCACGACCGTCTGCACGAGGGCCGCCCCCTTCCGCGCCGCCACGCTGTCGAGCAGCGCCTGGAGCTGGGTGCCACGGCGCTCGATGGCCACCAGCTCCTGCTGGACGGTGTCGTCCTGGCCCTCGCTGATCAGCAAGCGCGCGGTGCCGAGCGCACCGACCAGCGGGGTCCGAAGATCGTGCGTGACGTTCGCCAGGAAGCGGTCGCGCGACTCGGCGGCGCGGAGGGCCTCGAGGCGGGCGCTCTGCTGCTCGGCCACGCGGCGGTCGAGCGTGCGGCGGAAGACCGCGGCGATGGCGCCCACCAGCACGATGGCGAAGCCCTGCTCGAGCAGCACGTCGCGCTTCTGGAGCTCGGGCGGCTCGAAGGGGAGCGGGATGCCCCCGACCCACCAGACGCCGACCAGGCCCACGGCCACAACCGTCCAGATCAGCCCGCCCCGTCGCCCGAAGTGCAGTCAGGCGAACACCGGATGCAGCACGACGAAGAAGATGGTCCCCGCGCTCAGGCTGCCTTCGTAGCTGAACGCCAGCGCGATCCCGACGGTGTTGAGCGCCATCACCGCGTGACCGAGCGCCTCGGTCGCGCCCGCACGCACGGTCCGACGCCCCACCAGCAGGAACAGCCCATGGAGCAGGGCGAGCACGCCGTGAACGACGACGAACTCTCCGACGCTCCGGCCGACCAGGACGTACATCAGGTTGCCGAACACCCCGATGGTGGCCAACCCGGCCACCCGCAGGAGCGCGGCGCCGACCGCGCCCCCAGCCCGCGGCACGAGCCACGTGCGCACGGCGGCCATCACGACGGCACCCAGGCGGTGACGGTGGTCCCCTCACCCTCGACAGACGCGATCTCGAGGTACGCGACCGTCGTCGCCCCCGACTCGACCCCCACCCCGATGGCGGCAAAGCCCGCGCAGAACACCACCGCGACGACGAGCAAGCCGGTCAACCGGCCGAGCTCCGCGCGCGCCTCCTCCTGCACGCCCTCGGGAAGCATCCGGCCGAGCGCACCGGCCGGATCAGCCACCGCTGACCCCAGGCAGCTGCTCGACCAGGCCGGCCGCCACACAGGCTCCCAGGCGTTCATGGCCTGAGCGGGACGGGTGGACCGAGTCGTAGAAGTCCGCGGGCACCCCACCCTGCTCGACGAACCACACCGAGCAGTCGATGAGCGGGGCGCCGCCATCGCGGGCGACCGTGCGCATCAGCTCGCGGTAGGCCGTGATGAACTCCGGCGGCCCAGCAGGATCCAGATCGATCGGCGCCGGGAGCACCACGAAGACCGGGGTCGCGCCCGAAGCGGAGACGTCATCTCGCATCGCCGTCAGGAGCCGCGCGTAGTCGTCGGGAGGCGTCCGGGCCTGGAGCCCCTCTGCCGGCGTGCCCGCTCCGGTCGACGGGTCGATCCAGCCCACGATGCGAGGCTCGAGCCACGGGGACATCGCCCGGTGGATGACCCGGTACAGAGCGGACGGGGCCTTCTGTCCCGGCGTCTCGATCCAGCCGCCGGACCGGTCGTGGAACATGTCGCTCCACTGGCTGGCGATGACGACGATGTCCGCGTCGAGATCACCTCCGACCCGCTCGAGCACCCGCTGGGACTGCTGGGCCGTGTGCCCCGGCTGGGCCCCCACGAAGGCCACGACCGGGCGCCCCCAGTCCTCGGTGAGCTGGACCGCGGCGACCGAGCTGAAGATGTCGGCGGGCGCCACCTCGAAGCCGAAGACGGTCGAATCCCCGAGCGTCAGGAGCCGGAGCTCGTCGGCCGGCCGGGGGTCGCTCGGCTCCGGCCCGCGCAGCCCCAGCGAGTTGAGCCCGTACTTCCGGTCGAAGACCTGCCACGGCTCGGCCTCACCACCGAAGCCCATGGGGATGCCGCTCGGGTAGTCGACGTGCCACGACGCCGCCCCCTCGACGCAGTCCTGGCGACACGAAGCGCCCGCAGGAGACGGCAGGGGCGTGGCCGCGTCGATCGGCCCGAGCGCCGCCTCCAAGCCCCATGAGGCGCCCTCGAGCAGCCCGAGCACGGCGAGCGTCGTGCCGAGGCCGAGGGCGAGCTTCTTCACGGCGCGAAGCTATCACGCAGCTCCCCACGCCCCAGTTTCCGCCGAGTTACGCCCTTGCGCTGAATGAACCGTCATTCAGCGGAGCTGCCTTGAGTCACCCTCACCTCCTCGCCCCTCTCGACGTCGCGGGCCACACTCTGCGCAACCGCGTGCTCATGGGGTCGATGCACGTCGGCCTCGAAGAGGACCGGGACTACAGCCGCATGGCGGCGTACTTCGCCGCGCGCGCACGGGGAGGCGTCGGACTCATCGTGACCGGCGGCATCGCCCCGAACCGGGCCGGCTGGCTGAAGCCGTTCGCCGCTCGGATGGCGAGCAAGCGTGACGCGGACCGACACCGTGTCCTGACCGAGGCCGTGCACGCCGAGGGCGGCAAGATCGCCATGCAGATCCTGCACGCCGGCCGCTACGGCTACTCCCCGCTGGCGGTGGCCCCCTCGCGCATCAAGTCGCCGATCAGCCCGTTCACGCCCTGGGCGCTGTCGAAGCGGGGCGTCGAGTCCACGATCGACGACTTCGTGCGCAGCAGCGAGCTCGCTCGCGAGGCCGGCTACGACGGCGTCGAGATCATGGGCAGCGAGGGCTACCTCATCAACGAGTTCATCGCGCGCCACACGAACAAGCGGACCGACGACTGGGGTGGGAACTACCAGAACCGCATCCGGTTCCCGCTCGAGATCGTGCGCCGCACCCGCGCCGCCGTGGGCAAGGACTTCATCGTGGTGTTCCGACTCTCGATGCTCGACCTGGTGCCCGACGGCAGCACCTGGGACGAGATCGTCGAGCTCGCCCGCGGACTCGAGGAGGCAGGCGTCGACCTGCTGAACACCGGCATCGGCTGGCACGAGGCGCGCGTCCCGACCATCGCCACCTGCGTCCCTCGCGGCGCGTTCACGTGGGTCACCCGCAAGCTGAAGGGCGAGGTCGGCATCCCGCTCATCACCAGCAACCGGATCAACACGCCCCAGGTGGCCGAGGACATCCTGGCCCGCGGCGACGCCGACATGGTGAGCATGGCCCGCCCCCTGCTCGCCGATCCGGACTTCGTGAACAAGGCGCGCGACGGCCAGTCCGACCGCATCAACACGTGCATCGCCTGCAACCAGGCCTGCCTGGACCACATCTTCAGCAACAAGCAGGCGACCTGCCTGGTGAACCCGTGGGCCTGCTACGAGACCGAGCGCACGCTCACCCCGGCCACGATCAGCAAGAAGGTCGCCGTCGTCGGCGCCGGCCCCGCTGGACTGTCCGCTGCGGCCACGGCTGCCGAGCGAGGTCATAAGGTCGTCCTGTTCGAGGCCAGCGAGCGCATCGGCGGCCAGTTCAACCTGGCGAAGACCATCCCCGGCAAAGGGGAGTTCGGCGAGACGCTGCGGTACTTCGAGAACCGGATGGCCGACGCCGGCGTCGAGGTCCGACTCGGCACCCGAGCGGGCGAGGCCGAGCTGGCCGGATTCGACGAGGTCATCGTCGCCACGGGCATCACCCCCCGCCGCCTGGGCATCCCCGGCGAAGACGGCGACAACGTGCTGACCTACATCGAGGTCCTGAACGGGGCTCCGGTCGGCGAGCGCGTCGCCATCATCGGGGCCGGCGGCATCGGCTTCGACGTGGCCGAGTTCCTGACGCACCAGCACGCCGCGGAGTCCGGCGACGACGCGGAGCTCGCGGCGTTCCTGGCCGAGTGGGGCATCGACGGCGAGCACACGACGCGCGGGGGGTTGAAGGCTCCGCACGACCCGCCTCCCCCGCGCCAGGTGACCGTCTGCCAGCGCAGCAAGGGCAAGCTCGGTGCGCGCCTCGGCAAGACGACGGGCTGGATCCACCGCGCCCAGCTCAAGAAGCGCCAGGTCGCGATGTGGGCCGAGTGCCTGTACGAGAAGATCGACGGGGAGGGTCTCCACCTGACGGTCGCCGGCACCCCCCGCCTGCTCGAGGTCGACACGGTCGTCGTCTGCGCCGGACAGCTCGTGAACGACGGCCTGGCCACGGAGCTCGGCGAGTCCGCGCACGTCATCGGCGGCGCCAAGAAGGCCGGCGAGCTGGACGCGAAGCGGGCCATCGCCGAGGGCGCCGAGGTCGCAGCCCGGCTGTGACCCCGGTCGACGAGGCGCTGTTCGCGGCGATCTTCGCGGACGACACGGCCAAGGTCCGCGAGCTGCTGGCGCAGGGCGCTCGCTGCGACGAGACGGACACGACGCATGGCGTCGACGCCGTCGGCCTGACCGAGCTGGCCGGTGGGGAGGCGACCCGCCTCGCGGTCCTGGAGCACGCCGCCCCCCATCACCTGATGGCGGCGGCGTACCTGGGACGAGCGGACCTCGTCGCCGCCCGGCTCGACGCGGGGGACGACCCGAACCCGCTGCTGGTGCACGCCCTCCACATCGGAGACGAGGGACTGGCCCAGGCGCTGCGGATGATGGGGGCCACCCTGTCGCTGACCGAGGCTCTCCAGACGGACTCGCTGGACGAGCTCGAGGCCTGGCTGGCCGACGGCGACCCGAACGCCAGCGTGCCGCTGAAGGCCTCGCTGGCAGGGACCGGCGCCACCATCGTCCATGTCCCGCTCCTGCACGTCGCGTCCCTGGCCGACGCCCAGGACTGCGTCGAGCGGCTGTTCGACGCGGGCGCGAACACGAACCGGTGGACGGCCGCAGGGTTCGGTCAGCTCGATGAGCTCGCCCGCTGGGACGACAAGGACCGGCCGGACCCCATCGGCATGACCCCGCTCCACCACGCGATCTTCGGCCACCAGACCGCCGCGGTGGTGGTGCTGCTGGCCGGGGGTGCGGACGTCGAGCGCTCACACGACACCTGGCCGGATGGACCCGGAGCGATGCACCTGGCGGCCGGCGTCGACGCACCCCACGACATCCTCTCGGCGCTCGTCCAGGCCGGAGCGCGGCTCGACCGGCCGAGCACGGCCGGGACGCCACTCGAGGTCGCTGAGCTGAACGGGGCCGAGGGCGCCGTGGCCTGGCTCTCCGCGCGGCAGCTCCAGCCGAAGAGCTAGCGGCCGCCCCACCAGGCGGCGAACTCGTTGAAGTCGATGACGCCGTTGCCATCGGTGTCGATGACCTCGAAGCCCATGTCGACGTCGTCGTCCGAGATGTCGGTATCCAGGGCCGTGCACAGCTCGCCGAACTCCGACTTCTGGATCAGCCCGTCGTGGTTCGCGTCGTAGTGGTCGAAGGTCTCGCGCAGCTCGGTCTCACTCACTGGGGATCTCCTCCTCGGGCAGGCTCCGCGTGACGCGCACGGCCTCGAAGCTGCCCTCGACCGTCGCGTAGCCGGCGACGTCGGCGCCGAAGCTGCCGGTCAGGACGCCGCCGAAGACCTCGCCCGTGGTCTCGAACGGCAGCTCGAACCAGCTCAGGTCCGCGGCCGTCTCGCCACCCACCAGGCCGTCGTCGGCCTCCAGGTAGAAGACGTAGGTGGTCTCGAGCTCGTAGCCCAGGAGCGAGATCGTGCAGGCGCTGTCCCCATCGATGAGCTCGCCGTACGCGTCCACGGTCAGCTCGGTCGCTCCGGTGCACGCCGCCTGGAACGCCGTGCCGCTGACATCGATGGCCAGGCTGACGGACAGGTCGCCGACGTAGATGCCCGCGTCCTCGTGCTGCACCAGGATGCCGGACAGGTCGTGCTTGAGCACGTCGCCGTTGGGCAGCTCGGCGACCACCTGGATGTCGTGCGTGCCGACGTCCAGCTCCTCCTCGAACAGCGAGCCGGTGCCCTCCCAGTCGAGCGTGCTCGTCCAGATGGGGTCGAAGTCCAGCGGGTTGCCATCCGGGTCCACGATGACCGCTTCGAAGACGGTCGGGGTGTCCAGCGGATGGAAGCTGTTGCTGCTCGGCGAGACGACCGACAGCGTCGCCCCGTCGAACTCGGAGGTCTCGTCCGGGAAGACCGGCTCAGTCGTGATCTCGCCAGCGCAAGCAAGGAGCAGGAGCATGGATCCTCCAGGTGCCGCCGAAGTTGTAGCCGCATACGCCCCCTGCGTGCACCTGCTACTCGCGCTCTCAACAGGATTCGCACAGGCGGCGGAGCTCACCGAGGTCGACGCTCCGTTCCCCCTGTACACGTCGACGCTGGACAACGGCCTGGTCGTCTGGCTCCAGCCTCGGGACGGCGCCACCTCGCTCCACGGCACGCTCGTGGTCGGCAGCGGCGGGCGGTACGAGACGCTGGAGACGAGCGGCTCGAGCCACCTGCTCGAGCACCTCCTCTTCACCCGGACCGAGCTGTGGGACGAGCGCCAGGTCAGCGAGTGGATCGAGGATCTCGGCGGCACCTACAACGGCACCACGTACGACCGGACCGTCCAGTACTGGGCCTGGGTCGGCCCCGACGACCTGGATCCGCTGCTCCTGTGGCTCGAGCAGATCGTCTTCCACCCCGTGCTCGAGCAGGACCAGCTCGAGAAGGAACGGGAGATCGTCTTCGAGGAGCGGGGCGGCCGGGACGGCTGGTGGATGGGCGAGGTCCGCGCCCGTGGGTTCGGCCGCTCGATGTGGGAGGCGATGGCGCTCCACTACTGGCCCGACTCGATGCTGTCGGTTCCGCGCATCGGCAAGGACAGCTCGCTGGACGCCATCACGCTCCCGCAGCTCCAGGACTTCTACGACGCCCACTACCGGGTGGACAACACCGCACTCGTGCTGGTCGGCGCGATGGACCCCGAGCAGGCGCTGGCCGCGGTCGAGGCCGGGATCGGACAGCTGGGAGGCGCCGCGGCGTTCGAGGACGTGGCCGAAGCCGGACCTCCGCGGACCCCAGCACCGTCGCGGGAGACCATCTACCGGCTGGGCATCTTCGACCAGTGGGAGGTCGGCGTCTCCTCGCCCGCCCACGGCTCCGGGCATCCGGATCACGACGCCGAGGTGATGGCCTCGGCCTACCTGCGCGACCTGATGTTCGAGCGTCTCCGGACCGACCGGGCGCTGGTCTACGGCGTCGACTCGGGTGTACAGACGTGGGTCGACGCCGGCCATCTGAGGGTGACCACCGAGCTCGACCACGCCAAGGTCGACGAGGTGCTGGAGCTGATCCAGCTCACCTTGGACGAGGCCCAGACCGTCGACCCGGACCGCCTCGCCCGCGTGCGCGCACAGATGATCGGCGGCAGCCAGAGAAGGCTCGAGGACACGAAGAGCCGCAGCTCGCTCCTCACCCACGCGTGGCTCACCGGCGTGCGACTGGACCCGGCCGAGCGCTGGTCGGCCTCGCTCGAGGAGGTCGAGCGCGCGATCGGGAGCTGGGACGCGAGCACGCGAACCGAGTGGGTCCGCCGCGCGGTGTGGACCGTGGGCCAGGCCTGGCAGCTCGGTGGCGTGGCTGCGATCCTGGCGCTCGGCCTGATCTGGATGGGCATCCGACGCTGGCGGAGGACGCCGTGAAGCTGCTGGACGAACGCAACGGCCCGGACTTCGACCTGCCCGAGCCCGACGGCCCCGTGAAGACGTATGTCATCGCGTCGCTGCCGCGCACCGGGAGCACGCTCTTGTGCCACGGCATCTGGGACACCGGGATGGCGGGCGCGCCCAAGGAGTACCTGAACCCGATGCAGATCCGGGACTGGGGGCTGCGCGGCGGGAAGAAGCGGAACCACTTCCTGATCGGACCGCTACAGACGCTCGCGCGCATCGACATCCCGAGCCACCTGGAGACGGTGAAGAGGCTGCGCTCGAGCAACGGCTGGTTCGGGCTGAAGCTCCACCGCCACACCTTCGAGGAACACGTCGAACAGCACGCGAAGCACCTGCGCGCCGAGAAGTGGATCCTCATCACGCGACGCGACCACGTGGCCCAGGCCGTGAGCTGGGCCCGCGCGAAGCAGACCGGGCGCTGGGCGAGCTGGCAGAAGGAGTCGCTGCCGCCGGTGTGGTCGAAGCGCCGGATCGCGTCCTCGCTCGCCGAGATCGAGCGCCTGGAGCGCGCCTGGGAGCAGCACTTCCGGAGCCAACGGACCATCCCGCTCCGCGTCGAGTACGAGTCGCTCATCGAGGACTTCCCGGGCACCATCGAGCGGGTCCTCCGGTACCTGGGCGTGCCGGTCCCGGACGAGCTGCCCCACCCCTCGCTGCGTCGACAGGCGGACGAGGTCAGCGCCGAGTGGATCCGGCGCTACCGGTCCGGGCTGCCGTGAAGGCCCGCTGATCGAGATGGGCGCGGCCGCCCTGCGCGGCTCTGGACGTCCAAGCCACCGACGTGGTGTGGGGGCTGACGAGATGCGCGATTTAGCGCCAGCCCGCGCCCTCGGGTGTCGATCCGTGCGCCCCGAGAGAGAGCAGTGAAAGTCATCACACCCCCCCCTATTAGTGGTTTGACCGGTGACTTCGTCGGAAGCCAAAAAGATCGCGAGAATCGTGTCGCCACCGGCTGCGCTCTCGTCTTGACCGTTGCTTAATGGGTGCCGCAAATCCACAACGGGGAACGTATGGACACCAGGCAGATGACGCGCCTGCTCTGCTTCGCCTGCATCGGCGTGATCGGGCTCATGTCGACCAGCGCGCTGGCCGAGACCTCACTCGCTGACTGCGCCGACGGCGTGGACAACGACGGCGACGGCGACATCGATCTCAACGACGCCGGCTGCGCTTGCGCCGACGAATCGCTGTTCGAGGGCGAGCTCGAGTCGTTCATCCCGAACCCCTCGTTCGAGGACTACTCGTCCTGCCCGACGTCGTACAGTCAGCTCGACCGATGCGATGACTGGCAGCAGGCCACCAGCGCCACCAGCGACTACTTCGCGTGCGGCTACTGGTTCAGCGGCTTCGGGACCGAGCCGACCCCGCCGGACGGGACCGCGTTCGTCAGCGCGCTGAGCAACAGCAGCTCGTACACCGAGTACATCGGCGCCTGCACCGACGAGACCCTCGAGGCCGGTACGGAGTACACGTTCGAGCTCTACGTCGCCGGGACGGACGGCAGCTACTACGGCGGCGCGACGTCTGGCGAGATCCAGCTGTTCGGGATCTCGAGCTGCGGCTCGATCCCCATCTCCACGTACGACACGCTCGACGGGTCGTACGACCTGCTCGACGAGGTCACCGTCAGCGTCCCGGGCGACGGCTCGTGGCAGGTGATCACGTTCACGTTCACCCCGACGAGCGACTACGACGCCATCATCTTCGGCGCCGGGCCGGACATGACGCTCGCGTCAGGCCGGGGCTACAACCTCCTGGCGTTCGACGCCCTGACGCTGAACGCGAGCACCAGCTTCGGAACCGAGGTCTCGGTCTCGGGCGACTGCGAAGAAGACGGCTACATCGTCTCCGGACCCGAGCCCACCGACGTCAGCTTCCAGTGGTACCTCGACGGCGAGGCCATCTCGGGGGCGACGAGTTCGACCTACGAGGTGCCCGAGAGCGGCGACGGCGACTACACCCTGCGCGTCGACGACGGCACGGACTGCAGCACGTCGAGCAACGACGTCACGGTCGAGTCCTGCATCACCGACACCGACGGCGACGGCATCGACGACGAGGCCGAGGACATCAACGGCGACGGCGACTACGACAACGACGACACGGACGGCGACGGCACGCCCGACTACCTCGACACCGACGACGACGGCGACGGCGTCCTCACCGAGACCGAGCTCCTCGAGGGAGACGGCGACGGCGACGGCACCGACGACTACCTCGACACCGACGACGACAACGACGGCGTCCTGACCGAGGACGAGACGGACGAGGGCGACACCGACGGTGACGGCACGGACGACTACCTCGACACCGACGACGACGGCGACGGCCTCCTGACCGAGGACGAGACCGGCGAAGGCGACACCGACGGCGACGGCACCGACGACTACCTCGACAACGACGACGACGGTGACGGGATCCTGACCTCGAACGAGACCGGCCGTGGCGACACGGACGGTGACGGCACCGACAACTACCTGGACGACGACGACGACGGCGACGGTGTCCTCACCGAGACCGAGTTCGGCGAGGGCGACACCGACGGCGACGGCACGCAGGACTACCTCGACACCGACGACGACAACGACGGCGTCCTGACCGAGGACGAGACCGGCGAAGGCGACACCGACGGCGACGGCACCGACGACTACCTCGACACCGACGACGACGGCGACGGCATCCTGACCGAGGACGAGACCGCCGAAGGCGACTCCGACGGCGACGGCACCGACGACTACCTC
>JAAESX010000133.1 GCA_024228935.1 Pseudomonadota bacterium
ATGGACGCCAGGTGCGCGGGCGCGAGACGGTTCATGGCGCTGAGCCCCACCGGCGAGAGGCACAGCTCGCCCGTCGTGTGCAGGAGGTAGATCAGCAGGATGTAGATCACCGGGATCAGTCCGCCGAGCTCTCCCGCCTCCGCGCCGTGGACGAGCACGAGGAAGCCGGCGCCCAGCTGGATCATCGCCAGGCCAAACTTCGCCGGCGCCGACGGCTCGATGCCCCGGCGGCCCATGAGGGTCCAGATCGAGGCGAACACCGGGGCGAGGAGGATGATGTAGATCGCGTTGATGGCCTGGAACATCGACGCGGGGACCTCTGTTCCCGCGAGGCTCCGATCCACCAGGCGGTCCGTGAGCAAGGTCATGGAGCTGCCCGCCTGCTCGAAGAGCGCCCAGAAGAGGATCGAGCCCACCATCAGGAAGGTCGCCGCGAAGATCCGGTCCCTGGACGGGCTCCGGAAGGTGACCACCTGCTGGAGGGTGGCGCCCACGGCCAACAGGCCGCCCACGCCCATCAGGCCGCTGAGCGCGGAGTTGGGGAGCGCGACGGGCGCATACTGGAGCAGGTAGCCGAGCACGGCGATCACGCTGCCGGCGATGTAGATCTGCAGCGGCCCCTTGGGCGCGCGGTCGATGCTGCCGTGCGCGAGCGGGAAGGTCGCGATCCCGAGGACGAACAGGATCAGCGCGAGGCCGACGCCCCAGAGCAGGGCCCCGACCACGTCCTGGTTCTGGATCAGGTACCAGCAGAGCCCCACGGCTCCGACGCCGACGGCGTAGAGGATCCACTCGAAGGGGAGTCCCAGGGACCGGTCCTTGAGCCGGGCCTCCGACGGCGCCTCGCCGCGGCCCATGAGGAGCGGCTTACCCCACATGAAGACCAGCAACCCGAGCAGCATGCCGAAGCCCGCGGCGCCGAAGCCGTAGCTCCAGCCGTACTTCTCGCCGAGCCATCCGCAGAGGAGCGCGCCGCCCGCGGCGCCCAGGTTGATCCCCATGTAGAAGATCGTGTAGGCGCCGTCCCGGCGGACGTCCTTCAGCGGGTAGAGCTGGCCGACGATGACGGAGATGTTCGCCTTGAGGAAGCCAGAGCCCACGATGATGAAGGCGAGGGCGAGCCAGAAGACGCTCAGCGCCGCCGAGTCCGTGCCCCCATCTCCCTCGAAGGCCATGAAGAAGTGGCCGAGGGTGAGCAGGACCGCGCCGAAGAGGACCGCCTTGCGCTGACCGAGGTAGCGGTCCGCGAGGTAGCCGCCGAGAACGGGCGTGATGTAGACGAGCGCCGTGTAGGCGCCGTAGATGACCCCCGCATCGCCGTCCGAGAACAGCCAGTGCTTGGTCAGGTAGAACATCAGCAGCGCCCGCATCCCGTAGTACGAGAACCGCTCCCACATCTCCGCGAAGAAGAGGATGGCGAGCCCCAAGGGGTGTCCAAAGAACCTCCGGTCGGTGATCTCGGGGAGGTCAGGGCCAGGCGCGGTGGAGTTGGCTGCGGGTGTCATCGGTCTCGACCTTGGCTGGTCGTGTCGGCTCGGAGGCGAGGGAGGTGGGCCGGGCCCTGCGAACAGGACCCTTCAAGGCTCGATGCCGGAAGTCGAGGCAGTCGAGTGGCCGCCGCCGAGCGAGGGAAGGGGAGCGGGGTGAGGAACGTAGCGGCGACGCCCCACCCCGAACAGAGACGTCCCTCCAATCAGGCCTGGGGCCCGTCCCGGGCAGGCCTGAGGCCGCCCCGGCTTGCAGTCACCGGAGCTAGGCCTCCCGCGGGGCTCCGCCCTTTGCCGACGCGACCCAACGCGGGGACGCCCGCCGGCCCGCGTCTCCTCAAGCCCACTTCTCCACTCACAAAGGGGGCGGGAGCCACGCTGTGCGCCGGTGAGTGTCTCGCTTCGACCCCCGCCGTGGGCAATTCGAGACGCCTGCGGCGTACTTCGTGGCCCTCCATAGAGTGAATCTCGGCGGGCTCGGCGCCCCCCACCTCCTTTCCCATCGCGTCGACCGGCGAAAGCGCAGGTCTGTCCCCGAATCTCCCTGGCCTCCCCCACCCGAGGCTCGGCCACCGGCGGCCGCGTCTCCGCTGAGCCCGTGGTCAACCTCCACCGAGCCGTCGCCCCAACCGTGCTCTCCAGTTCCCTTACGAACCACACCCAGCGCTGGCTCGAGCCAATGCTGCGCTGGCTTCGTCGCGGCTCGGTCGTTGGGATCTCCTGCCTGGCAGCTTCCCAGGGGGCTGCGGCGCAGACGACGTTCAACTCGCAGCAGGTGCTCGACTCGATGATGGACGGCGCCTACGACGCCGTGGCCGTGGACATCGACGGGGACGGCAGGCTGGACGTCGCTGCGGTCTCGAGCTCCGACAACAGGGTGACCACCTTCAAGAACCTGGGGAGCGGGTTCTTTGACAAGGCCATCGACATCCCCTCCTCGCTGGACCGACCCGTCTGCGTCGAGGCTGCGGACGTCGACGGCGACGGCGACATGGACCTGCTCGTCGCCTCCCAAGGGGATGACAGCGTGACGTGGTTCTCGAACCTGGGCAACGGCACCTTCGCCTTCGGTCGGTCGATCTCGACCACCTGTCTCGGCGCCCGCTCGATCTGGCCCGCCGACCTCAACGGTGACGGCGAGGTCGACGTCCTCGTCGCCTCACAAGACGACGACTCCGTCTCCTACTTCGAGAACACCGGCGGCGGGTCCTTCGGGACCCGGAATCTGATCTCGGTTCAATCGGACTTCGCCCAGTCGGTCCGCGCCGCCGACGTCGACGGAGACGGGCTCATGGATGTCCTCTCCACCTCCGACCCGAACCGCGTCGAGTTCTTCCTCAACCTGAGCAACGGCAACTTCTCCGGACCGCACGTCATCACCCAGTCCGCCTTCTTGCCGGAGGCGATACGCACGGCCGACCTCGACGGCGACGGTGACCTTGACGTGCTCACGGCGTCCCTCGGCGACGACAAGGTGGCCTGGCATGCGAACGATGGAGGACTGTTCGGACCGCAGCGGATCATCACCTTGAACGCGGACCTGGTGGAGTCCATCGAGGCGGCTGACGTCGACGGAGACGGCGTCCTGGATGTGCTCTCCGTCTCCGCGCTCGACCACAAGGTCGCCTGGTACCGCGGCGGTGGCGGCGGCAACTTCGGCGCGCAACAGGTCATCTCCACGGCCCAGGACTATCCCGTCGGCCTGGGGGTTGGCGACCTCGACGGCGACCTCGACCCGGACATCATCGTGGCCTCCGTCGGCGATGACACGGTGAGCTGGTACGAGAACCTGACGCCCTTCCCCGACTGCAACGGCAACGGCATCAACGACCTCGTCGAGATCAACGCAGGCCTGGAGGAGGACTGCAATCGGAACCAGGTGCCCGACAGCTGCGAGCTGGCGTCCGGAGCCGCGCTGGACTGCAACGGCAACAATATCCCCGACGAGTGTGACATCGCCGCAGGCCTCCTCCGCGACTGTGATGCCAATGGCATTCCCGACAGCTGTGAGCTCGCCTCCGGGGCCGCGGCGGATTGTAACGGCAACGGCTTCATCGACATCTGCGAGGTGAACGCTGGGCTCGAGACGGACTGCGACGGCAACGGCGTCCTCGACAGCTGCGAGCTCGCCGCGGGAACGGCATTCGATTGCAACGGCAACGGCATCCTTGACCGTTGCGAGGTCGCCGCCGGGACCGAGTTTGATTGCGACGGGGACGGAGTGCTCGATAGCTGCGAGCTCGCGAACGGGTCCGAGGTCGACTGCAACGCCAACGGGGTCCCTGATCGATGTGAGGTCGCCAGCGGCGCGGCCTTCGACTGCAACGCCAACGGGGTCCTGGATGAGTGCGACATCGCCGCAGGCTTCGCCCGCGACTGCAACGGCAACGGGGTCCCCGACGATTGCGACCTCGCCTCCGGAACCTCCGCGGACTGCAACGCCAACGGCATCCCCGACAGCTGTGAGATCGCCCAGGGGTTCGCGGCAGACTGCAATGGCAACGGCATCATCGACACCTGCGAGCTGATCAACGGCACGAAGCAGGACTGCAACGGCAACGGGATCCTGGACAGCTGCGACATCGCCGCCGGCACGGAGGTCGACTGCAACCGCAACGGCGTCCCCGACACCTGCGACCTCGCCAGCGGCTCCTCAAGCGACTGCAACGGGAACTCCATCCCCGATGAATGCGAGATCGCCAGCGGCGTCGAGCAGGACTGCAACGCCAATGGCATCCTCGACAGCTGCGAGATCGCCGCGGGGACCGCGATGGACTGCAACGCCAACGGCATCCCCGACGCCTGCGAGCTCACCGCCGGCACCGCCAGCGATTGCGACGGGAACGGCATCCTGGACAGCTGCGACCTCGCTGGAGGTGCGGCATCCGACTGCAACGGGAACGGCGTCCTTGACCGCTGCGACCTCGCCAGCGGATCGTCCCAGGACTGCAACGGCAATCAGATCCCTGACGAGTGCGAGATCGCAAGCGGCACCGAGCAGGACTGCAACCTCAACGGGATCCCGGACAGCTGCGAACTGGCCGCGGGAACGGCGCTCGACTGCAACGGGAACGGCGTCCTTGACCAGTGCGATATTGCCGGCGGGACCTCCGAAGATTGCAACGGCAACGGCATCCCCGACGAGTGCGAGGTCGCCAGCGGCGTGGAGCAGGATTGCAACGCCAACGGCGTCCTGGACAGCTGCGAGCTCTCCGCCGGCACCGCCTTCGACTGCAACGGGAACGGCGTCCTGGACGACTGCGACCTCGCCTCCGGGACCTCCGCGGACTGCAACGCCAACGGCATCCCCGACGAATGCGATATCGCGGCAGGGACGTCTCAGGACTGCAACAGGAACGGCATCCCCGACGAGTGCGAGATCGCCAGCGGGACGGAGCCTGACTGCAACGCCAACGGGATCCTCGACAGCTGCGAGCTCGCCGCCGGGACCGCCGTCGACTGCAACGGCAACGGCGTCCTCGATGAATGCGACCTCGCAGCCGGCACGTCTGAAGATTGCAACGGGAACGGCATCCCCGACGAGTGCGAGATTGCCAACGGCGCCGCGACGGACTGCAACGCCAACGGCGTCCTCGATGAGTGCGATATCGCCGCCGGGACCTCCGAAGATTGCAACGGGAACGGCATCCCTGACGAGTGCGAGATCGCCAACGGGACGGAGCCTGACTGCAACGCGAACGGGATCCTCGACAGCTGCGAACTCGCCGCCGGTACGTCCGAAGACTGCAACAGGAACGGCATCCCCGACGAGTGCGAGATCGCCAGCGGCGCCGAGACGGACTGCAACGCCAACGGGATCCTCGACAGCTGCGAACTGGCCGCTGGGACGGCTACCGACTGCAACACCAACGGCGTTCTTGATGAGTGCGATCTGGCCGCGGGGACCTCTCAAGACTGCAACGGGAACGGTATCCCCGACGAGTGCGAGACCGCCAGCGGCGCCGAGACGGACTGCAACGCCAACGGCATCCTGGATAGCTGCGAACTGGCCGCTGGGACGGCCACCGACTGCAACGCCAACGGCGTTCTCGATGAGTGCGATCTGGCCGCGGGGACCTCTCAAGACTGCAACGGGAACGGCATCCCCGACGAGTGCGAGATTGCAAGCGGCGTCGAGACGGACTGCAACG
>JAAESX010000134.1 GCA_024228935.1 Pseudomonadota bacterium
GGACCGCGATCTGACCAACGCCCACCTCTACTTCGAGAAGTGGAAGAAGCGGCTGCCGTTCCTCTGGACCATGGCCGGTCGGGACTGCCCGTACGGCAAGTGCACGTTCTGCAGTTGGACGGTCACCTACCCGAAGTTCAGCGTCGTCTCGCCCGAGCACCTGTGCGACGAGATGGACATGCTTATCGCCCGCTACGGCGCGAAGAACATCTTCGACGACACCGGCGCGCTGCCCGGCGGCAACTGGCTGAACCGCCTGTGCGACGAGATGGTGGCGCGCAAGATCAACGAAGAGGTGGTCTTCGACTGCAACTTCCGCTTCGACTACTTCACCGAGAAGAACGTCCACAAGATGAAGAAGGCGGGCTTCCGGAAGCTCATCCTCGGCATCGAGTCGGCGAGCGAGCGGACCATCGACATCCTGGACAAGTCGCTCACCCGCGAGCAGATCGTCGAGGGCTGCAAGATGGCCAGCATGGCCGGTCTCCAGCCGCACCTCACGATGATGGTCGGCTACCCCTGGGAGACCCGCGAGGACGCGTACGAGACGCTCGACCTGGCGCGGTACCTGATGCACAACGGGCTGGCGCACCACCTGCAGGCCACGGTCGTGATGCCCTACCCCGGCACGCCGCTGTTCGAGCTCTGCCAGCGCAACGGCTGGATCCGCTTCGATGAGACCGACTACGAGCGGTACGACATGACCGAGCCGGTCTGCGTGCTGACCGATATGGACCAGGAAGAGGTCGTCCAGATGGCCGGCCAGTTCTATAAGCTGTTCATGCACCCGAAGTTCCTGGCGCGCCAGCTGACCGAGATCCGCTCTCCGGAAGACCTGGACTACGCGATGCGCGGGGTCTCCGCGATCTGGGGGCACATCAAGGACTTCGCCAAGATCCGCGGCGACGACTACCTGGCGGCCGCCAAGTAGCGACCGGCAAGGATCGAGCGAGCCCGGTAGGCTCGCTCCATGAACATCCATCGCGTCGGAATCCTGACAGGCGGCGGCGACGCCCCCGGCCTGAACGCCGTCATCCGTGCATTCGTGAAGCGCGCCGTCGGCCAGCTCCGTTGGCAGGTCATCGGCATCGAGGACAGCTTCGACGGGCTGCTCGAGCGCCCGTTCCGCATCCGGGAGATGACCCCGCAGAGCTGCGCGGGGCTGCTCGCACGCGGTGGGACCGTCCTGGGCACCACGAACAAGGGCGACCCATTCGACTACAAGAGCCGTGGCGACGTGTCCCGGCAGCTGGTGGCCGCCATCGCCGAACTCGGCCTCGAAGGGCTGGTCGTCATCGGGGGCGACGGCACCCAGAAGATCGGGCTCCGCCTGATGCGGGACCACGGCATCCCTGTCGTCGGGGTGCCGAAGACCATCGACAACGACCTGTCCGCCACCGACTACACGTTCGGGTTCCAGAGCGCGGTGGACGTCGCGACCGAGGCGCTGGACCGGCTCCACACGACCGCCGAGTCCCACGACCGCGTCCTCATCCTCGAGGTCATGGGACGAGACGCCGGGCACATCGCGCTGCACGCCGGAATCGCGGGCGGCGCCGACGCCATCGTCATCCCCGAGATCCCCTACGACATCGACAAGCTGTGCGCGAAGATCGACGCCCGGCGGGCTCGCAACCGCTTCTTCACGCTGATGATCGTGGCCGAGGGCGCCACCCCCATCGCCGGTCAGCGCCGGTCGCGGGTCGCTCAGCACGAGAAGGGCACGGTGCGCGTCGGAGGACCGGGCCCCCAGATCGCCGAGGCGCTGGCCGCCCGCCGCGATGTGGACGTCCGCGTCACCGTGCTGGGTCACCTGCAGCGAGGCGGCTCGCCGATCCCCTTCGACCGGGTCCTCTCCACACGCTTCGGCGTGGCTGCGGTGGACCTCGTCCAGGAGGGTCGCTGGGGGGAGATCGCCGTGCTCAAGAACGGCTCGGTCGTCGGCGTGCCCATCGAGGAGGCCACCGAGACCTACCGGCTCGTGGACCCCGACGGCGAGCTGGTCCGCACCGCCAAGGCCGTGGGCGTCGTCTTCGGCGACTGAGACGCTCGGTCAGTCCCAGCCGGACGAGGCCACGCGGTCCCCTTCCGTGGTGATGACGAGGGCCTCGACGCCCTCGAGCCCTTCGATGACCGCGAGTCCATCGACCGGCCCGAGCACCATCACCGCGGTCGACAGTGCATCCGCATCCACGGCATCCGGGGCCATGACCGAGCTGCTGGCGACGCCCTCGGTCGGCCAGCCGGTGCGGGGGTCGAGGACGTGGTGGTACCGCTCGCCCCGGACGTCGATGTACCGCTCGTAGTCGCCACTCGTCGAGATGGAGCCCACGAGGTCGACGATCTCGAGCCACTCCTCGGGCCCTCCGCGCGGGTCCCGGACGCCGACACGCCAGGCGCGCCCCCTGGTCTGGCCTCGGGCGACCACCTGACCGCCCGCGGACAGCGTGAAGTCACGGTACCCCGCGGCCTCGAGCCGTTCAGCGGCGTGGTCGAGGGCCCAGCCCTTGGCGACGCCGCCCAGGCCGACCTGCATCCCGGGCGCCAGCATCACGCGCGGTCCGTCCAGCACCAGCTGTGTGTGGTCGATGCGCTGGACGGCTTCCTGGACGGCCTCGTCCGTGGGCAGGATGGGCCGGCTGAAGTTCCAGATGCTCCAGAGCGACGCCCAGGTCGGATCGAAGGCGCCCCCGGTCTGCTCGGCCAGCAGCTTCGACCGAGCCAGCAGCTCGCCGGTGTCGTCGTCGACGTACGCCCGCCCGTCCCGGTTCAGCAGGCCGATCGGTGAGTCGGCTCGCCACTCGTTGCACCGCGCCTCGACGTCGCGGAAGGTCGACTCGATGGTGGGCAGCGCCCGGTCGACGTCCCCCACCACCGTGACGTCGATGCGCGTGGACATCGCGTAGAAGCTGGCGCTCTCGAGCTCGGGCTCGGCGCAGGCCAGCGCCAACAGGATCACAGGCTCTCCAGGAACGCCACCAGGTCTTCGACCTCGGCGGCGGTCAGGTGACTGGCGCCACCGTGGGTGTCCGGCACGCCGTCGCGCTCGTTGAACCCGGTCTCACCGGGCTCCAGTGCCGGATGGCCGGGGGTGCAGATGACCTCGCGCAGGCCCTGCGCCCGACCGTCGTGCAGCATCGACGGCGCACGGTCCCAGATGCCTCGCAGGCTCGGCACACCCAGGTAGACGTCACGCAGGTCGTCGCAGACGCGGTCGTCCTCGAGGCACAGCTCACCGCAGATCTCGTCGCAGGTGTCCATCTCCGACTGGGGGAAGATCTCGACGAAGCCATCGGCGATCAGGTCCAGGTTGGTGCCGTCCTCGGCGCGATTGGGACTGACGACCGGCCCCATCCGGAGCGGCAGGTTCATCGGGTTGTTCTCGAGCGAGACCGCGAACGTCGGGGCCGGATGGCAGACCGCGCAGCCCGTGCCGCTGCTCTCGAACAGCGCCTCGCCGCGCTCGACGGCCCCACGGTCCGGTGGGTTGGGGTTCGGGAGCAGCCGCGGCTCGGCGAGCAGGAACTGGCCGATGGCGCGCGTCACGCCATCGAAGTCGAGCGCGATCGGCTCCTGCTCCCGGGTGATGGGGTCCTCGTAGTAGAGCCCGTCACCGAACGACTCCCGCCGCCCCACCAGGGACTCGACCGCGGCCAGGACGTGCTCATCCCGCGTCGAGTACGCGGTGGGCCGCTCGTGCTCGAAGCCCCTGTCCCGCTCGGGGTCGAAGCCGTCCGCCGACGACGGGTTGGGCTCGTCGCACTCGGCGTAGCTCTGCGTCGCACAGTCGACCGGGGCGCCCTCGTCCCACAGCGTGTAGTCGCTGCAGCAGAAGTTCTCGATGCGCGCGAACTCGTTGAGCACGGGCTTGAAGTTCGTCTCGTCCATCGACGACTCGAAGAACCAGGGACGGGTGTCGGCGGCTCCGCGATACGCCATCGTCATGCGGCTCCCCCGCCCTCCGTACGCGGTCAGGGGCATCGAGAACGCCTTGTCGATGTTGCCGCCCTCGCGGTGACAGTGCGCGCAGCTCTGGTCGCCGTCGATCGAGATGGGGGCCGTGACGAAGTTGACCAGCTCGCCGAGCTCGGCGTCGGTTGCGGGGAATGCACCGCCCTCGACGTCCCCGACCACCACCTCGTGCTTCAGCTCGCCGCTGTGGTCGTGGATGCCCAGGCTCTCGCTGAGCCGGTTCGTGACCAGGACGCGCGAGTCGGTCACCGCGACGCCGTGGGGCGCATGGCCAGCCGAGTCCCAGGTCGTGATGGGCTCGAGCGCTCCGGTGGCCGGATTCACGCGCAGCTCCTGGACCTGGTTCGAGGCCGAGTACGTGACCCAGACCGAGCCATCGTGCGCCGTGACCTGCTCGGGCAAGGCGCCCCCGACGATCCAGAGCGACTCGTCCGGGAGCAGGTCGGCCTGGCGGTCGGCATCTTCCGGATCGACGTCTCGATAGTCGAAGCAGCAGATGCTGTCCGAGGTGTAGCGCCAGGCCTCCTCGCCGGTCCGTGTGTCGATGACCGCCAGCTCGTTCTGAAGGTCCTGGAAGTTCACGTTGGGTGTGCCGTCGATCTCCGGCAGGTGGTGGGTCGAGGCGGACAGGGTGGCGACGACGAGCCAGGGCTCGACCAACGCCAGCCCACTCGCCGGTGCCCCCAAATCCACGCGATGGGTCTCCTCGACGGTGTCCAGGTCCACGATCGAGACGGTGCCGCCAGTCAGGGCCGCGACCGCGGCGACCTCGCTCCCGACCACCAGATCGCGGGGGTTGGAGCCCACCGGGACCGAGCCCACGAGCTGCAGGTCCGTGTCGAAGACCTGGGTCGCGTCCCGCCAGCGGTTGGTGGTCCAGAGCCGCCCCTCGTCGTCGAACGCGCCCTCGACCGTGTAGAAGTCGACCTCGACGCGCTCGACCTCCTTGAGCCTCTTCAGCGAGATCAGCGAGAGGAAGTTCGTGAAGCGGTGGAACACCACCAGGTGCTCGCCGTCCGGGTGCAGCGTCAGGCCGGTGGGGCCCGCCCCGACCTCGACGCGGTCGACCAGCTCGCCCGACGCCAGGTCCACGACCGCGACGTGGGTCCCCGGGTCGTCGACCGTGCCCTGCAGGCTGACGAAGGCGCGCTCGCCATGGACCACGACCTCGAGCGGCTTGTCCCGATGGGGCTGCTCGGGCCCTTCGTGCGGGTTGTCGTAGGGCTCCAGCGTCACCCACTCGCCCTGACATGCCAGCAACAGGAGGATCACTCGCCCAGCCCCGTGTCGCAGTCGTCCTCACCCGTGTGGATGCAAGCGTCCTCGTCGACGAGCGTCCCGCTGCCCGTGGCGACGCAGGTCCAGCCATCGCCGTCGAGCCGGACCGCGATCTCGGCTGAGCGGCCCTCGTACAGGCCGATGGAGGAGTCCGGCAGGAACAGCAGGATCTCGTCGCTCATGTCGCCCTCGAAGAACGCCGCCTGGGTGCCTCCGATGGGCTCGTCGCCGTCGACGGTCAGGCTCCAGGTCGAGACGGTCCGGGTCGGCCCCTCGCCGTCCAGACGCATCGCTGTGCGGACGAACAGGAACCCCTGGAAGCCGAGCACGAGCTCGAGCTGACCTCCATCGAGCGGCACGAACGCGTTCGAGCTGTCGATCTGACCGAGCGTGCAGTCGCCCTCGGTGACCGCGCTGTCCTCGGGACCGCCGCCAGGACAGGCCAGGAGCCACAAGAGCCTAGAACTCAGCATTCAGTCCTCCTCCGATGAGCCACGAACGCACCGACGGTGCCTCGGCGTACTGGAAGCCCATCCGGTCGGCGCGCAGCTCGACGCCGAGCCGCAGAAAAGGGCCCGCGCCGTAGAACGACCACTCACCGCTCCCGCCCAGGGTCCAGTCCGACAGGGCCTGGAGCTCGCGGTCCGCGCTGCGGTGACTCGGGATCGAGCGCGCATCGCCGGTGTACGTCACCGGCACGAACGACGCCCCGCTCTGCCGCGTGTACCGGGCCTTGCCCCAGACCAGCAGCCGCTCGTCCGCCAGCATGACGCCCGGTGCGAGTCGGCCGGTCACGCCCTTGACCCCCCATGAGTCGAGCGAGCCCGCCAGCGACGCATGAACGGCTGCGCGGCTCCCGGTCAGGTGCGAGTACCGCAGGCCCACGGCGCCACGCGTTCGCAGGTCCGGGTGTCGCTCGGTCACGACGATCGAGGGCTTGTCCTCGTCGAACAGCGGCACGTACCGGTACGGCGATGCGTTGCAGCCCAGCCCCGAGTCGCACCAGGCGTGCTGCCCCGAGAACTTGCCCGAGAGCACGCTCCGCGGGCCCAGGATCTGTGTCCAGCCCAGCTGCCCCGTCACGGTCCGCTCCATCGAGTCCGCGCCTTCGGCCAGGTTCTTGCCGGCGCCTCCTCCGGCGCCGACCGCCAGCGTCGCCGTCCGCTCCCAGAGCTCCGCCTCGGCGTTCACGCTTCCGTTCAGGCCGCGGTAGTCGCCCTCGAGGCTCGTCGTCCCGCTCACCCCGACGCGTCGGTCTTCGGACAGCGACCGGGTGGCGACGAGGGTGGCGCCGGTCCGCCGCTCGGAGAACGTCGTCGCGCTCGAGACCCCGTCCACGCGGAGCACCTGGGTCGCTCCCGAGGTCGCGTCCACCGTGCCCGAGCCAGCGAGCTCCCAGGACCCGAGCCCCAGCGTCGCGTAGAGCGAGGGCATCCAGACCCGGACGAGGCCGTCGTCGTACGCGTCCACGCCCATCCCAGCCTGTCCAGACGCGAACGCGGAGCCCCCCGCGAGGAGCGCCGCGGCCGCGAGGGTCACTCGCAGCCGCACGACGCTCCAGCCCCCTCGACCGCGGGAAGGACCGCCTCGCGCACGCCGAGCACGTGCATCTCGGCCGTGCTCACGGGCTCGACCATGGTCGGGGCCATCAGCTGGGCACGCTGGTACGCCTTCACGTCCGGCGGCTTGAGCTTCAGCGAGCAGGCACAGATCACCAGGAGAACGCTCACTCGTCACCTCCGGAGGCCCAGTCCAGGAGCGCCTCGTACTCGGGCTCTCCGGTGTCCTCGTAGACGGTCACCACATGGGGCGTCCCGCCGGCGTCCTCGGCCAGCGGCTTGGTCAGGAGCAGGCTGTCCTCGACCGGACGCGCCAGGAACGCGCGCACCCGGTCGAAGTTCGCGACGAGTTCGTCCTCGTCGAGCTCACCCTCCAGGAAGTCGTCGTCCGGGTCGGCACGGTGCCAGCCCACGGCGTAGAACTCGAGCGGGCGCGAGGCGTTCCCATGGCAGGCCGGCGTCGAGCACCGCGGCTCGAGCACCGGCTGGACCTGGTCGACGAAGACGTCGTAGTCGGCGTCGACCACGCTGGTTGTCGAGGGCTGCGGACAGCCGAGCAGGAGGAGCCAGGTCATGGCCGCCCCGTCCAGGGCGCGCCGATGTCCATCCAGCGCACCAGCGTGAGCCACTCGTCCTCGGTCAGCTCTCCGTGCCCGTCCTCGAGGACCTGGGTCAGCTCGCTGTCGCGGGCCCTGTTCCCCACCCAGCCGCCGCCGACCAGGCTCTCGTAGGCCTGGTCGTAGGCGTCGGTCGGGGTGTCCGTCAGCGTCGGGTCGCCCTCGTCGTGGCAGCTTGCACAGCGAGCCTGGAGCACGGGCTGGACGTCCTCGACGAAGTCCACGTGGATACGCGTGTCGTCGTCTACCACGGGCGCTGGGATGGGCCGCCGGGGGTCCGACTGCTCGTACCGACTCAGCGTGAGCGAGGCCGTCGTCATCACGTCCGGGGCGATGAACACCTGGCTCGGGTCCCCGTCCAGGCTCCCGTGACAGGCGGCACACCGCGCCGTGAAGTGCCGCGAGTCGACCGCGCCGATGCCCTGACGCATCACCTGGCCCGGAGCGAAGTCGAGCCAGCGGTTGTGGTCGGCCCCGATGGCCATGCCGTCGGCGTCGAGCCCCTGGACACGCACCGCGACACCCGCGGGAAGCTCGACCTGGAAGCTGCCGTCCGCCGCGAGAGGGAGCTCGGCGAGGACTCGCGCCGGGGCCCGCTCGGGGATTCCCGTCGAGGTCTCCCCGTCCTGCAGCACGGTCCGCTCGACGTCCAGAGCCTCGATGAGGCGGACGCCCACCAGCTCGTCGAGCACCGTCTTCGGCCCGCTCGCCGCCAGGTTGTAGAGCAGTGCGTCGATCATCGGCAGGCCGTTGTGGAGCAGCAGCGCGGTGGTCGCTTCGGGGTCCCACGCGGGCTCCTCGGCCGGCGGAGTCGGGC
This sequence comes from Pseudomonadota bacterium, assembly GCA_024228935.1. Lineage (GTDB taxonomy): Bacteria > Myxococcota_A > UBA796 > UBA796 > CAJQPC01 > JAAESX01. Next base: position 8,244 of record JAAESX010000134.1, read on the forward strand.
GCACGACGACGGGCTCGGGGTCGGTCCCCTCGACCAGCAGGTTCGTCGACAGGATGCTCGGACCGGTCCCGTCCGGTGACTCGACCAGCTCGACCAGCTCGATGACCATCACCGGGGTCTCGGTCTCGTCGGCGAGGTCCATGGGGTCCTGCGAGCGCGCCCACAGCAACCGACCGTCGGGGAGCGGCGCTGCGTCGCGGTAGAGCGTGGTCACGCCCAGGGCTGCGGCGTCCTCGTCCAGCCGGGTCAGGGGATCCACGAAGCCGGGGATGCCGGGCTCCTGGACAGCGGCGTCCGCAGGGATGCCGGTCCCCATGTTCCGGTCGAGGACCGCGGGCCGGCCGCCGGTCCACCGGTTGTCCAGGTCACCCAGCAGCGTGATGAACCGGCCGTCGGCGAGCTCGCGCGTGTCCCAGAGCACGTCCTCGGGGGCGGTGACGCCGTAGTGCTGGTGGTACTCGGTCACCAGCGAAGGCGGGAAGCGGAACGCATGCGCGACCGCCTGGTCCGGGACCGCCGCGCGAAGGGCGGTGAAGGCGACCTCGTGGCCCCCGGCGCCGATGGCGTACCAGGTGGGCTTGCGCTCGGCATGAGGCGTCCAGGTGCGTCGCTGCAGCGAGCCCGTCTCCAGCGTCAGCTCGTACAGCTCGGGGTCCAGCCCGCCCGCGTCGGTGGTCGTGCCGTCACGGTCGGAGACGAACCAGACATTGCCGCCCTCGCCCCAGGCCGGGTCCCGGTCGTTCCAGCCGTCAGGCCACGTCAGCTGCTGAGCCTCGCCAGTGTCCAGCTCCAGGAGCCAGACGGCGTGCCCGGTGTCCTCGCTCTCGCGCATCGTGAACAGCACACGGGTGCCGCTGGGGTCCACGGCGGGTGCCCGGACGTCGGCGGGGTCGTCGTGCAGGCCGTCGGTCAGGTTCTCCCCGACCACCCCGTCGAGCGTGGCGAGAACCAGGTCGGTGCCGGGGTTCCAGGCATCGAGGTCCCACATGTCCTCGGCCACGACGGGTCCCTGCACGAACACGAACGCGTCGGGCTCGGTGCCGCAGTCCGCCCCCGTCTCCGCGAGCCGCTCGGCGCAGGCCCAGTCGACCACCGCCTGGGCGCGTGCATCGTCGAGCCCCGACAGGAAGACGTCGTTGCCACCGCGATGCAGGACGCCGCCGTCGTGCAGCGGAAGCGCCTTCCGCAGCAACCGAGACTGCGAGCCGTCGCCATCAAGAGCCAGCATCCCGCGCGCGGCTGCGTGGTTCGCACGCGTGCCCTCGATGCCGATCCAGCCCTCGATCCCGCCGTCGAACCGCAGGGGGACAGCGGCGTCGACGCCATGGCAGCTCGCGTTCAGGCAGGTCATCCCGACCAGCACGGGCTGGACATCGTCCGCGAACCGCTGCTCGAGCTCGCTCAGGGGCTCGGGGTCCGCGCCACCGACCGGCTCGGTCTCGATCCACGCCAGCACGGCGGCGTACTCGGCGTCCGAGGGGCTGCGGAAGTTCTCCCCGCCGAAGTGGGGCTGGCCTCCCCAAGCGGTCGCGAGCGGCTTGCGCAAGAGCGGCGAGTGCTCGGGCTCGAGGGTGTTCGCCGTGTTCAGCGCCGAGCTGTAGGCTGCGTCGATGTCCAGCACCCGGCCCGAAGAGTCGACCGGGTAGTAGAAGAGCTCGCTGTTGACGAGGTCCTCTTCGCCGGCCGGCACGCCATGGCAGCTCGACGAGCCACAGGACCGGTCCAGCACGGGGACGACGTCCTGCTCGAAGGCGGCCCGTCCCGATGGAGCAGGGCAGCCGAGGAAGAGAGCGAGGATCACGGTACGAGCGTCCGCATCCGTGCCTCGAGTGCCTCCAGCGCCTCGTCGTCGACCGAGCCCGGGACGCTCTCGACGACCTTGCCGTCAGGACCGATGAGGAAGCTCGCCGGCATCGAGTCGACCCCGTAGAGCGCGGCCAGCTCCCCCTTCGGGTCGTGGGCGACGGCCAGGTCGAGGTCGAGCTTCTTGACGACCGCATCAGCCCGGCGCGTCTGGGCGTCCAGTGCGATGGTCACGACCCGCGCCGACACGTCCTCGGCGACCAGCTCGTCATTGAGCGCGTCGAGCCGGGGCAGCTCCTCCATGCAGGGCCCGCACCAGCTCGCCCAGAAGTTCACGAGCACCACCTGGCCCTCGACGGCCTGGGGCAGCGGCGCGGCGACCTCCACGGCCTCGGGCACCGGCGCCTCGACCGCCCCGGTTGAAGGCAGCGGCGCGTCAGCTGCCACAGCGTCGAGTGTCAGCAGCCACAACCACAAGGGCGAGATCACACGCAGTACCTAGATTCAGCGCCGAACTCCGACGCTGCCCCGTCGACTGCAGATTCCGTGCCACCCGGCCGGGTGTCCGATCTACTGCTCAGTGTTCCAGGCGTAGCCGACGCGCTGAGCATGCACTTCCAGCTGCTCGAGATACCGCATCGACCGCTGGCTCGGATCGGCTGCGTAGGCCTCCCGAGCCAGTCTCATGGCCTTGTCCAGGTCGCCGGACTGCTCGGCTTCGACGGCGCTGTTGTGAAGCGCCCGGGCCGTTCCGGGCTCGGCGTTGGCGTAGAGCTTTCGCTCGAGACTCTCGGGCAGAGGCGCCAGATCGTCTGCGACCGCGACAGCCACGCCCTTGTTCAGCGCCTGGGTGACCGCGCGGGCCCGCGGCGCCGGAATCCGTCCCTCGTCGGCCCACGAGGAGCTCTCGGTGTGGAACTCCTGCGGCGTGAGCGATGCGATGACGACCTCGCCGGACCAGACCTCGATGGTCGCGCCGCCCGTGCCCTCGACAGTCAGCCGCCGACGGGAGGTGTCCGTGATGTCGTCGCCCATCGCCTCCTGGACCTCGACGATGGTCGCCAGGAACTGCTCGCAGTCCCTCACCACCAGCCGGGTCGGCGCGTCGGGCTCGATCCGGACCCCGGGACGGGTACCGAGGACGGCCAGGACCTCGTCTGCGAGCTCGCGGCACTCGGCCCCCTGCGCAGCGACGGAGACCAGGGCGGTGTCGACTTCGACGGTGGGTACCGGCGAGATCTTCCACGCGACCTTCTTGGCACAACCCAACCCGAGGAGGACGAAAAGCATGGTCCCAGCATGCCGGTCGCCGAGGCGACCTGCAATGTCACCAGACGTTCGTCTTGATCCGGATGGGCTCGGTCATGCCGTTCTGGGTCGCCACGAAGACGTCGACATCGTACCAGTTGCTGGCCGCGAGAGCCGCCCGAGCCGAGGCCAGCGCCTTGTCCGGCGTGTTGTTCTCTTCCGAGAGGTGGGCCAGCGCCAGGTACTTCAGGCGGGGCCCCATCCCACTCACCAGGAGATTGCTGGCCTGCTGGTTCGACAAGTGACCGTGATTGCTTCGGATCCGCTGCTTCAGGTGCCACGGGTAGGCCCCGTCCATCAGCTGCACGAGGTCGTGGTTGTACTCGAGCACGAGCACGTCGCAGTCCCGCATCTTGCGCGCGACCAGCGCGGTCGGACGGCCCAGATCCGTGATGACGGCGACGTTCACGTCCCCCACTCCGACCTTGTACGCGACGGGGTCCAGCACGTCGTGCGGGACGGTGAAGGCCTCGACCAGCAGGTGCCGCACCCGGAAGGGGACGCCGGACTCGACGTACTCGATGCCTTCGGGGCGCGAGTTGGGGTGGGCGCCCTCGTCGGTGCCCCGGGTCATGAAGAACGGGACCGCCTTGCCCTGGCGCTTGCGAAGCGCCTTGGCCAGCACCCGGGACGAGCCGATGTGATCGCTGTGCTCGTGGGTGATGAGCACCGCGTCGATGGGCCAGTCCCCGATCCCGAGGCCGTCCATCCGGGCCAGGATCCGTCGGGTCGAGATGCCGCAGTCGATGAGGACACCCGCGCGGCCGTCCGAGACGTACGTGCAGTTTCCCGCCGAGCCCGAGGAGAGCACGGCGACGGTGATGTCGCGCTGGAAGAGCCCGACCACCTCAGTCCAGCTCGATGCCGTCCAGGAGGCTCGGCTGATCCGGTGCCTCCGCGGTCAGGGCGCTGGCATCGACCCAGCCGAGGTTCGAGTCGAGCCGCACGCGGACCCGCTCGCCGTCCACGAACAGGACCTCGACCTGGGTCCCGGGCTCGACCGAGACGACGATCGGGTTGTCGGTGACTTCCCCCGGCCAGCGAAGGAGCTCGGCGGCCTCCGTCGTCCAGTTGTCATCGGCGGAGGCGAGGGTCAGGAGAGCGAGGAACATGCCCCCACATCTAACGCGATACCTGCGCATCCGTGCAGTCCCTTTCGGCGATCGGTCGCTTCGCGATCTTCAGCGGGCGCGTCGCCGCTCGACTGGTTCGTGGGCCGTGGTTCCTGCGCGGCACGTTCGAGCACTGCTGGACGGTGGTCCTGCGCTGCACGCTGCCCGTGATCGCCGTGGTCTTTCCGTTCGGCATGGTCATGTCGCTGCAGGGGCTGGCGATCTTCGAGCTGTTCGGCGCCCACCGGATGCTGGCTTCGCTGATCAGCGTCGCGGTCCTGCGCGAGCTGTCCCCGGTCCTGGCCAGCGTCCTCGTCGCCGCCCAGGGCGGGAGCAGCTTCGCCGCCGAGCTCGGATCGATGCGAATCAAGGAGGAGCTCGACGCCACCGAGGTCATGGGAGTCGACGGCGTCGCCTACCACGTGGTCCCGCGCGTCCTGGCGCTCACGCTGGCCTGCCCCATCCTGAACCTCATCGGGAGCGTGGCCGGGCTGGCGGGCGGCTTCCTCACGGCGGTCGTGTTCAAAGGCGAGCAGGCCGGCATCTTCATGTCCGAGCTCTGGGCCTTCACCGGGCCCATCGACCTGTGGGGAGGCCTGCTCAAGACGACCATCTTCGGCGCGGTCATCGGCCTGGTCGCCTGCTACCAGGGCTACAACGCCACCGGCGGCGCGGCGGGTGTGGGGCGCGCGGTCAACGACACCGTCGTGTACTCGGTGCTCGTCTTCCTGACGGCCAACTACGTGCTGACCTCGGCGCTGTTCGGGAGCCTCGGATGATCGCGGACGTCGGCCGGTTCGCGCTGTTCTGTGGGCACTACGCCCGGGTCGCGGTGGGGTCCCCGCCGTCGCTGACCCGCGTCCTGGAGTCGACGTACGTCATCGGGGTGAAGTCACTGCCGGTCCTGCTCGTCATCGCGGCGTTCATCGGGACCAACCTGTCCATCCAGGGCTACTCGGCCTTCGAGCCGCTGGGCGGGCAGCAGCTGGTCGGCATGTTCGTCGCGCTCGCCGGAGTGCGCGAGCTGGCACCGATCATCGCGGCGTCCATGGTCGCCGCCAAGGCCGGCACGGAGATGGCCTCGCAGATCGCCGTCATGCGCATCCGCCAGCAGATCGACGCGCTCGAGGTGATGGCGGTCCAGCCGCACGCGTACCTCATCACCCCTCGTCTGCTGGGCATCGTGTTCGCGATGCCCGCCCTGACGGCGCTCGCCACCTGTGCGATGGTCTCGGCCGCCTACCTGGTCGCGACGCAGCAGCTCGGCCTCAACGGGACGACCTTCCTCGAGCACGCCAGCACATCCATCGCCCCGGTCGATCTCATCTGGGGTCTCATCAAGGCGATGCTGTTCGGCGTCGTCATCTGTCTGGTCAGCTGCTACCAGGGTTTCCGCAGCGAGCCGGGGCCCGAGGGCGTGGGCCAGGCGACCAATCGGGCGGTCGTGCTCTCCGCCGTCACGTGCGTCCTCTTGAACTACGTGCTCTCCGAGCTGTTCTACGGATGATGGACGGGTTAAACGCCGCGGCTTTGCCGTCCTCGAACCCCGACAACGCTCTGATGGCACCCCTCCCCGTCCCGGTGCTCGGCCTGGACCCAGACGGGGTCGTGGACCTGTCCAACGACCACGCCTTGTCGCTGATGGGCCTCGAGTCGCTGATCGGTCGCAACATCGGCGAGCTGGCCTGGGATGTCGACGGCGACCCCGCCACCCTTCCGGCCCCCGGGCGCATCGAGTGGTCGGTTCGGGACGACCGCGGCTGGCGGATCCTGGACGGCCAGGTCGGCGCACGCGACGACGGCGGACGCCTGGTCGTGCTGCGGGAGATCACCCGCGAGCGCCTGGCGAGCGAGCTGCTCGAGGACCGGAAGGACGTCATGGAGGCCCTGGGTACGGGCCGGCCCCTGGACGAGGTCCTGGAGCGCATCGCCGAGCTGGTCCGCTACGGCATCCCCGGAGCGCTCTGCGCCATCCTGGCCTACGACGAGACCGGAGACGAGCTGCGGGTCCGCGCCGCCCCGGGGCTCGACAGCGGCGAGCAGGAGCAGCTCCGGTCCGGCCGACCGGTCCCCGGCTGGACGCTGGTCCCGATCCACAGCTCACTGGGCTCGAACCTGGGCCTGCTGGCGCTCCGCATCGGCCCCGACGAGCTGAACGGCACCTCGGACGAGGTGGTCCAGGCAGCCGTCCAGCTGTCCGGCTCGGCCATCACCGCCCGCCGGGCCGACGCCGCCCTGCACCAGGCCCAGAAGCTCGAGAGCCTGGGACTCCTGGCCGGCGGCATCGCGCACGACTTCAACAACCTGCTGACCAGCGCCCTGGGCAACCTCGAGCTGCTGCACGATCAGGTCGGCGTCGCGAGCCCGCTCTACACCTACCTCTCGCGGGTCGAGCGCAGCACACGCAAGGCCGCCGAGCTGACCCGTCAGCTGCTGACCTACAGCGGTCGGAACGAGTCCATCCCCCGACGTGTCGATGTCGGTCGCTTGCTCGAGGAGACACGCTCACTGCTCGAGGGCACCGTCGCCAACAGCGTCCAGGTCTCGCTCGAGGTCAACCCCCGCGTCCCCACCGTGCTCGCCGACGAGGCCCAGCTCCAGCAGGTCGTGATGAACCTCGCGCTCAACGCGGCCGAGGCCATCGGCGGCAGCCCGGGCCACGTCGTGCTCGCCCTGCGCAGCACGGCGCTGGACGCCGAGGCGATCGAGCGCAGCTTCTCGGGCCAGGCGCTGAGCCCCGGCACCTTCGTCGAGGTCGAGGTCCGGGACGACGGCTGCGGCATGGACGCGAAGACGATCGGCCGGATCTTCGACCCCTTCTTCACGACCAAGTTCACCGGGCGCGGCCTGGGACTCGCGGCGACCGCGGGCGTCATTCGCGCGCTTCGGGGGGGCATCTGGATTCGCAGCGACCTCGGCGAGGGCTCGACCTTCCGCGTGTTGCTCCCCGCGGCCAGCCAGCCCGCCGACCGCTCTCCGGTCGCCAAGCCCGAGGTCCCGCTGTTCGGCGAGGGCCGCGTGCTGGTGGTCGACGACGAACAGGACGTCCGGCAGCTCGTCGCGACGGTCCTCGGAGCGTCCGGGTTCGACGTCGTCCAGGCGGCAGACGGCAAGGATGCCGTCGAGACCTACCAGCGCCAGGGCCCGTTCGAGCTGATCGTCATGGACCTCACGATGCCGCGAATGGGTGGCGGCGAGGCCCTGGACCGCATCCGCGACATCGACCCCGACGTGCCGTGCCTGCTGGCCGGCGGCTACCCCGAGGGCGAGGCCCCCCAGGGCGACCACAACACCCGGTTCATCCAGAAGCCGTTCCGGCTGTCTCGGCTCAAGTCGAGCATCGCCGCGCTGCTGGGCGGACGCGAGGAGTGATCCGACTCGTCGACGTGCACAAGTCGTTCGGTGACCTAGTCGTGCTCGACGGTGTGTCCTTGGACTTCGAGATGGGCGCCACCACGGCCATCATCGGACCGTCGGGCACCGGCAAGAGCGTCCTGTTCAAGCACCTGGTCGGACTCCTGCGCCCCGACAGCGGCAAGGTCGAGTGCTTCGGCGTCGACATGGCGACGGCGCCCGAATCGGACCTGTTCTCCGTCCGGCGCCGCTTCGGCATGCTGTTCCAGGACGGCGCGCTCTTCGACTCGATGAGCGTCGGCGACAACATCGCCTTCCCGCTGGTCCACAACCGCCCCGACATGAACGAGCGAGCCCGCGCCGAGCGGGTGGCCGAGGTGCTGGAGCAGGTCGAGCTCCCCGGGATCGAGGATCGCCGGGTCAGCGAGCTGTCGGGTGGCCAGCGCAAGCGCGTCGGGTTCGCTCGAGCCATCGCCGCGCAGCCCGAGGTGGTCCTGTTCGACGAGCCGAACAGCGGCCTGGATCCGATGACATCGGACGCAATCGACGAGCTGATCGTGCGCATGAAGGCCACGCTCGGCATCACCTTCCTGGTCATCAGCCACGACATCGTCGGGACCCTGCGCGTGGCGGACCACATCGGAATGCTGTACGGAGGCAAGCTCATCGCCTACGGCACCACGGCCGAGGTCGTGCGGAGCGAGCACCCGATGGTGCGCCGCTTCCTGAAGCGAAACATCCACCTCCCCGATGATGACGGGCCCCCGGAGCTCCCCCGCCTGTGAGTCGCAAGCACGAGATCGGCGTCGGACTCCTGGTGCTGGGTGCCACTGGCCTGCTGGGCTGGATGGCCATCCAGGTGGGCTCGGTCGGACAGCTGGGCGACACCGTCGACGTGGTCGCTGTGTTCGACGACGCCAGCGGCCTGAAGGAGGGCGCGGCCATCGCCATCGCCGGCGTCGAGGTCGGACGGGTCGGGACGCTCGAGGTCGCGTTCGACAAGGCCAACGTGCCGCTCTCCATCTCCGCGGACGCCGACGTCCGAGACGACGTCATCGTGGTCCTCCGCGCCCGCTCCGTGCTCGGCGAGAAGTACGTCGAGCTCGTGCCCCAGGACCCGGGCGCGCCGCTCCTGGCCTCGGGCACCGTCCTGACCGACACCCGCGGGCAGTACGAGATCGACCAGTTCGTGACGGGGCTCGAGCCGCTGCTGGCCTCGCTCGATCCCCAGGCGGTCGATCAGATCGTGACGCCGCTCGTCTCCGCGCTCGAGGCCGACCCGGAGCGCCCGGCACGGATGCTCGAGAACCTCGACGCCACGCTCGCGAATGTGCGCGAGGCCAGCGAGGAGGCCCCTGCCCTGGTGCGTGAGGCCCGTCAGACCATGACGGACGTCCGCCGCGTGAGCGCCAAGGCCGAGGTCGTCGCCGAGCGTGCCGACGCCGTGCTGGTCGACCTCGAGGAGGTCACCGCCGACCTGCCTGCGAGCGCCGACCGACTCCCGGGTCTGCTCGACGAGGCCGAAGCGACGCTCACCGAGGCTCGGTCGACGCTCGAGACGGTGAACGGCTCGAGCGAGTCGCTGGCCAAGGTCCTCCACAACTTCGAGGACATCGACAAGTGGGAGCTGCGCCGGCTGCTGCGCGAGGAGGGCATCGTCATCCGACTCACGCCGAGCGACGTCGAGCCGACGGACTAGTCGCTCGTTAGCGCATCGCTCGGGGGGAACCCCTGCAGGTTCCCCCGCTCGACTGCGTCGAGCTCAGCGGAAGCGGCTCTCCAGCAGATCCGCCACGTCGGTCGCCACCTCGAGCCGCCCCTGCGCCTTCGACGCCTGGCTCATCGCGTCGAGCTGGTGCCGGTCCCGCAGCATGCGGCTCATGCGGTCGAGCGCCTTGGGGATGTCCAGGCCGTCCTCGGTCAGGACCATGACCGCGCCCAGGTGCTCGAGCCCACGCGCGTTCTGCTCCTGGTGGTTGTCCGTCACGTTCGGCGAGGGCACCAGCACCGCCGGCTTCCCCAGCGCCGTCAGCTCGGCGAGCGTGCTGCTGCCAGCCCGAGCCACCACCAGGTCGGTCGCCGCATAGGCCCGCCCCATCTGGTCCTCGTAGTCGACGACGACCACACCCTCGGGCACCTGCCCCAGGTCCCGCACGGCCTCGTCGTGGTACCGCGGACCAGTCACCCACAACAGCTGCCAGCCGCGGTTCTGCATGCGAGCCGACGCGAGCGCCAGCGCGTTGAGGGTCGCCGCCCCCAAGCTCCCGCCGACCACCATCACGACCGGCTGGTCGAGATCGAGCCCGTAGTGAGCCCGGGCCTCGGCACGATCCCCCTGCAGCACCTTCGGGTTCACCGGGCAGCCCACGAGCTTCTTGTCGGCGCCCCCACCCAGCCGCGGGCCCGAGGCCTCGTACGTGAGGAGGCACAGGTCGGCGAAGCGCGCGCAGAGCCGGTTCGCGAGTCCGGGCGCGACATTGGCCTCGTGGATCACGCGGGGGATGCGCAGCGTCCAGGCGGCGAGCACGGTGGGGGCCGAGATGTAGCCGCCGACCCCCAGGACGAGGTCGGCCTGGAGCGACTTCAGCAGGCTCCGAGCCTCGAGGATCGAGCCCAGGAGCGAGAAGGCGAACCCGAGCTTCCCGGCGATGCCGCCTCGCGGGTACTTCGGGGCCTTGATGGGGTGGAAGTCGTAGCCACGCTGAGGCGCAACGCGACCCTCGAGCCGTCCGGCGTCCCCGATGTAGACAACGTCGTGACCGCGCTCACGCAGCGCATCCCCCATCGCCAGCGCCGGGTAGACGTGTCCGCCGGTTCCGCCTCCCGCCAACATCACGCGCATCGCTACCTCCAAACATCCCGTACCCCGTTACCGACCACGGATGCCCGCCCTTCGTTTCACCCGATCCGCTGCGGCGAAGCTCGCCGGGGCCATCGCCGAGGCCCGAGGCGTCGAGGTGTTCGCCATCGGGGACGTGGACCCGCTCGGCCGGGTGTCCCGCCTGGAGATCCACTGCCGCGGGACCGAGGGCGCGGTTCCTGCGCTGATGACGCGCCCCCGGGCCGGCCAGGTGGTGATCCACAACCACCCCAGCGGCGTGCTCCGGCCCAGCGACGCGGACTTCCAGCTCGCGAACCGCTACGGCGATGAAGGCATCGGCGTCATCATCGTCGACAACAAGGTGGAGAACGACAACTGGGTCGTCGAGCCGGCCCGGAAGTCCCCTCGCCGACTGGATCGTGGCCGCCTCGTCCACTTCTTCGAGCAGGACCTGCCCCGCGTCGTCCCGGACGCCGAGGACCGCCCCCAGCAGCTGGAGATGGCCCATCGCGTGGCCGACCTGCTCGACAGCGGCGGCGCGCTCGTCATCGAGGCCGGAACGGGCACCGGCAAGTCGCTCGCCTACCTGGTGCCAGCGGTCCTCTGGGCCCTCGCGAACGACTCCAAGGTCGCCGTCAGCACCTACACCCGGTCCCTGCAGGCCCAGCTGATGGGCGACGACCTGCCCATCCTCCGGGCGGCGGGCATCGACTTCGAGGCCGCGCTGGTCAAGGGTCGCGGGAACTACCTGTGCCGGCGGAAGCTCAAGACGATGCATGCCGACGCGGGCCCCGACCAGGCGGTGCTCGACCGCATCGTCGCCTGGTCCGAGACCGCCGCCGGGGGCTCCCTCCAGGAGCTCGGCGAGGAGGTCGACAGCGAGCTGTGGGAGTCGATCGGCTCGCACGGGGACTCGACGCTGCGGGCCCGGTGCCCCCACTACAACCAGTGCTTCTACTACCAGGCACGGCGACGCGCGGCGGCCAGCCATCTGCTGGTCCTGAACCACGCGCTGCTGCTCGCAGACCTCTCGATCAAGGCCCAGACCGACGGTGACGGGGTGCTCCCGCGCTTCGCTCGCGTGCTCGTCGACGAGGCCCACCACCTCGAGGACGCCGCCACGAGCGTCCTGGGTGACACCTTGACCGTCCGCGCGCTGTCCCGGGCCATCACCCCGCTCCTGGACCGGCGGAAGCGCAAGGGGGCGCTGACCCGCATCTCCGAGCGCTGGTCGAACAAGGAGAACCGCCTGTTCGAGATCTGCGGCCTCGCCAAGGACGACCTGTCGGTCCTCAAGGCCGAGCTCGAGCCACGCTTCGACCTGCTGGGCGGCACGCTCCTGGGACCCGACCCGCAGCGCCGGATCACCGACGAGGTCGAGGCCGGAACGGTCTGGCGTGAGCGGGCGGCCCCAGCGCTCGACGAGCTCGAGACCCAGCTCTCCCGGGCCGGCGACCGGCTCAGCATCATCGCGGCCCGCCTCGACGAGGTGGAGATCCCCGTCGACCAGGCCCAGCCCGTCCTCGACCTCGCGCGCGGCATCCGCCGCCTGAAGGAGAAGGTCAGCTCGACGCGCAGCTTCCGAGATGGCCACGGCGACCGGGTCCGCTGGATCGAGCAGGCCCCCCGGCGCGGCGCCGTGAAGCTCGCGCAGGCTCCGATCCACATCGCCCCGGTCCTCCAGGACCTGGTCTGGGACCGCCTGGAGGCGGTCGGCGCCACCTCGGCGACGCTGGCCGTCGGCGGGCGCTTCGACCACTGGATGGAGCGCCATGGTGGGCCCGAGGAGACAGTCCGTTCGGTGCTCCCCTCGCCCTTCGACTACCGCGAGCAGGCGCTCCTCCTACTCCCTCGCGACCTGCCTCGACCCGACGAGCGCGGCTGGCTGGACGCGGTCGGGGCCGCGGCGATTCGGCTCATCGAGACCACCGGGGGCGGCGCCTTCGTGCTCTGTACGAGCCACGCCCAGGTCCGCACGCTCGGTCGGGCCATCGACCAGGCGCTCGGGGCCCGACATCCAGTCCTCATGCAGGGACGAGCGAGTCGGGAGCTGCTCCTGCGTCGGTTCCGCGAGAGCGACGGCAGCATCCTGGTCGGCACGGACTCGTTCTGGGAGGGCGTCTCGGTCAAGGGGCGAGCGCTCCGACTGGTCATCATCCCGCGCCTGCCATTCCGGGTGCCCACCGAGCCCGTCGCGCAGGCCCGCTACGAGCGGCTCGTCGCCTCGGGACGCGACCCGTTCCGCGCCTGGTCGCTGCCCGAGGCCGTCATCAAGCTGCGGCAGGGCTTCGGCCGCCTGGTCCGTTCCCGAGCCGACCGGGGGGCCGTGGCGCTGCTCGACCGACGGATCCACGACCGCTGGTACGGCCGCGTCTTCCTGAACGCCCTGCCCCCGGCGCGCCGCATCACCGGCCCGATGCAGCGCATCGTGCAGGAGCTGGCAGGCTTTGACGCTATCGTGGACGCATGAGCGAAGAACAGGACGACCGGAAGAAGCGCGGCCCCAGCCTGCGCGGCGCCGCCCGGCGGATGATGGGCGACCTCTCCAACGAGGACGGCCCGCTCCCGCGCACCCGCGACCTGCTCGGCGCTGTCCTCTCCAGCTCGGACAAGGTCAAGACCGAGGCCGTCCGCATGGTCGGGCGCGAGGTCCGCACCTACCTCGAGGGACTGGGCCTGGACGAGGCCATCCTCCACGTGATGACGAACTACTCGCTCGAGGTCAACGCAAGCTTCAGCCTGAAGCCGCTGGCCGAGGTGATGGAGCCCGAGCCCGAATCAGCGCCTCCGAACGAGGAGCCCGAGGAGGAGACCCAGGAGCCCGAGCCCGTTGACGGGAGCGTGTGAGCACGTCCCCTCGGTGACCGGCAGTGCGTCCCGGACCCGCAGCTCCACGCCCTCGAACACCCGCTCTCCGTCATCGACCGTGATCGGACGGGTCCCCAGCGGCGCCGTCGGCTCGACGACGATGTCCGCCTCGACGCAGTCGTCCTCGACCCGGATCTCCTCGATCACGATGCCGTCGCCGAGATCGAGGAGGACCTCCTCGGCATCGATCTCGGTGGACGAGGTGATGACCAGCGTCGTCACGTCGCCCTGTCGGACCGCGTCGGGCCGCACGGAGACCAGCGCCGGGCGGCCGGCCCCGTTCACGACCTCGAAGGCGTCCTCGAGCGGCAGCACCACGTCGCCGGTGCGGACCAACAGGTCGCGGAACCCCTCGGCGGCGTCCTCGTCGACCGCCACGGTCAGCTCGAGCCGATCGACATCGACCACGAAGACCTCGAGGACATCGACCCCCTCGCCCAGACCCACATCCACGTCGTCCTCGACGAGCAGCAGGTACTCGCCTTCGAGGCGCACGGTCAGCGTGTCGCTCTGGTACCCGGAGTCCGGCTCGACAGAGATCAACTGCGGGCGCACCACGTCCAGCTCGACGGGGTCGCTGGCGTCGCCGAGCCCCACGTCAAAGAGCGCGCGCACCGCGAACTCGTCCTCGCCATCACCCAGGACCTCGACCGTTGCCTCGGAGTCCTCGACCTCGGCCACCGTCTCGCCCAGCCGCTCGACGACGTAGCCCTCGATGACGTGCGACGAGGCCGGGGCGCTCCAGGTCAGGGCGGCCTCGACGTCGACGATGCGCCCGTCGAGTCCCGCCAGATCCGTGGGCGCGGGAAGCCGCACCCGGAACGTCTCGGTGTCGGTGTCCGCGACGTTCACCCCGTCGCTGGCCTCGATCCACCACGTGACGTCGGTGTCGGGTTCCTGGCCGGGGATGCCGCCCGCCCACGTGCCGCCGGACTCCAGCAGCGGCTCGAACCCGCTGGCCTTGGCGGTCTCCCAGAACACGAACGCCTCGACGACGGTGTGGTCGTCCTCGATGGCCGCCTCGACCGTGTACGGACCGTCGAGCTCCTCGGTGTCGGTGGGGCCGCTCAGCGTCGCGATGCGCGGCGGCACGATGTCCCCGTCCCAGAGCTCAAGGTCGTCGATGAACCAGCCGACGCCCTGGACGCTCGCGTCGGCCGAGAAGACGAGCCGTACATCGGACAGATCGTCCAGCCCGCCCAGGTCGAAGAACGCCGTGTCCCAGCCCAGCGTCGAGCCGGTGAAGCCCTCGCTCGACGGGTACCCGTACGGGGGCTCCAGCACGCTCCACGTGGTCCCGTCGAACGCCTCGACCCAGGCGGCGTCGCCGTCGGCGATGTCCGACCAGTGCGCGAAAACGAGCATGGGCTCGCTGATGCCGGCGAGCGGGCGCGGGGGAAGGCGCAGGCGCCCGACGGCGTCGTTCAGGTAGGGCCCGTGCAGGCCGGTGCCCCAGGCTCGCGTTCCGGTCGCGCCGCTGGCCGGGCCCACGGACGGTGCACCCCAGGCCCATTGGATGTCGCTGGCCGCGGGCACCAGGCCCCCGTCGTCCTGCTGGAGGTTCCAGGAGTCGACCGGATCAGCGAGCGCAGCGAAGACGAAGAGGATCACTCGGCCGCCAGCGTGTAGCGGACCTGGATCTCCGCGCCCGCCTGCGGGGCGACGTCGAACACCAGCACGGGCGGGTCGGACTCGACCGTCCAGCCCTCGTCGACGCGGGTTCCGTCGACCGCAACCCGCACGTCGCCGTCGGGAAGCGCCTGGAGCGCAAAGCGCGTGGGGTACTGGGCCGTGAGCGCGGCCAGGTCCTCGACGACGTCGCCCAGATCGGGCTCACAGATGCTCGCGACGACGCCGCCCGTGCTGGCCGCGACCTCGGCGTATCGGGTCCCCGGGAACGCCTCTCCGCCATCCCCTCGGCAGCCGTCCGGCACGTTGCCGATGACGGCCGAGAACTGGGCCAGCGCGCCGTCGAGCACCGCCTCGCCGTCCAGGACGTCCAGCGCGGCCTCGACCGGATCCGAGCCCAGGACCTCGTCCGAGGCGTCGTCGTCATCGGACAGGACGATGACGTGCAGGCCGGCGTCGCTTCGCCGGAACCCCCGGTTCTCCTCGATGGCGAAGTCGTCGGTCAGGGCCGCCACCATCGCCGCCAGCCCGGCCTCGTCGTTGCCTTCGGTGCCGACCTCGAGCGCCTGGCGGAACGCCTCGACCGGGTCGTCGGTCGCGGGGGTGATGATCCACGGTTCGCCATGCAGGACGCCGTACTCGCCCGGCTCGAGCGACGTGCTGACGACGCCGATCTGGTAGGCCAGCCCCAGGTCTTCGATGGCCAGCACGAAGGCGTCCAGCGACGCGGACAGTGCCGCCTGTTCCTCGGCCATCGAGCCGGTGTGGTCCACGACGAACAGCAGATCGACCCGCGCGTGGGGCTCCTGCTCGAAGGTCTCGACGACCACGACGTCCTCGACCACGACCTCGTCGCGCCCTCGGACCAGGTTCTCGACCCCGCACCCCGACAGGACGCAGGTCACCCCCAGCCACACGGG
This sequence comes from Pseudomonadota bacterium, assembly GCA_024228935.1. Classification (GTDB taxonomy): domain Bacteria; phylum Myxococcota_A; class UBA796; order UBA796; family CAJQPC01; genus JAAESX01. The sequence goes on from JAAESX010000134.1 coordinate 24,059, forward strand.
CAGCGTGCGTTGGATTCGTGGGGTCATGGGGTTCCGCCGGGGCCCTGCGACCTCCAGTATCCCCCAGGTCACCGGTCCCGGGGGTCGAACTTCAGCGCCTCGACCCAGATCACCAGGTCGTCGTCCCGCGTGGCGCGCCCCATGCGGATCCGGTCGAAGCCCGCGTGCCAGCGCAGGCGGATCTCGGTCGTGAGCATGTACGGGGCGTCGATCTCCGAAGGGAGCCCGAGGGTCGACATCGCCGAGCTCTGGCGCATCGGCCGGTCCAGATCGACGTGGATCAAGTAGATGACGTCGTCCTTGACCTTCACGCGCCCGGTCTCGAGCACGTATTCGGTGCCGTCCCGAGCCCCCAGGTCGTTGACCTCCTGGATGTCCCCGAGCTGCTGCGAGACCTCGCCGCGCATCTCCTCGAAGTTCCGGCCCGCGAGGTAGCCGACGTCGACGAACACGCCCTCGGACTTCGTGTAGGTCACCGACTCGGACGCGGTCGTTCCCTCTTCGGCCACGACGACGCCCGGCAGGATCGGCTCGTCCGGTCCGCAAGCGAGGACCAATGAGAGCAGGACCGACAGCATGGGACACAGGTTACTGGAAGGCCATGCCCACGGTCACCGTCCGGTACTTCGCCCAGCTCCGAGAGCAGCGCGGCTGCAACGACGAGGTCGTCGCCATCCCCGATGGCTCGAACGTCGCCCAGGCCTACGCGCACCTCTTCCCTCCCAGTCCCGAGGGCGCCCTGCCCGTCGGCTACGCCGTGAACCACGAGCTGGTCCGTCCCACCCACGTCCTGGTCGAGGGCGACGAGCTGGCGTTGATCCCGCCCGTCGGAGGCGGCTGATGCTCGAGCTCACCGCCGAGACGCTCGACGTCGCTGCCATTCGCGCTCGGGTCGACGACCCCGGCTTCGGCGCGGTCCTCGTCTTCGAGGGCATCGTCCGGAACCACTTCGACGGGCGCCCCGTCCGCGGCCTGCAGTACGAGGCCTATCCGGAGCTCGCAGGCCCCGTCGCCGACGCGATCTGCGCCGAGGCCATCGAGCGCTGGCCCGGGACGAAGGTCGCGCTGGCCCATCGCACGGGCGAGCTGGTGATCGGCGAGACGAGCCTGGTCATCGCGGTCGGCACGCCCCATCGCGGGCACAGCTACGAGGCGAGCCGCTACGTCATCGAGGCCATCAAGGAGCGACTTCCCGTCTGGAAGAAGGAGCTCTACACGGACGGCGCCGCGTGGAAGGCGAATGCCCTCTGAGCCGACCGGCGACCGGACCTTCGAGGACAAGGCCCCCGACGAGTACGTCCACCCCGATCTGAACCCCTACCTGAAGCTCCACCGGAGCTGGGGGCGTCCGGTCCTCACGGCGGACCAGGCGGCGGATCAGCGCGGACGGTGGCACGAAGAGTTCGGGCGCAAGGCCCCCTTCCAGGTCGAGATCGGGCCGGGCAACGGCTTCTTCCTGTCCGGCATGGCGTCGAAGTTCCCCGACCAGAACTGGCTCGGCGTCGAGATCCGGTTCAAGCGCGTCATCCTCACGGCGAAGAAGCTGCGAGCCGCCGACGCGGAGTCCCAGGCGCGGGTCTGCCGGTACGACGCGAACGCGCTCGACGAGCTGTTCGGCCCGGGCGAGATCGACACGCTCTACATCAACCACCCGGATCCGTGGCCCAAGGACCGACACGCGAAGAACCGGCTCCTGGGCCCGAAGTTCCTGGACCGCATCGCGCCGCTGCTGGCCTCGGGTGCGGAGATCCGGCTGAAGACGGACCACCTCATCAACGTCGAGGCGCTCATCGAGGCCGCGACGGGACACGACGCGTACAGCGTGCTCGGGCGCTGCGACGACGTCAGCGGACTGGGCGCGCCCTGGGGCGAGGACGTCCGCACGAACTACCAGCGCAAGTTCGATGAGAAGGGCGAGCCCGTCTACGGCGTCTGGGTCCGGCGAGCCTGACAGGATTTCCCACGCCGACGCTCGCGGGCCCTCCCGCTGAACGGATGTCGGGGAACCCGGCGAGAACCCCCGTCGAACACCTGGCATGAGCCTTGCTCAGGGACCACGCGGGAGGTCCCATGCGTACTCGTCTCGCCGCGGCCATCGGAACTGGAATGCTGCTCGCCGCACCCCTGGGTCTCTGGGGACCCTGGCTTCGTGGACCGAGGCCCTCGCCAGCACCTGGATCGCCCACGAGGGCCAGACCCTCGGCTATGGCATCGGGGACGCGCTGGAGCCCGGCGTCGAGGTGCTCGCCACCTCGCCGGGTGAGGTCGTCCTGGACCTGGGGAGCCGCCTGGCCATCCTGCACCTCGAGGACCAGCCCGTTGCGCCCGGCCACAAGGACGTCCGCCGCGAGGATCTGGAGTCGGTGATGCGGGAGCCGTCGAAGGCGGACCTGCGGACGGGTCTCCGACAGCACAAGAACGAGACCGGCGAGGTCGACGGGTTCGAGCTCACCCGCGTCGTCGCTGGGAGCACGCTCGAGGAGCTGGGGCTGCAGAAGGGCGACGTCGTCCAACGCGTCAACGGGCAACCCATCCGCAGTCAGGCGGAAGCGCTCGGCGTCCTCCAGGACAACTGGGACGTGTCCGAGGTCGAGGTCGATCTGACGCGCGAGGGCGCTGAGCTACTGCTCACCTTCGACGTCCACTGAGCCCGCTGCCGCGTCCGGCGCGGGGTCCTTCTTGCGCCGCCCGACCGCCCAGAGCATCAGCTCCCACCAGCCCTCGCTCTCCCGGCGGAAGAACCACCACGCGGTCAGCGCCTGGACGAAGTAGGTCCAGTAGTGGAGCACCAGCGTGTACGCGAGCGCCTTGCTGTCGAGGTCCCCGCCGTGCACTCCGAAGACTGCGAGCGCGCCCCGACCGGCGGCCTCGTAGACGCCCACGAAGCCAGGAGGCGCCGGGGCCATCGTGCCGAGCATGATGAGCACCATCACGCCCAGGCCCTCGAGGTACTGGATGGCGTCGGCGAACCCGAACGCCGCCGCCAGCGCGGTGTACAGGAACGCGCTGCCCGCCCAGGTGGCCGCGGTCAGGGCGACCAGGGCCGCGAGCCGCGTCGGGCTCCGCACGCTCTCGAGCCCCTGGACGAAGCTCTCGGCGAACTTCAGCGCGGCCAGGCCGAGCCGGTCGAGCCAGCCCCAGGAGATGCGCGCGGTGATGAAGACGTGGATGGCCTTCGAGGTCTTCAGCACCCACTGCCCGAAGAACAGCAGTGAGAGCACGATGACCAGCAACGGCAGCAGCAGCGTCGTGCCGACGGTGGTCCCCAGGTCGGTCACGTCCCAGGCCCGGCCCGCGAGCTCGATGGTGTGCGAGGGCAGGTCGGCGAACGTCATCACCAGCGCCAGGATGACGAGCGTGGCGGTGAGATCGAGCAGGCGCTCGACGAAGGTCAGGCCGAACCCCGCCCCCATCGGCAGCCCCTCCTTCCGCATCAGCAGGTAGGGCCGGACGACCTCGCCCAGCCGAGCCGGGAAGGTGTTGATGCACAGGAACCCCATGCAGAGGATGCCGAGGTTCGTCCAGTACGTCGTCGTCGGGACGAGTGCCTTGACCATGATCTGCTGCCGCCAGGCGCGGATGGCCTGCTGGTAGAGGAAGATCAGCGCGACCGGGATGAGCCACAGCGGGTTCATCTGCGCGAGCGCGCCTCGCACGTCGTCCACGGGGACGCCCCAGAACGCCAGCGCCAGGAGCGCCACGCCGACCACGACGCCGATCAGCACCTTCTTGATCATCGGCGCCTCCGAACCAGGAGGAGCCCCAGAAACGCGAACCCCCCGGCGCCGGTGCCACCGTCACAGCCCCCCCGGCAGCCCACCGTGTCGTTGGGGTTGGTCCCGTCCAGGTACTCGGTCAGGTTCGCGACCCCGTCCTGGTCCTTGTCCTCGGCGGCGTCGTTGCGGCCGACGTGCAGGCCGTGCCGGTCCTCCCAGCCGTCGCCCATGCCGTCGTGGTCGCTGTCGATGGGCATGACGAAGTCGACGTCCTCGACCACCTCTCCGGCCGCGACGGCGATGGTGCTGGCCCGGCGGGCATCGACCGTGCCGGCCCAGTAGACCGAGACGTGGTCCGGGTCGTTCAGGCAGTACTGCCCTTGGAACACCTCGACCTCCCAGTCCGCCGCGCTCAGACCGCGCAGCTCGTAGGTCCCATCCTCGGCCGTCTTCGTGAGCCCCGGGTCCAGCTCGCCCGAGGTCGCGTACACGGTGGCTCCGTAGACCGGGGCCCCCTGCTCGTCGGTGACAGTGCCGCGGAACGCCGCCGCCTCCTGCGGCTCGATGAGGACCGGGTAGCTGTCGGTCCCGTACTCGACGTCGAACCAGCGGCGCTCTCCGTCCGCGTCGCGGGCGTAGTCCTCGAGGTAGCCCTCGGGTTCCGCGTAGACGAAGAGGCTGTAGCTCCCCTCGTGCAGCCGGCCGATGCGGAACGCGCCGTCTTCCTCGACCTGCGCGCCGATGCCCACGGTGCCGGCGTCGTTGAAGGCGAGCAGCGTGATGCCCGAGGCATCGCCCTCGACCTCGACCAGCCCCACCAGCGCGGCCTCGTCCTCGAGGAACAACGTCAGATCCTCGACCACCTCGTCCTCGACGACGGCCAGCGCCTGCATGGGTCGGTCGTCATCTGGCCAGTAGGTCAGCGACCAGCCCTCGCGAGAGGCCCACGCGATGAGGTCGCCTTCGGGCACGCCCTCGGCTTGGAAGCCCCCGTCGGCGTCCGAGACGGTCGAGACCACCTGCCCCCCCGAGTAGAGATGGACCGAAGCGCCGACCACCGGTCCGTCGCTCCCGTCGAGCCACCCCGAGACAGTCACCCCGTCCAGCAGCTCGATGGGGTCCGCCTCGGTCGTCATGCCGCGCTGGACCCGGAACAGCGTGGCCTCGGTCGAGGAGATCACGCCCGGCACGTACTGGTCGGGGTGGCCCGGCTGCTCGACCCGCACGGTGTAGTCGGCGGCCTCGGACGACGCGGAGTCCAGCCCCTCACAGGCGTAGACCCCGTCGCTGTCGGTCGTCGTCGCGACCTCGTCCCGCGCCCGGGTGCTCTCGCCCCGACAGCGCACGATCGCGCCAGCCACGGGCTCGCCACCGGAAGCGACCACGCCGCTGAGCACCCCGCCTTCGGGCAGCATCACATCGACCTCGTCCTGTCCCGGGTCGACCAGAGCCGCGTCGCAGTAGTCCCAGGCGCCGACGTGGTACCGCTCGACGTGGTTCTGCCCGAGCGGGACGAAGCGGACGCGGTAGCGCCGGTCGTCGGGGACCTCGAGCGACCAGGTGCCGTCCTCGGAGCTGGTGCCGACCGTGCTGGCGAGCTGGGTGTCGTACGCGACGACGGTGACACCGGCCAGGGGCGCGCCGTCAGGTCCCGTCACCACCCCGGACAGCATCCCGGCCAGCGCTGTGCTCGAAAGCCACATCGGCATCGAACGCATCGTACTCGGGCCCGAGGAGCTGGGCGGTACTGCCGGCGTCGAGCGTGGCGAGGCGCTGACGTGCGAGCCACCCCCGCGCCGGAGCCGAGCCCCCCAGGTACAGCCAGCGGGTGTCCCCACCCCACTCGTGGCGATGCTGCTCTTCGAGCGCCCGGAGGCCGTCCAGATGCGGCCAGCCTGCACCGCACGCCACCAGGTACAGCTCGACCCCTGCGGGCGGGCGCTCCGCCAGGGAGAGGAGCTGCTCGACGGGGCGAGCGTCGATGGGTGAGCGAAGCCTCAACGCCGCGGCGATACCCAGCCCTCCGAGGCCAGCGAGGGCCCAGGAGAGGACCCGCAGGACGGAGTGGACCGGTCCCGCTTCCACGCCGGCCCAGGCGAGCAGCAAGCACGCGCTGGAGACGCCCGCCGCAGCCCACACGGCCATGCGCACCGCGGTCGCGACGGCGCCGGTGCTGGCCGATCCGTCCACGAACGCGAAGGCGACCACCTTCCGAGGGCCCTCGCCCACGCGCCCCACGATGTTGTAGGAGCGACGCCTCGGGAGCAGGTGACGGAGCACTCGATGACCGCGCCGCTGGGCCAACGAGGCCAGGACGACGAGGCCCACGGCCAGGACGCCGAGCTGCGGCAGTTCGGCCCAGAACAGACCGCTGAGCCCGATCAGCAGGGCGTGCAGCGCCGCATCCGCCAGGGGCCCCGGCCAGGCCACGAAGCCCTCGACGCGTGGCGCCGCGCCGACCTCGTCGAGCCGATGGCGAACCTGCGCGAGAAGCTCGGGTTCGGTCTGAGGCCCGGAAGGCCCCGGGATTGCAGCGTCACTCACCGCATCGGGTTAGTCCCCGGCTATCGGCGCGGCAACGCGCTGCCTTGTCGGCCACGACCAAACCGGTACAATCCCACCTCGGTCCTCGGACCAAACCCAGCGGGCAGAAGCGGACATACATGCGGTTCAGGGGCAACGACTACGACGGCGACGGGATCACGATCGCCATCATCGACAGCGGCGTCGACAAGAACGATCCGCGCCTCAGCGACGTCGAGGTCGACGGCTGGAACATCAGCCTGAGCGCGACCGGACATGCGCTGCTCGGCGCCGAGTTCCACGATAACAACGGCCACGGCACGGAGATCGCTGCTGCGGTCCATCGGCTCGCTCCGAAGGCGAAGCTCTTCGCGGTCAAGATCATGGACGCGCGGCTGAAGACCTCGGCGGACCTCATGGCCGCCGGGATCGAGACCGCAGGTCGGAACGGTGCCCACGTCATCAACCTGTCCCTCGGTACGCCGAACATGGGCAAGGCTCTGCTCCTGCGGGATTGCTGCGCCCTGGCCGTCGAGAGCGGCGCGGTCGTCCTCGCCGCGGCCCACCCGAAGGGCGAGCGCGCGTACCCCGCCGACCTCCCCGAGACCGTCGGCGCGGCCAGTCACCCCGACTGCCCCCTCGAGAAGTTCTACTACTTCGCTCCCCATCGCTTCCCGCGGAAGGAACGGGGCAACCTGACCGGGAAGTTCCTGGGTCACGGCTACTCGACCAGCGAAGCCGGCGACCAGGGTCCCTACCGCGGCTCCGGAATGGCGACGGCCTGCCTCTCCGCCCGGATGGCGTGCCTGCGCCAGGCGCTCCCCAAGGAGACGCCCAGCGGTCTCATCGAGACGCTGCGCCAGCTCGCGCTGACCCCGGTGCCTGAGATCGGCTACGGCTGATCGGTGCTCACCGTCCTGCTGGCGTCGACTGCGCTGGCCAGCCCCGCTGAGCTCTACGGCTTCGGAGCACGCGCGATGGGGCGTGGCAACGGCGGCATCTCCCTGGCCGGAGACGCCGGCTCGGCCCTGCTGAATCCGGCCGCACTCGCCGGCCATGAGAAGTCGCAGGTCCTGGTCGGCTACGCCCTCGTCCGGTTCGACTTCGACGACATCCCCCCGCTGTACTGGGACACCAATCAGGACGGCTTGATCGACGACAACGACGCCCCGCTCCAGATGGGCGAGTACGACAAGGGCGACGGGCTGATGCTCGGCATCCGGCGGCCCATCGGCGCGCGGTTCGGATTCGGGGCCTCGCTCTTCATCCCCCAGAACCGCCTCCTGCGGCTGCAGACCACCGATCCGCAGCTGCCCAACTACTTCATGTACCGGAACCGGACGCAGCGGTACGCCCTTGCGCTGGGCTTTGGCGCCGAGCCGGTTCGCAGCCTGAAGGTCGGCGGCGGGGTGCGGCTTCTCTCCCGATCCGTGCTCGACGTGGCGTTCACAATCGACTCGGTCGTCGCCGGTGACCAGCCTTCGGATGCCGGGGTCGAGGACGTCGTCTCGCTCGAAGCGCGGGTCCACGACCTGTCCTTCGACCTGAAGCCGTCGGCCGTGCCCGTGTTCGGTCTCCAGTGGGCTCCCGGCGAGCTCATCGACCCGCTCGAGGGCCTTGCGCTCGGCTTCGTCTGGCGGAACGAAGGCGCCATCCCGGTCGACGTGAACCTGGACGCACAGCTCAACGCCTCGGCCGAGGACATTGGCGAGCTCGAGCCCGTCTCGCTCGCAGCGCTCGGCGACGTCTACATCAGCATCTACGACCACTACATGCCCATGCAGTTCCAGATGGGCGCGTCGTGGTCGTTCGAGTCGATCTTCCACACCTACGCCGACGTGAGCTACACGCGCTGGTCAGCGATGCAGCTCAACTCCACCCAGCTGATCAACGCCGAGCTGCAGGCCACCATGGCGGACCTCGGCGACCTGACCATCGAGAACGGACACGATGTGAGCGGCGTGCAGTTCGAGGACACCTGGAACCTGCACCTGGGGACCGAGCTGTTCCTGCCCGAGTTCCCCTCCCGCATCGCGCCGGGCTTCAAGAGCTTCAACGTGCGCGGCGGCTTCGGGTACGAGCCCAGCCCCCTGTCGGGCCAGACCGGGCAGACCGCGCTCCTGGACGCCGATCGCATGATCTTCGGCATCGGCCTGGGGCTGTCACATCGCTCCATCGCGCCCAGCATCGAAGGGCCCGTTCACTGGGACACATTCTTCCAGTACCACACGCTCGCGCGCGGGACGCTGACCCGCCCCGAGCCCGACGAACCCCGCGCGGGTTACGCGGTGGATGGCGCAAGCATCCCCATCGGGGGGCGTTTCTTCACCGCTGGCGCGCAGTGCAGCTTCGACTACTGAAGCGGAGGACGAGATGTCGGTTCTGAGTGACCAGGCCCGGTGGGCCGCCTCCGTCACCTTCGACCAGCTCCCCGACGACGTGGTCCAGCGAGCGCGCTTGCAGCACCTGTCGATCGCCGGCGCCGTGCGGTTCTCGTCGGCGACGCCCCTGGGCGCCCAGCTCCTCGGGAGCTCCCGCGGCAAGGAGCGCCTGGTCGGGAGCCCCAAGAAGACCAACAAGCGCGCCGCCCTGCGCTTCCACGCCGGCATGGCCGCAGCGTGGGACCACCAGGACCACATCCTGTGGGGTCCCGTCGGCCCGGGAAGTGTCTGCGCCACCTGGTCCGAGGCCTCGGGCCACACGCTCGGCGAGCTGCTGACCGCCACCGTCGTCGCCAACGAGATCAGCGCTCGGCTCGGCGCCTCCGGCCTCCTCGCGCCCGGCAGCGGTCTCGGCTGGGGCGGACTCCAGGCTGTCGCCGCGGCCGCCGCCACCGCCAAGCTCCGGGGACTGGACGCGACCCGCTTCGCTCACGCCCTGGCCCTGTCGCTCGCCGGCAGCAGCGCCGCCGCGCTCACCGGACTCGCTCGCAGTCCCCTCACCCGCGCCCTCGCTTCCGCCGAGCCCGTCGTGGCCGGCGTCGAGGCCGTGGACCTGGCGCAGGCCGGAGGCACCGGTCCGCTCGACCTCCTCGACGGCGACGGCTGGCAGAAGGCACTGGGGTGCCCCGTGCCGCTGCACGCTGCGTTCTCCGGGCTCGGAACGACCTGGCTCACGCGCACCATCGCGTACTCGCTCACGCCAGGCTGTCTGCACCACAAGGTCGCCTTCCAGGCCCTCGTCGAGATCCTCGACCGGCACATGCGAGCCGCCGACAAGCGCCTCCGTCCAGACCAGTGGACCGAGTGCGTCATCCGCGTCCCCTGGCCGACCTGGTCCATGGAGCACATGTCGGGCGTGGGCGCAGACAGCTTCAGCTGGAGCCTGAAGTCGGCGTACGCCGCGTATGCCCTGACGCACGAGCTCGGTGCCACCGAGGTCGATCCTGCCTTCTGGGCGGACCGCCGCGACGACCTGCGCGAGCTGATGGGCAAGATCCGGGTCGAGCACGCCTGGGAGCACAGCGCCACCGCTCTGACCTCCCTGTTCGAGCTCGGAGGACCGCTCCTCTCCGGCGTCGGTCTCCCCCAGCTCAAGCACGCCATGGGTGCGTTCAAGACGACGCTTCCGGCTCCCGATGCGCCCCACGCCACGGACCTCATGGCCCTCGCAAAGGCACGCCCCGACAAGCTGCTCGGCGGCCTCGGACGCCACGCTGGAGACCTCAGCAGCTTCGACACCTCGGCCTGGCGCTACGTGCTGCCGATCGACGTGAAGATCCACACGACCCGCGGCGGGTTCTGGCCCGAGCGGCGCGACACCCTCGAGGGAGCGCCCGGCTGGGACCACGCCAACACGGTCGAGCGCGTGCAGGAGAAGTTCGCCGCGGGCGACGCCGACCGGGTCTCCCGGTCCGCGCTCTTGCTGGTGTCCGATGGGTCGAGCGACGCTTCGGAATTCGTCGCCGCCCTGTAGTCGTATTAGCAGGGCGTCTTTGGAGGCCTGCATGGACCATCGCTGCCTGTACGGACACCGCACCCCCGCGAGCTTCGGCTTCGCGATCGAGTCGGGCAGCTGCCCGGTCTGCGGCGCTCCCCTCGTCTCGGTCGTGGGCTACCAGACCGCCCGCGACCTCGCCGCCGACGTCCCGATGGACCCGGTCCTGGCGTTCAACACGGTGCAGTACCTCGAGCAGCACTACGACATGTCGCCCAAGGGCGACGTCGAAGAGGAGCCCGCCGAGGTCTCGGTCGCCGAGATCGAGATCGACGAGAGCGAAGCCGAGGTGACCCAGACCGGTCCGGACCAGTCCGAGGCCGAGGTCGTCGAGTTCGTCGAGACGAAGCCCCCGATCGCGCTGGTCGAAGCGCCCGCGCCGGCCGTGGAGCTCCCTTCGGAGACGGCCGCCCCGCAGCCGATCGCGCTGGCCGACAAGCCCGTCGAGGACAGCCTCTCCGACGTCGAGCGCGACTTCTTCGCGTAGTCGCGTCGGTGAGAGACCTCAGTTCACGCTGAGGTCGCCGCCCGCGGTGACGTAGCCGTCCTCGGCGCCATCGAGCTCGATGGTCACGTTGTCCAGCGTGAAGCCCTCGATGTCCGGGATGGCGAACTCGCCCAGCGCATCCGTCAGCGACGGCAGCAGCGTGTCGACGATGGTCGTCAGGAAGTTCTCGACGCCCTCGGCCTGCATGCTGCGCTCGTTCGGGTACACGAGGTCGAACTTGATGCTCGACTCGCCGAGCCCCGCCGACAGCGTGTTGTCCGAGGTCGTGCCCAGCTCGAGGCCCGCCTCGACCGTCACGTAGAACCGCATGAACAGGTTCGACTCGGCGATGTCCCCGTCGTAGAGGCTGATCTCCAGGTCACCGATCTGCAGGTCGAGCAGCGAGTCACCCGTGCCCGGCACGACGACCGGCGGCTGGAAGGCCGAGATCCCGACCGCCAGCTCAGAGAACGGTAGCGCGTCGCCGAGGTCGCCCAGATCGAGGCCGAGCTCCTCGGCCGGCATCTCCTGCTCGAGCAGACCACCCGCCCACAATGCGTGAAACGCCTGGTTCAGGAAGTCCTGCGACAGGCCGAGGATCATCGCGTTCGTGGTGCTGCCGTAGGTGGGCGCCGTGTACGGGTACGCCAGGCTGCCCGGCGAGTCCGTGTACGGGTTCACCCACGTGTCCGCCGTGAAGTAGGTCTCGAGCCCGAGCGTCAGGCCCAGGTCGTCGACCGGCACGGAGTACGGCACGGCATCGAAGTGGTAGGTGTTGCCTTCGACGTCGAACGACTGGGCGATCTCCAGGTCGGCGAGGACGTCCTCGAGCAGGTCCGGCACCTCGGACTCGATGAGGTCCTCCATCAGGCCCTCCATCAGCGACCACAGGAGCGCGTCCACCGGGATGCCGAAGAAGTCGATGATGTCCCAGAGCCAGCCATCGAGATCGAAGTCGAAGTTCTGCTCGTCGACCGAGGCGTTCGCGATGTCGACGCCGATCAAGCCGCTGGAGACGTACGGAGTCATCTCCATGCCGAGGCTGATCCAGTCGGCGTCGATCGAGCCCGACTGGCTGTAGCTGATGCCCAGGAGCTTTCCGCTGGCGTTGAAGTCGAGGTGCGGGTTGTAGACCACGGCCTCGGTGTCCAGGTAGCCGCCGCTCGTCGGGTCGATGTCGAGCCCGGTGCTCCCGATGCTCGGGTTGCTGACGGTGAAGTAGATGCTGTACCAGGTGATGCACAGCGACCAGATGCAGGACTCGCTGCTGTCCTCGAACACGGGGTTCGGCAGCGCGGACTCGAGCAGGTCGGTGTTCACGAAGTCGCCGACCAGGTCCTCGATGGTGTCGAACCCAGACTCGGTGATGCGGACCTCGATGCCGTCGCCGACGCCATAGCCGTAGCCGTTGTAGCTACCCGACAGGACAGCGCGGGTGTCCGTCGTGCGGTTGCCGTCGCCGTCGATGGCGAGGGTCTCGAGCACGGTCATGCCGTAGTCGTAGTCGGACCAGGCCTCCCACGTGAGGTCGCTGTTGACGGTGGCGGTCTCGCCGTTGACCGTCAGCGAGCTGACGCCCGACCACTCCTCGTAGACGGTGCCGCTGGTGTACTGGCCGCTGACGGTGGTCTGGGTGCCTCGCTCGGGGATCAGGACCTCGAGGTCCGGCCCGTTGCTGTCGATGAGGAACGGCCCGACCGAGTCCGAGAAGGCCCCGTCGAGCGTCGCGGCGTAGACCGTGTAGTTGCCCTCGGCCCAGAACGTCAGCGCGTTGAAGTTCACGTCGACGTCGGGCGCCGGATCGACCCACAGGTCCCAGGGCTCGTCACCGGCCACGTTGCCGTACTCGTCCACGATGGTGACCGTGGCGATGGCGGTCTCGGCCACCTCGAGGTTGGTGCGCGAGAGCTCCAGGTCCAGGCCCACGGCCGGCCCCGGCACGACGAGGAACTCCTCGGTGTCGCCGGTGTTCGAGTCGGCGGCCGTCGCCGTGTAGGTGCCCGGGACCGTCGACCACATGACGTTGCCGTCGATGTCCGAGTCGGTGGTGACCTCGACGTGGGTCGTGGGCGTCTCGTTGTCGTAGGCGTCCCAGGCTCGAACGCCGAACTCGAGCAGCTCACCGGCGTCCACCTGGAGGTCCGCCAGCTGCAGGTCGATGCGCGTCGGAGCGCCCGCAGCCACCTGCATCTCGACGGTGGTCGTGTAGAGCTCGCCCTCGAACATCGTGCTGAACGTCAGGTCGTGCTGTCCGGCGATGGTCGGGTTCACCGCCAGCTCGTCCCACAGGATCCCCTCCTCGTGCGAGCTGACCATGTACAGGTCGCCGTCGAGGGCCAGCGGCTCGCTCGATCCGTCCATGTACGCCAGGTAGGCGACCTCGTCCCCCGCCGTCGGCGTGGGGTCCTCGAGCGTGACCGTCAGGTCGAGCGACGGCCGAAAGGTGCTGTACTCGGTACGGCAGCCAGAAAGGGCGAGGATGGTGATGAGCATGGAGGGACCTCTTGCGCGCGCAGTGTATTGCCAGATCCGGCCTCGCCAAAGTGCCGTTTGAGATCGCCGACGCCCCGAACGGCCACCGCGGCCCCGTCAGGCGCGGAATACTGCTATGTAGTCAGTGACTACATTCTGCCTTCGGAGTCCCCATGCCCCTTTCCTTCCCGCCCTGGAACGACGAGCACGAGATGCTCCGCAAGACCGTGCGCGACTTCACCGAGAGCCGCCTGACGCCGCACCGCTACGAGTGGGACAAGGCCCGCAGCTTCCCTGTGCGCGAGGTCTTCAAGGAGATGGGCGAGCTCGGCCTGCTCGGCATCCGGTTCCCCGAGGAGTACGGCGGACTGGGCCTCGACTGGTGGTACACGACCGCGTACGTCGAGGAGCTCTGCAAGTCCCTGAACGGCGGCGTCATCATGTCGACGCTCGTCCAGACGGACATGGCGACCCCCGTCGTCGCGGAGATCGGCACCCCCGAGCAGTGTGAGGAGTTCCTCGTCCCCGTCATCAAGGGCGAGTACATCGCGGCGCTCGGCATCACCGAGCCCGGCGCCGGCTCGGACGTCGCGAACATCACGACGACCGCGACGAAGGACGGGTCCGACTACATCATCAACGGGGCGAAGACCTACATCACCAACGCGTCGGTGGCGGACTTCATCGTGCTGGCGGTGCGCACCGGCGACGAGGGCCACTTCGGCATCTCGCTCGTGCTGTTCCCCACGAACACGCCCGGCTTCAGCGTCGGTCGCAAGCTCGACAAGCTGGGCACGCACAGCATCGACAGCAGCGAGATCCACTTCGACAACTGTCGGATCCCCCAGCGGTACCTGCTCGGGCAGGAGAACGCGGCCTTCATCCACATCATGAAGAACTTCCAGGGCGAGCGCCTCGTCGCGGCGCTGATGGGCACCGCCGGCATGGAGATCCAGCTGGCCGACTGCATCGAGTACGGGAAGACGCGTCAGGCGTTCGGCCGCCCGATCGGCAAGTTCCAGGTCTGGAAGCACAAGTTCGCCGAGCACCTCACGAGCACCGCGGCGGCGAAGCTCCTGACCTACCGGGCCGTCGACGCGCTCAACAACCTGGACGACGCCACCCTGTACGTCAGCCAGGCCAAGCTCCACGTGGCGGACCTCGCGCAGAAGGTCGCGTACGACTGCCTGCAGTTCCACGGCGGCTACGGCTACGTCGAGGAGTACGACATCTGCCGCGCGTACCGGGACGTCCGTCTGCTGCCGATCGGCGGCGGGACCAGCGAGGTCATGAAGGAGATCATCGCGAAGTGGTCGGGCCTCTGAGCCCCGACCGGACACACGCCGAGTAGGCTCTCGGCGTGTTTCTCCTGCTCGCCTGCACCGGAACCGCGCCCGAAGGAGAGCCGCGCACCAACAACGCGCCGGCCATCGCCGAGCTGCGCCTGGAGCCCGAGGCCCCGTACGGGACCGACGACATCACCGCGGTCACGGCGGTGGTGGACCTGGACGGAGACGAGACGACGCTGGGGTACACCTGGAGCGTCGACGGGGTCGAACAAGCGATCGACGTCGACGCCCTGCCCTCGGGCACGGCGCGCCGCGACCAGCTCGTGCACGTCGAGGTCACGATCAGCGACGGGTTCTCCTTCGGCACACCGGTCGAGGCCGAGGTGGTGCTGCTGAACGCGGCACCGACCATCTCCTCGGTCACGATCGACCCCTCGAGTCCCCAGGTGGGCGATCCCCTCGCCTGTGTCGGCGAGACGGTCGAGCCCGACGGCGACGAGCTGACCTCGACCTGGTCCTGGACCGTCGATGGGGTCGACGCGGCCAACGAGACCGACCTCCTCGAGGCCGAGCTGCCGCGGAACACCGAGGTCGCGTGCAGCCTGACCGTCGCCGACGACGAGCACACCAGCGACACGCTCTGGTCCGAGGCCGTGTTCGTCGGAAACAGCCCCCCGGGCAGCCCGCTCATCAAGCTCGTCCCGAACCCGCCGACGTCCTGCACCGGAGGCGAGGTCGAGATCCTGGCCGAGGCCGAGGACCCCGACGGCGACGAGCTCACCTACGACGTGACGTGGGAGGACACCGACGGGAACGAGGTCTGGGGCGAGTTCGCCTACCCCGGAGAGACCTTCGAGCCCGGCGGCTCGTACTCCGTCAGCGTCTGGGCGGACGACGGGTTCTTCCAAGGCGAGCCGACGACGCTGGAGTTCACGGCCGTCTCGGGCGGCGAGACCATCGGCAACGGCATCGACGACGACTGCGACGGCGTGGTCGACGAGTGGATCGAGGACGCCTGGCAGGGCCAGCAGTTGTGGTGGGACACGACCGAGTCGGCGCAGGCGGGCTTCACGCTCGGCACCGGCGATCTGGACGGCGACACCCTGGACGACGTCATCCTGTCCCGGTCCGGCGAGAACGACCTGCTCGTGTTCCTGGGCGCCTCGATGGACCCCGCCGTCGTGGTCCTCGGCGACCCCGACCTGGAGATCGACGAGGCCCAGGCCACCAACGCCCTGGCGTTCGGCGACACCGACGGCGACGGGTTGGACGACATGCTCGTCGCCTCGCCCGGGGACGACACGGTCGCGCTGGACGCGGGGGCCGTCCACCTGGTCCTGGCCAAGGACCTGGCGGACGGCGACCTGGACGCGCTCTCGAGCTGGACGCTCTACGGCGAGGAAGCCACGCACCGGATGAGCGGCTCGATCGCGCTCGGCGACCTCGACGGCGACGGCGTCGACGACATCGCGGTCGGCGATCCGGACGCCGACGCGCCGGCTCGGGAGTCCGGTCGCATCCTGGTGTTCACCGACCTGTCCGGCGGAGCGGTCGACCCGGACGACGCCGACGTGCTGTACGAAGGCGGTGTGCGCGAGGGGCTGTTCGGCACGAGCGTCGCGATCGTCGACGACATCGACGGCGACGGCATCTCCGAGCTGGTCGGTGGCGCGCCCGAGACCGACCCTGACGGCACGGACAGCGGCACCGTCGCGGTGTGGTTCGGGGGGACGCTGGGCGGCGGCTACGTCAGCGCCGCCGATGTCCGCGTCTACGGCACCGCCTCGGACGCCTTCCTGGGACGCGAGCCCGCGGGCGCCGGCGACATCGATGGGGACGGCCTGGCCGAGCTCGCGGTGGGGTCCGAGGAGGACGCCGCCGGGCTGAACATGCCGGGCACGCTGTCTCTGTTCCTGGGCAGCGACCTGGCCGCCGGCGGCGAGTGGACGCTCGACGACGCATTCGCGACCGTCCAGGCCGACACCGACGACGCCTGGCTCGGGCTGTACGGGGTCGGCCCCCTCGTCGGTGACACCGACGGCTCCGGGAGCGCGGACCTGGTGGCAGGCGCCGCGGGCGAACAGGCCATCTACCTGTGGCGCGGCATGGACCTGGTCGCGGGCGGCGACTTCACGACCGGCGACGCGAGCATCCGCATCGGTGCCGAGGCCGAGGACGACTACTTCGGCCGCTGGGCGCTCCTGGCGGACACCGACGGCGACGGCATCCAGGACCTCCTGTCATCGGCATGGCGCGAGTCCACCTATGCAGACCGAGCCGGTGCGCTCTACGTCTTCCGCCCGCCGTTCGGACAGGAGGCCGAGGCCTGGGAGCCCGACTGCCAGGCCGACGGCGCGCTCCTGTTCTGCAGGACCCCGACCACCTGGACGCAGGCGCGAGCCCACTGCCAGACGCTGGCAACCGACCTGGCCGTCGTCGACAGCTCGAGCTGGAACCTCATCGCGTCCGAGTCCGGCGCTTCGCTCTACCCGGCCGGAATCGATCGCGGCGAGTGGTGGATCGGCCTGTCCGACGCGGGCACAGAAGGCACCTGGGTCTGGCTCGACGAGACGACCGCCACGACGTTCACCGCGTGGGGCAGCACGCCTGGCGAGGACGACACGCGGAACTGTGCGGTGATGAACGAGCCGGGGCTCGGCGAGTGGGACGACCGGCCCTGTGAGCTCGAACGCTTCTTCATCTGTCGATAGACTCTCGTCATGCTTCTATTGACGCTCGGCTGCACCCTCATCACCCAGAGCCAGTACGACGACCGGATGGCCGCAGAACCCGCCGACTCCGGCGACTGCGCGTCCGAGGACGTCGAGACCTGGTACCGCGACGCCGATGCGGACGGCTGGGGCGTCGACACGGACACCGTCGAGGCCTGCGACGAGCCCGCCGGGTACACCGCCCAGGTCGGGGACTGCGACGACAACACCGGCGGCATCTTCCCGGGGGCGAACGAGATCTGCAACGGGCTGTCGGACGACTGCGACGCGGAGATCGACGAGAACGCCATCGACGCGCAGCTGTACGGCGCGGACCACGACAACGACAACTACCACGACCCGATCTCCGAGACGTGGGCCTGCGACGACCCCGGCGGGGACTTCATCTTCGTGGGCGGACAGCTCCCCGACTGCGACGACGAGAACCCCGAGACCTACCCGGGCGCCCCCGAGGTCTGCGACGGCGAAGACAACGACTGCGACGGGGACATCGACGACGACCCGGTCGACGGGAACACCTACTACAACGACGACGACGGCGACGGCTTCGGCGACATCGACTCGCCGGTGGTGGCCTGCGCCAGCGACGGCGTCCTGACCACGGACAGCCTGGACTGCGACGACAACAACGCCCAGGTGAACCCGGACGAGGAAGAGGTCTGCGACGACGGCCTCGACAACGACTGCGACGGCACCGGCTGCCGGCTCAGCGGGCCGTTCAGTGTCTCGACCGCCGTCATGCGGGTCTTTGGCGATGGACCGGAACATGGGCTCGGTAAGGTCATGGAGAACGCCGGCGACCTGGACGGCGATGGCACGGACGAGCTGTTCGTCGGGGCTCCGCGGGATGGCGTGGACGACGGCGCCGCGTACCTCCTGTACGGGCCCATCACGAGCGAGGACAACGTCGACGAGGTCGCCTCGGTCACCATCCACGGCGAGAACGGCAGCTTCTTCGGCGTGGACCTCGTGCGGACCGGCGATCTGATGGGCAAAGGCGTCCCAGTGCTCCTGGCGAGTGAGCCCGGCGCGGTCGGCTCCGACGGCGCCGTCTTCGTGTTCGCGAGCGACGAGCTGGATGCCGACATGGACGCGGGCGACGCGATCAAGCTGAAGGGCCGCCACTCCGGACAGGCTGGCTACAGCTTCGATGCTGGCGACCTGGACGGCGACGGCACCCCCGACCTCGCCATCGGCTCGCCCACCGAGACCGGGGACCGGGCGGCGGACGGCGTGCTGCGGATCCTGAACGGTCCGATCACCGCAGACCAGGACCTGTCGTCCGACGGCCTGACCGGCCCCAGCGCGGCGGGCGGCGCCGGCAGCTCGGTCTCGGTCGGGGACGTCACGGGCGATGGCCTGGCCGACGTGCTCGTGGGCGCCCCACGCGCCCAGGTCTCGGCCTTCGGGTCGGGCGCTGCCTACCTGATCGAGGGCCCGGGGACGGGCGCCGGGGAGCTGGACGACCACTACGTCTTCGAGGGAGAAGGTGCCGGCGACCTGGCGGGCACCTCGGTCTTCGCGCTGAACGACGCGACGGGCGATGGCTACGGCGACATCGCGGTCTCCGCCCCCAACGCCGAGACCGTCTACGTGCTGTTCGGCCCCATCAACGACTCGGTCGATCTCGACGACGGCGACATGTTCCTGATCGGCGACGGCACCATCGACGACTTCGGCGAGCACCTGGGTGCCTTCGGCGATCTTGACGGAGACGGGGTCGACGACATCGGCGTGGGCGTACCGACCGCAGCGACCGGGGCTGGTGTGGTCTACGGCTTCTACGGCCCGCTCTCGGGCGTCCTGGACAACAGCGACGCCGACTGGCGAGCCATCGGCGGGAACGCCGGGGACGGGCTGCACCAGGTCGGTCCAGCGATGATCTACGGCGAGGCGAGCGGCTTCGCGCTGGGTGCCGCGAATGCAGGCGGAGGCGGCCTGGGCTCAGGCGTCATCTATCTGTTCGAACATCCGAGCTACTGAAGAGGCCGATTCAGGGGTAGTCTTCCCGCTGTGTCCTCGCGGAGAACCCCGTGTCCCCTGCTCTTCTCGCCATCCTTGCGTCCTGTTCGGATCAAGGGGTGACCGTCTACCACGAGCCTCCGGCCATCAACATCTTCAAGCCGGCCGATGGCTCGCTGTACTACGAACAGGAGCCCATCGAGCTGGCGGCCCAGGTCGAGACCCTCGACAACACCGACGTCGACGAGATCAAGGTCTCCTGGACCGCAGGCGAGAAGACCGTCTGCGAGGACACCTACGTGCCCGCCGACGGCATCGCCACGTGCGTCGCGTCGTTCGACTCGGCCGGCGAGTACAAGGTCACCGCGACCGCCACGGACCCGCGCCTGGACCGGGCCGCGGACACCGTCACCCTGAACATCCGCTACAACGAGCCGCCCGAGGTCACGCTCCACGCCCCTGAAGACGCCGACGTCCTGCAGTCCAGCGACCTGGTCGTCTTCCAAGCTTCGATCAGCGACCCCGAGGACGAGGCCGACCAGTTGACGGTGACCATCACCAGCAGCGCCGACGGCGCCCTCGACGTCCCCACCGACGGCACGACCAGCGGCGACTACAGCGGCAGCGCCTACCTCTCCCCAGGCGACCATCTCCTCACCATCCTGGTCATGGACACGGCGGGCAAGACGGCCCAGGACACCGCGACGGTCCACGTCAATGACGCGCCCTCGGCGCCTGTCGTCGAGATCAGCCCCGACCCCGCCGGCTCCGGCGAGCTGCTCGAGGCCGCCATCATCACCGCGGGCGTCGACCCCGAGGGCGACCTCGTCACCTACCGCTACGACTGGTACGTCGACGGCGCGCTCCACGCGAGTGGCACCGTCCCGCAGGTCGCGACCGGCGTCACCCAGCGAGGCGAGTACTGGGAGGTCCAGGTCTTCCCCTACGACGGCGAAGCCTACGGCCCGGCCGGCACGGACGCCGTCAGCATCGGCAACACCCTGCCGAGCGCCGACAGTGTCCAGCTCGACCCGACGCCCATCTACACGCTGGACGACGTCATCTGTACGCCGATCGGCTGGGACGACCCGGAAGGCGACACCGAGCAGTACCGCTACCGCTGGTTCGTGAACTCCTTCGAGGACTCGGGCGAGGCAACCGACACCTACCCGAACGGCAAGACGACCAAGAACGACCTCATCCAGTGCGAGGCCACGCCGTACGACAGCTTCGGTGACGGCGACCCCGTCCTCTCCCCGACCGCGACGGTCGAGAACTCTGCGCCATCGCAGCCCACGCTCGTCATCAGCCCGGCCTCGCCCGAGCCCGAGGACACGCTGGTCTGCAACGTCACCGCGGGGTCCAGCACGGACGACGACGGCGACACCATCTCCTTCACCTACCTGTGGGTCATCAACGGCTCGGGCACGAGCTACACCAGCGCCTCGCTGGACTCGAGCGCGACCGCCCACAACGACGTCATCGACTGCCAGGTCACCCCGACCGACGGCGAGGACTCGGGCACCTACGGAAGCGACACGGTCACCATCCTCGACGTCACCGCCCCCGACGCCGTCGTGCTCGACACGCTGGGCACCTACCGGAACGAGGAGGAGTTCAGCATCACCGGGACCTGCGAGGCCAACTGCACGCTGGACTTCTACCTGTCCGACAGCACGGGCTCCTGGACCGAGACCGGCACCTGCACCTCGGGCGGCGCCGTCGCGCACACCTCGTACGTGACGCGCGGGTACGAGACCGAGGTCTACGCCACCTGCGAGGACTCGGCGGGCAACGTCTCGAGCAACTCGAACACCGTCACGACGACCGCGTGTGACCCCGAGGACACCTACGAGAACACCAGCGGCTACGGCGACACGTACGGCAACGCCATCGACGAGTGGGCCTCGCTGGCCGACGACGGCAGCGTGACCATCACCATCGAAGGCAACGTGCTCAACTCGACGGACGAGGACTGGTACCTCATCTCGACGACGGACGACAACTCCGCCGACCTGGCCGCCGGATACAACGACTTCAACCTCGCGATCGAGCTGACGGAAGGCAGCGGGACCTACGAGTTCATGGTCTACCAGAGCAGCTACAGCTCAGGTGGCCAGGTCTGCAACAGCACGGGCGATGGCTACACCCAGTTCGACTGGGACCAGGAGGACACCAACGACGGGACCTCCGGCTACGACAACGCCCCCGGCAGCGACCGGTACTGCGACTACAGCGGGACCGAGGGCTACAACGTCTGCTCCGACTTCAGCGATGACTGGTACGTCGAGGTCCTGCGGGACAGCAGCGCGACCCCAAGCTGTCAGCACTATGAGCTGACCATCACGAACGGGCTTTGAGCATGAACCGACGCGACCTCCTCAAGGGCCTGGCGGTGGGTGCCGCCGCCACGACCATCCCCCTCAACGCCCAGGCTGCCCTGCCCGCGCTCGACCCCGGGGCCATCGACCCCGATGATGGTCCGACCTGGCTGCTCGCGCCCTACCAGCTCGGCCAGGAGGTGGCCTTCGGCTGGCACCTGGGCCTCATCGAGTCGAACGACCGGGGTGCCTGGGTCCTGAACCTGCACCACCGCGAGGGCCGGGGCGCTCGGGTGCACATCTGCTACCACGACGGCACCCCCAAGGGGCTCGGCCACACCGAGCTCCTGGACCTCATCCTGATGGACGGCGGCGCGGGCGCTCGCAAGACGGAAGAGCACCTGGGACGCGTCGTGCGCCACCTGGGCGATGTCATGCGCCAGAACGAGCTGCGCGAGGGCGCGGACGACGAGCTCGCCCGCCTGAAGACCCACTCCGAGCGCGTCGCCCTCTACGGCCCGAAGAGCCTGATCTGATGCAGCTCACCTACGAGCTCGAGGAGCGGCGTGTCCGCTTCCCCATCGACGAGTCCCTGTTCCCGCTCGATGCCATCTACGGCGCCGCGTACCTGTTCGTGGACCGCTGCTATGTGTTCCTGGACCGTCCCGCCGATCAGCGCGTCGAGGTCCAGCTCCGGACGAAGGGCGACGCCGACGAGGCCACGCTCGAGGCGCTCGCCGGCGAGTTCGCCAACGAGCTCCTGAACCAGGCGCTGCGCGTCCGTGTCGGGGACAGCACCCGCAAGATCCGCGAGTACACGATGGCGAAGGCGTTCTTCAGCCAGAGCCAGACCAGCTCCATCGACGCCCTCCTCGCCGAGCTCGACGCCGAGGAGCTCGACGAGGATCCGCTCGAGATCGAGGTTCCCTGGGAGACCGACGCCGGTGCATGAGCTGCGCTTCCATCGCTCGCTCTACACGCCCGAGGCCGTCCAGGCCGCCGCTCGGGCGTTCGGGCAGCTCGCGACCGTGAGGGTCGAGGAGAACGAGCACGACACGCTCGTCTCACTGGCCGACCTGCACCCCCACTTCGGCGACAAGCTGGCGGACGAGTTCTCCAACTACGTGCTCCGGGCCAGCGTCCAGGCGTGGCGAGGTCAGCCGTGACCCGCACCCTCACCATCGACGAGCCCGCCGGGCCCATCGACCACGTCGGCTTCTTCCGCTGGGACCAGATCGGCGACAAGGTCGTGATGACCAACGACGCCGGCGAGTGGCAGCTCCTGGAGCGCGACGAGTTCGATGCGTTCCTGGCCAACACGGTCGAGGATGGCGCCCTGAAGACCGCGCTCGTCGACAAGGGCTTCCTGCGAGACGGCAGCGACCTGAACGGGCTGGCGGACCGCATCCGCCGAAAGAAGCGCTGGCTGGACCAGGGGCCGCACCTGCACGGGGTCGTGACCACGCTGCGCTGCAACCAGTCCTGCGCCTACTGCCATGCCTCGCGCACGGACATGGACCGCGTCGACACGGACATGAGCATCGAGACGGCCAAGAAGGTCGTCGACCTGGCGATGCAGAGCCCATCGCCTGCGATCGGGTTCGAGTTCCAAGGCGGCGAGCCGACCATCCGCTTCGACATCATGCAGTTCATCTACGAGTACAGCATCGAGAAGAACCGCTACGAGAACAAGGAGCTGTTCCACGCCGTCGTCACCAACATGACGTACATGACCGAGGAGATGGGCCACTGGCTCATCGACAACGGCGTTCTCGTCTGCACGTCGCTCGACGGCCCCCAGGAGGTCCACGACCAGAACCGCGCCTGGCGCGGCGGGACGGGCGCCCATGCGACCGTCATCAAGTGGATCAAGTGGTTCAACGAGCAGTATGTCGCCCGCGGCATGGATCCCGAGCTGTTCCACGTCGACGCGCTCATGACGACCACGCAAGCGGGCCTGAGCAAGGGCCGCGAGCTGGTCGACCTGTACGTCGACCTGGGCATCCGCAACGTCCACCTGCGGCCCCTGAACCCGTTCGGCTTCGCGGCGAAGACGTGGAAGGCCATCGGCTACACCATGGACGAGTTCATGGAGTTCTACTCGGACACGCTCGGCTACATCCTCGAGCTGAACCGGCAGGGCGTGCAGATCCAGGAGGGCCACGCGGCCATCTTCCTGCAGAAGCTCCTGACGCCCGACGACCCGAACTTCGTCGACATCCGTTCACCCATCGGCAGCGGCACCGGGCAGCTCAGCTACGGCTACGACGGACGCCTCTACCCCTCGGACGAGGGCCGGATGGTCGCCGCTGCGGGCGACGAGTTCTTCCAGATCGGACACGTCGACAGCTCGACGTGGGACGAGGTCTACAGCCACCCCACCGTAAAGGCGCTGGCGACGAGCTCGCTCCTGGACACGCTCCCGGGGTGCAGCACCTGCTTCAACGCGCCGTTCTGCGGAGCGCGGCCGATGCACAACTACATGGACAACGGCGACCTGTTCGGGCAGCGCCCGAACACCCCGAAGTGCCAGCAGCACATGGACACCGTGAAGTTGCTATTGAACGAACTGGCCCAGGACTCCGACGGGTCGACCGAGGCGATCTTTCGCCGATGGACGATCACTCGGGCCCGCGCGGCCGAGGAGGCGTGAATGCCACTCTCTGACAACGGCGGTTCGGGCAAGGGTCCGACCGATGCCCCCGTCCTCCCCTCGGTCTCGACGCGACCGTCCGACCTGCTGCAGAAGCAGGAAGCGGCAGCGTCCGAGCCCGGCGCGAACCCGTCGCTCCTGCTGCTGAACGCGGCGGATGGCCTGGACCTGGACCCGGACCAGCTCGACCGCACCCTGGCCGACCTGCCCGACGCCCTGGGCACGCACTGCTCGCACGGAAGCCACGGCTCGCACGGAAGCCACGGCTCGCACGGAAGCCACGGCTCGCACGGAAGCCACGGCTCGCACGGAAGCCACGGCTCCCACGGCTCCCACGGCTCCCACGGCTCCCACGGCTCCCACGGGCAGTGGTAGAGGGCCGACGCTCGGCACCCCCAGGCTCGACAACAGCGTGCGTCCCCAGCTGATCCTGACGGTCACCCGCGCATGTGACCTCCGCTGCAGCTACTGCCCCACCGCGAAGGATGGCTGGCCCTCGCTGTCCATCGACCAGGCGCATCGGGCGCTGGATGTGTTCATCGCCCAAGACGGCGGGGATGTGAAGCTCTTCGGCGGCGAGCCGCTTCTGGTTCCCGACGTCGTCCGGAGTGTCCTCGACCGGACCTCGTCCGAGCCCTCGATCGAGCGGACGTACCTCTCGACCAACGGCCTCGGCCTCGACACGACCTGGCTCGAACGCGTGCGCGTCGATCGGAAGCTCATCCTGACGCTGTCGATGGACGGCCGGCCTGCAGACCATCGCCGCTTCCGCAAGGCGCTCGAGGGGGTGCCGGACGCCTACGACCACATCGTCTCGCTGCTGCCCGAGCTGCTGCGCACGCCCCGGGTCGTGGTCACCATGGCCATCCCGCCGGCGAGTGCGCGCCATGCACTCGAGAACTTCAACCACCTGAGAGCGTTGGGGTTTCATCGGTTCAACCTGTTGCCCGGCTACTACCTTCCGTGGCGGGACGAGCAGCTGGCCGACCTCGATGGAGCCTTCGCCGACATCGCCACGGTCTTCGAGGAGGCCTGGAAGACGAACGGTTCGTTGTACCTGCGAAACCTGTTCACCTGGGCGCCGACGCCGTTCTTCAACGCCGGCCTCATCGTGGACGCGGACGGGAGCATCCACCCCTCGAACGTGGGCCTCTCGGGCAAGCTCGACCACCTGCGCGAGGAGACCCGGGCCGGCACGCTCGACTCTCCGCCGAGCGCCGAGGACCTCGCGGCCGCAGCCGAGCGGACCAACGGCCTGCTCGATCGCGAGCTGGCCCCGCACGTCCTGGCCTCGACCCACGCGGTCGACGCGGCGCTCACCCGGCTGGTCGAGCGGCTGATGCCCGCCTACCTGCGCAAGCGCCGGAGGCATGCATGAGCAACCGCTGGATCGGTCCGCAGGGCCAGCGCATGAAGCGGCTCGAGCTGCACCTGACGTACACGTGCCCTGAGAGGTGCGTGTTCTGCAGCGAAGACCACCGCATGCAGGCGTACAAGAAGTACCCGGTGACCTGGGGACGCGTCGCCAAGACCCTGAGACTGCACGCGAAGAACGGCATCAACCACCTGCACATCACAGGCGGCGAGCCGACCATCCATCCGCGCTTCCTCGACGTCCTTCGGCTGGCGAAGAAGCTCGGCATGCGAACGAGCGTCGGCACCATCGGGACGCGACTGTCCGACCGGGCGTTCGCCACCGAAGCCCTCCCCTTCCTGGACGAGGCCCTGTTCTCCATCCACGGCGCTTCCGCCGAGGTCCACGACCCGCTCACGCGTCGGACCGGGAGCTTCGACAAGCAGATGCAGGCGCTGGAGCTCGCGCGTGAGCTGCGCCCAGGCTTCATGGCGGCCGTGAACACCGTGATGTGCCGCGAGAACGTCGAGCAGCTGTTCGAGACCGTCCGAGTCCTGGACCAGCAGGGCCTGGACCTGATCGTCGTCAGCAACACCACCCCCGAGGGTGCCGCCCTGGACGCCTACGACGACCTGGCGGTCCCACTCTCGACGCTCATGCGCGTCCTGCCGACGGTTCAGGCCCAGCACGCCACGCTGCGCTTCTTCGGCATCCCGATGTGCGTGCTGGCGCCCGAACAGCGCATGCTCAGCAACGACCTGCACTGGGACCCCCGGGTGACCGTCGAGTGGTTCAGTCAGCCCGGAAAGGTCGTCTACGGGGGCTACTTCACCTGGACGCCCGCCCGGAAGCGGAGGCACGTGGACGCCTGCAGGGACTGCTCACGCGCGGGAGTGTGCGTGGGGGTGTACGACCGCTACACTGCCCTGTGGCCGACACCGGAGCTCTCGCCGATCCCTTGATCCGACCTGAGGCAGGTCGGGACATGCGGAAGAACATCGAGCTGAACGTCGGCAAGGCGTGCAACAACAAGTGCGTCTTCTGCCTCGACGGACTGCCGAAGGCGGAAGACCGGTCCTTCATGCCGCTCGGCGAGATGAAGGACGAGATCACGCGCTGGTACGAGTCCGGCCACCGCAGTCTGGGCTTCCTGGGCGGCGAGCCGACGACCTGCCCATGGCTGGCCCAGGCCATGGCGCACGCCCGCGACCTGGGCTTCACCCGCATCGCCATCGCGACGAATGCGACCCGTCTCCGGAAGGAGCACTACGTCGACCGACTCCTGGACGCCGGACTCACCCGCGTGACGGTGAGCGCGCACGGCCACACCGCCCGCCTGGAGGACACGCTGACGCGGGTGCCCGGCAACTTCGAGAAGAAGGCCACAGCGCTACGGATCCTCTGCAAGAAGCGCGACGAAGGGCGCCTGGTCGACAACGTCAGCGTCAACATCGTCCTCAACGGCTGGAACTACAAGGTCCTGCCCAAGATGCTGAAGTACTTCTTCGGCCTGGGGCTGGACGACGTTCGAGCGAACTTCATCCGCAGCGAGGGCTACGCGGACGAGGACTACTCGCTGACGCCCGCGTACGACCTGGTGGTGCCGGTCCTGATGAAGGCGGTGGTGCTGAACGAGTTCCACTTCAAGAGGTCGTTCACCTTCGGCGGCTTCCCGCTGTGCGTCCTCCCGACCGAGTTCCTGGCGAACCGCCGGCTGTCCCGCAAGTACCTGGGAGAGTTCCGGGATCTCGACACGGACTGCTCTGTCCGCAGCAGCGGCGGCGACCACGGAATCGCCAAGGTCGAGGACGGGCGCGCTCGCTTCAACTGGCAGGATCGCAAGCGGTTCGACCTGAAGCACCACATGGAGAAGTGCCATCGCTGCGCGTACGCGCATGTGTGCGAAGGCGTCTGGAAGATGTACCTGACCATCCACGGCGACGAGGCGTTCTCTCCCCTGCCTGGATAGACGGCGTGGATGCGCTCCTCGCTCAAGACAACGCGCCGAATGGTCGTGAAGGTCGGCACCCGTGTGGTCGCCCGAGAGGACGGTCGGCTGGCGCTCGGTCGCCTCGGCATGCTGGTCGAGCAGATCGCCGAGCTGCGCGAGCGAGGCATCCAGGTCCTTCTGGTGACGAGCGGGGCCATCGGGCTCGGGGCCGAGCGGCTGAAGATCCGCCCCAAGTCCGTCGCCGACAAGCAGGCCTGCGCCGCCGCGGGCCAGGGCGCGCTCATGTCGCTGTACGACGTGCTGGCTCGCCGCCTGGGCGTCCCCACGGCCCAGGTCCTCCTCGTCGAGTCGGACTTCCACGACCGCCCTCGATACGTCGCGCTGGCCGACTCGCTGGAGCGGCTGCTCGAGCTCGGTGCGCTGCCGATCATCAACGAGAACGACGCGGTCTCGACTGCGGGCCTCGTCGAGGACCGCGCTGGCGTCTTCGGCGACAACGACCGCCTGGCCGCGCTCGTCGCCGCGGGGCTGGACGCCGACCTGCTGGTGCTGCTGACGAATGTGGACGGCCTGCTCACCGGTCCTCCCGACGAAGCTGGAAGTGAGCGCATCCCGGTTTGGGACGGCCAGGACGTGCGGTTCGGCGCCGCCTCGCACGGTGGCCGCGGCGGCATGCAGGCCAAGGTCACCTCGGCCCAGGTCGCCGCGCTGGGCGGCTCGCACGTGGTGGTCGCCAACGGCTTCTCGCCCGGCGTGCTGGAGCGGGTGGTCGCCGGCGATGACGTTGGGACCTGGTTCCCCAGGCGAGGTGGGCAGTCCCGGCAGCGGAACTGGCTGCGGTTCGCCACGTCTCCAACGGCCGCCGTGGTCGTCAATACGGGCGCCCGTCAGGCGCTGCTCGAGCGGAACGCCAGCCTGCTCCCCGTCGGCGTGACGCGCGTCGACGGCGAGTTTTCGGTCGGCGACGTCATCGCCATCCGGGACGAGAACGGCTCGGCCATCGCCCGCGGGGTGGCCAAGGCGACCAGCACCGACGCGCGCGCTTCGGCGGGCCAGCGTGACCGCGGGACGCTCGTGCACCGCAACCAGATCGTCTTCCTGGAGGACCTGTGAGAGAGCTCGCCCGCGCCGCTCGTGAGGCCGGCAATGCGCTCCAGCAGCGCTCGACCGAGGACCGTCGCGCTGCCCTGGAGCGCCTGGCTCAGGCGCTGCTCGACCGCAGCGACGAGATCCTGGCCTCCAACGCCCTGGACCTCGCAGCGGCCGATGATCTGGCCCCGGCTCTCCGGGCTCGACTGAGCCTGTCGCAGGCCAAGCTCGACACGCTCGCCGACGGCATCCGGAGCATCGCCGCATCGGACGAGCCGCTTGGACGGGAGGTCGCTCGCCGCCAGCTCGCGACGGGACTGGAGCTCACCCAGGTCACCTCCCCCATCGGCGTCCTGCTCGTCATCTTCGAGTCCCGCCCGGACGTGCTGCCCCAAGTCGCGGCGCTCGCTGTGAAGAGCGGGAACGGGCTGCTGCTGAAGGGGGGCTCCGAGGCGCGGCACAGCAACCGCTGCCTGCACGCGGTGGTCACCGAGGCGCTCGAGCTCGGCCCCGTCGTCGGGCTGGTCGAGACCCGCGGCGAGATCGCTGAGCTGCTGGCACTGGACGACGTGCTCGACCTGGTCATCCCCCGTGGCGGCAACGCGCTCGTCCGGCACATCCAGGAGAACACCCGCATCCCGGTCCTGGGCCACGCGGACGGGGTCTGCCACGTCTACGTGGACGCCTCGGCCGACCTCGAGATGGCCATCCGCATCGTGCTCGACGCGAAGACCGACCACCCGTCGGCCTGCAACGCGATGGAGACGCTGCTCGTACACTGCGACGTCGATCCCGAGCCTCTGGTCCAGGCCCTGACCCGGGCTGGCGTCACCGTCGACCGGGCTCCCGCCGACTGGCACCTCGAGTACGGCGCGCTGGCGTGTGCCGTGCGTGTCGTGGACTCGCTCGAGGACGCCGTGGACCACATCCACGCCCATGGCAGCGGGCACACCGAGTCCATCGTCACCGACGACGAGGAGGCCGCGGTCCGGTTCCTGTCCTCGGTCGACAGCGCCTGCGTCTTCCACAACGCGAGCACCCGGTTCGCGGATGGCTACCGGTTCGGTCTGGGCGCCGAGGTCGGAATCAGCACCTCGCGCATCCACGCGCGCGGCCCGGTGGGCGTCGAGGGTCTCCTGACGACGCGCTGGCTGCTGCGCGGACACGGCGACACCGTCGGCCCGTTCACCCGTGGCGAGCGCGAGTACACCTGGGTCGAAGCGTAGGTCGTCTACTTCTCGGCGCGGGTCCGCATGCCCTCGAGCTGCTCGGGCATCGAGCCACCGAGCAGCGCCTTCTTGAGCCACGTCGGCGCGCTGCCGCCCGTGGTGTCGACGACGTAGCGGATGCGGGTCTTGTCCCCGACCCCGTAGACCTGGTAGCTGCCCTTGCTGCTCGACAAGGTGCTCGCCTTGGTCGGGTCCAGGTCATAGGCGGTGAAGCCCTCGGCCGCGTCGATCGTGTAGATGACGTACAGCTCGCCCGACATGCCGAGGATGGTCATCTCGTAGTGGGCGGCCTTCTTGGCGGGCTCGTCGACGTAGAGGGTGACGGCCTCGAGCCCGTCGATGTCCCCGGCGCGCGCTGGCAGATCCAGGATGGCGGCGAACGTGTCCTCGGTGCTCGCCGCGACCTCGATGTACGCCACGATGTCGTCGGCGTTCTTGCTGTGCGTGACGATTCCGCCCGAGGAGAGCGTGGCTTCCTCTTCCGCCGAGAACGTGGGCAACGGCGAGGGACCGGCGAGTGCGAGTCCAATCAGCGCGATGAGCATGTGACCTCCGAGCGAGACGACGCGTCGCCGTCTGGTCCTAATCCGTCTCGGACCTTGCCTCGCGAAGCGCATGGGCGTCCACTCCCAGCCGGCGGAACATCTCTTCCTCCTGCCACCGCTGGAAGACCTTGAGGTGGCGCTCCGCCGCGTACCGCCCGGTCGTCAGGTAGACGAAGGCCCGCAGGGGTGTCGCCGTGGCGTGCTTCGGGATCTGCCGATGCGCCTCCCAGAACAGGCCCTCGACGCTGCGGTTGTTGCCGTACCAGTACCGGACGAGCCGTAGGTAGGCCTTGTACTGCGCGCGCAGCTCCCGCTCGTACGTGGCGGGGTCTCCCGACAGGATCGCCGTTGCCGCCGAGAGCCCGCTTCGCACCGCCAGGTCGACGCCGCCCGACAGGATGGGATCGACGAAGCAGGCCGCATCCCCGACGAGGTACCAGCCGTCGCCAGCGAAGGCTGTGCTCGTGAAGGACCAGTTCGGCGCGAAGTGGATCCCCTCATGGGTGGCCCCTTCGAGCGGAAACTGCTCTCGGATGATCTCGCGAAAGCGCTGCTCGTCCAGGCGCTTACGGCCGCGATTGACGACTCCGATGCTCGTCCGATCCGCCGAGATCGGGATGAACCAGGCCCAGCCCTCGGGCACGGTCACCACCCACTGGACATGCCGCCCGAGCACGCCGGGGAACCCACCGGCTCCCGTCACATAGGTGTAGGTCGCGGTGCACTGCAGGTCGCTGATCGTCCGCACCAGCCCCTTGGCCCGCCCGAGCAGGCGGCGCTGACCTGACGCGTCCACGACGACGTCCGCATCGAGCCCACCCTCGGCTTCGGCGGCGGTGACCTCGCGCTGGACGAGCTCCACGCCCAGCTCCACCGCCGGTTCCAGGATCCGGGTGTCGAAGCTGGCCCGGTCGACCTGCAGGGCCTGCTCGAACCCACCGCCCAGGAGGCCTCGCTCGTCGAGCCCATCGAGCGCACCCTCGAGCCGCTCGTCGAACAGCACGCGCCAGGGCTCCCGTGTCTCGCCCCAGACGTAGACGGCGCCGAACTTGTTGGCGTAGCCCGCGTCCGAGAAGTCCAGACCGAAGTGATGGCGCAACAGCTCGAGCGTCGCGGGCTGCAGCGACTCGCCGACGTGGGGTCTCGGAAAGGTCTCCTTTTCGTACAGGACGACCTCGACCCCGTGCTGAGCCAGGAGCGCTGCGCAAGAGGCTCCAGCCGGACCTCCACCGATGACAGCGACCCTCATGTGGCCTGCTCGAGAAAGCGCTGCAGACCATCCAGCTCGTGGATGAGCCGGCGCCCGTGGTCGCTCGGCTCGCCCTTCGACCACACGATGTCGAGCGCCTCGCGGTTGGTCGCGAGCACGTCCGCCCGACGGCGTTCGAAGTCCGGTCCTTGACAGACGCCAGCCTCGGCCAGCGCATGGTGCAGCGCGGCGACCGGTACGAACGCATGTGCTGCCAGGAGCACACCCATCAGCGGACGCATGTCCGGCCGAACCGGGGACGCCGTCCACTCCGTCCGACCGTTGTGGAGGATGGGGTCGAGCCGGCTCAGAAGGTTCAGCTTGCTGTGCTGCACCTCGTGCACGATGGCCTCGGCGAGCGTGAGCCGCGACGGATGCAGCGTCAGGTAGACGACGCCGGGTGCCTCGCGGTAGCTCGCGGAGAGGTGTCGCTCAGGGTGGTACCCGACCGGGATGAGCCGCTTGCACGAGCTCGGGAGCTCCTCGTACCAACCCGGCAGGTACTCGATCAGCCCGATGGCGTCCTCGAGCGCCTCGACCCACTCGGCAGGCGTCCGGCCACCCAGATCGACAGCGTTCCCGTCCTTGTCCGGGTGCTCCTCGAGGTCGGCGAGCGGGTTCGTGTCGCCCACTCCGAACAACACCGGGCCACACGGGACGTCGCGCGTCGCCGGGATGGGCCGGCCGTCCTGGAGCTGTGCCCCCTGTCGCGTCACGAACACGCCGGCGGACCGCTCGCCTCGCAGATCCACAGCCCGGTCCCAGAGCACGTCCTCGACGGGGGCGCCGAGCTCGACGAGCAAGGCGGGGACGGCCTGGTCGAGCATCGCCTGAGCCGGTCGAAGACCCGCGGTCAGGACCAGGAGCGGCGCGAGCACATCGGGATGACCCACGGCCTCGAGCACCGCGTCAGGCCGCGCGCGAAGGGACCGCGTGAGCCACGCCTGGACACGGGAGAGCGTCGCGCCCCCGTGCGTCGTCAGCAGCGTGCGCACCGCCAGCAGCCGAACCTTTCGGAGCAGGCGCTCGACCGTCCGATCGCCGGGTGCGGGGAGCGAGAGCCAGGCGGTGGGGAGCACGACGACAGGGTACGTTCAACCGGTGCAGGACCACCACCCGAGCGCCGGCGCCGACGGACGCACCGAGCACGTCGCCACGTGGCGGACGCGGTTCGCGACCCGCCTGGACCGGGCCGCCAATCGCCCGGATCCCGAGCTCGACGAGCTGGTGGGTCCCGGGCGCTGGTTCACCGGCGGCGAGCCCACCCTGCGCGCCGACCTGCCCGAGCTGATCTCGGCCAGCCCTGGCGCCGGTCTGGTGACCGATGGCCTGGCCCTGCAGAGCCCCGCAGCGCTCTCAATGCTGCGACGGCGTGGACTCACCGCCGCGCGGATCCAGCTCCACTCGGCCCGTCCCGACGCCCACGACTGGCTGATGGGCAGGAAGGGCACCGCCCGCGGCGCGCTCAAGGCGATCCGTGCGTGCGCCGCCGCCGGCCTCGAGCTCGAGGTCGAGGCCGTGGTGACCCGACCCACAAGCGCCCAGCTGAGCGAGACCGTCGAGCTGGTGGAGCGCCTGGGCGTGCGCCAGATGGTCGTCCGACGGCTGGAGCGGACTGGACCGGCCGCTCTGGACTTCGTCGCCCTGTCTCCGCGCATGGGGCTGACCGCAGGCCATCTGGACAAGGCCCGAGCCGTGGCCTCGCGCCTGGGCGTCCAGCTCGACGTGCGCGGGTTCGACGGGCCCGACGATGCCGACGTGTTCGGCGCTCCGGCGACCATCACCGAGACCTTCCGCTTCACCGACGAGCCCAGCCGCGAGCTCCGTGTCCGGCTCGTCCGAATCGCGGAGCTCCAGCGCACGCTGCGCGTCGTCGGACACGCGGACCACCCCGCGGCCGCCGACCTGCTCCGCGACTGCACACGCCTCTTCGACCGGGTGGACGCCACGCTGGTCGGCTCGACGGACGCCTGGTCGGATCGCGACAGGCGCCAGCTCAAGGGGCTCGCCTCGCTGGAGACCGGGTGAGCGAGCACGACAAGAAGCTCGCGCGCGAGGCCATCGCGAACCGCCCCAAGCACTGGGTCCGCCTGGTCACGGCCTGCAACAACAGGTGCCTGTTCTGTCTGGACATGGACACGCCGCGGAACGTCTACCTCGACCAGGAGACCATCGAGACCGAGCTGCGCCGTGGCTTCGACGAGCTTGGCGCGACCAAGGTCATCCTGTCCGGCGGCGAGGCCAGCGTGCACCCGCTGTTCCCCCACTTCATCCGCTACGCACTCGAGCTGGGCTACGACCGCGTCCAGACCGTCACGAACGGCCTTCGCTACGGAGACAAGAAGTTCTTCGACAGCGTGATGGAGGCCGGGCTCGGCGAGATCACCTTCAGCCTGCACGGCCACAACGCCCGGCTCCACGACCACCTCGTCCAGTGCCCTGGGAGCTTCGATAAGCTCATCAAGGGGCTCGTCCGCGCGGTCCGGCACCGCAGCCGCCACGGCTGGCCCGTCGTGAACATCGACGTCGTCATCAACAAGCAGAACGTCGCCTTCCTCGACCGCATCGTCGAGCTCGGCATCCGCATGGGCATCAAGGAGTACGACCTGCTCCACGTCATCCCGCAGGCCGAGGCCTATCGGAACCGCGACGAGATGTTCTACGACGTGCGCGAGCACCTGCCCGTCCTGCAGAAGGTGTTCCGCCTGAACCGCCGCGACGACTTCCACATCTGGACGAACCGCTTCCCCGTCGCGTTCCTCGAGGGGATGGAGGACCTGATCCAGGACCCCCACAAGATGATCGACGAGGTCCGCGGACGGAAGCACCACGTGCGTCGGTACCTGGACGTGGGCACGACGCTGGAGTGCCGTGAGGCGGACCGGTGCACCCACTGCTTCATCGAGCCGTTCTGCACCACGATGGAGCGGACCGTCGTCACGCAGAACACCGAGACCTGCGAGGTCTGGGACGTCGGGACTGGCGAGTGGGAGGGTCCCCTGCCCTTCGGCGCTGTCCGACTCGGCCTGGAACGTGAACAGTTCGCGGGGGTTCCATCGTGCCCTGTGCGCCTGCGCTTGCGCGGGGCCGAGCCCGTCGAGCACCCCGACATCGTGCTCGTCGCACGGACCTCGGAGCAGATCCAGGCCTGGTACGACCATGCGCTGGAGATCGAGCTGAACCGCGAGACGGCCGACTGGCTCCTGGGCCACCCCCTGGAGGACCGGCACGTCGTGGTGCAGCCCAGCTACGAGACCCTGGCCGAGGCGACGCGGAACGACGTCCGCGACCCGGCGGCCTTCTTCGGCAAGCTCGCCGCGCCAGTCCGGGTCCGGGGGCTACCAGCGTGCGCCGCTCCGGGCATGCGCGTCGAAGCCACGCCCCCCACCCTGCGGCTGAGCTCGTTCGACACCTCTCGCGGGCGACTCGACTGGAAGAAGCTGGCTCGGGAACACGTCACCGAGCACTACCGGGCGAAGTCGGCTCGGTGCGCGGACTGCTCGCTCACCGGGGCCTGCGGCGGGCTCCACATCAACATGCTGAGGGACCAGGGCCTCGAGCTGTGCCGCCCCATCGCGG
Source organism: Pseudomonadota bacterium (assembly GCA_024228935.1). Classification (GTDB taxonomy): domain Bacteria; phylum Myxococcota_A; class UBA796; order UBA796; family CAJQPC01; genus JAAESX01. Next base: position 59,146 of record JAAESX010000134.1, read on the forward strand.
GAGAGCCGGTGGCTACCGAGCCTCGCATCGCGACCGGCATGATTCCCCAGCCGCCAGCCCCCAGCCTTCCGGGCTTCGAGCAGCCGACGGATGCCCCCGAGGACCCCCTCCGCCAGAAGACCGGACTGCGCCGCTCGGACTTCCTGCGCACCGGCCGGGAGGTGACCTGATGGCGAACCTCGGGTACCTCCAGCTCACCCGGAACTGCCTCCAGAGCTGCCGCTTCTGCAGCAACCCGCCGACCGGCGTGGCGCTCGAAGAGCCCGAGATGCACTCGCTGATCGATGGCCTGGCGGACCTTGGCTACGACGGAGTGATCCTGACCGGCGGCGAGCCAGCGAGCTCCGAGCTGCTGTTCCCCGCGCTGGCCTACGCCCGGGAGCGTGGGCTGTACTCGCGGATGATCACGAACGGCCAGCACCTGGCGGACAAGACGTTCTTCCGGCAGGCGGTCGACGCCGGGCTGACGCACATCCATGTCTCGCTGCACAGCAGCCGGCGCGTCGTGCACGACTTCATCACGCGATACCCGGACAGCTTCGACGCCATCGTCGAGACGCTCGGGCACGTTCCCGAGATGGGCATCACCGCCGACATCAACACGGTGATCAACGCCTACAACGCCGACCACCTGGACGAGACGGTGCGCTGGATCACGGCACGGTTCCCGTGGGTCCGCCACTTCGTGTGGAACAACATGGACCCGGACGGAAACCGGGCCGAGCAGAACCCGGACTGCATCCCGCGGCACCACGAGTTCCAGGTGTCACTCGAGCGCGCGATGGACCACCTGCACGCCACGGGGCGAACCTTCCGGGCCGAGCGGGTGCCGCTGTGCTTCATGCCCCAGTACGCGTGGGCCTCGACCGAGACGCGCAAGATCGTCAAGGAGGAGGAGCGCTGCATCAAGTTCCTCGACCAGAAGGGCTTCGTGCACCAGCTGGACTTCCTGCACGGCAAGGGCTCCGCCTGTGACGCCTGCCGCTGGGACGGTATCTGTGCGGGCATGTTCTCGATGGCCAAGACATTCGACGAGCGCGAGCTGTCCCCCATGTTCGAGGACACCGCGTCGGTCATCCGAGGGGTCCTGGGTCAGGCCCCCTCGCCCGAGCTGCTCGCGCGACTCGAGGCTCGGCACGGGCGGCGCTCGAAGACCGAGCAGCCGAGCGAACAGGCGCGCGCGACCATGCGCGAGAGGGACTTCCAGTGATCTCGATTGTGGCCCTGTTCCTGGCGTGCGCACGCCCGTCTGCCCAGCCGCCTGAGGCCGCTCAGCCGGCCGAGCCCGTCTTCCACGTCGCGAGCGCGACCGACCAGACCGCGCCGTTCCGGAACCGCCTCGCCGACGCCGAGAGCCCGTACCTCCAGCAGCACGCCGACAACCCGGTCGACTGGTACGAGTGGGGACCCGAGGCCTTCGAGCTCGCCCGCGAGACCGACCGGCCCATCTTCCTGTCCATCGGGTACGCCGCCTGCCACTGGTGCCACGTGATGGCCCACGAGTCGTTCGAGGACCCGGCCGTCGCCGCGTACATGAACGAGCACTTCGTGAACATCAAGGTCGACCGCGAGGAGCGCCCCGACGTCGACGCGATCTACATGGAGGCCGTGCACACGCTGAACCGCGGCAACGGCGGATGGCCGGCCAGCATCTGGCTCGACACCGAGCTGCGCCCGTTCCACGCCGGCACCTACTTCCCGCCGGAGGCCGGACGTGGCCGGCAGGGGTTCATGGACGTGCTGAAGACGATGCAAGGCGCCTGGACGAACGAGCGCGAACGCGTGGACAAGGTCGCGACCTCGCTGACCGATGCCATCGCGCAGGCCGCCGTGCCTGCCCCCCACCCGGTCCCGACGCACGACATCGCGCTCAGGGCGCTGGCCGCGCTGGAGGAGAGCTGGGACGAGGTCGTGCCCGGCTTCGGCCGCGAGTCCAAGTTCCCGATGACGCCGCGCCTGCAGTTCCTCATCGACCAGGGCATCGTCCGCGACGATCCGGAGGCCCACCGGAAGGTCGGGCTGATGCTCGATCAGATGGACCGAGGCGGCATCCACGACCACCTGGGCGGCGGCTTCCATCGATACACCGTCGACCGCACCTGGACCGTGCCGCACTTCGAGAAGATGCTGTACGACAACGGGCAGCTCCTGGCGCTCTACGCCCAAGCCGCCGTCGTGCTGGGCGAGCCGCGCTACGCCCAGGTCGCCGACGACATCGCGACCTACCTGGTGCGCGACATGCGCGGCGACAACGGGGCGTTCTACAGCAGCGAAGACGCCGACATGGCCGGCGAGGAAGGCACCTTCTACGTCTGGACCGCCGACCAGGTCACGGACGTGCTCGGCCCCGAGCTGTCCGGCCTCTTCCTGACGGCCTACCCCATTTCCGACGGCGGGAACTTCGAGCACGGCACCACCGTCCTCCGCCGGGACGGACCCGGCGAGCCGAACAGCCCCGAGCTCATCGATGCGCGCCAGGAGTTGTTCGTCGCTCGGCTCGACCGCATCCCTCCTCCGACCGACACCAAGTACGTCGTGGCCTGGAACGGCCTGGCGATCCGTGGACTCGCCCTGTCGGGACGGCTGAACGGCCGCGCCGAGCATGTGGACGCGGCTCGAAAGGCCGCCGAGGCCGTCCTCGCCAGCCGACGGCCCGACGGCTCGCTCCCTCGCACGCTCGCGGACAACGCACCGGCCGGGACCCTCGAAGACCACGCTCTGTTCGCCGAGGCCCTGCTCGACCTGTACGAGGCAGATCCGCAGCCGCGCTGGCTGCTCGAGGCCGAGTCCATCGCCAAGGTCACCATCCCGCGTTTCACGAGCGAGACCGGTGGGTTGTACCAGGCGAGCTCCGAAGCGACCGATCTCCTGGTGCGCAAGCAGGACGCGTCGGACGGCTCGGAGCCGAGCGGCTGGGGCCGCATGCTCAACGTGCTCGCGCGGCTCGAGGCGTATGGGTCACCGGCAGCGGACGCCGCCTGGATCGACAGCTCGCTCAACGCGGCCGGGCTGTGGCTCGAGCGCGCTCCCGGCGGCGCCGTCTCACTCGTCGCCGCGCACGACCGGCTCACCCGGCCCTCGATCGAGGTCATCCTGGCGAGCCCCTCGCTGGACGACCCGCAGCTCGAGCTCTTCCGGGCCGTCTACGACAGCGCCGTCCGTCCCAACGCCGTGCTGGGTGTCACGACGCCCGAGATCGCGAGTGAGCTCAGCCACATGGCGGCGTTCGTGAACAAGGAGCCTGACCTGACCGGCCCGCGCGCGTTCGTCTGCGTCGACAAGGCCTGCAACCTGCCGACCTCGGATCTCGGTGTGTTCACCGAGCAGCTCGAGGCCGCCAGCCGCTGATCAGTCCGCGACGCTGGCCAGCGTGAAGAAGAAGCACATCTCCTCGTCGGTTCGCTCCCCGTACGTGGTCGTCCTGGCATCCGGGCCCGTGTTGTCCCAGGTGCACTCGAAGTCCACCGACTCCCCAGCCGCCAGCTCCAGCGGCTCGTCGAACATGTAGGTCAGCTGGTTGTCCAAGTCGTAGGTGCCCTCGACCACGCACTCGTCGTTCAGCGTCATCGAGTAGCTCACGCCCAGCGTGTGCATGTGCGGGAACACGCCCCACACATCCAGGTCGACCGGAAGGGTGTTCTCGAAGCTGTCGCCGTCGCTGTGGACCTCGCCCGCCGGGATGCTGAAGTCTCCGATCCCCAGAGGGACAATGTAGATCTGCTTCTGGGTCTGTGTGGTGGTCCGGAACGCATACCCGGACTGGTCCGGCGGGACTCCGGGGGCGCCGAAGTAGTGCATCTGGACGATGAGCACCTGCTCGCTCGGGAGCTTCATCCCGTACCCGTCGGCGAACTCGATGGGCACCATGCCGGGAGCCCACCCAGCGTTCATCTGGTCCGTCATCGACAGCCCATCGCCGTCGATGCAGTCCCAGCCCTGCGGCGCCAGGTGCTCCTCGGTGAGTTCCTCCCGGTCCGCAGTCGTGAGGACCACGTGGTGGACGATCTCGGCGGCGTCGATGATGGGCGCCATGGCCGTCAGGTAGACGTCGTCATCCAGCCCCGGATCGAGCACGAAGCAGCGATACTCGTTGCCCGGGTTGGAGTCGTCCCAGAACGTCGCCTCGTACGGCGTCTCCAACACCAGCTCCAGGTCTGCGTCCTGCAGGGTGGGCTCGATGATGTCGACCTCGACGATGTCGTCGATGGAGCCCAACGGAGCCCCGCCTTCGTGCCACTCCAACAGGATGGCCCGCTCGTCGGCGTCCAGGACCATGTGGTCGCTGCCCTGGAAGTCCCGGCACTCGGGGTCGGCGACGGCCGGAGGCATCAGGCCCTCGCCGGTCCACACGGTGATGAGCTCGGACCGCTCGACCACCACCTCGGGGTCCGTCAGGTCGGCCGGGCCGAGACCCTCGACGTTGTGACAGCGCGTGCAGTGCGTGTCCACGACCGGCTTGACGTCAGCGTAGTAGGTCAGGTCCGTCGTCGGGACCTCGGTCGAGCCCGTGTCACTGACGGGCGCGACGTCGCCCGAGCAGGCAAGAGAAATGACCAGCATCCGAGTCCGCCGACGCGCAACGTAGCGCCTGGAGAACGGCTCAGCGCCTCAATCGAGGCTCAGTCGAGGAGACTGACCAGGTTCTTGAGCTGGTTCTCGGCTGCGTCGCCTGCTCGCTGGTACAGCATCTTGTCCGGGACCGGCATCGAGAGTTCGGCCTTCAGGTGGTAGACCACCTGCACGCCGCCATCGACTTCCTTGATGGTCCACGTGACGTCGTACTGATCGAAGTCGTCGCTCGAGATGAGCTTGTCCGAGATGGACCCGTCCGAGTTGCGGCAGCGCAGGGTGCGCATGCGCATGTTCGAGAACAGCCCGGGAGCCTCGGTCGTGATCTCGTCGCACCGGCCCTTCTCGACCACCGAGTAGCTGACCAGGTCCGGCGAGAGCGCGTAGGTCGCGTTGCTGTCGTCCAGGACGGCGCGAACCGTGTCCGCATCCGACGCCAGGACGGTCGACACCGTCAACCCGGCGTCGTTGACCTTCACGGTCGGGTCCGCTGCGAGCGAGACGGATGCCAGGACGAGAAGCATGACCAAGTTCTACCAGACAAATGGACAGGTGCGAAACGGTTTACACACCTTTGTGACCTGCCAGTCACTTCACCATCTGGACGTCGCCGGTCAGGACCGGAACGAGCCGATCCCCGACATCGACGATCAGCGCGCCATCAGCACGCAGATCGACAGCTCGGCCCTCGATCTCACCGACGCGAACGCGCCGCCCGAGCGTCCTTGCGCGGCCCTTCCAATCGGCCAGCACGCGATCAGGGGTGATCGCCACTTCCGCACATCGAGCCTCGATCGCGGACACCACGCGACCCAGCAGGGCCGCCCTCCCCTCGGCTCGTCTGAGCCGGGCCAGCGACGTCGCGTCGGGCAGCTCGGGAGGGAACGCCGCCTGATGGACGTTCAGGCCGACCCCCAAGACGACGAAGTGGAGGCGGTCGATCTCCGCGTGCATCTCGGCCAGGATGCCGGCCAGCTTTCCGCCGTCCTCGCTGACCACGTCGTTCGGCCACTTGATGTGCTGGCCCGTGACTGCGGCCAGGGCCAACGCGGCCGCCAGGCAGAGCTTGGGTGCATCGGTCGGGGCCATCGGGGGCCTCAGCACCAGCGAGAACAGCAGGCTCTCACCGGGCTGCCCCTCCCACGAGCGCCCGAGTCGGCCCTTGCCCGAGGACTGCACGTCCGCCACGACCAGCGTCCCCGCAGGAGCGCCGTCGAGAGCCAGCCGGAACGCGTCCCGGTTCGTGCTCTCGGTCCTCTCGTGGAAGACGACCTCGCGCTCGCAGGTGTGCGCCAGGGTGTGGGCGCCGAAGCCGTCGGCGGAGACCAGGCGGTAGCCGCCCCCGTCGGCGGCGATGTCCACGCCCTCGGACCGAAGCGCCTGGATGGCCTTCCAGACACCGGCGCGGGTCACGCCGAACACCTCGGCGAGGTCGTTGCCCGACTGGGGGCCGAGCGCGAGCGCTGCCAGGATCTGGCTGGCTGTGCTCACGCGCTCAGACGAACCGCAGGGACAGGTCGGCCCAGCGCGCCTGGTGGATGAGGCCACCGACGCTGATGACGTCGAGCCCGACCACGTCCTTGAGCGAGGCGATGCGCGCCGCGTCCATGTTCCCGCTGGCCTCGAGGATGGCTCGTCCAGCCGCCTGGGCGCAGGCCGCCTTGATGGTCTTGTCGTCCATGTTGTCGAGCAGGACGACATCGGCTCCCGCCGCCAGCGCCTCGTCCAGCTGCTCCAGGTCCTCGACCTCGACCTCGATCTTGACCAGGTGGTGCACGTTCTTGCGAGCGCGCTCCACCGCCTTGGTGATCGAGCCGACCGCCTTGATGTGGTTGTCCTTGATCATGACGCCGTCGAACAGCCCGAAGCGGTGGTTGTGGCCGCCTCCGTGCACGACCGCCGCCTTCTCGAGCTCGCGATGCAGCGGGGTCGTCTTGCGCGTGTCGACGATGCGGATGTCCGCGTCGCGCGCTTCACCGACCAGGAGGCTGGTCTGGGTCGCGATGCCCGACAACCGCATCATGAAGTTCAGCGCGATGCGCTCGCACATCAGGATGCGGGCCAGGAGCCCATGGACCCGAGCCAGCTTCGTGCCCGCCACCACGTGGGCGCCGTCCTCGACCAGCGGCTCGAAGCCAGCGCCCTTCAACCAGAACAGCCGCTTGGCCGGGACCAGGCCCGAGACCACCAGGTTCTCCTTGGCGACGATGAAGCCCTCGCCGACCTTCTCGGGGTCGACGCAGGCATCGGTCGTCAGGTCGCCGTGCGCGATGTCCTCGCGCCAGGCGGCCTCGATGAGGTCGTCGAGAGTCATCCGAGTGCCTCGCGCGATGCGGTCAGCGCCGCGAGCAGCTCGGTGGCGACGTCGAGCTTCTCCTGGAACTTCGCGACCACGTGCGGCGGCGCCTTGGACACGAAGCCCTGGTTTCCGAGCTTGCCGGAGAGCTGCTTCACGTCCTTGCCGGTCTTCTGGATCTCGGCGTCCAAGCGAGCCTTCTCGGCCTCGATGTCCACGGTGCCGGCCAGGTCCACCAGGATCTCCGCGCCGGGGATGACCGCGGTCGCGTGGTTCTCCGGGGGCTCGCCGTGCGAGATCGACTCGACGCGCACCAGATGCGCGAGCGCTGCGGCGTGGGCGTCCAGCAGCTGAGCCTTCTCGCCGCGCACCGTCACGTGGAACGGGCTCTTCGGCGAGATCTCCATGTCCGCACGCACCCTGCGCAGCGCCACGATGGCCTTCTGCAGGAACGCCACCTGCTCGACGATGTCCTCGTCTTGCACGAAGTCGTCCGGCCGGGGGTAGCGCGACACCATCACGCTGCCCTCGGTGCCGGGCAGCTGCTGCCAGAGCTCCTCGGACATGGTCGGCATGATGGGGTGCATCAGCTGGGCCACGGCCTTGAAGCAGGTGACGAGCGTGTGCTGGGCCGCCTGACGGGCGTCGCCGCCGCCGTAGATCGCCGACTTGCTGAACTCGAGGTACCAGTCGCAGAGCTCGCCCCAGGTGAACGCCTGGAGCTCCTGTGCAGCCTGGTCGAACCGGAAGTCGTCCAGCGCCGCCCGGATGCGGGTCGTCGCCTGCCCCAGCCGAGCCAGGATCCACCGGTCGTAGGTGCCTGGCTCCACCTTCGCCTCGGGGTCGTAGCCCTCGAGGTTCATGTGGGTGTAGCGGAAGGCGTTCCAGAGCTTGTTCGTGAAGCGGCTGCTCACCTCGACCAGGCCGTCGCCCCAGTTCATGTCACCGCCCTGGGTGGCATGGAACGCGAGCGTGTAGCGGAAGGCGTCGAGGCCGAACTGCTCGATGGTGTCGAGCAGATCGACAACGTTGCCCTTGGTCTTGGACATCTTGGCGCCGTCGGCGTCGCGCACCAGCCCGTGGATGCAGACCTTGTCGAACGGCACCGCACCCATGTTGTGGATGCCGCTGAACATCATCCGGGCGACCCAGAAGAAGATGATGTCGAAGCCCGTCACGAGCACGCTCGTCGGGTACCACTCGCGGAGCTCGGCGGTGTCGTCCGGCCAGCCCATCGTCGAGAAGGGCCACAGCGCCGAGCTGAACCACGTGTCGAGCACGTCCGGATCCTGCAACAGGTTGGAACTGCCGCACTTTCCGCACGCGGTGAGGTCCGTCTCGGACACGTTGGTGTGCTCACAGTCCTGGCAGTACCAGGCGGGCACCTGGTGTCCCCACCACAGCTGACGGCTGATGCACCAGTCGCGGATGTCCCGCATCCAGGAGAAGTACGTGTTCTCCCAGCCCTTCGGCACGAAGTCGGTGTGACCTCGCTCGACCGCGGCGATGGCCGGGGCCGCGAGCGGCTTCATCTTCACGAACCACTGGGCACTGAGCATGGGCTGCACGACGGCGTTTCCACGCTGGCTCCGGCCGAGCGACATCAGGTGCGGCTTCCCGCCTCGGTCCAGCCCGAGGTCCGCCATCGCCTTCTTGATGGCCTTGCGAGCCACCAGGTAGTCCATCTCGAAGAACGGGCCGGGCACGTTCACCCGCGCCTGGAGATCGAAGATGGTCAGGAACTCGAGGTCGTGCCGCTTGCCCACCTCGTAGTCGTTGAAGTCGTGGGCGGGCGTCACCTTCACAGCGCCGGTCCCGAACTCGGGGTCGACCAGGATGCTGTCGCCGATGATCTCGATGTGGCGGTCCACCAGCGGGTTGTGGACGGTCTTGCCGATCAAGTGCTTGTAGCGAGGGTCGTCGGGGTGCACGGCCACCGCGGTGTCGCCGAGCATCGTCTCGGGGCGCGTCGTGGCCACCACCAGCTCGCCGCTGCCGTCGGACAGCGGGTACGCGAACGACCAGAGCTCGCCCTGGTGGTTCTCCTCGTGCTCCACCTCGAGGTCCGAGAGCACGGTCTGCCCACCCGGATCCCAGTTGATGAGGCGGGTCGACCGGTAGATCAGGCCCTCCTCGTACATCTTCACGAACACCTTCCGCACGGCGCGGGACAGGCCCTCGTCCATGGTGAAGCGCTCGCGGGTCCAGTCGCAGGACACGCCGAGCTTGCGCAGCTGGTGCGTGATCCGGCCGCCGGACTCCTCCTTCCAGGCCCAGACCCGCTTCAGGAACTCCTCGCGGCCCAGGTCGACACGGTCGATGCCCTGCTCGGCCAGCTGGCGCGTCACGACGAGCTGCGTGGCGATGCCGGCGTGGTCGGTGCCGGGAATCCACAGGGTGTTGTACCCATCCATCCGCTTGTAGCGGATGAGGATGTCCTGCAGGACGTTGTCCAGCGCGTGCCCCATGTGGAGGCTTCCCGTCACGTTCGGCGGCGGGATGACGATGGAGAACCCGCCCTTCTCGCTCTCAGCGGTCGGGTCGGGTGTGAAGAAGCCGCTCTCTTCCCACCAGGGGTAGTACTTGTCGAGTGCAGCGTGAGCGTCGTAGGTCTTGGGCAGCTCGGTGGACACGAGCGCCTCCTTTGATTCGAAAGGGGGTCGGATACGCGCGACTAACACGCGCACCAAGGGCCAAGGAACGGGCCGCTCGACGTGCTTCAGCCCCGGCGGGCGAGCTCGTCCTTGACGGCCTTCTCTACGGCCGCGGCAACCAGTTCCCGGAAGTCAGGCGAGGACACCAACGTGTTTCGCAACACGCCCTCGACCACTTCCGGGAGGACCTCCAGGATCGCCCGCTCGAGAGCGGGGCCGACCACCGCCGGATCCACCGCCACCGGCTCGGGCTGGCGGAAGTCGCGGGGCAGGAATGTCGCCATCCGCTCGTCCGAGTCCGGCACCGCGGTTGCCGGCGCGGCCATCGGACCGTCGTAGGTCGCGATTGGGGCGTCGTAGCTGGGGACATCGTCCATCGGAGCGAGGTCCGACGTGCTGATCTCCGGGAGCCCGAGAGCGAGGGGGCCGATGGCCTCCTCGACGCGGGCTCGCAAGCTGGCGGGGGTGAACGGCACGGAGATCTTTCCGTCGACGCCGCTCTCGGCCGCGCGGGCTGCGTCGTAGACGTCGAAGCCGCCCGCCATCAGGTAGACGAGCGCCGCCGGGTAGCTCTCGCGCAGGATGCGAGCCAGGTCGTAGCCGGTGCCCTTGGGCAGTCGGACCGCGCTCAGGATCAGGTCGATGGTCTGCCCGGCGCAGGAGACCTGGGCCTCGGCGAGTCCCTTGGCGAACAGCATCGGGAAGCCCGAGCCGCGGAACGCCCCCTGGACGCGGCGATGGTTGGCGGGGTTCGGATCCACCACCAGCACGGTCTTGCGGCTCATCGGTCCTCGTCGCCCTCGAATGAGGGGGTCTACCACGTCTCGGGCCAGCAGTAGACCCGGTGGGGTTCCGTCAGTCCTGAACTACCAGCACGTGCATCCCGCGCGTGACCACTTCGACCTTCTGTCCGTCGTCCATCTCCTGGACGTCCGTGTTCTGGAACCCGACGAACAGGTTGATGTACTCGACGGGCAGATCGCCGTTGAGCAACTCCCACACCTCGTCGTCCACGGTGAACCCGTCCTCGCCGGTGGCGTTGCAGGTGACCGTGCCCCAGGCCTCGCCGTCGCGCTCCTGGCGGATCTGGATCCAGACCTCGTCCCAGTCGTCGGCGTCCCAATCGAGATCGACGGTCTCGCCGAACGCGATGTTGCCGTCACCGTCGTCGTCCTCGATGTCGATCCAGTCGATGTGGCCGGCGGTCGGCGTGGTGGCGCCCGTGAGCGCTCCGGCCTCGGTCAAGGTCACACCCTCGTCGACCAGGTCGTCGCTGGGCTCGCACGAGCGCACGTTGGAGAGGACTTCCTTGTAGTAGAAGCCGGCGGCCTCGCGCGTCAGCACACCGGACCGATCTCCGGCCTCCCAGCGCGGCTCGCCCTGAGCACCTGGGATGTCCGTCCCGCTGGCGCCGGCGTCCACCGGGAACATCGACAGCCCGTACACGCAGCCACCGGGCAGCGTGCGGTCCTGCAGGCCGTCCGGGGCGTACTCGAGGGCCAGGTTGAAGGAGAACGCGCCCTCGTAGACGTCGCCGGTCTCGTTGTCCGCACACTCCCAGGTGTAGACGTCGGCGGTCAGGCGCGCATCCGACTCGGGCCCCTGGCCCAGGTCGATGCTTCCGGCGCAGCCGTTGCAGCCTGCGAGCACGAGGAAACCGGTTCCGAGAATGCTCAACGCGATGTGGTCGGCACGCATCCCTGTCTCTCCTTCTGACGGCCTGGAGTGTAGTGGCGCGGGTGTCGCCTCGATGTCAATCCGTCCGATTGAGGCTACGTTTGGAACCCCGGAGGCGTGACACATGCTCGCAATGCTCCTCGCCTGCGTCGAGCCTGGCCCCATGCCGATGAACGACCTCGGCGGTGAGTTCTGGGACGCGCCCTTCCCGAGCGAGCTGCGCCGGACCCCCGAGGGTGGGCTCGATCTCACCGGGTTCCCCGAGCGCGAGAACCAGCCGCTCGTCGAGCAGTACGCCGCCATCATGGAGACCGAACTCGACGGCGCCGGGACGACCTCGCCCATCAGCTTCCGGTTCGAGGGCCCCTTGGACCTCGAGCTGCTCCCCTCGCCCATGGGCACGATCTACCCGAGCTCGGCGCTGTTCCTGATCGACATCGACCCCGACTCGCCCGAGTTCGGTCGGCGCATCCCCGTGGAGTGGGACTTCCAGGAAGACGAGACGACCTTCCAGTCCTCGAACCTGCTCACCCTCGCGCCGCTCCCAGGGATTCCGCTGCGACCGAGCACGACCTACGCGGCGGGCGTCACGACGAAGGTCGCGGCACAGCACCCCGACTTCGCCGAGGTGTTCAGCTCGGCGGACCCGGACTTCGAGCAGCACGAGCTGCTGGGAGCCGCGCTGTTCGAGCAGGGCGTGGGCACCGACGAGGTCGCCATCGCCACCGTCTTCACGACGCAGGATCCGGTCGACGAGCTGGCGGTCATCGCCACCTGGATTCAGGACGAGCTCGGGCATGCGGCGCTCGACCAGGACCTGCAGCTGGTCTACGCCGCGACCGCGTTCACCCGGTACGAGGGCACGGTCTCCGTCCCGGTCTGGCAGCACGGGAGCCGGCCTTACGCCAGCGAAGGCGGCGCGTTCGTGGTCCAGGACGGCGAGCCGGAGATCTACGTCTGGGAGCGCGTCCGCTTCTCGCTGACGGTGCCGACCACCGAGATGCCCTCGGACGGCTGGCCGGTCGTCCTGTACGCCCATGGCACGTACGGCGACTGGACCTCATGCTGCTATGACTACTCCAAGACGAGCGCGGCCGGGCGCGCCGCGGAGGCTGGACTGGCGATGTTCGGCATCTCCCAGCCGCTGCACGGCGACCGGATGACGGCGAGCACCAACCAGCAGCTGCACAACTTCAACTACTTCAACCCGGACGCCGCGCGCAGCGTCTTCCGCCAGGGCGCGCTCGACAGCGTGTACCTGGCCCACGTCCTCGCCAACAGCCAGCACGTGTTCGACGGGGTCATCCGGACCGACCCGGATCGCACCCTGTACATGGGACACAGCCAGGGCGGAATCACCGGCGCCATCGCGCTGCCGTTCCTGGGCAACGACATCCAGGGGGCTGTGCTGAGCGGTGCCGGCGGAGGGCTTTCGCTCGCGATGGTGCACCGCGAGGAAGGCGGCATCGACATCGAGGAGCTGATCACCGATGCGCTCGGGTTCGCTGGAGACGAGGAGCTCGACGCTCTCCATCCGGTCGCCGGGCTGGTGCAGAGCTTCGCCGAGGTGACGGACTCGGCCAACTACGCCCCCTACTGGTTCTCCCGGCGCGCCTGGTTCACCGGTCCCCCCGTCCCGGTCCTGATGTTCGAGGGCCTCCAGGACATCCACACGCCGCCCATCACCACCGAGGCGCTCGCCGCCGCCGCTGGTGTGCCGGTCATCGAGCCGGCCGTCAGCGTGAACGACGCGAACAACGTCACGGGCATCGGGACGGTCGAGGCGCCCTTCTATCAGAACGTCTCGACGCGCATGGACCAGACGACGACGGCCGGCCTCGCCCAGTACGAGGACCAGGACCACTTCGCGATCTACGACCTGGGCGCTGCCCAGAAGCTGTACCGGAACTTCTTGAAGGCGTGCGCCGAGGGCAACCCGCGCATCGGAGAGACTCGATGAAGCTGCTGCTCGGCGTCACTGGCGGAATCGCCGCATACAAGGCCTGCGAGCTCGTCTCGCTCGCGACGAAGTCGAACTGGTCCGTCGCCGTCGTGATGACGAAGAACGCGACCCGGTTCGTGGGTCCGACCACCTTCGAGGGCCTGACGGGCCAGCCGGTGATGGTCGACACGTTCGCCCGCGATGGCGCGATGGACCACATCGACTGGCCGAAGTGGGCCGACGTCGCGTGCCTGGCACCCGCCACGGCGAATTCGCTCGGGAAGCTGGCGAACGGCATCGCCGACGACGCGCTCTCGACGACGTTCCTGGCGCTGCGCCGCGGGACACCGTGCGTCCTCGCTCCGGCGATGAACACGGAGATGTGGGAGAACCCTGCGGTCCAGCGGAACATGCAGTGGCTGGGCGACCAGGAGCGGTACGTCGTCGTGCCGCCGGTCTCGAAGCGGCTCGCCTGCGGGGACGTGGGCGTCGGAGGACTGGCTGCTCCTGCGGACATCCTGGCCGCAATCCACGACGCTCTTCCTACCTGAGCGCGCGCAATTGTCCGGTCGACGTGGCGGACCTCCAGTCATGGAGATGTTGATGGCAATCGAGACCCGCTGTTGCGTCTGTAGGTAGCGCGACCCGACCGCGCGACCGGCACACCTCCCGTCTCTTCCATCCTTCGCTCCGGCCCCGCGCCCCATGACGCTCCTCGACCGAATCGGCGACACGCCGCTCGTGCCACTCACGTCGTTGACCCGGGATCTCGCCCCTGGAGTCCGGGTGCTCGGGAAGTGCGAGTGGTTCAACCCGGGAGGCTCGGTCAAGGACCGGGCGGCGCACCGGAACGTGACCGAGGCGCGGGCTTCCGGCGCGCTGCGGGACGGGATGCGCATCCTCGACGCCAGCTCCGGCAACACGGGCATCGCGTATGCGTGGATCGGCCGGGCGCTCGGCCATCCCTTGACGCTCTGCCTGCCTCGCAATGCGAACGCTGAGCGCAAGCGGACGCTGAAGGCGTACGGCGTCGAGCTCGTCCTCACCTCGCCGCTCGAGGGCTCGGACGGGGCCATCGTCGAGGCCCGGCGGCTCGCGGCCGAGGACCCGGAGACGTACTTCTACGCCGACCAGTACAGCAACGACGCGAACTGGCGAGCGCACCTCGACGGCACCGGGCCCGAGATCTGGCGGGACACCCAGGGCGAGGTCACGCACTTCGTCGCTGCGCTCGGCACGACCGGGACGTTCATCGGGACAAGCCGGTTCCTGAAGCCGCGCGGCGTGACGTGCATCGCGGTCCAGCCGGACTCCCCGTTCCACGGCCTCGAGGGCCTGAAGCACCTGGAGTCCGCGCTCGTGCCGGCGATCTGGCAGCCCGAGGGCCTTCTGGACCACACGATGTGGGCCCCCAGCGAGGAGAGCTTCGCTGTGACGCGGGCGCTGGCTCGCGACGAGGGCCTGCTGGCCGGCATCTCGAGTGGGGCCGCGGTCTGGGCGGCGCTGGAGTTCGCTCGGACGCTGGAGAACGGGACCATCGTCGTGATGCTTCCGGATGGTGGCGACCGCTACCTCAGTGAGCCTCACGTGTGGGAGGAAGAGTGAGCCTTTCCCTGGTCCAGAACGAGCTCGAGGCGCTCCATGCCCATGCGCGCCGGGGCTACCCGCACGAGGTCGTGGGCATCCTGGCGGGCAACCGCGGCACCAACGTGGTGACGCGGGTCCATCCGCTGGAGAACGAGCGCGCGGACAGCCCGGCCAATCGGTACAAGGTGTCCGGCCTGGTCCTGATGAGGGCCGAGCGAGCGCTCGAGGCGGAGGGCCTGGAGATCGTCGGGTACTACCACTCGCATCCGGACCACCCGGCCCGGTACTCCGACTACGATCGGGACCAGGCGCTCCCGAACATGAGCTACCTGATCACCGCCGTTCACGACGGGGAGATCGCCGACACGCAGTCCTGGCGCCTGACCGAGGACCGGTCCGCCATGGACGCCGAACCCATCTCGATCCTGGAGACGACATGAGCCTGATCCACATCCCCACGCCGCTGCGCGCGTACACGGGCGGAAGCGCCTCGGTCGAGGTCGACGGCGGGACCGTCGGCGAGGCGCTCGCGTCCCTGACCAGCGCCCACCCGGACATGGCCAAGCACCTGCGCACGCCCGAAGGCAAGCTGCGAAGCTTCGTGAACATCTACGTCGGCGACGAGGACATCCGGTTCCTGGACAAGGAGGACACCGCGGTGACCGCCACAACGGAGATCACCATCGTGCCGAGCATCGCGGGCGGTGCCGCATGAGCGCGCTGAACGCCGACGAGATCGCTCGCTACAGCCGCCACCTCATCCTCGACGAGGTCGGGATGGAGGGCCAGACCAGGCTCAAGAACAGCTCGGTGCTGTGCATCGGGACCGGTGGGCTCGGCTCGCCGCTGTTGATGTACCTGGCGGCCGCGGGCGTGGGACGCATCGGCATCGTCGACTTCGACCTGGTCGACGAGAGCAACCTGCAGCGTCAGGTCATCCACGGGACCAAGGATGTCGGTCGTCCGAAGGTCGCGTCCGCCGCCGACCGCATCCGGGACATCAACCCGCACGTGCAGCTCGACATCTACGAAGAGGCGCTCACCAGCGAGAACGCGCTGCGCATCCTGGAGCCCTACGACGTGGTCGTGGACGGGACGGACAACTTCCCGACCCGGTACCTGGTCAACGACGCGTGCCTGATCCTGGACAAGCCGAACGTGTACGGCTCGATCTTCAAGTTCGAGGGTCAGGCCAGCGTCTTTAACTACCAGGGCGGCCCGAACTACCGGGCCCTGTACCCGGTGCCGCCTCCCCCCGGGTTGGTGCCGTCGTGCGCCGAGGGTGGCGTGCTCGGCATCCTGCCGGGCGTCATCGGCTGCATCCAGGCGAC
>JAAESX010000135.1 GCA_024228935.1 Pseudomonadota bacterium
CGCCGACGCCGCAGACGCGGACGGATCGGACGGATCTGACGGAGAGGGCGGAAGGAAGAAGCGCCGTCGGCGTCGGTCGAGGAAGAAGTCCACCGGACGGTCTGGCTCCGATGGTGACGATGAGCCGGAGGGCGACGTTGACGCCGAATCCGAGGCCGAGACCGAGGGGCGCACGGCGAAGAAGACACGACGCCGCGCCAAGAAGGCCGGCGCTGCCGTGGCGACCAAGACCGCCGAGGAGAAGGCGGCCGAGGCCGAGGCGATGCGGACTCAGACGATCGCGGTGAACGCGGTGGAGCCTGAGGAGCGCCGAGTCGCCGTCTACGAGAACGGTCGGATCGAAGACATTCTGATGACCGCCGAGAGTCAGAAGACCCTCGTCAATGACATCTACCGGGGCCGGGTCGTCAACCTTGAGCCGGCCATTGGGGCAGCCTTCATCGACTTCGGGCAGGGCCGGAACGGCTTCCTGCACACGTCGGACGTGCTCCCGATCTACGCCGATGACGACTTCCAACTGGAGGACCTGCTCACCGGGGGTCACCACGATGAGGAGGGCGATCACGACGCGGACTGGTCGGAGGAGGCGGACGCGCTCGACGAGGAGCACGACGACGACGACGAGGATCACGAGGATCACGACCACGCTGAAGAAGCGTCCGACGAGCAGAGCGCCGAAGGAGAGGGAGTCGACCACGTGGAAGGAGCAGCCTCCGATGAAGAGGCGGGCGTCCAGGGCGTCGTAGCGGACGATGGCGACCACGACGACCACGACCACGACGACCACGACGGCGACGACGACCACGACGACCACGACGGCGACGACGGCGACGACGGCGACGACGGCGACGACGGCGATGACCACGACGGCGGCGGCGGCGGAGCCGCGCCTGGCTTTGCCCAGGGCATCGTGGACGACGACGAAGAGCCTCGCGGGACCCGGTCCCTGCGGTCCCGGTCGCGTCGTCCTGCATCCTCGCGCGTCGCGTCCATGGACGACGGCGACGGGCCCAAGGGGGACGGCGATGCGAAGCCTGCGCGCAAGAAGCGCAAGCGCCGCAGCACCAAGAAGAAGGCCGTATCCGCCGATGCCGATGGTGACGCGGGCGGCGGCTCCGACTCGGGTGACGGCGGGCGGAAGCGCGCCTCCAGCCGTAAGCGGAGCCGCAAGAAGGCGGCCTCCTCGGAAGGCGGTGCTGAGGGCAGCGCGAAGAAGGCTTCCAAGAAGAAGTCGGCGAAGAAGTCGGAGCGCAAGTCCAAGAAGAAGGCCTCCTCGCGCCGTAAGGCGAGCAAGGGCTCGGCCAAGGGCGGAGCTCGCTCGAGGGGGCGCTCCGAGCGCAGGCCCCAGCGTGAGAGGCGCCCGATCGATCAGCTCCTCAAGGTGGGGGATCAGGTCGTGGTCCAGGTCACCAAGGACGCGATCGGCGACAAGGGCCCGACGCTGACCACCTACATCTCGATGCCAGGGCGCTACCTCGTCCTGATGCCGTCGATGTCCCGGACCGGCGTGAGCCGGAAGATCCCGGATGACAAGGAGCGCAAGCGCCTCAAGCGCATCCTGGCGAGCCTCAAGACCCCGTCCGACATGGGGGTCATCGTCCGCACCGCGGGCGTGGGGCGCACGAAGGCGGACCTCCAGCGGGACCTCGACTACCTGCTGGGCCTTTGGGAGTCCTTCGGCAAGAAGCTGCGAGGGAGCCGCGGGCCGGCCCCGCTCTACCTCGAGTCTGACGTGGCCACCCGGACGCTGCGGGACCTCTTCAACCGGCGGACGAAGGAGGTGCTCGTGGACGACTTCACGGTCTACGAGCAGATGGTGAACTTCGCAGAGAAGCTGATGCCGGAGCACGTGGGCCGCATCAAGCGCTACGAGGGAGACCGACCGCTCTTCCAGGAGAGCGGGCTGGAGCAGGAGTTCGAGCGGATCTTCTCCCGCCGGGTCGACCTGCCCTCCGGCGGGTCCATCGTGCTGGACCAGGCCGAGGCGCTGGTCGCGATCGACGTCAACTCTGGCCGGACCCGGACGGACAGCTACGACTTCGAGGACATCGCGCTCAAGACGAACATGGAGGCGGTGCCTGAGATCGCAAGGCAGATCAAGCTCAGGGACCTGGGCGGGATCATCGTCTGCGACTTCATCGACATGGTCCGCTCGTCGAGCAACCGCCAGGTGGAGCGCTCCCTGCGCGATGCCCTCGCGGATGACCGTGCCCGGAGCAAGCTCGGCCGGATCAGTCAGTTCGGGCTGCTGGAGCTGACCCGTCAACGGCTCGGGCCCGGCACCCA
>JAAESX010000136.1 GCA_024228935.1 Pseudomonadota bacterium
AGCGGGCCCAATGGGCCGAAGACGCCCGTCGCCGGCCCACAGCACGACCGGTAGGACAGTCCGTGGCTGTTGCACATCCAGAGGCGGAATCGAGGCAGCGAGCCACTCGACCTTCCGGATCGCCTACCCACTTCGCCCCGGATCGCCCTCGGCTCGTTCCTCCCCCAGGTGACTGCACTCCACGAGCGCAGGATCATGCACCAACAATTCAGATCTGGGATCGACAATTTCAGAAAAGATCTCAAATACCTTCGCGCGATCTCTAGGGCGTGGTAGAACCCCAACTGTTGACATGGCAAGAGCGGTGTCCCTACCGGTTTTGCAGGTCGCGTTGACTGCTGATTTCGATGCTGATGCTCACAAAGTTGCTGCTGCAAGCACCCGCTGCTGATGATGTCGAGGCCTCCATTGAGGGCGCGGGCGTGCCCATGTTTGGAGACCAGCTGAAGCGAAACGCCCCCCGCGACCTGCAACCCTTTGTGCCCCGGGAACGGGCGGTTGGCTAGCCAGCCGCCCCTCCCGGAGGCCCCCCTCTCCCAACGTCCCGAGCCGCTTCGGCTCCCCCAGCCCCGGGACCTGGTCAAGACCGCTGCACGCGCAGCCCTGGCCGGCGCCTACCGGGGACTCCAGAAGGACAAGCGCGACAAGTTCGCGAAGGCTCCCGAGCGCGAGCCGCTGTCCCGCGTCTACTACCGGACCGACGACGGCTGGCAGGCTCCGCTGTTCCGCGTCGAGCCCCTGCCGGGTGCCCCCGGCGAGCCGGTCCTCCTGGCCCACGGCCTCGGCACGAACCGGTTCTCCCTCGACTACGCCCCCGAGCTCTCGCTGGCGCGCAGCCTCCGGGCCCGCGGGTTCGCGGTCTACCTGTTCGAGCACCGCGGCGACCGCTCCGCCATCGCCCCACCCCACGCCGGGGCCTGGGACTTCGACGACCTGGCGACCCGCGACCTGCCAGCCGCCATCGACCAGATCCGCGCCCACTCCGGCTTCCGACGTGTCCTGTACGTCGGGCACGGGCTGGGCGGTCAGCTCCTCTACGCCCACCTGGCCCACAGCCGAGGCGAGGACGTCGCGGCCGCGACCTGCATCAGCGCTCCGGTCCGGTTCCGCAGTCCGCCGAGCAACACGCGGGCACTGCGCCTGGCCAGCCTGCTGCTCCCCGGCGGCCTGCGCGTCCCCGCCCACGCGGCGAACGTCCTCCGCTCCCCCACGCTGGACGGGACGGCGCACACCGACGGCGAGATCCGACGCGGCTGGATGCTCCACGCCACCGAGGACGTCAGCGTCGGCCTGCTGCGCCAGGTCCTGCGCTGGCTCGAGGCCGGCTCGCTCGTCGACCGCCACGACCGCGTGGACTACGCCGCCGCCTGCCACGGCGTCCGGACCCCCGTCCAGCTCGTCACCAGCTGGGGCGACAGCCTGTGTCGACCCGACGACGCAACCCCTGTGCTCGAGCACCTGTCCGGTCCCTCGGAGCTCGTCGAGCTCGACGCCAGCTGGTCCGGCCTCGATCCGCTCGTCGGCCGCGATGCCCCTACACGCGTGCATCCGGACGTGGCGCGATGGCTCGCTCGCTTCCGACGGGATTGCTGGTAGGCGCAGCCGCGAATAGCCTCGTGGGTACCCACAACAGGCGGCACGCATGGCAATGAAGAAGGGGACCCGGCTCCTCCTCTGGATCACGGGACTCGGCTTCGTCATCTTCTCGGCGGCAGCGATCGCTGTCGTCCTGCTGGTCGTCAACGACCAGGAGCTGCCCGACTTCGAGGGGGAGACCTCGGATCAGGCCTGGCTCGACGTGCACCTGCGCGGCCCGATCCACGACGGCCCCAAGCCCGACAGCCTCATCGTGGACCCCGAGCAGATCCCGCTCACCGTCCATGACATCTCCGCGGCCATCCACGCGGCCGCCGCAGACGACGACATCGACGGCCTGGTCCTGCACCTCGACGGTCACGGCCTGGGCCTGGCCGGCGCCCAGGACATCCGCAGCGCGCTGGTGGCGTTCGACGAGGCGGGCAAGGAGTGCCGCGCCTGGTCCAAGGTCTACGAGAACATCGACTGGTACCTGGCCAGCGCTTGTGGCGAGCTGCACATCCACCCCGAAGGCGTGCCGATGGCCATCGGCCTGAAGGTCTCGACGACCTACTTCGCGGGCACCTTCGAGAAGCTCGGCGTGTCCGGGGACTTCGAGCGCGTCGGCGAGTTCAAGTCGGCCATCGAGACCTACGAGAACACGGCCCCCAGCGAGCCGACCATCCACATGTACACCGAGCTCCTGGACTCGCTCTACACGACGTTCGTCCAGGACATCGCGGACGGACGCGAGATGTCCTTCGCCGAGGTCCAGGCGCTGGTCGACGACCCGCCCGTCACCGCCCAGACCGCGGTGGACCGGGGGATGCTCGACGCGATGACCTACAAGGACGAGTTCGACGAGCAGATCGAGGCCGAGCTGGTCGACCTGGACGGCTACGCCGCCGACCTGCGCAACAGCTGGCGTCGGTCCAGCGAGCAGGTCGCCGTCGTGCACCTGCAGGGCACAATCATCGACGGCGAGTCCACCAGCGGTGGCTTCGGCGGCGACAACATCGGCGACATCACGACCGTCGAGCTGCTGGAGCGCCTGAAGGACGACGAGGACGTCATCGCCGTCGTCCTGCGCGTCGACAGCCCCGGCGGCAGCGCGCTCTCCAGCGACGTCATGTGGCGCGCCATCGAGCAGCTGGCCGAGGAGAAGCCCGTCGTCGCCTCGATGGCCGGGTACGCCGCCAGCGGCGGCTACTACATCTCGATGCCGGCCGACTACATCGTGGCCGAGCCCAGCACCCTGACCGGCAGCATCGGCGTCTTCGGCGGCAAGTTCGCGCTCGCCGGCCTGTACGAGAAGCTGGGCGTGACGACCTGGACCCAGCAGCGCGGCGACCTGGCCAACCTGTACAACACGACCGAGCCGTTCTCCGAGGCCGAGCGCAAGGCCATCCGGACCCGCATCGTCGCCTTCTACGACACGTTCGTGCAGAAGGCCGCCGATGGCCGCGGCATGACCTGGGACGAGATCGACGCCGTGGCTGGTGGCCGCGTGTGGACCGGCGCCCAGGCCGTCGAGGTCGGACTGGTCGACGAGGTCGGCTCGCTCGAGGACGCCATCGCCATCGCCATCGAGCTGGCCGCCCCCGAGGATCCGGACGACATCGGTCGCCGCATCCTCCCCCGCCGCCAGACGCTCATGGAGGCCATCCTCAAGAGCCTCAACGAGCAGCAGGCCAGCGTCGACGCCAGCGCGCAGATGCGTAATCTGATGGGCGATGAGGCCTTCGAGACGATGATCGCGGGCCGCCAGCTGAGCCAGGTGCTCGAGACCGGCGTCGCGGCGATGGACCCCGCCCGCATCACAATCCACTGATCCGGATCCGCGCGCTGCGAGCGGGCGACCAGAAGCGGCTCCCCGCCGTCCTGGGCGCGTCGTTCGCACACTACCGGGACGCCCTGATCTACTCGCGTGAGGTCCTGGACCTGTTCGCGAGCAGCTGGTGGAGGTCCCCGGTCGCGGTCGTGGCCGAGGACGGCGACACGCTGGTGGGCGCCTGCTTGGCTGGCGAGCGACAGGCTGTGCTGGACGGCGAAGGGCTGCGACTGGTCCACGTCGGCCCGATCGCCGTCGTGCCCGAGTGCTGGCACAACGGCGTCGGCACGGCGATGCTGAAGGCCGTCCACCAGATGACCGAGGCCGATGTCGCCACGCTCACCGTGAACCGGGTCGAGGACGTCAGCGGCTTCTACGCCCGCCAGGGCTACCGCGACGTCCAGTTCTGGACGCCCTTCGCGCGGGACCCCAGCATCTCGCCCAGCCAGAACCGCGTCGAGCAGCCGTCTGCGCGAGCCGGTCTCCTGACCGAGCTGGCGCCACCGGTCGAGCCCCGCGACGAGCCCCGCGTGCGCATCCATCGCGTCGACGGCGCCGAGGTGCGCACGGTGCTCTGGCGCGTGACCACCCGCAGCGGGGGCAGCCTTCGGCCGCTCTCGACCTGCCAGATCGTGCACCGCTCGGGCGACGGAGAGGCCTTCGACCTGGCCATCGAGCGCGCCGTCGCGGCCGCGCGCGTCGCCGGAGCCCGACTCGTCTGGGCCCGACCCCAGCTCATCGGCGGCGCCCTGGGGTTCCGCCGGACCATCGGCCCCGGGGTCGCGCGCATGGCGAGGCCGCTGTCCGAGCGTGGACGGCGTCTGTTCCCCTCGATCCGTGGCTGGACCCCGGCGGGCCCCTCGCCCTGACCTACTCGTCCGGGCAGATCACCAGCAGCGGCGAGCCCATCGAGCTCCGCTCGGTGCCATCCGAGTCCTGCCACGTCGCCGTGACCTCCTCGAGGTAGCTGCGCTCGACACACTCGGCGCCGTGCCGCTCGAGCGTGTACGTGATGACGCGCTGGTCGTAGATGGTGTGCTCGGTCGTGCCCGTGTCCACCGCGCCGATGAGCAGCAGGTCCCACGAGTAGGCGACGCCTTCCGTCGTGTACTCGACGTCGTCCGGATCGATCGTGAAGTCGGTCGCCTCGAAGCCGTCCGGCACGAACTCGGTCATGCGAGCGACGCCGTCCTCGCGGCCCATGTTGACGAGTCGCAGGTCGACGGGCCCCTCTCGGTCGACGACGTTGATGTCGCGGCCCACCATGAACACCGGCTCGGCCAGCATGTGGTTCCAGATGGCTTCCTGGTCGCCGGCGAGCGCGTACCCCATGAGCGGCTGCGGCATCCGCGCGCCGAAGAAGTCCCAGTTGCTCGAGGCGATGGTCGTCTGGGTCTGCTCGACGCAGTACCAGGCGTTGTTCTGGGTCGAGCCGTACGTGAACGACTTGCTCTCGCCCGGCGCCATCGTCAGCGAGCCCTCCGGGTAGACCTGACCGGCGTCGCCGAAGGGATCGCCCAGGCCCATGTCCTGGGTCTCCTCGGACAGCCAGACGGTCCAGCGGTCGATGCAGATGTCGTCGTCGCTGCCGACGTTCGTCAGCACCATGTTTCCGAAGGTCGACGTGCGCGCGGTCAGCACGTCGGTCTCCCACGCCTCGGCCAGCCCCAGGCATGGCGGGACGAGCTGGCCCTCGACGGGGATGAGGGCGCTGCCGAGGAGCGTGTTGTCCGTGAGCCAGATGTCGATGGTGTCGGACTCGTCGCCGTCGGGGAACCAGGTGATCTCGAGCTCGGCGGTCTCACCGGGCTCGAGCGTGGCTGGGACCTCGCCGACGACCTCGAAGTTCTCGTCGCCGAGCAGCAGCATCTCGTACAGCTCGAGCGTCGCCGTTCCGGTCGAGGCGAGCGTGACGGTGTCGGTGACATCCTCGCCGTCGAGCGACTGGAGGAGCAGGGACGTCGGGTCGATGGTCAGCTGCGGGACGATGGCGCCGCCCCAGACCTCGACCTCGATCCGCGGGATGACCGCGTCGCTGTTCAAGGCGACGTACCCGGGCTCGTCCGGCCCGTGCGGCACATAGGTCACGACGACGTCCGCGGACTCGCCCGGCTGGAGCTCGTTGGGGAGGTCCCAGGACAGGTCGAAGCTCTCGGGCCCATGGAGCTCCATCTGACCGAGCTGCACGGGGGCCGTGCCGATGGCCGTGACGGTGAACACCTCGCTCCGTTCCGCGCCGAGCTCGACGAGACCGAAGTCGATGTACGTCGGGTCGATCGCCAGTTCGGCGGTCGGCTCCTCGACGTCCACGCGCTCGCGGTCGACACCGTTCTCGATGCCGCAGGCGGTCAGGAGGATCCAGCTCACGGCTGGGTCAGGTAGGGCTGGAATTTCAGCTTGCCGGCGAGCATCGAGGAGAGCGCGGTGTTGGCGTTGTCGATGTCCGCGTCCTCGGCCCGGGTGAGCCCCGCGACGCCGATGGCGTAGACGTCGTCCTTCGGGAACGCGCTGCCGGGGATCTCGAAGCTGCCGCCCGCGTCCTCGGCGTTGGCGAACTCGTACCACTCCTGGATGCCCTCGGGCTGGTTGGACCAGGTGACGGTTCCAGAGCTGTCGATCACGACCGCGGAGACCTGCTGGTAGTTGGTGCCCGCGAGATCGATGGGCAGCGGCTCGCCGGTGACGCCCAGCTCGGGGACGGTGTAGGGCGGGGCCGGAGGCAGCCGCACCTCGACGCTGCTCGTCGAGTCGCCGATCACGGCGGTGAGAACGGCCTGGTCGTTGCCCGTGTAGGTCAGCCCGTCGTCGGCCGTGGCCTTGTACGCGCCGTCGTCCTCCTCGGTCAGGTAGACCACCGGGGTGTCGCCGATCCGGATCTGGACATCCGCGTCCGAGATCGGCGCCTCCTCCATCTCGTCGACGCTGGCGGCGTCCGCCAGGAACACGGTGATGCCGGCGCCCTTGTCGAAGTCCGTGCCGGTCAGATCGATCTCGTCGGAGTCCGGCGGAACGACCCCCAGGAAGGCCGACTGCACGACCAGAGGGTTGGTGAGTCCCTCGAACTGTTCCTGGATGTCCTCCAGTTCGTCGTCGATGAGCACACAGCCGGAGAGCGCGAGTAGCAACGTCATGGCCCAAGCTTATCCGGCCTGACCGCAGACAGCAGCGGCACATTCGCCGGGGTCATCCAGGCCGTCTCCCAGGCCGCCCCAGAGGCTCACCCGTCTCCGTGGTCGTCGCTCCGCTGGCCGTGGCGGGGGCGACCGCCCCCTTCAGCCGCTCACGTGAAGCCAGAGTCTGCTCCGCAACCACCGGTCGAGGGCGGCTTCGCCCCGCGCGGGTCCTTCGACTTTCCGAGCGCACGGCTCGGGTCGGGGTTCGCTCACGTGGGCACTCCGAAGGCTGGCAGCACCCACCACTGGAGCGCGAACCAGCCCAGCAGGATTGCCGGACCCATCCATTCTTCTGCGTTCATGCCCCCCTGAGCCACCGGGCGGTCGAAGTGTGACACCAAGGCATCCCAAGGGGACTGGGCCCTGCCTCACTGACCACAACGGGAACGTCGTCCGTCTTGGCGTCGAGAACCTCGAGCGCGAAGACGCGTTCGGTGCGGGAGCGACTGAAGCAGCGGCGGTCGAGGAGCGCTTCCTCTACGGCGGTCTCGAGGCGATGCCAGAGGTCCCGGGCGTGATGCTCGCTCAGCAGCGCCTGTACGACACGGAGACCGGGCGGTTCCTGGCGCCGGACCCGATTGGGTTGGAAGGTGGGCTGCACCGGTCGCGGTACGTCGCGAATCTGCCGACGAGTTGGGTGGACCCCACTGGGCGCTCGGCCGAGCGGCACCTGCGTGGGCGCCCTAGCGCCTGGGGGGCCCCCTCAAGCCAAGGGCTCTCAGCGTTGCAGCGGAACACCGACCAGTTCGCCGGGTACGAGGCCAGCATCGACTTCGAGAACGTCGTGATGCTCACGACGGTGGTCGTCGATTCGACGGGGGCCAATGCGGGTGGCACCCCGAAGCAGCAGGGTGACGCGCTGATCGTTGCCGTGAAGGAGAACGCTGAGCGACGGAACCGGAGGAAGAAGGCCGGAGTCGGTGTATTCGAAGTGCGCAGGGGGGGCGCGGAGAGCCGTCGCGGCGGGGATGGCGGACAGCTACAGGCAGGGCCCTCGACACTTTTTCTGAAAGCGCCCTGTGAGCTGCATTATCGAGCCTCTCTCACCGCTTAGTGGAGGACCTGAACACGGCGCCGAGGTCCACAGCTCGAGCTTTCGTGCTCTCGGAGGGCGTGCAGGTCGAGTTCGCTGTCGACTGCGACCCCGGCGCGCTGCGCCGGACGGTGACGCGCCATGCTGAGAATGGGCCGCACGCGCATCGAGCTGGCGAAGCCAGGCGACTCCCAAGGCGAGTCTTCTACGCGCTCTCGGGCGAGGTCCGTCGCATCTATGGTGGCGACCCAACCGGCGGGGGCGGCTCACCATCCGCAACGGGCAATTGGCCGAGCGCAACCGGAATATCGCCGAGTCCAGCGCGGCAGTTGGATTTGCCGGAGTGATACGCGTCAACGGGGCGCCCACATCCAGTGCGACGGCCGCTGGACTACTTGTCGTCGTTCTCCGGCCTCCGCACCACCGCGTAGGCCACCGCACCTGCTGGCACAAGCCCCAGAGCTACGCCAATCGCGGAGACGACGCCCCCCGCATGCACCAAAGTCGCACGTCCGGTCAACTCGCCGGCCAGGATCAGCCCCAGCCCAACGCAAACGGCGGCGACGACGATTTTGCCAAGCAGCGCCAGTCTATTCATTCTGCAGTACCGAATAGGTGGCCCCCGCCACACCTCCGTAGAACGCGACATCGTATGAGTACCAACCGACCTGAGTTCACTTGGTTCCAGATCGCGTGAACGCTCCCGTGGTGAGATCCAAGGAACCGGCGGATGTGTAGTGGTGACCGTAGTAGCGTTGCCAGCCGGTGAACGGTCCAATTGGCACGGGCTGACTGAACGATCCGAGCGCCGATTCCGGGATCGCGACGCCTGTATACGTCCGTGGTGGCGACAGGCCGGTTCTGACCATCAGCTCGAATCCGCTCGTTCCGGCGTTACCCGCAGGTCCGGCGTAGATGCCCGAACGCCCATTGAGGACACCAGCCGCCTCAATCGCCGCGGCATTCTCGAGGGTAGTCATGTGCACAATGGGTCCCGATGCCGCGCGCATCGCCAGCACGCTCTCAGCAGCCCACGGGAAAATAAGGGACGCGTAGTCCGCCGTGGCCGCCGCGCCCTCCACTGCCCAGAACTGACGTTCTCCACCCGAGTCCGCCATCACCATGCCCGCGCCGGCCTGGTGCATTCGCCCCTTCGACATCGCGGTGTGCCAGAACACGTACGAGGCTTGGTCCCGAGACGCCGAGGTATGGACCATTCCCAGCTTCCACGGGCTCTCCGCCATCTCCTCAAGGGAGTCTCCGTGGACGTCGAGGAGGAACTCCCCGATGCTCACGGCCGCGGGAGTAGTGACGGCCCCAAGCCCAGCCTTCACGGCCGGATTCTGGACCATCTGCGCCGTGTCTTCGACGGCGCCTTGGAGGTCGCTGTCGAACGGGAGCTGATCGTACGCGAGGGAAGGACCCTGGGGGCCGTAGGGGTGCGTTTCCGCGGTTGACGTGGCTGGGCTCGTGTCTTCGGCTGAGGCATCAGCGTACGTCTCCGCGCGAGATTGGTCCGGCTCGACGTCTGAGCCAGACGAACTCGATCGAGACTCCGGCTCCCGCGGAAGACTGTGACTACCGCTTCGTTCCGCAAGGTCGGCGTAGGCGTCCTTCCATGACTCGACGAGTTCCTCGTGGGCAGCCTGCCGACGCATCTCGTCCGTGACCTACTCGGTCGGCTTCCACCCGAGCGTGTACCCCTGCTGGTCGTTGTCGAGCGAACTGGCCGTATTCCGCCGCGCAGCCCAGCCCGGCGGTTTCTGGATGTACTGCTGAGCCGAGCGACCCGTCGGGTCCACCCACTTCGTTGGCAGGTTTGCGACGTACCTCGACCTGTGCAGCCCCCGTCGAGCCCAATCGGATCGGGCGCCAGGAAACGCCCGGTCTCGGTGTCGTAAAGGCGCTGCTGGGCGAGCATCATGCCCGGCACGTCAGGCATGGCCTCGAGGCCGGCGTAGAGGAATCGTTCCTCGACGCTCGTGGCTTCGGCAGCGCCCGCGCCGAACCCGTCGTCGCGCTCCAGCGTCTCCATGCCCAGCCGAATCACGTTCCCGTTGTGGTCGGTGATGAGCGGAGTCATCCCGCCCGCAGAGTCGTCCACGCCGACCCACAGGCCGGCGAACGTGATGTACGTCAGGTCGCTGCCGCCCGAGGTCCGCACCTCCAGCGGGAGCCGCCCCTCGGCCAAGCCCCACGTCGTCAGGCGTGAACTCACGCCGCCATCGTCGGATTCGACCGCCAATCCGCGCCCGTCTCGCACGATCTCGACGAGGTTCGACGTGCCGTCCGTGACGATGGAGACTTGGCCTCGAGCGTCGCGCTCGTATTCGACCGCGTTCTGATCCTCGACGACCTGCTCCCAGCCGTCGTAGTCGATGGTGGTGCTGCCCACGGCATCCAGCTTCGAGCCTGACCAGGTCAGTGTCTGGTCGAGAACCCCATTCTTCCAGCGCTCCTGCCGGTTGCCTGCAGCGTCATAGACATAGTCGTACACGTCGCTGGTGCGGCCACGAGCCTCCTGGACGAGCCAGCCCGGCTCGTCGTACGTGTACGCGTTCATCCACACGGGCCCACCGCCCTGGTGAACGGTCTCACTAACGAGTCGACCGCGGTCGTCTCGCGAGCCTGACCAGCTGGCACTTCCAAGCGCCCCGCTCGTCGTCTTCGACTCCAGGTTCCCAACGGCATCCCAGACCCGGTCGACGACCATGCCGAGCGCGCTGATCTGCGCCGGTCGGAGCAGCGCGTCGCGTCCCCCGCCCAGGACGGAGGCCACGCTGGTCCCATCCAGGTCGAGTCCGTCGACGAGGTAGTCCGAGCCGTGCCAACCACGCACCTGGCGCAGCTGCGCATCCTGCGCGAGAAGTGTGCGTGTCCCGAGCACCCCGCCGCGGGCGTGGTCACCGCCGCAGGCCCGAGCTTCGTCATCGAGCGGGGCCTGCCCGGCAACGGTCTGGTCGCCAAGGTCGTCGTCGACAAGTACGCCGACCACATGCCGCTGGACCGTCAGGTCCGCCGCTCTCGGCGGGAGGGCGTCGACCTGCCCCTGAGCACGGTCTTCGACTGGGTCCAGCAGGCTGCCCAGCCAGCATCCGTGCTGGTCCGCGCCATGCTGGCGGAGCTGACCGCCGGCGACTGGCTTCAGTCCGACGCCACGGGCTTCAAGGTCCTCGAGGGCCGCCGCAACAAGCCCCACCGGGGCCACCTGTACACCTGGGCCTGCACCGACCGCGTCGTCTACACCTACGCCCGCAAGG
>JAAESX010000137.1 GCA_024228935.1 Pseudomonadota bacterium
CGTGGCGCTGCTCCCGCACACGGGCTGGTCGGTCACGTCGGTACTTCGTGGCGACGACGGCGAGGACGTTCCGCCCCTGGACCGGGTGGACGTGGTGCAGCCCGCACTCTTCGCAATGGGCGTGGGGCTGGCGGCGGCGTGGCGGAGTCTGGGGCTGAAGCCGTCCGCAGTGGTGGGACACAGCCAGGGGGAGATTGCCGCAGCGGTGGTCTGCGGTGCCTTGACGCTGGAGGACGGCGCGAAGGTGGTGGCGCTGCGGAGTCGGGAGCTGGTCTCGCTGGCGGGTCGCGGCGGCATGGCGGTGGTGGAGCTTGCCGCCTCCGAGGTGACGGCCCTGCTGGAGCAGGACGGCGACGGCCTGTCGGTGGCAGTGGTGAACACGCCGGGCTCGACGGTGGTGTCGGGGGATGCGGTCGCCATCGGTGCCTTTGTCGAGCGGATGCAGTCCGACGGGGTGTTCTGTCGTCGTGTGGAGGTGGACTACGCCTCGCACAGCGCGCAGGTCGACCCCATCCTGGCATCGCTGTCCGAGTCTCTGGCGGACGTGACGGGTCAGCCGGTGTCGGTGCCGATGTTCTCGACGGTGACCGGCGCGCGGGTCGAAGGCCCCGAGCTGGACGGAGCATACTGGTGCCGGAACCTGCGAGAGCCGGTTCGTCTGGACCGTGCGCTGGAGGCGCTTCAGGCAGAAGGTCACGGGGTGTTCGTGGAGGTCAGCGCACACCCGGTGCTGGCGATGCCGCTGACAGAAGCATGCGCCGAGACCTCGGGCGTGGTGGTGGGGTCACTCCGTCGGGACGAGGGCGCTCTGTCGACGCTGCACCGGACGCTGGGGGCGCTGCACACCC
>JAAESX010000138.1 GCA_024228935.1 Pseudomonadota bacterium
AGGCGGAGGCGGAAGAGAGCGCCATAAGCATAATTACAGTTCGCGCAACAAATTCGGCGAGCGGCTCGGCCGGCGACAGCGCCACTGGTGCAATAGACGCCTCTGCGAGGAGCGGTGCGCGGCGGTGCGCCCCCGCCTCACTCGTCGTCCGCGGCCTCGTCGTCCGCCTTGGCCTCGGACTCCCCCTCCCCCCGCGGGCTCCTCTTCCCCGAGGAGCTCTTCTTCGTCTTCTTCATGCCCGGAGCATAAATAATAAAATGAACTCGGGGGCACGGGACGCGGCACAAACGGGGCACAAACGCCAGGCTACAAAGACGGGGAGGCACGTAGTGACGCAGGGGAGTCTAGGCGACGGCGGCGTCCTCCGACGCCGCGGCGAGCCTGAGCTCGGTCGCAATCTCTTCCGCCGCCGCGAGCTGCAGCGCGACTGACATGCGCTGGGCCTGCAGCGACAGCCACGACCGCGTCGACCAGCTCGCCTCGTCCTCGTGCTGCCGCTTCGAGAGCTTGTTGCGCACCTTGTCCTTCATCTGGTAGAACAGCCGTTTGACCGCGTTGCACCACCCGCCGAAGGTTTCAAACAGGTACATCTGCACGTCGGTGTCCGAGCGCGAGAGGGCGTGCGCGTAGTCCGCCTTCTTGTACGCCACATAGCCGCCGCCGTCGCTCGGCCTGAAGTCGCCGTCCCCGACAGCGCCGCGCTGCTCGAGGCCGAAGACGTCCGCGCTCGTGCCGGGCTCGGTGTTGCCGAGGCCGACGAAAGCGCCTCGCTGGCCGACGTCCTCCGGGTTGGAGGAGAGCGAGTCCTTGAACTTGACGTCGCCGACGAGGCGCGAGCGCGAGCGGCCGGCGCCCGCCACCGAGACGTCGGGCCGGTAGTCGTTAGAGTAGCCGAGGTGGTCCCGCGGCTCCACCTCGACGAGCATGCCCCACACGCTCCGCATGACCTTGGCCAGGGCGGCGAGGAGGCTGTTGTGGCGGCCGCAGTGCCCGAGGCGGCCGATGTTGCTGGCCGCGTCGCCCAATGGGTCCTGCACCTTGCCGCCGCGCGCCGAGCAGGTCGGCGCGCCCCGCGCGAGCGCCTCGTCAAGTGGTAGCCCGAGGCGCCGCTGGACGGCGATGCGCAGCGCCCACGTCGGGATACGAAAGTCGCGGCGCGAGGGGACGGCGTTGAGGAAGGCGCCCGCCTGGTACTGGCTGACGGCGATGAAGCGCACCGCCTCCCGCCTAGCCACGCCCGGTAGCTGCAACGCATTCCAAAAGCCGAGCCATGCTGCATGATGAATGATCTGGGAGTAGCGACGCTGTGCGCTTTGTAGATGCTCACTGCCAGAATCGAAGCAGGCCAACGGGAGGAGTGTGTCGCGGTCGGGGAGGCCGTCGGGGTGAAATCGGAAGTGTGCGAGGCCCTCCTTGCAGTAGTCGAAGACCTGGCGGTCGTACTGCTCGTAGGTCCTCGCCACGTAGTCGTAGCCATCGAGGAGGGTGCTGTGCGCGTCCTGCAGCTCGGTGAAGATGGAGAGCTGCTGGAAGTCAGCCGCCGACTCGGCCGTGATGTCGACGGCTCGGAAAGGCGCGTGGAGCTGCCGAAGCGGCGTCCACACGAGCGCCCAGGTGCCGACCCACGCGGCTCGCCGGATCGCCGCCATGGAGGTGAGGCCGAGCCCGCCGAGCTTGACCGGGAGGCGCGCCTGCCGCAGCGCACGCTCGCACTGCGCCGGCGAGCCCGCCTCGGAGCCGACGATGCGGTGGAAGGCCGAGGCGATGAGCCGGTCGTGTTCCTGCGCCGCCTCGATGGTCATGGACGGCGGCATGGTGCGCAGGAAGTAGACGAGGGTGGTGTTGGAGCAGTAGCGCATGAGGCAGTGCTGCGCCTGCTGCGCGATGTCGAGGCTGGGCGCGTCGCGCAGCTGGATGATGCCGTCGAGCGGCTCGAGGGCGATGCGCACCCGCTTGACCAGCTGCGCCGAGCACCAGCCGACGTCGCCGAGAAAGGCGCCCAGCACCTTGATCCCGAGCAGCGTGCCGCCGCCAGCGCGCTCGTGCCCCTTCGTCGGCGGCGCGTTCGGCGTGCCGCGCAGCGCGACGCGCGAGGAGAGCGGGGCGAGGGCCGCAGCGCCGCCCGGAGACCACACGCACTGCTTCGACAAGTTGGAGGCGACCCTGCAGTCCGCCTCGGTGACGCGCGCGCCCGTGTCCATGCAGGCGACCGCGGCGGCGGGCGCGTCGAGGCAGTAGGTATCGTCGAGGTACGCGTAGAGCAGCGTGTCCGGGTGCGCCGCCTGCTGCTGCAGCAGCGACCAGTGGTAGCCAATCGACCAGAGGAAGGGGCCCAGCGGGTCGCCCTGCGCGCAGCCCTCCTCCGAGTAGTAGACCTTGCCGTCGGCGTCGGTGGCGAGCGCGTAGCCCTCGCCGCGCACGCGCGTGAAGAGGCGCCCCTTGCGCGCGTACCAGAGCCTCGCGGTGGGGATCAGCTCGGGGAACCAGCGGCGGAGGCCCGCGAAGATGGCCCGGCGCCAGATGGAGTTGAAGCCGTTCTTCTTGTCGTCTGAGGCGACGGCGTGGTCGGGGTGCAGCCCGAGGTGCGTGCGGACGCCCGCCACGATGATCTCGGCGCCGCCCTTTGTGCCGACGCCCAGCTGCTGCGGCACGTTGCAGCGGCGGTCGGCGGCGTGGCCGGCAGCGACGAGCAGCTCGGGAGGGACGGGCGTGGTGGTGAAGAACTCGCCCATCGCCTCGGAGTACGCCTGCATGAGCACGCGCCCGGCGAGGCGGCGCAGGACCGAGGGGATGCCGATCGGCCGCGTGCCCACGACCTCGTTCTCCTCGTTGCGCTTCTCGATGCCCAGAAGCTGGAGGTCGCCCGTGAAGTCGGCGATGGAGGGGTGCACCGTCGCGTCGTTGAGCATGCAGACGAGCTGCCAGAGCGTCTCCTTGTACTCGGGCCCGTGGAAGTAGAGGAACTGCATCTCCTCCGCCGAGACCTTGTCGACGCCCATCGCGCGCATCTTGGAGACGCAATGGAAGACCTCGTGGAAGTGGTCCTTGGTCACCGTGGCGCGCCGGCGGTAGTCACGCATCCGCGCCGCCGGCTCGTCCGCCATCTCCGCCTCGTCGAACAGCGTGGCCTCGGGGTGCAGGCTGCGCAGGTTCTGGCGCACATCCGGCTCGGAGACGTCGGCGATGGGGCTGGCCGTGAAGCGCGCGTTGGCCTTGGAGAGGTAGCCGGCGTTGACGAGCCGCAGGACGTCGCGGAGGAGCTTCTCGTTGCGCCGCGCCTCCTCCGCCTCCTCCTTGCGCGCGCGCGCCTCCGCCTCCG
>JAAESX010000139.1 GCA_024228935.1 Pseudomonadota bacterium
CACCCGAGCTTTGCAACGTGCCATGCACGTAGGAGCCGACGACCCGTGGGTGGAGGCCGGCGAGTTGTTCGGATCACGGATCATGGGCCCAGACGCCCTGGGCCTCAAGGCCGTGAAGTTGGCGAAGGGTCCGAGGGTCGTGTCGACCCGGCTGGCCAGCGCTTTCAAGCCGGTTGACAACCCGCCGGTTGTCGTGCTGGCCGGCAAGGTGTTTCGCAGGTTCGGGTCGATCCGGTCACCGCGGGACGTTTCGGCGGTTGCCAGGTGGGTGGTACGCGGCTTCGGCAACGTTGTCCGACGTGGACGCCTGAAGCTGAAGAGGCGCCTCAGGCAACGACGCGAGGTACGCCGGGCGGCCCGCATGCGGCAGGTGGCGATGGACGTTCCGGCGTGGATTCGTCTCGCCGGTAGGTCCGGTCACCTGCCCGGCGCCGCACCGCTCAAGAAGAAGCTGGATGGCGTCGAGGTGGTCCTGGTGGCTCCTGACGCCCCGTCCGACGCCACCGACGGCGTCGATCTACCAGTCATCCGGATTGGGGCGGCTTCGGGCATAGCGGAGGCTGCGCCGGTGAACCCCCGCCGGTTCAACCCCGCAGGGTTCCTTCCGGTCGGTTCCGGCGCCGAGGTCGAGCCCGCACCCGACCTGTCATGGCCCGAGGACCGGCTGAGCGCCGCCCGCGCCGCCCTGGCCACGCGGGTGAACCGCGTCCACGACCTCGCCTCGGCGGCGACCCTCCTCGAGTTGACCGCCTCGGGCGTCGTCGTCATCGTTGACGATCCCGCCGGTGCCGAACGCTGGCTAGGTGGTCGCCTCGCCGCTCTGGTCGGCGGCGTCGACGAAGAACGCCTCAAGGACCCCACCTACCGGGAGTCGGTGAGCGTGGCCCAGCGACGGGCCACCCATGCCGACCACGCCCTGCCGGCGCGCCTACGCCAGATACGGGTAGCTGCCGGCCTGCCGGTGATGCCGGCCCCGACCGTGTCGGTAGTGGTGTCCACCAACCGGCCGGCGATGTTGGACCGGATAGTCCGCAACGTCGCCCTCCAGGACCACCCGAACGTTGAGCTGGTACTCGCCCTTCACGGCGACGGCTTCGACGACGAGCCGCCCGCCAATGCCGACGGCATTGCCATGACGGTGCTGCGGTTCCCTGCCGACGCTGTGTTCGGCCACGTTCTCAGCGAGGCGTCGGCTCGGGCAGGCGGCGAGTGGGTCACCAAGATGGACGACGACGACTGGTACGGGGTCGAGCACGTCTCCGACCTGGTGCTGGCCGCCAGCTACACGGGAGCCGACCTGGTCGGGAAGGGCTCCGAGTTCGTCTACCTGGAGGGCTCCGACGTGACGATTCGCCGGGGCCTCGGCGCTGGTGAGGCCCCCAGCCGCACCCTCAGCGGGGGCACCCTCCTCGTGCGCTCCTCGGTGCTGCGCGAGGTGGACGGCTGGCGGGGCGTGCCCCGCAGCGTCGACGTTGCCCTCATAGACGACGTGGCGTCGGCTGGCGGCGTGATCTGGCGGACCCACCCGTTCGGATACCTGCTGCGGCGCACTACCGGGCAACACACCTGGACGGTCGATGAGAAGTACTTCGAACGCCAGGCCGAGCAGCGGTGGGATGGCCTGGCCCTAGACGTGGCCGGCGTGTGTGAGGTCAGCGAGCCTCAGTCGGGCTGACCGGTTCGCCCAGGTGCACCACGATTGTCGTCCCCGGGCCGTCGCCCAGCGTGACGCCTCCACCGGACGTCTCGGCCACCCGTCGCACGATGTCCAGGCCGAGGCCGCTGCCGCCGCTTGACGAGCCCCGGTCGAACACGTCGGTGGACGGCAGGCCGTCGCCCTCGTCGGCGACGGCCAGGCGCGGTGGTCCAGAGGCCACCGACACGGTGAAGCCCACCCCGGCCACCGTGTGGGTGAGCACGTTCTGCACCAGGTTGTCCAGGATGGACAGCACTTCGGCGGCCGGCAGGTTGACCAGAACCGGTGAGTCGCTGTGCAGGTCGACGTCGACGGATCGTTGCTGTGCCGAGGCCACCACGCGCCAGAACCCCATGCGTTGGGCCACCACGGCTGGCAGGTCGCAGATAGTGGCCTCGGCTGACTCGGTGCTGCGTACGTCCTCAATGAGTGCCGTGACCTCACCCTCCAGGTGGACGATGTCGCCGATCAGGGCGTCACGTTCACCCGGGTCGTCCACTGTCTCGGCCTGTAGGCGCAGGGCGGCGATCGGGGTACGTAGCCGGTGCGACAGGTCGGCGATGCGTTCCCGTTCGGCGGCCAGCAGGTCGGTGAGGCGTTCGGCCAATTGGTTGAACGCCTCACCACTCTCTACGACTTCGTTGGGGCCACTTGGCACCACGCGTGCCGAGAGATCCCCGCCGGCCCATCGGGGGGCGGCGTCAGAGAGTTCCCGGACCGGTCGAGTGATCGAAACGGCCAAGCGGTCAGCCAGAGGAACGGTCCCGACGATCACGACGATTCCAAGGGCGGCGAGTATCAGCCACGAAGAGTTGACACCCTCCCGCAGAGTGTCGTTATTGACAAAAGCGGTAACCACAAGCTGGCCGTCATCTTCACCAAAGGTCACTGGGACGATGGCTAGCGCGCCGTCAGTTACCTCGGTGACCACTGAGCCGGATTGGGCAAGACCTAGAGCTTCGGACGCGTAGATGCCCTGGCCAATGGTTGTGCCGTTGTTCATGATCACCGTCAAGTCCGGTGATCCGAAGGAATCGAGCACGAACTCCACTTCGCTGGAATTTGGCACGTTGCCGGTGGATACGGCCACCGCGGCGAGTGCCGTCGCTACACCACGGGCGTCGGATTGTGCGCCCGCCAGCGCCCGCAACCGCGCCTGGGATTGCACTGACCTTCCAAGGGGAACAAGAAATCCGATAGCCAGCATGACTGCGAGAGCCATGAAGACCAATGCAAGGCGAGTCCTCATCTAGAC
>JAAESX010000140.1 GCA_024228935.1 Pseudomonadota bacterium
CGAGCTGGACAACAGCCTGACCGACGCGAACGAGCTCTTCCGCCTGGCGCGACGCGAGCCGAATGCCCAAGGCATCGTCCCGCTGATCCAGGTCAACCACCCGCGCTGGGAGGGCATCGACTACTTCGCGGCCTGCGGCCTGGATCCGGTCACGGGTGTCAGCACGGACCCGAGCTACTCGGGCGACTTCGACGCCATCGAGATCTTCAACGAGAACGAGGGCTTCGGCTACTTCGCTCCGGACGAGGGCGTGGACACGGGCAAGAACCTGCACTCGGTCCTGCGCGACTGGTTCCACCTGCTCGACCTGGGCCAGCGCTACGCCGCCGTGGGCAACTCCGACAGCCACACGGTGCACTACGACTTTGCGGGCTACCCCCGCAACTACGTGCAGGCGCAGGACGACACGCCCGGCGCGATCGACGTGGCCGAGGTCGCGCGTGCCGTGCGCGCCAAGCGCCTGTTCACGACGAGCGGGCCCTTCGTCGAGGTGCGCTTGGGCGGGGCCGGTATGGGTGGGGAGGTCGCCGGAGCGCAGCACACGCTCGAGGTGCGCGTACAGGCGGCGTCCTGGGTCGACTGCGACCGCGTGCTCGTCTACGTCGACGGCAGCCTGGTCGAGACGATCGCGGTACCGGACACCCGTGAGGTGCTACGTCTGGAGGCGACGAGCGAGCTGGAGTTCACCCACGACTCCTGGGTGGTGGTCGTGGC
>JAAESX010000141.1 GCA_024228935.1 Pseudomonadota bacterium
AACGCTCCAGCGCCGACCCGCACTCGAGCGGCCTCCGCGGACGAACCGCAGGCCACCCACCACCCGGTCGCGGTGACGACCGAGCCAGATCGCGAGCTTCCGCGAGCTCCACCCGCTCGACCGGTCCGGAGCGACCTCGACGAGCACGTCGCGCAAGGCCTCCTGAGGCTCCGTCAGGGTCGGGCGCCCCAGGTCGCGGGCTAGGTCCTTCGTCGTGATCTCGGTCTCTCCGTACAGATCCCGCCATGCGTCGAGCACCGACCGCAGGGCCTCTAGCGTCCGATCCTCCTCGCGGAGCTCCGCAGTCACCCGCCATGGATCCGGCTCTCCGACGGCGAGCAGCGCTCCGCGGATCACCCGTCCCCACGTCTCGTAGGAGCCGATCGGCTCGCTCGGAGCCTCGACGCCGGCGCGGACGAGGCGCAGTGCAGCTGCCAGCAGGTGAGGGCGACGCTTCCGGGCGACGCCAAGCACATCTGGATGCCGATACACCCGCCCCTGCTCCGGCCGCTCCATCGCCGGATCGATGCGCGTGAGGATCACCCGGCGGACCAGATCCCCCTTGATCTGCACGTTGTTGCCCGTGGCGGTCCACCACACCCTCAGCGGCAGCTCGACGATCCGCGACTCCCCCAGAACCCGGCCCATGTAGCCGCTCTCCGCCGCTGTGAGGGCAGCATCTAGGGAGGGTCCACCTAGCGTGCCGTCGATATTATCGAGCATAACACGCGGGATACCGGCTAGTGCGATGCCCATGATCCGCTTCTCGGCCTCGGCTTCCAGAGCGGGCCACGGCGCGCGCTTGATCTGTTTGCCCACGATGCTGACAGCGGCCACGTCGACGAGGAGTCCCTTGCCGGATCCGGGCGTGCTCGAGGTCACAACCCACAGCGGGACGTTGCCTGCGATGCCGGGCCGGGCCGCGGCGGTCAGCCACCCCGCGAGCGCGCTCGATCGGTGGTCGGGTCCGATGAACGGGAAATCCGAGACGAGGTCGAGCAGCTGCGCGTGTGCGTCATGCGGCTCGAGGTC
This sequence comes from Pseudomonadota bacterium, assembly GCA_024228935.1. Lineage (GTDB taxonomy): Bacteria > Myxococcota_A > UBA796 > UBA796 > CAJQPC01 > JAAESX01. The sequence goes on from JAAESX010000141.1 coordinate 1,033, forward strand.
GTCGACGAGGCGGGCGACCTGCACACCCAGCGCAGGATCCCATGTCCCCCATGTGCAGGACTCGGCATCGTAGCCGGGGCTCGTCACCAGCTGCCCAGCGTGCGGGCCCTCGCATCGGATCCAAGGGTGGTCGGTCGTACTGATCAGCGGGTAGAGGCCGGGCCACCGGATGTTGGAGGCGAGCGCCGAAACGAGCTCCATCGGCGGCGGCACCTCGGCGACGCCCTTCGCGGTGCTCTTCTCCCAGCTTGCCCCGAGGCTCAGGTAGGTCCGGAGGCGCGGAGCGGAGACGGTGCGGATCCGAGAGTCGTCGTCGATCTCGACCAGCATCCCCGCCCGCACAAAGACGGGTCCGGGGGCTCCGTCGCGGATCGACGTGAGCGCCTGCATGCCCCGTTCCATCATCACGATCAGATCGGGGTCGACGCCGAGGACAGGCTTTCCGGGAGGGGTGTAGCCCTCGCTCACCGACCGAAGGTCAGGAGGCATACAGGCCCCCGAGCGCTGCGATCACGGCGTCGAACGCCTCCCCGGTCTTGCGGTGCTCCGCCAGCGGTCGCGGGCGGCGCTCCAGGGTGGCCCGTGCGTCCGCGAGCATCGACAGCAGCGACCCGAAGTCGGCTCCGGTGTCGGTGTCGGCGTCGGTGCCCGCCTCTAGTGCCGCGGTGCAGCGGGGGCAGTTGACTTGCGCCCAGGAGACGGAGGCCCAGTCCGGGAAGCCGGGACCGATCCGGGCGCCGCATGTGGTGTCTCCGTGGTCGCCCTTGAGAGGGAGGCCGGCGACATGGTGCATCACGCGGGTCATGGGCGGGCTCCCTGTCGGATCGTGACCTCGAGGACCTCCGCCCTCCGGCCGGCGATGTGTGCGGCGAACGGGACCGCGAGGAGCGGGTACCCGAGGCCGGCTCCGATGCCGG
>JAAESX010000142.1 GCA_024228935.1 Pseudomonadota bacterium
CCACGGTGGTCTACGACGAGACCTTCTGGGGCGGCCCGGCGCTGGTGACCTGGCGCGGCTCGGAGACCCCGGAGCGGCACGAGAAGCTCTGGTGGGCTTGCGTCGGCCTGAGCGGGGAGACCCGGGTCCAGCGGGTCGAGGAGGCCTACGCCGACCACCCGTACCGGGAGGTGGCGCTCGACGACCTGCCCCAGGCGCCGGCGAAGCTCTGCTGCGTGGACGCCACGACCCTGGAGGTGCTGGACGTCTACGAGGTCCCGGCTGGTCGCCTGCTGCTCTCCCCGGTCTTCGTGCCGCGGGCGGGGAGCACGGCGAGCGACGACGGCTACCTCGTCGCCACGATGTTCTCCGACGACCAGGACACGGCCGGCTCGAGCGGCGACGAGCTCTGGGTCTTCGACGCGCGCGACCTGGCCCAGGGCCCGGTGGCTCGCCTCGGTCATGCCCACTTGGACCTGCCCTTCACCCTGCACACCACCTGGATGCCCTCGATCGGGCGCCGCACGGCGTCCTACAAGGTGTCGGTGCGCGACGACCTGTGGCACGCGGTGAGCGAGCACGACATGGAGCTGCAGGCGCTCTTCGAGCTCTAAGTCTACCCGCCCTTCGAGTAGTCGAGGAAGTCCGCGAGCAGTCCCAGCGCCTCGGCGCGGGTCTCCGACTGGGGACGCGTGGCGGTGGTGCCCTGCTTCTCGAGCTCCTTCTCGGTGGCGTCGTCGGTCCAGTCGTAGTGGGTCATGCCCTCGATGACGTGCATCGTCAGGTCCGTGAAGCCCGCGGTGCGGTCCTCGAACTCGCTGAGCGGCTCGCCGTCTTCGTCACCGACCAGCAGGAGCGTGCGCTCGTCGCGTTCCTCGACGTCGAGCTTCTCCGCCG
>JAAESX010000143.1 GCA_024228935.1 Pseudomonadota bacterium
CTCAAGAACATGGGGATCGACCTGAACAAGATCCGCATGGAGGTGGAGAAGATCGTCAAGACCGGTCCCTCCATGGTGACCATGGGCCAGCTGCCCTTCACCCCCCGCGCCAAGAAGGTGCTGGAGCTCTCGATGGAGGAGGCCGGCAACCTCGGCCACAACTACATCGGTACGGAGCACCTGCTCCTCGGCCTGATCAAGGAGAACGAGGGCATCGCCGCTCAGGTGCTGCTGAACCTCGGCGTGAAGCTGGAGGACGTCCGTGAGGAGGTGCTCGACTTCCTCGGGGCCGACACCGCCGACGAGGAGGACGACGAGACGGGCGTCGGCGAGGAGGGCCCGAGCGGACAGTCCGGGAACTCGAAGTCGAAGACTCCCGCCCTCGACAGCTTTGGCCGTGACCTGACCGAGCTCGCCGGCGAGGGCAAGCTCGACGTGGTCATCGGGCGAGAGCTCGAGATCGAGCGGGTCGTCCAGATCCTCTCTCGCCGCACAAAGAACAACCCCGTCCTGCTCGGTGAGCCGGGCGTCGGGAAGACCGCCATCGTCGAGGGCCTCGCCCAGCAGATCGTCGACGGTACCGTCCCTGAGATCCTGCGCGGCAAGCGCATGGTCGTCCTCGATCTCGCCCTCATGGTCGCCGGGACGAAGTACCGCGGCCAGTTCGAGGAGCGCATCAAGGCGGTCATGACCGAGGTGCGCCGCGTGAAGGACGTGGTCCTCTTCATCGACGAGCTCCACACCCTCGTGGGTGCCGGCGGCGCGGAGGGCGCGATCGACGCCTCGAACGTCCTGAAGCCCGCCCTCAGCCGCGGTGAGATTCAGTGCATCGGCGCCACGACCCTCGACGAGTACCGCAAGCACATCGAGAAGGACGGCGCCCTCGAGCGACGCTTCCAATCGGTGAACGTCGAGCCGCCCAGCCCCGAGCAGGCCGTCGCGATCCTGAAGGGTCTGCGCGACCGCTATGAGGCGCACCACCGGGTCAACTACACCGACGAGGCGCTGGAGAACGCCGTCGAGCTCTCGACGCGCTACATCAACAACCGCTTCCTCCCGGACAAGGCCATCGACGTGATGGACGAGGCCGGCGCGCGCGTGCGGATCAAGTCCATGGTCCCGCCGCCCGATCTGCGCGAGGTCACGAAGGAGATCGAGCAGCTCGACCTCGACAAGGACGAGGCCGTCGCCTCCCAGGACTTCGAGCGCGCCGCCCAGCTGCGTGACCAGGCCTATCAGCTCAAGAAGAAGAAGGAGCAGATCCAGGACGAGTGGCGCGAGGAGCAGCAGGAGAAGGAGTCCGTCGGCGAGGTCGACATCGACGTCATTCAGGAGACCGTCTCCAAGATGACCGGCATCCCCCTGACACGCCTCGAGAAGGCGGAGGCTGAGCGCCTGCTCCAGATGGAGGCCGAGCTCAGCTCGATCGTCATCAACCAGGACGACGCCATCGCGGCCATCGCCCGCTCGGTCCGCCGCTCCCGCTCCGGCCTGAAGGACCCGCGTCGCCCCATGGGCACGTTCCTGTTCCTCGGCCCGTCCGGCGTCGGCAAGACCTACCTCTGCAAGCAACTGGCGAAGTTCATGTTCGGTGATGAGGACAACGTCATCACCATGGACATGAGCGAGTACATGGAGAAGCACAACGCCTCCCGCCTCGTCGGCGCGCCTCCGGGCTACGTCGGCTACGAGGAGGGCGGGCAGCTCACCGAGAAGGTGCGCCGTCGCCCTTACTCCGTCGTGCTCCTCGACGAGATCGAGAAGGCCCACCCCGACGTCTTCAACATGCTCCTCCAGATCATGGAGGAGGGGCGCCTGACCGACTCGTTCGGGCGCCACGTGGACTTCAAGAACGTCATCCTCATCATGACCAGCAACCTCGGTTCGCACACGATGAAGGCTGGCGCGCAGCTCGGCTTCGGTCGGTTTGACCAGGCGTCCGCGGACGCAGGCGACCGGAAGAAGAAGATGCGCTCGGACGTCATGGTCGAGGTGGAGCGGCACTTCCGCCCCGAGTTCCTCAACCGTGTCGACGAGGCCATCGTCTTCAACCCGCTCACGAACGAGGACCTCTCCCGCATCGTCCACCTGCAGCTGGACGAGGTCCGGGCGCGGCTGGCCGAGCACGAC
>JAAESX010000144.1 GCA_024228935.1 Pseudomonadota bacterium
ATCTGTCGTGTCCTGTCCCGTCGCGGACCCCAAGGGCTGCGTGATCTCCTACTGCTCTCCCGAGACGGGCGCCTGCGTGACGCCGCCGCTTCCCGATGGGAAGCCCTGCGATGACGCTGACGCGTGCACCCTGGTGTCCGTGTGTGAGGGGGGCGTCTGCCTCGGCAGCGGCGAGCTCGACTGCGATGACGACAACCCCTGCACGGACGACAGCTGTGACTCGGAGCTCGGCTGCCTCACGGCGTCGAACGACGTGGCCTGCGACGACGAGGACCCCTGCACCTCGGGGGACGCCTGCGTAGAGGGCGCCTGTCAGCCCGGGGCGACGAACACCTGCGGAACCAGCTGCCAGCCTGGCCTGGCCCTTGCCTGCGGCGACAGCCACGCATGGACGACCCTGGGCGGCAGCTTCGACGAAGCGGTGGGCGCCTACGCTTGCGACGGCGCGCCCCTCATGCCGGGGCCGGAGACCACCTTCCGCTTCACGGCCCCCTTCGACCTGCGCCTGGAGCTCCAGCTCGACACCGAGGCCAGTGATAGCGCTCTCTTCCTCCTCGACGACCTCGGCAGCGGCTGCGACGCCGAGAACTGTCGTGCCTTCACGGCCGAGACCGTGAGCCTCGACGTCCAGGCGGGCGCCGCCCTGTTCTTCGTCGTCGACGACGCCCTCGCGGGTGGCGCCTACGAGCTGAACGTCTCCTGTGTGCCCACGACGGAGCAGCGCTGCGACGACGGTATCGACGAGGACCTCGACGGACAGACCGACTGCGCTGACATCCGGGATTGCCTCGGGACCCCGGCCTGCCCCGAGAGCTCCTGCGCCCCCGCGTGGACCCTGAACTGTGGTGACCAGGATACCGGCTGGAACTACGGCCCTGGCTCGACGGACATCGTCGAGAGCTACGCGTGCAACGGCTGGCTCTATCCTGGCCCCGAACTCACCTACCAGTTCACGGCGC
>JAAESX010000145.1 GCA_024228935.1 Pseudomonadota bacterium
GGTGCGCTCCGAGCAGAGGTAGGTGCCCTCGTCCAAGAGGGTGGCCCAGACCTGCGCGGGGGCCGCGTTGCAGAAGCGCTCAGAGTGCAGGAGGTCGAGCACCTTGCCCTCCTCGGTCTCGCTCAGTCTGCGCGGTGGGCGGCTGACGGTTGGGGCGATGTCAGGCTGCTGGGGAGCGTCGGCGGCCTTGCGCCACCGGTAGAATGTGGAGCGAGGGAAGCTCAGCGCGGAGCAGGCCTTGGCGACGCCAACGACGTCCGCCAAGCCCTCCACCGCCTCGCTCAGCTCTCCTCGGTCGAGTCCTGCAGCTCCAGCAGCCGCGACACTTTTTTTTGGACCTCGATGATGAGCTCGGCTTGCTCCAGCTTCCGCCGCAGCCGCTCGTTCTCGCGCTCCAGCCGGCGCATCTCCTTCTTCGCCGCGGCATCGGGGTCTCGCTTGCGGCCCCGCTTCTGCGCCAGGGCTCGAAGCGTCCCCCGCGCTGCAGCCATCCTCCAATCGCAGAGGTGCGAGGAGTAGAGGCCCTCACGTCGGAGCAGAGCGCCAGGGCCTTCACCCTGCCGTCGCAGCTCCTCGACCTGCTCCAAAATGTCCAACTTGTAGGCGGCGGTGAACCGCCGCCGCTTCGCCTTCGCCGGTACCTCCGGGTCAGGCCTCTCCGCGTTCGCGGTCGTCGGTTTCGACACGGGCTCCATCAATCATCTCCAGCCGCCCTCTACAGTAAATTGTCAAAGACCCTGTGTCTCACTCACGTTGGCAGAGAGGGCGGCCGGCCGGCGCGGAGCCACGGGTCGGCCTGGGGCGGTTGGTCGCGATCCGGAAGGTTGCCGCCACGGACCGCGGCAAGACACCGGTGAAGGACGTCGTGTGGGCGGCCGGGGAGCAGGTGGTCGTCGCCCTGGGGGGCCATGGCCTTCGAGTCTACGACGGGGCCGGCAGCCTTCGGCACAGCTTCGACGTGCGGGCGGACACCCTCGTCACCTCACCGCGCGGCGACTTGGTCCTGGTCCTCGGTCGTGGGCGCCACAGCTGTCGCGTCTCGAAGCTCGAGCTCGCAACTGGACAGCTCCGCCCTTGGGGCAGCCTCGGTCGTGTCCGGGCCTGTGCGCAGCAGTGGACAGAGGCGGGCTGGGTGGTGTCGCAGCGGAACCGCCTTTGGGTGGTGGATCCCTCGGACAGCGAGCCCATACCGCGCGCGAAGTTCGCCGTGCCCGGCCGCGAGGTGCGGGCCATCGTCCAGGCCGGCGGCGACGCGGCCTTGGTCCGCGGGACCCCAGAGGGCTCCGAGGTCCATCTCTTCTCTCTCGATCCGCCCAAGCACAAACAGATCATCGCCGTGAAGCTGCAGTCTGGAACCCTCTTTGCCGCCGATCCGGCAGGGGAGTTCGTCTGGGTGTGCACCGCAGGCGACTCCA
>JAAESX010000146.1 GCA_024228935.1 Pseudomonadota bacterium
GACGTTCCCGCCTTGTTCTTGCGCCAGCCCTCCAAGACGGACCGCTGCCGCTCGGTGACGGTGATGGACACTGCCTTGCCCATTGCTCGTGACCCCGCTCGTTGGAGATCACAGCAGTCTGATCCTCTCCGAGCCCGGAGTTAAATCAGCGTTGCTACTTCAGCCGACGTCATCTAGCGTCCGGAGCTCTCACTCCCTGGTCGGTCAGTCAGGCCGCCGCAGGGGGCTGATGTCCTTCGCGAGCTCGTCGATCGGGCGACCTCGGATCTCCGGCACGGGCGCTGGGCCTTCGCCTTGCCGCGCCAGCTCGTCAGCGGGGCGGCCTCGGACGACCGGCTTCTGACGCGACTGCTTGCGCTCCCGCAGGAGACGACGCGCTTCGTCGCGGATGTGCTCGTCCAACACCGAGGTCCCCGCGATGAACGACAGGTCCTGCTGCCGCAGGGTGTGCATCAGCCGCGTGGCGATTGGATGCGGGCAGTAGGGGTTGCAGGCCACGGCCTTCCGGACCGAGTACCGCGTGGCCCACTTGCGGTGTCCGGCGATGATCTCGAGCACCTCGGGCTTCGTCGGGCGCAGTGCCGCCATGGTGATGACGTCCTGTTCGCGGATTCGGCCGTTGTTCAGCAGGATGCGGATGACGGCCGGGTGCTTGTCGCGGAGCAGCCGGTCGAGCACGTCACGGTCCGGCTGGCGGGCCATCGCCTTGCGGCGGCCCAGAGGCTGCTGCAGGTGCTCGTTTTCGGGGGCAGCCTCGGCGACCGTCATGCCCGGGCGGTGGCGACCCGAGAAGAAGAGCGGGATGACCTCCTTCAGATCGGCGCGCCACGCGGCCGTGTACAGGTCCTCGATGCGTTCGTAGTCGAGCGAGTCGCGGAAGAGCTTGCTGTTCAGCGCCAGCTCGGTTGCCGCCCGTCGCATCGCCACGTTCCCGCCGCGTCCCTTCACGGTGAGGATGTGCAGGACGGCCAGCAGCGTCGCGTCGTCGACTGTGCGGGTGAAGGTCCTCAGGACCTCGGGCAGCAGCGCGCGGTCGGCGATGGCGCCGATCCGCATGGCGAAGTTCCGGGCCAGGCTGTGAGCCAGCCCGTCCTCGCCTTCATGCAGAAGCACCCCGAGGCGCTCCACGACCGATTCGACACCATGCATCGAGCGTTATGATAGCCGCGATGACTCCTCGGAAGCTCGCCATCGCCGGTCTCCTGCTCGCTGGAATCGGCGGCGGCGTGGCTTGGTGGATGTCGACCCAGGAGCCCGAGCCTGAACCGGAGCCCGAGGTCGCCCAGCCGATGTCGGACAAGGAACAGATCGAGCTCATGATGCGCATCGGGTACATCCAGCAGGAGGACCTCGACGAGATCCCCGACGAGCCGGCGCCCGAGTGACCCGTTTCTTGTTCGAGGGCCTCTACGTCGTGGTCCTCACGACGCTGCTCGGCGCAGTCCACGCGCTGCAGACGTACACCCCGCCGCCCGTTCCGGTGCCCGAGCCCCAGGCCGTGGCCGAGATCATCGCCGTGCCTCCCAAGCCCGAAGGCGCTGCGGTCGGCGAGGGCGAAGGCGAAGGCACGCTGTACACAGAAGAGGGCTGCCGGGTGCGGACCGACGACTACCGGAACGCCTGCTTCCACTCGCTGGCTCTCCAGCGGTCCGAGCGCGACCCCGACGGCGCCCTGGCGGCGTGCGACGAGATCCTCGACGACGAAGAGGAGCTGTTCGAGTGCATCTCGGACGTTGCCGAGCTCCACAGCACGGTCGATCGGGACTGGTCCGAGGAGACCTGCCGCACGCTCATTCCCGTCGACAACCGCACGTGGCATGGCCAGTGCTGGTTCGGCATCGCGCTGGCCCATTCGACGGTCGACCCCGAGTACGCCCGGGCGACCTGCGAGGAAGCGCTGGACTGGAAGAACTTCTGCCGGCACGACGTGAACGGCGAGATCGCCCAGATTGATCCCGACAACGCGTACGACTGGTGCGTCGAGACCGAGATGACCGACCTGCAGCAGAAGGGCTGCTACCACGGCCTGGGGAAGTACCTGGGCCGGGTGGACGTCCCCAAGGCCCTGGAGATCTGCCGTCGCATCCCGGACCAGCCGGCGATCCTCGAGCAGCAGTGCTTCCACGGGCTCGGCTGGGCGCTCGCCGAGTCGGACCCCCGCGCGGCGCTGGCCACCTGTCGGGCCGAGGGCGGCGAGACGACGGACTCCTGCCTGCTCGGCGTCTCAGCGAACGCCGTGCGCTTCGATCCCGAGCAGGCCGTGGCGGTCTGCGAAGTGGTCACCGACGAGCGGCTGAAGAAGGCCTGCATGAAGTTCGCCACGCGCTAGCACCGGGCCTCCCCGCACAGGCGCGCCGCGGTTAGCCTCCTCGGCATGACCGACCTGTCCTCCGTCCAGGCCAATGGACGCTACTTCGAGCGCTTCGGGATCACCCGAGAGTGGCTCGACCGGGTCCTGGGTGCTGCCCTCTCTGGCGGCGCCACGGACTGTGACCTCTACTTCGAGCACTCGGTGACCACCTCGGTGTCGCTCTCCGACGGCGCGGTGAACAAGGCCTCGACCCACGTCGACCTGGGGCTGGGCGTGCGCGCTCGCTTCGGCGAACAGGTCGGGTACGCCTACACCGAGGACCTCTCCATCGAGGCGATGCTCCGGGCCGCCAAGACAGCGTCGGCCATCGCGGGCTCGACTGGACACCACACGCCCGTGGACCTCGCGCTGCTCGACCTGCCTTCGTACTACCCGGTGAAGAAGCGCTGGGAGGCCGTCGGCATGGACGTCCGCGTCCCGATGGTTCGGGCCTGGGAAGAGGCGGCGTTCAAGCAGGACGCGCGCATCCGGAAGGTCCAGACGCACCTGGTCGACACCGAGAAGGTCGTGCTGGTCGTGCGACCCGATGGTCGACTCGCCGAGGACTACCAGCCCATGACGCGGGCGACGGTGATGTGCTCGGCCGAGGGCGCGGGCGGACGGCTCGAGTCCAACAGCTACAACCTCGCGGCTCGCGCCGGGCTCGAGTTCTACGACGACCAGGAGCGTCAGGACCGCATGGTCCGAAAGGCCGTCGAGCGGACCACGTTCCTGCTCGACGCCGGCAAGCCCCCTGCGGGTGAGATGCCGGTCGTCATGGCGGCGGGCGCGTCCGGAATCCTGCTGCACGAGGCCATCGGCCACGGGCTCGAGGCGGACTTCAACCGCAAGGGCATCAGCATCTACGCGGACAAGCTGAACAAGAAGGTCGCGCCGAAGAACGTCACCGTGGTGGACGACGGCACGGTCCCCGGAGCCCGCGGCGCCATCAACGTCGACGACGAGGCGAACCTGCCCGAGAAGACCGTCCTCATCGAGGAGGGCGTGCTGCGCGGCTACATGCACGACGAGATCTCCGCCAAGCACTACGGCGTGGCCCCGACCGGCTCGGGCCGCCGGCAGAGCTTCCGGCACCACCCCATCCCTCGGATGCGGTCGACGTACATGGAGCCCGGCGAGTCCGACCCGGCCGAGATCATCGCCTCGACCAAGAGCGGCATCTACTGCACGTCGTTCTCCAACGGCGCCGTCCAGATCGGCGCCGGCGACTTCACCTTCTACATGAAGACCGGCTGGCTCATCGAGGACGGAACGCTGACTCGCCCCATCAAGGACGTGAACATCATCGGAAACGGCCCGGCCGCGCTCGAGCAGGTGGACATGGTCGGCAACGACCTGGTCCTCGACGAGGGAGGCTGGACCTGTGGGAAGGACGGCCAGGGCGTCCCCGTGAGTCAGGGGCAGCCCACCGTTCGGGTTGCCGCGCTGACGGTCGGAGGTGAGGGATGAGCCTCGCAGAGACCGCACTCCGCGCGGTGGAGACCGCGAAGAAGCTCGGCGCCGACGAGGTCAAGGCCTACGCCCGCAGCGGGTCCGAGGTCGAGCTCGAGCAGCGCGAAGGCAAGCTCGAGCGCGTCCACGAGGCCAGCACGCTCGGTCTGTCCGTGTCGCTCCTGGTCGATGGCCGGTTCAGCTCGCACGGGACCAGCGACCTGCGCCCCGACGCCATCGAGGCGTTCCTGAAGCGCGCCGTCGACGGCACCCGGTACCTGGAGCAGGACACCGACCGCGCCATGGCCTCGCTCGACGAGATGGGCTCGCTGGACGTCGACTCGCTCGACGCCGCGGACACCGAGTCGTTCGCTGCTCGCACGGCGGAAGGCCGGCAGGCTGGCATCGCCTCGCTCGAGACCGCCATCCTGGACGGAGCCGGAGACGACCTCGTCTCGGCGACCTCGTACCTGTGGGACATGCGCAGCGAGTCGGCGTGCGCGTTCAGCAACGGCTTCGAGGGCCGCCGCGAGCGCACGCACTTCGGCTACGGCGGGATGGTCACGCTGAAGGAGCCGAGCGGCAAGCTGCCCGAGGCCTTCAGCTTCCTGAACAGCGCACATCGGTCCGATCTGTTGACGGTCGGCGAGGTCGCCGCAGACCTGTGGACCCGTGCTGGCGAGGTCCGCTCGACCTCGCCCACGACGTCCCGCGTCTGCCCGATGCTGCTGGACTCGCGCACGGCGTCCCGGATCCTGGGCGCGCTGTTCTCGCCGCTGTCGGGCTCGGCGCTGCACCACGGCCGCTCGTGCATGCACGACAAGCTCGGGCAGAAGCTCGGCTCGTCCGCGTTCACCGTGCTCGACGACCCGACCATCCCTCGCGGGCTGGGCAGCAGGCCGTTCGACGGCGACGGGTTCAAGGCGAAGCCGCGCTCGATCTTCACCGAGGGCGTGCTCGACACGTTCTTCATCGGGCTCTACCACTCACGCAAGCTGGGCAAGGCGCCGACCACCGGCGGCACCAGCAACGTCGTGATCGCGCCTGGAACGCGGTCCTGGCAGGACGTCGCCAAGGACGCGCCCCAGGCCATCCGCGTCACCTCGTTCCTGGGCGGCAACAGCAACCCGACGAGCGGGGACTTCAGCTTCGGCATCCGCGGTCAGCTGTTCGAGAACGGCGAGTGGGTCCAGAACCTGTCCGAGATGAACGTCACCGGGAACCTGTTGGACCTGATCTCGCGGTTCGTCGAGCCCTGCAACGACGTGTGGGCCTACTCGAGCTACCGCGTGCCGACGCTGGTGTTCGACGGCGTGCAGTTCTCAGGGACCTAGGTAGCGACCGACCGCGGCCTCGATGTTGTGCAGGTTCCGCTGGAACTCGCGCAGCACACCCAGGTGACGCTCGACCTCGTCGGGCCTTTCCTGGAACGCCGCCAGGTCGGAGACGAATGCAGCCAGCAGCAGTTGGGGGAGCGCGCTTCGCTCGGCCGGTGTGAGCTGCAGGTGGCGGTGCACCTCGCGCAGGTAGAGCACCATCCGGGGTGGGTCCAGGCGTTCGTCGTTGTTGCGGTAGCCCAGGCAGTAGGCGGTGTGGACGACGTCCAGCACACGCGGTCCGCATCGGGCCTTCTCGAAGTCGAAGATGGCGATCCGGTCGCCGGCGACGGCGCAGTGGTCGCGATGGAAGGACAGGTGCAGGATGCTCCGGGGGAGCCCGGACGCCAGCGCTCGCGCCTCGGACCAGATCGTGGTGAGCTCGTCGACGTCGTCCGCGGAGAGTCGCCCGCCGGTCCACCTCGCGACGCACAGGTCCTTCGGCGCTGCATCTCGGATGCCTTCGGGGGGTGGAATGGCCAGGTACGCGGCCTGGGCTGCCGCCATGCGAGCCACGGTCGCCCGGTCCAGCTCGGGCCGGGTGTCGCCAACGTCGGCATAGACCGCCGCCACCCGGTCCCCGACGCGCAGCAGGTGCCCGCCGGACGCGAGCCGGATGGGCGAGGGGACCTGGGCAGCGCTGTCGCCCAGGGCGTCGGACAGCAGGCGCTCCAGCTCGAACAGCCAGGGGTCCACGGGCTTGTTGTAGACCTTGAGGATCAACGGCACGTCATGGCCGGAGACCCGGAGCACGTCGTTGCAGGCGTGCCCGGTGAACGTCGCAGTCACTTGGACGTTCGGCAGCCCTGACGCGGCAAGGTCGGCATCCACCGCGGTGGCGTTCAGCGGTCGCCAGCGGTCCCGTTCGTGTTCCACCTTGTCGACGCAGCGCTCGGTGCGCCGCTGTCCATGGAACGGCGGGCCCTCCAGCCCAGGGGACGTCCGCTTCGGCTCCTCACACGCCAGCAGCGCGGCGTAGGCCCGCACGCGTCGCCTGTCGACCGGTCGGCCTGAGCTGGACTCCCAGGCGTCCAGGACCGGTCCCTCCGGCGGGCTCGCGTGCCGCCAGATGAGCGCGGCCAGGTCTTCCTCCGGGTCGGCATGTCCGCAGCTCGACCAGTCCATCAGACCGATGATGTGCCCGTCCGCGAGCAGCCAGTTCGACGCGTGGACGTCGTGGTGGCACAGCGCGTCGCCGACGACGATGAGGCCCTGGAACACCTGCTCCAGGCCGTGGACCTTCACGCGCTCGCGTACGCGTCGGGCGTGGTCGCGGGCGTCGGGCGCACCGGGCAGGCGGTGCCCGTGGATGCGGCCGAGCAGGGCGCCCGCCTCGATCAGTCGTTCGTCCGACCATCGCTCCATTCGCTTGTCGACGCGGGCGTTCGCCAGCAACAACCAGTCGCTGCCGCTCTCCAGCAGCGACGGCACCACGCAGTCCGGTGGGGCTCGCAGCAGGGACGCTTCGCGCTGGCAGCGCCGGGCGTCGTCGAAGTGTTTGACGAAGCCTCGGGCCACACGGAACACCGACACGCCGGCGTGCACGCCGATGGGGGTCGCGGGTCCCAGGTGAGAGGGGAGCACGTGGCATTGTGGATCGATGTTCGACGACCCGGCCACCGGCCCTCCTGGCCCCGTCTCTGTCCTCGCGTTGCGTGCCTTGCTCGCCAGCGTGCCGGACCACTCGTTCCTGGACGAAGACGTGGCGGTTCGAGAGGCTCGTCGCTTCAAGGTGGACGTCTCGTTCGCGTTCGGCGACGACGAGGTCCGGTGGAGCGTCAACGACAAGGGCGAGCCCGAGGCGTTTCGAGACCGGCTCGAGCGTCGGTTCGGTTCTCCGTTCCTGGGCGCGTTCCTGGAACTCTCCCCACCGGGTGAGGTCCAGACCACCGTGTCGTTCAAGCACCGCGACGGCCGGCTCGACCGCCTGGGCCTCTACTTCGAGGAGCTGCGGGACGACGCAGTGCTTCGCGCAGTGGCCTCGTCGATCTCGGTCGAGCCGCCACCGCCTCCGGCCGACGCTCGGCCCGTCGCTGTCTGCGTCGATGTGGTGGACGGGCAGCCGACGGGGTTCAAGGACTACTGGCTCCTCGAGGAGACGGACACGCCGCATCCCGCGCTCCCGAGCGAGCTGCGCCCTCTGGCTTCGCGCTTCCCGCTGCACCCGACGAGGCAGCGACGACGACTCCTGTGGGCTCGTCGGACTGGCCTCGACTCGGTGGTCGTCGGTCACAAGGTGATGTGGATGACCGAGTCCCGGACGCGAGAGACCAGCGCGGCGGCCTGGGCGGTCGTCGATCGTCTGGCTGAGGGGCTCGCACCCTGTCCAGCGCTGGTCGCGCTGCGGGGCGCGTGGTCGCACGAGGAGTTCCTGCACCCGGACCTCGTCTCGCTGGACACGGACGCGAACGGCGACGTCCGGCGGCTGCTCGCGTACACCTCGATCCGCTGACGTCCGCTACAGGGAGCTGCGGCTGACCGCCACGACGGTCACGTCCTCGACCCCGGCCTGTTGGACCGTGAACAGGAGCTTTCGGAGGAGGATGTACGGCGCCTCCTCGTCCATGCGGATCTGGACCGGCGAGGGGGCGACCGACAGCACGCCGTGGACCTCGCGCACCAGGGTGTCGTCCTGCTCGACATAGAAGCGGGTGCCCGCGACCCGGATGTCGTCCAGGTAGATGCCGTCGTCGGTCACGTCGATCGTGGTGGCCGTCTGGACGGGCGTCTCGCTGGTCGAGGTCGGCAGCGCGAAGGTCGTGTCGTCAGCGCGAACGGGGGGGTCGGTCGACCAGCTCTTCAGCAGGAACACCAGCAGGATGGTCAGCATGTCGACCATCGGGGCCAGCGCCGCCGCGGACATGCTCGGCGGCGGCGTCTTCTTCTTGAGGATGGACCGCCTCACTCCGGGGTCTCCAGGGTCGCTGCTGTCTCCGGGGCGATCGACCCCAGCGCGACCTCGCCGAACAGCTCCCCATCCGCGTCGGCGCGCACGGCGTCCATCAGGAACACCACGTCCTTGCCGGGCACGGCGTCGTCGGGCTCGAGCAGCACCTTGGCGCGCTCGGGGTCCAGCCGCTTGAACACGCGTAGGGCGCCCTGCAGGCCCGCCAGGTCGAGCCCTTCGGCGGTGGCGGGCACCTCGACGATGCGCTCCTCGACGTCTCCGGCCGAGGCCCCGACATCGGTCTTCCGGACCTTGGCGCTCACCACGATCGACTTGCCCTGCACCCGCACGCGCAGGTCCTCGACGGTCCCGGGTGGATCCGGCGGGATCTCGCTGGCCGCGGGAGGCACGTGCAGATCGAGCCCCACCAGCTTCTGGACCGAGGTGGTCAGGAGCAGGAAGGGGAGCAGCAGGAACATCAACGCGACGACGCTCAGGAGCGCGGGCCGCACGTCGACCGGCTGCGAGGAGCCGGCCGTCAGTCGGCGGATGCGGATCTCCGGATGGCGAGCACGACCTGACCGGCCACGGCCTCGATCTGGGCCAGTCGGACGCGAACGAGCGCGGCGAGCCAGGCGTGGAGCCCCAGCGCGGGGATGCCGACCAGCAGCCCGAAGGCGGTGGTGGCCATCGCGGTGGAGATGCCCTCGGACAGCCGCACGGCGCGCTGACCGGCCGAGGCGTCGCCCAGACCCGAGAACGCGAGCATCAGCCCGTAGACGGTGCCCAGGAGCCCGAGCATGGTGGCCATGTTCGCGACCACGCCGACGTAGTCGACCCGCTTTGACAGGCGCGCTTCGGCGTCGGCCGCGGCGGCACCCATGGCGTCCCAGGCGGCATCGGGATCGGTCTGGCCCGCGCCCGCTGTGACCACGTCCCCGACGGGTGTGCCCGGTGCGATCTTCGCGGCGGCGGAGACGTCTCCCGAGGCGAGCGCCCCGCGGAGCGCGACGTCGTCCACGCGCCACTTCACGAGCAGCATGAAGGCGCGCTCGAGGCCGACGGCGACAGCGAAGGCCAGGAGCGCGGTGATGGCGTACATGAAGCCGCCGCCCGGCCCCGCGAAGGCCTCCAGAAGGTAGTCGAGCATGCGTGCTCTCCAGTGACGGCGTATTCCTTGCACCCTGACGGGCCCCGTGCAACCACACGGGCTGCCTTCCTCGCCGACCGGAGACCTCGATGTCGCTTCTGACGCTCCTCCTACTCGCCTGCCAGCCCGACCCTGAGTCGTGGCATGTCGCCGCAGACTGCGAGTCCCTGAGCGACGCAGCGGTCCAGGACGAGTGCTGGCTCAAGGTGTCGGTCGAGGTCGCGAAGACCGATCAGGCCGCTGGCGAGGCCCTCGTCGACAAGATCCAGGACCCGCTCGTGAAGGACTACGCGTGGCACTCGCTGACGCGTGACGTCGACCCGACCTCGTACAAGTACTGCGAGAAGATCGAGAACGACAAGCTGGCCGACCGGTGCCGGGTGCTCGTCTCGAGGCCGCACCTGCACCCGCATTTGATCGGGGATGGCGCAGCGGACGACCCGCGTCCGCCGGGGGGCGGGAAGGGCCCGGCCGGTCCCGATGGGGGCAAGGGGCCGCCGCCGGGTGAGAACGGACCGCCCCCAGAAGGGCCGGAACCGAAAGACTGAGAGGCGAGAACCTCCCCCGCTGAGTCCCTCACCGCAAGAGATGGAGGAGACGCTAAACGTTTGCCAGGTTGGGTCCGGCGGGGGAGGTCGACTCTCGAAGATGCTGGGGTGCCACCCGGCATCTGTTCTTGAGAGTACGCGCCATGTGGGGGGTGCGCAACCCTGAAAGCCTCACCGAGGCTGTCAACTCACTGTTCTGTGGTCAGGGCTCAGCGTGCTCGGCCACGGCTCGGGTGACCTCCTTCAGCATCGCCTTCATCGAGAACGGCTTGCGGAAGATGCCCGCGACGAAGCGGGACAGGTGCTCATCCGAGATCACCGAGGCGTCGTAGCCGGTGCTCACGAAGGGGACGGTGTCCGGGTAGTGCTCGATGAGGTGCATCAGGACGTCGCGGCCGCTGATGCCGGCCATCTGCCAGTCGACGAGGGCGGCGTCCACGGGCGACTCGGCCGCGGTGAGCGCGACGATTGCCTCGCGGCCGGAGCCCGCTGCGATGACGTCATGACCGAGCGCGCTGACGTACTCGCTGAGCACGCTGCGGATCTCGGGGTCGTCGTCGACGATGAGGATGAGCACGTAGGTCCTGGGTCAAGCGCGGGACGTTAGCAACTGGGGGCGTCGGACAATACATAGCAAGCCTGCGGCTTGGCCGAATGTTGACCCGCTGCTGAAGGCTGCGGAATATGGTGCTCGACAGCACGCTGGAGGACCGACGTCCACGCTCGACAAGGCCCTGAGCCCTTTCGTGCGGCGCATCCGCGGCCAGCGTGCTGTGGAGTTCGCGTGCTGGTCGGGCGGTGTCCTCGGTGCTGCAGCCGTGGTCGCGTTCGTGGCGTCGAAGCCGCTCTTTGGTCTGGTGGCCATCGCGGTCTGGTGCGTGACGGTCGCGATCGTCTGGTTCCTCGAGGTCCCGCTGGGGCGCGCGGCGCGCTCGGCCGACACCTGGTGCGGGCTGGACGCGGCCGCAGACACGGCGCTCCATCTGCGCCGGACGGGGCATCCGGCGGCCGAGGCTGTGGGCCTGGACGCCGTGGACGGGCTGGCCGGGAAGGCTCCCCCTCCGGTCGAGCGACCGACCGGTCTCTGGTTCCTGCTCGGGATGCTCGTCGCGGCCGGTGTCGCTGTTGGCGTCGGCCTGCAGCTCGAGGACGACGCGGGGCCGGCGATCGTCGAAGACCCGATGCTCACCCAGCTCGACGCGATCGAGGCGGACGCCCGACGCAAGGGTCAGGTGGAGCTCGTGGAGGCGGTCCAGGACCTGCGCGAGCGCGTGAAGGCCGTGCGCGAGGCCTCGGTGGCCAGCCCGGTGGAAGAGCTGGCCCGGCACGAGGAGCCGCCCGCGCCGCTGGTCGTGCCGCCTCCTCCTCCGCCGACCGAGCCCGAGGCCGACATCCCGGCCGAGTTCGGCTCCCAGGACGCCTATGAGAAGGCTCTGGACGACGCGCGGGAGACGATGCTCTCCGACGACGAGATGCTCGCCGAGTTCGCCGGCGAGATCGAGTCCCGGCTGATGGACATCGCGCAGATGGAGACCCTGGGGAACCAGCTCTTCGCCGAGACGCTGCGCGCCAACGAGATGAGCTCGTTCTCGGGTGGCTCGATGGAGATGGACCTGGGCGGCTCGGTCAGCGGCACCTCCCAGACCATGAACCAGGGGATGGAGCAGGTCGGCCAGGACGTGCCCGGACCCGTCGACCCCGCCGCGAACAGCGGGATGCGGGACCTCGAGGACACGGTCAGTCAGGAGCACGAGCTCGCGCAGGGGCTGCAGCAGTCGTACCAGGACTTCCTCAAGGCCTACGCCGACGCGCTTCGGGACGAGCTGGTCGAGGCCATCTCCGAGAGCGAGGAGACGTCCGACCAGGAGCGCAACGAGGGCGGGGACATGAGCAGCCAGCCCACGACAGGCGGCGGCGAACAGAAGGAGGACGCCACTCGCATGGCCAACCTCCAGATCCGCGAGCAGGACAGCCCGGCGACGACCGCGCGCATGGCCGACCTCCCGGACGGTGGCGGCAAGCCGCTGAACATGACCGGCTCGGGCGCCGGCGGCGAGCCCGAGGGCAAGGAAGGCGTCAGCCAGACGGGCGAGGCTGGCGGCGAGCTCGAGCAGCTCGAGGGCGGCTTCGGGCCCGGAAACCTGAGCGGCGAGCAGCGCTCACAGGTCCTGCAGCAGATGTCCGGCAAGGCCATGCAGACCGGCCCGGGCAGTGAGTTCGACGACACGTGGGGCGGCTACTTCGACGAGGCGGACCGCGCGCTCGTCGAGGACGACATGCCGCCGATGATGAAGGGAATGGTGGCCGCGTACTTCGCAGGCCTGAAGGAGACCCAATGACCCCCCTCGAGTTCCAGACCGGCTTCCGCGCAGCGCGGGACCAGGTCCAGCGTGTGATCGTGGGCCTCGACGACATCGTCGATGGCGTGCTCACCGCGCTGTTCGCCGACGGCAACGTCCTGCTCGAGGGCCTCCCGGGCCTGGGCAAGACGCGACTCGTCAACGCGCTCGCCGCGTCGCTCGACCTGTCCGCGACCCGCATCCAGTTCACGCCGGACCTGATGCCGGCGGACGTCACCGGAACCCACCTCGTCAGCACGGACGACGCGGGCCGGAAGCACTTCTCGCTGCGCCGGGGCCCCATCTTCGCCAACGTGGTGCTCGCCGACGAGATCAACCGCGCGACGCCGAAGACCCAGTCCGCGCTGCTCGAGGCGATGCAGGAGCGGCAGGTCACGCTGCTCGGCGAGACCCACGCCTTGCCGCGGCCGTTCATCGTCGTCGCGACCCAGAACCCGCTGGAGATGGAGGGCACCTACCCGCTGCCCGAGGCCCAGCTCGACCGCTTCTTGATGAAGCTGCACCTCGAGATGCCTGGCGAGGAGGCGCTCCTGACCATCCTCGAGCGCACCACCGGCACCGGCGAGCCCGAGCCGGACGCGGCGCTGGACGCGGCGACCATCCTGGCCATGCGGGAGTGCGTTCGCGAGGTCCCGGCGGCTCCCGAGACCCTTCGGCTGGCGGTGCGGATCCTGATGGCGACCCAGCCGGACAACGACCTGGCCCCCGATGGCGTGCGTCGCTTCGTCCGCTTCGGCGCCAGCCCTCGCGGCGTCCAGGCGCTGGTGCTCGCCGGTAAGTGCCGTGCCCTGGTGGAGCGCGGCGACAGCCGTCAGCCCGTGCTCTCGCCCGAGGACCTCGAGGCGGTCGCGGTGAACTGCCTGCGGCACCGCGTCATCCTGAACTTCGAGGGGGAGTCCGAGCGCATCGACGCCGATGCCCTGGTCGTCGAGGCGGTCCAGTCCGCCCGCGCGAGTCTGCAGGGCCGCTGAGCTTGGACCTCTCGCCCGAGCTCCTCGCGAAGCTCGAGCTGCTTCGGATCGCCACCCGTCGGGTGCACTCCGGGCGGTACGCCGCCCGTACGCGCAGCCGGCGCCTGGGGGCCGGCATCGACTTCGCCGACCACCGCTCGTACACGCCCGGAGACGACCTCAAGTACGTCGACTGGACGCTGTATGGACGCCTCGACCAGCTGATGATCCGGCTGTCCGAGGAGGAGACGGAGCTCAACGTCCACCTGCTGGTCGACTGCAGTCGGTCGATGGACCTGGACGTCGGCGAAGGCCAGGCCGACACCAAGGCGCACATCGCCAAGGAGATCACGACGGCGCTGGCGTACGTCGCGCTGTCGAACCTCGACCAGGTGCACATCTGGCCGTTCGCCGGCGAGCTCGGCCGACCGCTGCGGCCCGCCCGACGACGCGCCGAGGTCGTGCGCGTCTGGAAGTTCCTTGGCGAACAGGACCTGGCTCCCGGCACCGACATCGACGGCGCGGTGAAGCGGATGCTGCAGCTGACCCGCTCGCGCGGCGTGGCCATCCTGATCTCGGACCTGCCGGGGGATGCCTGGCGCGGGGCGGTCGAGCGGCTGCTGCACGAGCGCTACGACGTCGGCGTCGTGCACCTTCAGGCGCCGGGCGAGATCGACCTGCCGCTGGACGGTGAGCGCTTCGACCTGGTCGACGGCGAGACCGGCGAGGTGATGCACGGCGTCACACGGGAACAGATCCAGGCGCTGCGGAAGCAGGGCCGCGAGGACCGGCGAGACATCGCAGCGTTCTGCCGCCGACGGGGAGTCCCGCTCGTCCAGACCACCACCGGTGACCCGACGGACGTCGAACAGCTGGTGCTGACCCTGCTCCGCGGGAAGGGGCTGTTGCGGTGACGCTCTTGTCCTCGGGCCAGGCGCTGGGCTTGTTCGGCGCTTGCGCGGCCGTCCTCGTCGTGCTGTTCCTGCTGCGCCGCCGCGCGAGGCGGGTGGTCGTGCCGAGCCTCGATGCGTGGCGGAAGGACGTGAAGAGCCGGGTCAACCCGGTGTGGCGGCAGCTCATCGCGCTCGTGCTCCAGATCCTCGCCGCGGGGCTCATCTGTGCCTTCCTGGTCGAGGACGAGGTGGCGGCCGACGAAGCCGTCGACGCGTCCCGGCACGTGCTGGTCGTGGATGGCTCGGCGTCGATGCGTTCGGCCGGGCGGATGGAGGCGGTGGCCGAGCTCGCCCGAGCACTCGAGCTCGGTGTGGTGGTCGCGACCGACGAGGTGCAGGTCGCGCTGGAGCCGAGCGAGCGGGACGCCACGCTGCTCAGGCTGGAGGCCGGCCATGGGACCGCGGACCTGACGCGCGCCGTCGAGCTGGCGCGTCAGCTGGGAGCCGAGCCCATCGTGGTGTCCGACCACCTCGTCGACATCGACGCCGAGGTGCGCATCGCGGGAGAGGGCGGGGCGGACGTGTCGATCGACGAGGTCGCCGCCAGCGCGGGCCCCGGACTGCCGCCCGAGTACGCCGTCCGAGTCGTGCTCACCAACCACGGCGTCGACCCGGCCACCGTGACGCTGTCGCTGGAGACCGCGGATGCGCTGTTGGGAAGCGGCGACGTCGAGCTGCCGGGGGGTGAGAGCGTCGAGCGCACGTACCGGATGGACCCCGTGGCGGGGGACTGGATCGTCGCCCGGCTGGACGGCCACAGCGACGCGCTGCCGGACAACGACGCCGCGTTCGCCATCCTCCCGACGCTGCGGCCCGCCAAGGTCTGGCTCGTCTCCGACGGCAACCGGTACCTCGAGGACGTCCTGGCGGTGATGCCCGGCCTGCAGGTCCGCCGCATCGCGCCCGGCAGCTATCGGCGCCCTCCCGAGGACGTGGAGCTCGTCTTCTTCGATCGGGTCGCGCCTGCCGGCCGGGTGGATGCCGCGGCGGTGTTCCTGGACCCGCCGGCCCAGAGCGGCCCGTTCCCGCCCGTCGGTGCCGCTGACGAGAACGAGTTCACGACGTGGGACTACAGCCACCCGCTTCTTCGCGGCGTCGGGCTGCGGCACCTGGCGGTCGAGCGCATCAGCATCCTGTCGCTGCCCCGCCTTCGAGGCCGGGTCATCGCCGCAACCGACTCCGGCCCGGCCATCGTCGCCGCGGACGACGGCACCAAGGCTCTGGCGATCGGCTTCGACCTGCGCAGCTCGGATCTCCCGCTGACGGTGGCCTTCCCCCAGCTCGTCTACAACATCCTGCTGTGGGCCCGGGCGGACGCCGATGCGGTCGCTCCGGGGCTGGCCCGCACCACCACGGAAGGGGTCGCGCTGGACCCGAGCGCCGGCGGCACGGTGACGCGCCTCGATGCGGATGGCGTTTGGGTCGTCGAGGCCGGCACCAGCGTGCTGGCCGGCCTGGTGCCCGGCGTCTACGAGGTCGAGGACCGGTCCGGGACCCGAGCGGTCGCGCTCCGGCACCCTCCCGAGGAGCACGCCCAGTTCGCATCGGGCGAGGCCGTCCTGCGCGCGCCCGAGACCCCGCTGGACGAGTCCGAAGGCGGACCGGCTGGCCTGCTGGCGCTCGTGGCCTTCGGGCTTCTGCTCGTCGAGTTCGGAGTGGCCCCACGATGATCCTCGGGACCCCCGCCGAGCTGTGGACCGCCGAGGCCCTCGAGCTGCGCGAGCCGATGTGGGCGTGGCTCTTGATCCTCGTCCCGCTGCTGGTGTTCGTGCTGCCCAAGGCCGCCGGCGTGCCCGACCGCATCCGTAGCTTCTGTTCCCTGGTCGTCCGGATGGGGGCGCTTACCGCGCTCGTGCTCGCGGCGGTCCAGCCGGTCACCCCGGTCGAGGTGCCGGACCTGTCGCTCGTCGTGGCGCTGGACGGTTCGGCGTCGATGACGGCCGAGAGACGGGCCGACGTCGAGGCCGTGTCGAGTCGCTACCTGGAAGGCGTCGAGGTCCCCACCGTGCACCTCGAGCTGCCCGTTTCGGCGGACGAGGGCACCGACCTGGCCGCGCTCATCGGGCTGGCCGTCGCGCGCGCCCCCGAGGCCCGCTCGCGGCGAGTGCTGCTGCTGAGCGACGGGGCGGACACCCAGCGGGACGCCGAGCACGACCGCGCCGTGGCTGCGGCAGCTCTCGCGGGCGCCCAGTCGGTCCAGATCCACGCCATCCCGCCTGGCGTCCCGGGGGCCAACCGCGGCATCGTCGGACTGGAGATCCCTCTCCCGGTCGAGCAGGGCACCACGGTCACGGCGCGGGTCCAGCTCCTGGCCACCGGGGCGAGCGAGGGCGTGTTGCAGATCCGCCGCGGCGACGAGGTGCTCGTCGAGCAGGGGGTGGCGCTCCAGCCCGGACGCCAGAGCGTCGAGCTCACGTTCCGCGCACCCGAGGCCGGAACGCACGCCATCGAGGTCCGGTTCGCCCGCGCCGACGGATGGCCTCAGGACGACCGGCGCGGCGGCTGGCTCGTCAGCACCACCGACGGCGCCGTGCTGGTGCAGGGACCGGGCTCGGACGTGGTCGCCGGGCTGCTTCGACGCCGTGGCCTGCCGGCTCGCTCGGTCGATGACATCCCGCGGGCGCCTGCCGAGGGGACCGCTCTCTTCGTCCTGGCCCCGGACATGGAGGCCTGGGATCCGGAGCTGCCCGAGCTCCTGCGCGAGCTGGTCCAGGAGCGCGGTGTGGACCTGGTGCTGGCTGGCGGACCGCAGGGGCTGGGCTCGGACGAGCCGTTCATGGATCCGCTCGATCGGGCGCTCCCGGTGGTCTTCCCGCAGAAGAAGAAGCGTCAGCCCCCGCCGCTGGCCGTGGCGTACGTGCTCGACCGGTCGGACAGCATGGCTCGCGAGTCGAAGCTCGATCTGGCCGTCGCCGCGGTCACCCAGAGCGTCGGCATCCTGAGCGACGACGCGCGCGTGGGCGTGCTCGCCTTCAGCGACGACGCCGACTGGGTCGTGCCGATGACGCGGGCCTCGAACCGGGACGCCATCCTCGAGGCGGTCGGCACCCTGCGGGTCCAGGGCGGGACGAACATGTACCCGGCGCTCGAGGAGGCCTTCGACGCGCTCGCCGCCACCGACGCTCTCGTCAAGCACATCATCCTGCTGACGGACGGCCGGAGCGCGACCCGGTTCGACCAGCACCTGCACTTGATGGAGCGCATCTCGGCCTCGCGCGTGACCGTGTCCACCGTGGCGCTGTCGCAGGAGGCCGCCGTCGAGGAGCTCGGCAAGGTCGCCGAGACGGGACGAGGCCGCGCCTGGGTGACCGACAGCTTCGACGACCTGCCCAAGATCTTCGTCGATGAGACGATGACGCTGTTGCGGAAGAACGCCGTCGCGGCAGACGAGACGGTGCGCGCGATGCCGGGCAGCCCGCTCGCCGGAACGGTCGACTGGACCGAGGCGCCGGTGCTCAGCGGACACAACGAGGCCCGGCCGAAGCCCACCGCGTCGCTCGGTCTCGTGATGGGCGACCGGTCTCGGCCCCTGCTCGCCTCCTGGCGCTATGGGCTCGGCTCGGCCACGGTCTTCACCTCGGAGCTGGGCGCCGGCTGGGGCGGGCGCTGGCTCGAGTGGAAGGGGCTCGGCGGTTGGCTCGAGGCCCTGGTCGAGGCCATTCGACTCCGGCCCCCGGACGAGACGCTGTGGCTGACCCTGGACGCCGGCCAGGACGCCACCATCGGCCTCACGGTCCTGGACGCTCTGGGTGTCCCGCGCGAGGGCCTCACGCCGCTCGCTCGCGTCCGCGGTGCGGCCGGCGAGGTCGACGTCCCCCTCTCGGAGCAGGTCCCCGGCTACTACGTGGGCCACGCCGCCTGGGACGACGCGCTCCTGGTCTCCGTGTCGGTCCCGGCTGGTCCCGGGACCCCCGCCGGCACCATCCGCGGCCAGGTCGGACCGCCGCCTCCCCTCGAGCTGTCCGGCGCCTTGCTGGACCTCACCCAGCTCGAGGCCATCGCTCGAGCCAGCGGTGGCCGTGTGCTGCCGGATCCGGAGCAGCTGCTGATCGAGGGCGTGCGCACGCGACGTGACAGCCACGAGCACTGGCCGTGGCTCACCTGGCTCGGCCTGGGTCTGTTCCTGCTGGACATCGGGATCCGACGGGTCCGAAGCCCCTCAGCCTGACCAGTCGTCATCTCGGCTGCGGTCCAGTACCTCGGCGACGCCGGCGGCGATGAGCAGGCGCTTGTCCAGGTCGACGAGCACGCCGGGGTCATCCAGATCGAGTCCGTCGCCCGGCGCGTTCTCGACGTCCAGGCCGGTCCAGGCCCGTCCCGGGTTGAGGCGGACCCAGCCGCCGAGAGACCCGGCGAGCCCAACCACGTGGGGCGAGTCCGGCAGGACCTGGGCGTGGTCTTCGCTGCTGCCCAGTACGATGGCCGGGACCTGGACGTCGGGGGCCAGGTGGCTCGCCTCGCGCCAGGCGAACCAGGCCGTGGCGGCCTCGACGGAGAGCACGCCGGACTGCTCGCCCAGGTCCGCGAGGAGCTGAGGGGAGTGGAGTCGGCCGTCCGCCAGCTCCAGCCCGTCGAACAGCGGCTCGTCGTCGTCTCGCTCGCCGTCGCCGTCCCGGTCCAGCCAGGGGCGCCCGTCCCAGGCCAGGTCGCTCGTGTCGACCTCGCAGGCGAGGACCGGGTCGACCGTGCAGGCCCCGGTCTCGGGCAGGACGAGCTCGGTCAGGATGAACTGCGGGCCCGCGGGCGTCTCCCAGGTCACCAGCGCGGACACCGGCAGGTCCGGCTCAGCGGCCAGGGTCGCGATGGCCAGGTTGCCGCCGTTGGACTCGCCGACCAGGACGACGTGGGCGTCGACGCGAGGGACCCGCTCCTCGATCGTGCAGCCGTCGTCGTCTGGCACGCCGCCTGCGGCGTACTCGACGACCCTCGCCACGCGGGTGCGGCTGTCCTCGCCGAAGAAGTCGGCAGGCAGGTCGGTCCTGACCTGTACGAAGCCGTCACCCGCCGGAAGGCGCGACGAGCCGCCCGACGGGACCTGGGCCGAGGCGAAGCCTCCCCCCAGCACGACCACCGGCGACTGCTCTCGCGGATCTTCGCCGTCCGCGACGATCTCCAGCGCCACGTCGTCCAGCGTCGTCGAGGCGACGACCCAGTCGCCGGACCGCTCCAGCTGGCACGGACCCGAGGGGCCGGCCGTGCAGGCCAACAGGGCGAGGATCACACCGCGCTCGTCGTGCGTCCCACTCCGGTGCCCGTCTCCGCCGGCAGCAGCACGGTGAAGATGGAGCCTTGGCCGGGCTCGGACTGGATGTCGATCCGCCCGCCCATCTGCTGGACGAAGCGACGCGAGATGGCCAGGCCGAGACCTGTTCCGCCGTGACGACGCGTCGTCGAGGCGTCCGCCTGCCAGAACGGCTCGAACAGCTTGCGCTGGTCCACCGCGCTCATTCCCATGCCGCTGTCGCGGACCTGGAAGCGTACCCACATCAACGGGCCGACGGGCTGGCGGTCGACGCGCAGCTCGACTTCCCCTCGCTCGGTGAACTTGCAGGCGTTCGAGAGCAGGTTGAAGAGCACTTGACGGACGCGCGTGGGGTCCGCGGTCATCGCTCCGACGTCGTCCGCGCAGGCCAGGGTGAGCTTGTTGCGGTTCTTTCGGGCCAGCGGGGTCGCCGTGGCCAGGGCCTCGCGGGCCAGGTCGCTGATGGCGAAGCTCTCGGGGTGCAGGTCCAGCTTTCCGGCCTCGACCTTCGACAGGTCCAGGATGTCGCTGATGAGGTGCAGCAGATGAGCGCCCTGTCCCCGGATGCGTTCCAGGTCCAGGCGCATCTCCTCGTCGCCCTCCTCCTGGTCCTCGAGCAGCATCTCGCTGTACCCGATGATGGCGTTGAGCGGCGTCCGCAGCTCGTGGCTCATGTTGGCCAGGAACGCACTCTTGCTGCGCGAGGCGGCGAGCGCATGGTCGCGCGCTTGCATCATCTCTTCGTTCAGCCGGCGGAGGTTCTCTTCCGAGAACGAGGAGACCGTCATGTCGCGGACGAGCAGCAGGCTGCCGCGCACGTCGGTGAACTCGTGGGCGTGCCCGTGGATGTTGAGCTGGTAGACCCGGCGGACGCCGCGCGGCGTGTCCATGTCCAGCCGCAGCAGTCCGACGCGCTCCTCGCCCCCGCAGACCCGGCACGTCCGCGGTGTCGGCATGCGGACCTCTTCACGGACCGCGGCCCACCAGCCCGCCGGCCCATCCCACGGACCGGCCATCGCGACCAGCGTGGGCGAGGGGGTGTTCAGATCGCCGTCGTCGATGACGAAGCCGATGCCGACACCCATGGCTCGAGCGACGCGCAGCTCGGCGAGCGGGTTCCGGTTCGACTCCTCGTTCGGGACCTCCACCACCTCAGGGCGGTTCGAGACGAACAACACTCCGATGAGCGACGCCGTGAGCAGCGCCCCGATCGCGACCGTCACGCCGCTGACGGCGTCTGGGAGAGTGGCTAGCAGGAGCAGGACGAGCACGACCCCGGCGACCGCCAGGACCGTGGTCTGGCGTCTGAGCGTCATGGGGCCCGGCTCATGGGCAGGCCTGAGCGGAGAGGTACGTGAGATCGATCTCGGCACCCAGTTGCAGCTCCTCGGTCACCCCGTCGACGGTGACCGTCCTGGTGTCGGCATCATACGTCCAAGCCTTGAGCTCGCGCCCGCCGTGGGACAGCTCCAGCGTCTCCACGACAGCGGGCAGGTCGAGCACGATCGACAGGTCGGCTTCGGCTGTGGCCACCGACAGCTCGGCGATCTCGGCCAGGGTCGTCGCCCAGTCGGCGCTGCAGACGTCCACGTCGAGGCCGCCGGTGAGCTCGGCCGCGTCTCGGCTCTGCCCGCCGTCCGTGCAGGTGTCGCCGTCGCCCGTGACCGCGCTGATGATCAGCCGGTCCGGGTCGCCCAGCTTGTCGGCCAGCTGGCTGACGTAGGTCTCGTGCGACAGCGGTGAGGCCTCCTCCCGGTCGCTCACGAGGACGACATGGAGCGGCGCATCCTCGTGGAGGAAGCCCTCCAGGCAGTCGCCTTCGCCGGTGCGCTCGACTAGGCTCACCGCGAGCTCCAACAGCGCGGCGGTGCCGGATGAGTGCGGCGACAGGCCATATGCCAGGGCGGGCCCCGCGGTCTCGGGCTCGTAGACCGCGCTCGAGAGGAAGGGGTCGTACGTGCTGTGGCAGGCCGCGACGCCGTTCGCGACGCTGACGTTCCACTCGGCTTCGAGCTCATCCAGGCGGTCGAACAGGGCCTGCGCCGCGTCCTGGGCGTCCCAGAGCTCCGAGGTCGCGGTGCCGTCTACGACGAAGAGCACGTCGACCGGCGGTCCCGGGATGTAGGGAACGCTCAGCTGCACGCGCTCGCCGGGGACAGCCAGGGCCGAGAACGGCAGCACGGCCGTCGGGGACGCGGGGTCGTCCGAGGCGACCGTCAGGAGCCCTTCCTGGAGCCCGCCCTCGAGCGGCTCGAAGCGGGCGAACAGGTTCGCGTGATCGCCGGGCGCCAGGACTGCCGGTGGTCCTTCCTCGAGCGAGAAGCCCTCGGCGCCGGCCAGCTCGGCGCTCAGCACCAGCAGGTCCTCGCTTCCGTCGTTCAGGAGCGTGATCTGTGAGGTCGTCGCGCAGCCGACCGGGATCGAGCCCAGGTCCGTCTCCTCGGCGAGGAGCCGCAGGACCGGTGCTCGGCCCTGGCCGCTCAGCGAGATCTGGACCGCGCCGTTCGGGAAGAGCACGGCCTCGAACAAGCCGTCCGTCGTCGGCGCGAAGGTCAGCGTCACGTCCGTCGACTCGCCGGGCGCGAGCTCGACGAGGGCTTCGGCGTCGCTGGTGAACGCGTCGTCGCCCACGATCCATCCGAGGCCCGCGACGACGAGCTCCGCGTCGCCGGTGTTGCGCACCCGCAGCACTTCGCTCGCCGAGCCGTCGTCGAGGACCGACAGCGTCCCGAAGTCCACGCGAGTGCGCTCGATCGAGAGCTGGCCTTCGCCGGCGTCGGTTCGGTCGTTGTCAGGGAGGCCCGAGCCCGGTCCGATGGGCTCGCAGGCGAGCAGCAGCAGCAGACTCACTCCGGGAGTCTACCCGGCGGAGGAGGCGCTCACCGGTGCTGCCCGATGCCGATGCCGATGCCGTGTTGCACGTAGCTCGTGGCGATGTCGCTGTAGGCGTACGGAACAGTGCGGATGTCGTAGCGGGCGACGAGGTAGCGCTGGCCCAGCGGGATGCGGACCGACGTGCGGCCGCCGACGGCGATGGCCGGGCCGAGCTGGCGGTGGACCTGCATCTGCTGGGAGGCGGGGTCGAAGTCCTCGAACACGCGCCACTGAACTCCGGCGTCGAGTGCGGGGCCGACCGTGACGGGGAAGCGGGTCGGTCGCAGGGCCAGCGTGCCGCCGAGCGTCACGTTTCCAGCCGTGACATCCACCGGCTCGGCCTCGACCGCTCCCGACATGAAGCTGGTGCGCAGGTGCAGATCGGGCTCGATCCATCGCGGGCCGACGGCGGGAACCACCAGCGCGACCTCGAGCTCGGGCGCGGACGTGTGCCAGACACCGGCGCCGGGTCCGTGGCGGTAGAGGCCGCCGCCGATGACCTCGATGCTGGGCGTCGTTCGGGGGAACAGGTCCTCGACCATGAGCGTCTCGCCCGCGCTGAGCCGGGTCGTTCGCTTGACCAGGGTCCGGTCGTTGGCGTCGATGATCTCGATGGTGTGCGTACCGGGCTCGACCGCAACGACCTCCGGGAGCACGCCGCGCGGCTGGCCATCGACCAGAACGCGCGCCGAAGCCAGGAGCTGGTCGGTCGCCGCGACGAGGGCCTTCTCGGCCGCACTGCGTGTGGCGTCGCTGCCGGCGAGGTAGATGTCCTCGCGGCCGACGATGCGGTACTCCGCGCGCGGCACCTGCATGCCGCCCGTGTACCCGATGGTCCGATCACGGGCCCAGTCGTGGGCCTCGGTCACGTCGACCAGGCCGTCCCCGTCGAGGTCGGCGTCACCGGCGCCCTCGGAGATCGCCTGGATGAGGAAGTGGGTGTAGACCCCGTTTTGGAGCTCGGGATCCTCCATCGCCGGCTGGTAGTACTGGGCCGCGAAGAGACGCGCCTCGGACTCGCTGACCTCGCGCGCACCACGGGGAGCGGGGGGCTCGCCTCGCAGCTGGTCCAGGACGGCTGCGGTCCCCGAGTCCAGGGCGCTTCGGCTGCCTTCGCGGCCGTTGTGGCAGGTGTCCATGATGAGGACGCGCCGGCGGGCCTCGACGTCGGCGACGCGCTCTTCGAGCCAGGCCACGGGGATGCCGGTGGTGCGGGCCTCGCCGAGCTCACCGTCCGAGGGCAGGAACCAGAGCTCGGTCCCGTCGACGGGGTCGATGGTCAGCGTCCCGTGGCCCGAGAGGTAGAGCAGGAAGGTGTCGTCGCGCTGGAGGTCGCTCGTGGCGAAGTCGAGCGCCTGCTCGATGCTGGCGCGGGTGGTCGCTTCCGGGGCCGTGATGGTGAGCACGCGGTCGAAGCCACCGAGCTGTTCGTCGTCGAGCACGAGCGACAGGTCCCGCGCGTCCTTGGCGGCGAAGCGCAGGTCGGCGAGCGCCGGATCGTCGTAGCCGTCCACGCCGATGACGACGGCCACACGGCGCGGCTCGTAGACGCGATCCAGGTCGCGAGGCTCTTTGGCGGTCCCCAGGGAACCGGCCGTGGCGATGGGGAGGAGCAGCGAGAACAACATCAGGGCTGGACCTCCACGAAGACGGCATCACACCGACGACCGGTCTCGGCAGCCGCCTGGCAGAGGTCGTCGGGCTCCACAGTCTGCCCGGCCTGGAGGCGATCCTCCAACTCCCGCGCGAGCGTGGCGGCGTCGATGTCCTCGCGGGTCGACACCAGGGCGAAGACCGCGCTGGGGTCGCCCTCCTCGAGTCGCCACACGACCTGGTGGCCGCTGACGGTCAGGTCGTCCTCGCCGCGGCTCACGCCGGACTGGGACAGGACCTCGACCCCGGTGGGGCCTGCGTGGACCAGGTGGACCCACCCGTCCGAGGCCATCTGGTAGCGGAAATACAGGGCGTCACCGGCTCGGTAGGTCATGTCGTCGCGGAAGCGATCGACCTTCCCATCTCGCTCGGCTGCCATCTTGAGGGCCACCTCGGGCGTCGTCTCGTCGAGCCCGCGTGCCGTCATCGAAGAGACGTCGCCGGTCTCGGGGGCTGCGCGCACGACCAGCAGTGTCGCAGCAGCCACCGCGAGACCCGCGACGACAAAGGCTTTCCACCGACTCGGCCGGTTCGCTGCCAGGGGCTCACTCTGACGAGAGGCCCGCACAGCGGCCAGGGTCGAGTCTGCGAGGCCAGCAGGCAGCTCGACGCCGGCGAACTCGTCCATCGCCTCGTCCCCAGGATGGGGGCCGAGACCAAGGAGCCAGTCCTGGACGGCGTCGTTCATGCCAACAGCTTTCGCAGGGAGGCCCGGGCGCGGCTGATCCGCGCGCGGGCGTTGTCGGGGGAGATGCTGAGCTGCTCGGCGATCTCGTTGTGGTCGAGCCCGTGGACGACCCCGAGCAGGAACGCGTCCCGCAGGGTGTCCGGCAGCTTGTCGATTGCGGCTTCGAGGGTCAGGCGATCCTCGTGGGCTTCACGACGCGTCGGGTGCTGGAGCTCCACGTCGACGGTGTCGATCGTGCGGGAGTCCTTGCGGCCTGCGTCGCGGAAGGAGTTGAGAGCGATGCCGAAGACCCAGGGGCGGAAGGGCTGCCCCCGCTTCCAGGTCTGACGTCCGCGGTGGACCTTGAGCCAGGTCTCCTGGAACAGGTCGGAAGCCCGCTCCGGGTCACGCGTCTTGCGAAGCAGGAAGCCGTACACAGTCCTCTGGTGACGCTGGAACAGCGTCCCGTAGGCGGCCTCGTCTCCCTGCTGGACGCGAACCATCAGCTCCTCGTCGGTATGCGCACCGAGATCCATCGGGTCTCTCGTGTGCTGCTACGACGCGGCGGTGGACGGTGTGACAGCCGGATCGGTGGATCGGCGGCGGGCAAGGCCGATTCCCAGTCCGGCGCCCAGGACGCACAGCCAGGAGAACGTGTCGCCGAGCGTCCGGTAGACCGTGTCCACGCGGCCGACGGGCGTCTTGAGGACGC
Organism: Pseudomonadota bacterium; assembly: GCA_024228935.1. Lineage (GTDB taxonomy): Bacteria > Myxococcota_A > UBA796 > UBA796 > CAJQPC01 > JAAESX01. Next base: position 25,175 of record JAAESX010000146.1, read on the forward strand.
GGACGACCTGGGTGAACGGCTCGGTCTCGTTGGTGATGTGCCCGGTGGGGGACACGTGCATCGACACGCCGGTGTAGGCGATCCGGACCATCGGCACGCCCAACTCGACGGCTCGAACGGCGCTCAGCATCGCGTGCTGGTGAGGCGCCATCGTGTCGCCGAACCAGCCGTCGTTGGTCACGTTCACGAACAGCTCGGAGTCGGCGAGCTGGGTGCGGACGAACGGGGCCAGGATGGCCTCGTAGCAGATCGGCGTGGTCATCAAGACCGTGCCGTGGGCCGCCTCGAGCTCGAAGAAGACCGGGCTCTGGCCGGCCTCGAAGTCCCCGGGCCCCTTGATGATCTCCTTCAGGATCGGGAACGTGTCGGCGAGCGGCAGGTACTCGCCGAAGGGCAGCGGCACCATCTTGTCGTACCGCTGCTTGAGCACGCCGTCGGCGCCGATCAGGTAGATGCTGTTGCGCTGCTCGGTGTACTTCCGGCCCGTGTCCGGGTCCTGCTTCGGCTCGGCGAACCCGCCGCCGAACAGGATGGGCGTGTCCACGTTCCCGGCGAGGTTGGTCATCAGCTGACCGACGCGAGCGGCGCGAGGGTCGTAGGGCGTCGCGCCCTCGGGCCAGATGACCAGGTCCATCTCCTGGCCGACGAGTCCGCCGGTGAGCTTCACCCAGTCGAGCATGGCGTCCCGAGGAGGCCGCGACATGCGCTCCTCCATCGTGATCGACTGCTGGATCTGGCTGACCTGGATGGTCGGCCAGGTGGCGACCTCGGCGTCGACGGTGGTCGTCCGCCAGGCGCCGAAGCCCAGGTTCGCCATGAACGCCGCCGCCCCGGCGAGGACGGGCACGGTCGGGAAGGACCGGCCCTCCTGCTTGCGGTACAGCGCCTCGGCCAGGGCACAGTTGGTCAGGAAGATGAGGTAGCTGACGCCGGTCACGCCGGTGACGCTCGCCAGCTGCCACGTCCACGCGGTCCGGTACTGCGAGACCCCGTGGTAGTAGGGGAACAGGGCGGGACCCAGGAACTCGACGGACACCTGGAGCGCCGGGACAATCAGGATCCACCAGGCTCCGAGGCGCTTCCTCAACGGGTGCACGGCCCCGAAGACGATGGCGTACGGGACGCCGAACCCGAACGCGAAGAGCACCACCACCTGGATGGCCAGGTAGGCGGGGATGTTTGAGAAGCGGACGATGCTCTCGGTCAGCCAGAAGAACAGGCTGTGCACACCGACGAAGCCGCAGAGGTACGCCAGGATCACGTTGCCGCGCGGGTCCTCGGGCTTCAGCGCCCAGAACAGGGGCAGGAACGCGAACCAGTGCAGGAAGTGCAGACCCGTCGGCGGGGAGATGACGACGAGCAGCGCGGCGGAAGCGACCGCCGCCAGGAGCCGGGGGAGTGTGATCACGTCCAGTCCGGATCGGTCTTCGCGGCGAACGCGGCGACGCCGATCATGGCTTCGCCGGATGCGATGGCCCGAGCCCCCAGAGCCGTCTCGTGGCGCAGGTCCTTGTGCTGGTCACGACGCGCCGTGGTGCGGATGACGTTCAGCGCGAGGCGAGTGGCCTTCGGTCCACCGAGCCGCATCTCGTCGACCCAGGCCAGCGCGGTCTCGAGCGCCGTTCCGGGAGCGCAGGTCCGCTCGGCCAGGCCCCAGACGAGGGCGTCCTCACCGAGCAGCTTCCGCCCGCTCAGGACGAGATCGGTCGCGCGACCGGGACCCACGAGGCGGGTCAGCTTGGCGGTGCCGCCGAGGTCCGGGATCATCCCGATGCGGGTCTCGGGCAGCCGAAAGACCGCGTCCGTCGCGGCGATGCGCAGGTCCGCACAGAGCGCCAACTCCATCCCGCCGCCGACACAGGCGCCTTCGATGGCCGCCACGACGGGAACGGGCAGCTCGGACACCTCGCGGAGGCACGCCTTGAGCTCCAGGATGATGTCCCGCGAGATGACGGTCGAGTGCTCCATGACCGACTGGATGAGCCGAGCCGAGATCGGGTTGTCCGGCTTCAGGTCCATGCCGGCGCAGAAGTGGCCACCGACGCCGTGCACGATGACGGCTCGCAGATCGGTGCGCTGGCCCAGCGACCTGGCCATGCGGCGCAGGTCGTGCCATTCCTCGTGGCTGAGCGCGTTTCGACGCTCGGGCCGGTTGATCTCGAGGACGCCGACATCGGACTGGATCGTGAGGCGGATCGACATGCGCTCGGTGTAACCCGGGTGGCGTCGAGTCCAGAGGGGGGGTACTTTCCAGGTGTCCAGGGCCCCCGGACGTCATGTCGCTGCTTCTCTCGTTGCTTCTCTTCATCGGCATCGCTTCCGCGAGCGAGGCCCCGGCGATCGACGTCTCCGACGCGCCCTCGGACGCGGAGCTCCACGACCTCGAGTCCCGCGCGCTCTACCGGGTCGGCCTGGAACTCATGGAGCTCGGTCAGTACCCGGAGGCCCGCATCGTCATGCGGCGCATCCTCCTCGAGTACCCGGACACCGAGGCCGCCGAGAACGCGGTCGACATGCTCGCCTCGATGGAGGGCCTCACCGGCGGGCGTGGCGTGGACAGCGGGGCGCTGGCGCGGGCTGAGTTCGCCATCAACCAGGCCATCACCAGCGCGGCGTTCTTCGGCTTCCTGCTGCCAGCCTCGACCTGGCAGCCGAGCGCGCCGCTCGTCCCGGTCTCGATGGGCGTCGCGGGCATGGGCGCTGGCATCACGGGTGGCTTGCTCGCGGCCAAGCGCTTCGACCTCTCCACCGGCCAGGTGATGAGCGTGTTCACGGGGCAGTGGCTCGGTGCTGGAAACGGCCTGGTGGCCTCGGCTATCAACCCGCCGCGCGACTACCGCGGGCTGTACCGGTACGCGACCGGAGGGATGCTGCTCGGTACGGCCGCGGGCAGCGCGGTGGCCTGGAAGCTCGATCCGTCCGCGGGCCAGGTCGCGATGGTCAACGCTGGGGCGGCGTATGGCGCCTACCTGACGGGTTGGTCCTTCGCGTACTTCTTCGACGACGACGGCGAGGACCGCACCTGGGCGACCTCACGCCGCGTCGCGCTCCGGATGGGCATCGGCACGGACGCCGGAGCCGCCCTTGGGCTGGCCGCGGCGTACCTCATCCCGGTGTCGCGTGGACGGATGAACGTCATCACGCTGGCGGGTCTGACCGGAACGGCTGCGGCCGGCGCCGTGGCGTTCCTGGTCAACTTCTACAGCTACGGGCTGGAGATCGAGTCGGTGGGCGCCATCATCCTGGCCGGCGGCGCGGCGGGCCTCGGCACCGGCGCCGTCCTCACGCGGAAGATGGAGCGCGACGCCGGCTATGCCTCGGCCAGCGGCGTCCTCATCGAGCGTGTCGATGACCGGTGGGCTTTCGGCGTGCCGATGGCCATGGTCACGCCGGCGCCCGAGGGCGGCATGCAGGTCAGCGTTCCGCTCGCGTCAGGGCGCTTCTGACGGGAGCGGGATCTCGACGGGCGGCCCCAGCTGGTCGAGCACCTCGTCGCGAACCCCACGGTTGTGGCGGATGGCGGCGTCCGCGGCGCCGTAGATGTTCCCGCTGTAGAAGCCGACGCCGAAGAAGGCGATGACGCCGAACGCGGGCCAGGCCTCCTGCTTTGCGGCATAGGCCATGCCGCTCAGGAAGATGGCGTTGACGAGGAACGCGCTCGCGGCCTCGCGCGGCTGTCCTGCGTAGAGCTGGCCGGCTCCGGGGAGGGCTCCGCTCAGGAAGCTGGCGACGCCGGGACGCTTCCACTTCGGCGGATCGGTGAGCGTCGCGAGGACCAGGGGGCTCATCTCGACGCTCTCGGACTCGAGCGCCGTCCGGGCCATCGCGAACCGGCCCTCGGCGGCGAGCGCATAGGCCTCGTTGTGGGCGGCGAGCTGCCGATGGGCACCACCCGCGTCGAGGTAGGCCCGATACGTCGTGGCGCCGAGCCGGGGAGCGGTGTCGAGCCAGTACCCGGCGATCTGGAGCTGGGCGAGCTCCCCGACGACCGGGTCGTCCGAGAGCGCGTCGAAGTCGGACAGGGCGTCCTGCTGGGCCCCCGACTCGTAGCGGGCCACTGCGGCCAGGTACGTGTAGCGGGCGTCGTCGTCCTTGTGCGCAGCCTTCAGCGCTTCGGTGCGCAGGCCGGACCAGTCCTGGGCGTCGTGCAGGTGCACGAGCAGGTCGTACGGGTCGGTCTCGGGCTCCTCCCACGCGGCGTCGACCGGCTCGACGGCCTCGAGGGGCTCGTCAGAGGCAGAGCTCGGCGCCGTCGTCTCGCTGGCTGCGGCAGTAGCCACCGAGCAGCTCGCCCACAGCAGGATGGTTCGCAAGAGGGTCGAGCGCATGGCCGTCAGGGGCGAAGGGGTAGTCGGCGACGTTGCCGTCGCGCAGGAGGCGATCGAAGGTCAGCACGTACCCGCCCAGTCCGTCGCGGGCGAACGCCTGCTGGGCGTAGCTCGAACAGGTCGGTCGCATCGGGCAGCGCGGCCCATCGCCGGGAGAGATCGCCACGCGCCAGATGCGGTAGCCGAGGTGAACCGTCGAGCCGAGCCAGCTGTCGGCCACATGGCGGTTCGGCGCGTCCAGAGCAGGACGCGCCGCGTCGGACGAATCCGGCGCGGCGCGAGCCAGGCTGATGAGCAGCAGGAACATGGACTAGAAGCCCATGCCGCCCATGCCGCCCATGCCGCCCATGCCGCCCATGCCGCCCATGCCGCCCATGCCACCGCCGCCGCCGGCCGGCATCGGAGCAGCCTTCTGGGGCTTCTCGGCGATGACCGCCTCGGTGGTGAGGAGGAGACCGGACACGCTCGCCGCGTTCTGCAGCGCGGTGCGGGTCACCTTGGTCGGGTCGATGATGCCCATCTCGAGCATGTCACCGTAGGTGTCGTTGGCCGCGTTGTAGCCGTAGTTCCGGTCGCCCTTGCGGACGGCGTCGACGACGACAGCACCATCGACGCCCGCGTTGGCCGCGATGGACCGGAGCGGGGCCTGGATGGCGTCACGAATGATCTGGACGCCGAAGCGCTCTTCGCCTTCGGTGCTCTCGAGGAGAGCCTCGACGGCATCGAGGGCACGGATGAGGGCGACACCGCCTCCTGGGACGATGCCCTCTTCGACGGCGGCGCGGGTCGCGTTGAGCGCGTCCTCGACGCGAGCCTTCTTCTCCTTCATCTCGACCTCGGTGGCCGCACCGACGTAGATGACGGCGACGCCGCCGATCAGCTTGGCGAGGCGCTCCTGGAGCTTCTCGCGGTCGTAGTCGGACGTCGTGGTCTTGATCTGGGCCCGAATCTGCTTCACGCGGCCCTTGACGGCCTCGCGGCTGCCGGCGCCGTCGACGAGCGTGGTGTCGTCCTTGGTGACGACCGCGCGCTTGACCTGACCGAGGTCGGCCAGCGTCAGGCTCTCGAGCTTGATGCCGAGGTCGTCCATGATGGCGCGACCGCCCGTCAGGATGGCCAGGTCCTCGAGCATCGCCTTGCGGCGGTCTCCGAAGCCGGGCGCCTTGACGGCACAGATGTTGAGCATGCCGCGGAGCTTGTTCACGACGAGCGTGGCGAGCGCCTCGCCGTCGACGTCCTCGGCGACGATGAGCAGGGGCTTGCCCGTCTCGTGCACCTTCTCGAGCACGGGGAGCAGGTCCTTCATGTTCGAGATCTTCTTCTCGTGGATGAGGACGTAGGCGTCCTCGAGGGCCGCCTCCATGCGCTCGTTGTCCGTGACGAAGTAGGGGCTGAGGTAGCCGCGGTCGAAGGCCATGCCCTCGACGATCTCGAGCTCGGTGTTGAGGCCCTTGGCCTCCTCGACCGTGATGACGCCGTCGAGTCCGATCTTGTCCATGGCCGTGGCCAGGATGTCGCCGATCTCCTCGTCGGAGTTCGCCGAGATGGCGCCGACCTGCGCGATGGCCTTGGGGTCCTGGGCGGGGGTGCTGAGCTTCGCGAGCTCGGCGACCACGACCCTGACCGCGCTGTCGATGCCGCGCTTGAGGTCCATCGGGTTGTGGCCGGCGGCGACGAGCTTGGCGCCCGTGCGGAAGACGGCCTGGGCGAGGACGGTGGCGGTGGTCGTGCCGTCACCAGCGACGTCGGAGGTCTTGGAAGCGACCTCCTTCACCATCTGCGCGCCCATGTTCTGGAACTTGTTCTTGAGCTCGATCTCCTTGGCGACGGTGACGCCGTCCTTGGTGGAGAGCGGGGCTCCGAAGCTCTTCTGGATGACGACGTTCCGGCCCTTCGGACCGAGCGTGACCTTCACCGCGTTGGCGAGGGCGTCGACGCCGGCGAGGATCTCGGTGCGGGCTTCCGTGCGGAAGTGGATGTCCTTGGCTGCCATGTCGGCTCCTAGTTCTCGAGGACCGCGAGGATGTCGCGCTCACGAAGGACGATGTGCTCGGCGCCGTCGAGCTTGAGCTCGTCGCCGGTGTACTTGCCGAAGAGGATCTTGTCGCCGACCTTGACGACGGGCTCGCGGAAGGCGCCATCCTTGGTGCGCTCGCCGGGGCCGACGGCGACCACGAGGGCCTCCTGGGGCTTCTCCTTGGCGGACTCCGGGATGAAGAGACCACCGGAGGTCTTCTGCTCTGCAGCAATTCGCTTGACGAGGACGCGGTCGTAGAGGGGGCGGAAAGCCATGCTCATTCGCTCCGAATGTGGGCGTTGTAGGGAAGGGGGGAGCAGGTAGGCACTTCCCCCGGAACCGTCAACGGAGAAAGTTCGGTGCGGTCTTGATCTGACCGGGGTTGGACGGGTGGGTAGATGTGCTGGCCACGTCGACCGAGTGGGACATTCGGCTGATGGGCTCGCTGCCTCGGGTCCGTCTCTGAGGGGGCGCTCGGCTCCGTTGCGCGTTGCGCTGCGGTTGCTGTCCGGCTCGTGTCTCGCGGCCGGCCACGCGGAACCGACGTGCTCGGGCGACCGCGCAGTTGGCACCCAACTGCGCAGATCGAGAAGTTCGGCCTCCATCAGCGCCTGATCGGAGTTGAACTGCGCGCTCTCGGCAGTTGGCACCCAACTGCGCGCCATGAGCGCGAATCAGCGCTGAGTTGGCTCGCAACCTCGAATCCGTCTCGGGAGGTGCGCTGGTCGCGATCTGTCCCACCGCTCGTGCTGTGGGCCGGCCGACTTCGTCGGCTATCGGCCCGCACTCCCGGGGAAGCCCTCGGTGCTCGCAAGCCGTACGTCCCATCGACGGCTGGCGCCGCCAATGGGCTTTCGCCCACGGCTTCGCCGCTCGCACCGCGTCGGCGAGTAGCTGTACTCAGCTGGGCTCGTGCCTCGCTCCAGCTTCCGTGCAGCCCGCCGCCGGGCTTCTTCGGCCCTTTGGGCCGGCTCGCCCTTCGGGCTCGTTGTTCCGCCGGCCAACTCCGCCGCACCGCGCTCCAGAGCAAGGGGGGATTGCAAAGGGGGGAACGCGTTTCCTCCGTTGCTGTAGCGGGGTGAGCCCGCCGCCGAGGACGCAGCGAGCCTGCGAGCCTGCGAGCGCGATGGCGAGGCACGAGCCATCGAGGGCGTTTGAACCCAAGGGTGCACGCCGATCAGTCGACGAAGTCGACCGGCGCCCGCACCCGCGGGGGGAGAAACAGAAGAACCCCCCGCCAGCTCTCGCCAACGGGGGGTTCCGGTCTGGACGAAGAACGGACCGCTGGCCTATCCAGCGGAGCTCCTCGGGACCTCCACGAGCCAGGTCAGGGCAGGGGGAACAAGCTCGTTTCGGTCTCGGCGGGAGTACTTGCAGGACGCGTGCCAACTCTCAAGTGGCTGAAATCACGTGGGCGCCCCCCACTGTGACCCCAGATACATGACACGCGTGTCGTGCTTTTCCACCCGGCGCTGCGATCACCGCGTTTGACGGCCCGAGGTGGGTGCCTACCTGTCGTCCATCGATGGGCCGCCGGAATCGGAGGGCCCTCCAAAACCCAGAACTGGAAGGCTCCCCATGGGCAAGATCATCGGCATCGACCTCGGCACGACCAACTCGGTCGTCTCGGTCATGGAAGGCGACAGCGCGGTCGTCATCGTCAACGACGAGGGTGCGCGCACCACCCCCTCTGTGGTCGGCTTCACCAAGGACGGCGACCGGCTCGTCGGCGTGACCGCGCGTCGGCAGGCCATCACGAACCCGACGAACACCATCTTCTCCGTGAAGCGCTTCATGGGCCTCACGTTCGACAACGCCCAGAAGGAGATCAGCCGCGTCCCCTACGAGGTCGTCCGCGGCCCCTCGGGTGACTGCCGCATCAAGGCCTCGGACAAGACCTACTCGGCCCCCGAGGTCTCGGCGATGGTCCTCCAGAAGCTGAAGGCCCAGGCTGAGAAGTACCTCGGCACGTCGGTGACCGAGGCCGTCATCACGGTCCCCGCCTACTTCAACGACGCCCAGCGCCAGGCCACCAAGGACGCCGGCCAGATCGCCGGCCTCGAGGTCAAGCGCATCATCAACGAGCCGACCGCAGCGGCGCTCGCCTACGGCATCGACAAGAAGGACGACGAGGTCGTCGCCGTCTACGACTTCGGTGGCGGTACCTTCGACGTCTCGATCCTGGAAGTCGGCGACAACGTCGTCGAGGTCAAGTCCACCGCCGGTGACACCCACCTCGGTGGTGACGACGTCGACCA
>JAAESX010000147.1 GCA_024228935.1 Pseudomonadota bacterium
AAGCCACGGCCTCTCATCTGGAGACACTCCAAGCCCTTCTCGCTGATTCCAGACTCGCCTCGACCTCCCTGGTGTGGGTGACGTCGTCTGCGGTGGGGACGGGTCCCATGGACGCTGTCACCGACCTGGTGCACGCACCGCTGTGGGGTCTGATTCGGAGCGCCCGGAGCGAGCACGCGGACCGGGTCCTGCGATTGGTGGACCTGGGCGCTGCCGACGTGAGCACGACGGATGTGGCTTCGGTGCTCTCGGCCGACACCGAGCCTGAGCTGGCGTGGCGGTACGGGGTGGCGCTGGCTGGGCGGCTGCGCGACGCGGCGGGTGACAGCCTTCAGGTGCCTTCGGAGGAGCCGGCCTGGCGTCTGGACCTTCCCGAGCGGGGGAGCCTGCAGCACCTCCGGGCCATCGAGGCGCGCGAGGCGCTGGCGCCACTGGCTGCGGGCGAGGTTCGGGTGGAGGTCCGCGCTTCGGGCATCAACTTCCGCGACGTGCTCAACGCGCTGGGGATGGTTGCCGCTCCGTGGCTGGGTCTGGAGGTGTCCGGTGTGGTGGTCGAGGTGGGCGAGGGGGTGACCTCGCTGTCGGTGGGTCAGCGGGTGCTCGGGCTGGGGCGTGCGACGTTCGCGACGCTGGCGACCGCGGATGCGCGGCTGCTGACGCCGACCCCAGCGGGTCTGACGGATGTGGAGGCGGCGAC
>JAAESX010000148.1 GCA_024228935.1 Pseudomonadota bacterium
AAGAAGGCCGCTCCCAAGAAGGCCGCTCCCAAGAAGGCCGCTCCCAAGAAGGCCGCTCCCAAGAAGCCCGCTCCCAAGAAGCCCGCTCCCAAGAAGCCCGCTGCGAAGAAGCCCGCTCCCAAGAAGGCTCCCGCCAAGAAGCCCGCTGCGAAGAAGCCCGCTGCGAAGAAGCCCGCTGCGAAGAAGGCCGCTCCGGCGAAGAAGGCTGCGGCGCCCAAGAAGTCCGGCGTGAAGCTGAGCATCTCCTTCGAGGAGACCCCCAACCCGAACGCGATGAAGTTCTCGCTCGGCGCCAAGGTCTTCGACAAGGCCGTCTCGTGGACCGCCGGCAAGGACGACACCGCCCTGGCCAAGGCGCTGCTCAGCATCCCGGGCGTGAAGTCGGTCTTCGCGGTCAATGACTTCGTGACCGTCACGAAGGACGACTCGGCGATCTGGGGCAGCCTGACCAAGCCGGTCGTCGACGCGCTCACGCAGAACCTGTGAAGCGCACGACGGGGATCGTCCTCGTCGTCGTCCTCGCGCTCGCCACCGCTGGTGTCGCCGCGTGGTGGAGCCAGCGCGGACCCGCCCCCATCGAGCACGTCGTCGTTCGCGGTGACACGCTCTCCAAGCTCGCAAAGCGGTACGACGTCACCGTCGGCGACCTGCGCTCCTGGAACGGGATCCAGGGTGATCTGATCGAGGTCGATCAGGTCCTCCTCATCCACCTCGAGGAGCCGCCCGAGGTCGCCGTGACGACGCCCACCTCGTCGGGAACCCGGAAGCGCCGTCCGACGACGTCCGGCAGTCCGTCCCCCGAGCCGACGTCCACCCTGACGATGCCCTCGCCCGAGTCCTGCGTGGAGCTCGTCGACGACCTGGGCGAGGAGGGCATGGTCGCCAGCGAGGGCCTCAATCGCATGCAGGTCAAGTCCGCGCTGGACGCCGTCCTGCCGCACGCCCTGAGCTGTCCCAGCGGTGACCTGACCGAGGTCCGCATCGTCTTCGAGCTGACGGTGGGCTGCAACGGACTGGTGGATCGCGTGGTGGTCGAGGACGACGACTTCGCTCCGGCCGAGTTCGTCGACTGCGTCGCTGAGACACTGCGGTACGCCGACTTCCCAGGCCACGACATGCCGGACGGCATGACCTTCCAGTACCCTGTGACCGCCAGCTGGTAGCCGCATCGACCCTCTCGCAGCCCTGAAGAGACTCCCGTTCCCGGCCCGCGCCGGCCTGTGGTCGACCCTGCTGTCCGTGCTGCTGACGTTCCCGGCGCTGTTCCACCTGGGTGGGCAGGCGCTGGGCTCTCCCCACGGCGATGGGATGAAGCACATCTGGACGGTCTGGTGGATCCGCCAGGAGCTGCTCGGCGAGTACCGCTTCCCCTTCGGGACCGAGCTGCTGAACTACCCCGTGGGGATGGAGCTCTACCCCATCGAGCCCCTGAACGGCCTGTTCGTGACGGTGTTCGGGCTGGTCGGGCTCGTCGCCTCGGCCAACCTGGCGGCGCTGGTCAACCTGACCCTCGTCGGGTTCGTCGGCGCGCTCTTCGGCCGCGAGCTCTCCAAGGACGACTGGGGCGGGCTCGCAACCGGCACGCTGCTACAGGGCAGCGCCTTCGCCGCATTCACCATCCACGTCGGCGTCGGCGAGCTGCAGCACTTCTGGTGGCTGCCTCTGGGCGCCTGGGCCTGGATGCGGTTGCGGCGACTGCTGGGCTGGAAGGAAGCCGTACTGCTCGGACTGTCGCTGGCCGGCGCCACGCTGTCCTGCTTCTATCACGGGTTCTTCCTTGCCCTGACCGTTGCCGTCTTGAGCCTGTGCACGCTGTGGCTGGGGCGCCGAACCCCCGCTCTCCTGGCTCGCTACGCGGTGGCCGCCGGGCTCGGACTGGCGCTCATCGTGCCGGTCATGCGCGCCTTCGCCAGCAGCTATGCGGCCAGCGATGCGCCCACCGTGGGCCTGAGCGAGTGGGTCCTCGGCGACCACGGCCAGCCCATCACCGACCCCGAGCTCGCTCGCCTCGAGGTCACCGATCTGGTCGTCCCGGCGCGGGACGAGCGCGCGACCACCAACCCCCAGGTCCTGGGCTACGGCGGCGGGCGCTACCTGGGCATCCTGGCCCTCGGGCTGCTGCTGGCCGGCGTGGTGCGCGACCCGAAGCGTGGCCTGCCCTGGCTCGCCGCCGCCATCGTCGGCGTGCTGTTCGCCACCGGCTCGTTCTGGACCGTCGATGGGGTGACCGTCGGGGCCGACACGGGGACCCGCATTCGGCTGCCGTTCTTCTACCTGAACCGCCTGCTGGCGTATGTCGGCGAGGGGATCAACTTCCCCGTCCGATTCCTCGCCATCACGGTGCTCTCCATCGGGGCCAGCGCCGCCCTGCTGACGCGATCGCTCACCAAGGGACGGCCGCTGGTGTTCGGGCTGGCCGTCCTCTGCGTGCTGGACGTCGCCGTAAACCAGCTGGACCCTCGCCCGGCCGCGCGCTTCGAGCTCGAGTCGTTCCCGGAGCTCGAGGCGCTCGCCGCCGAGGATGCGCCCGTCGTCGATCTCACCATCGCGTTCCGACCCGACAGCTACGCCCGCCGCGCGAGCCTCTCGGCCCAGACACTCCACGAGCAGCCCATCCAGGCCGTTCCGCTCGAGCGCATCGAGTACTTCGCCACCGAAGGCACCGACCTGGTCGGCTCGCTGGCACTGGTCCAGGCGCTCTCAGCGGCCGCGGATCGCAACACCCCGGTCGTCCTGGACGGCGTCGACGCGACCGCCGACCTCACGACGCTCTACGACGCTGGCTTTCGCAAGCTGATGGTCCTCGGCACGGGCGACGACCGGCGGCTCCCGCCGACCGTCTGCGCCACGCTCGACGAGCTGGCCGGACCGCCGAGCATCGACGGGCTGGCCGTGCGCGTCTGGGACATCCCCGCGCCCTGAGCGTCAGCCCTTGAAGGCCGCCAGCGCGACGCCAACCAGCTTGCCCCAGCCGGGCTCCGACTCCATCTCGACCAGCTTCTTGCCCAGGCCGGACAGGTTCTTGTGGTCCGAGAACCAGACCGGCGGCGGCGCGATGCGGAACGGCGCCCGCACGACCGACTTCTGGGGATGGTCGAGCAGGAAGCTGTTGTGCACGACGCCCGTGCCCGAGCGGATGTCCTTGGGCGTGTGGCCGGGGAACGCACCCCAGGTCGTGTTCACGAGCCCGTAGATGAGGCCGGCCCAGCAGTTCACCGCGATGCCGCCGTAGCGGAGCTCGGCGATGGCCGTGTCGAACTCGGCCGCGTGGGCCTTCTCGGTCTTCGGGTGGATGGCGACCATGCAGGACAGCGTGCCCCAGCACTCGTCGTTGGCGAAGTCCACGGCCTGGCGCAGGAACTCACCCGGCGTCGAGCAGTCCAGATCGACGTGCGCGAGGACGCCGCAGAAGGCCTCGTTCGTGAGCGCGTACTCGCCGGCCTCGGCCTTGACGTCCGGGATGAACGTCCAGGGCACGATCTCCTCGCCGGTCTGACCGAGCACCTCGGCCTGCGGGTAGTTCGAGATGAAGCCGTCGTAGCGCTGCTGGGCGCCCGGGTAGTAGGCCTTCCGGGGCGGCGCGTCGCGGAGCGCCTTGCGGAGCTGGGCCAGGAACGCGTCCCGCTTGTCCCAGCCGCGCGCCAGGATGACCACCTTGGCGGCGTTGCAGTTGAACGAGCCGTTCTGCGTGACCATGCCGGCGACGCTCTTGGCCTGGTACTCGAGGTCGGACTCGGACCAGGGACCGGGGACCACGAGCACCGGCGTGACGCAGCCGAGTTCGGCCGTGAAGGGCCGGGTGTTGACGGGCTCGTCGGCCTCCTTACGGCGCGCGGCCTCGACGGGATCCGGGCCCCAGACGATGGCGTCGTAGGTCCGGTCCGAGCCGGTGACGTGCAGCGTGTCGATGCAGTCGTGCGTGGTCAGGTGCTTGCCGACCTCGACCCCGCCGTAGACCACCGCCAGGAAGCCATCGTCGACGAGCGCCTTGAAGGCCTTCTCGATGTGCGGCCCGGCGTGCTCGTTCACGGGGTTCATCTTGAGGATGCAGACCTCGTCCTCGACGAACAGCTTGTAGAGCACGTCCATCGGCGCGATCGAGGCCACGTTGCCGGCGCCGAGCACCAGGCCCACGGCCCCCTCGCCCTTGGGCTCGCGGTAGATGCGGCCCTGGGTCGCGGACTTGCCCGGCTCGAGCCAGACCTCGGCCGAGTGGCCCGTGAACATCAGCTTGTCCTGGATGTTCGTGGGGAAGACCTTGACCACGACCTGGCCGTCGGGCCGGGTGACGACGCCGGGCAGCGCGGGCTGGCCGTTGGCCTCGAGCGCCTCGACGAAGAGCCGGGCGTTGCGCACGGTCGTGGTGACCGCGGCGAGCCACTCCTCGCCGGTGAGCGGGCTGTCCGAGGGGATGCCCTTCTTGCGGCAGCCGTCCGCGACCATCGCCGGAGCGACCTCGTTCATGCCGCGGATGACGTCCTGCAGGTACTCGATCCGCTTCGGGATGCTGACCTGGACCCAGGCGGCCTTCCGCTCGGACAGGCGCTGGGCATACGCGTCGCACTGCTCGAGCGTGGTCGGCGTGATCGAGGCGGGGGGCTCGGGGAAGGACGGGCTGGCCATTTTCGACTCCGGGGCGAGCCGCGTACCTAACGCATCCGTGCCCAGATCAACGGACGGGCACGTCCGCCCAGGCCACGCCTCGCAGATCGCCGACCGCGTAGCCGGTGGCGGCATCGTCGGGGTACCGCTCGCCCAGGATGGTCTGCACCTCGGCGCCGATCTCGGTGCCGTGACACGTCAGGCAGGCAGGCTCGATGGTGATGGGCTTCAACACCCGAGCGCGTCCGTCCACGACCTCGGACAGCCCGGCCGTCGAGGCGTCGGCGTCGGCGAGCCACGCCCGCACCCAGTCGGGCCCTTCGTTCGCCGGGTTGCGGAGCTTCGAGGAGCTACGCCCCACGCTGCCCCCACTGGACGCGGACAGCGCCGCGGTGAGGGCCTGGGCCTCGGTCGAGCAGACCTCGACGGCCGCCACGGGGCCTCGCGCCTTCAGCTCTTCGGAGAGACGCGAGCGGAAGGACTGCCCGAGCTCCGAGAGGAGACCGTTGGCGTCAGCGAGCGCCTTGGCCTCGGCCTTGGAGTCCCGAGGGGCGGCCGGTGGCGCCTCGGCCACGGGCGCGGGAGCGGGAGCGGGGTCGGACGAGCACGCGATCAGGACGGCGAGGAGCATGCGCGCTGTCTATCTCGTTAGGTGACCCCCCATGCTCGCCGCGCTGCTCACCGACACCTGGCCCGTCTTCCTGGGCGCGGCGGTGCTCGGCGCCTGGTGGCTGTTCCTGGGCGCGTCGCGCCCCCGACTCGGCGGCCTGCCGGGGAGCTGGGGCGTGGCGATCGGGCTGGTGCTCGGGGGCCTGGTCTCCCAGGTCGTCTCAGGCCGGTTCAGTCCCAGCCTCGACCTGCCCCTCTGGGATCAGGCTCTCGTCCCGTGGACATGGCTGAAGCTGGCGGTGCTTCTGATCGCCGGCATCCTGTTGGGCTTCGGTGCCGCACGCATGCGCGGCTTCACAGCACGCAGCCTCCTGGTCGCGCTGGCGACCGCGGTCGTCGTGGCGAACACGCTGTTCCTCGTCGGAGGGTGGCTGTGAGGTCGGTCCTGATCGGCGCCGTGACCGGGTGGATCCTGGCCCGAAGCGGGCTCGCGTCCTCTGAGGACGTGCTCCACGCCCTGCTCTTCGTCGATCCGAGCGCCGCGCTCGTAACCCTGGGAGCCCTCGTGGCGGCCCTCCTCATCGGCCCGGTCCACCGCGGTCCGACCTGGCCCGCGCTGCTCTTCGGTGTCGGCGTGGGGGTGACGGGGGCCCTTCCCGTGACCACATTCGTCCAGGTGGGCGAGGGACGGCTGGCCGCAGTCGCTCTCCTCGCGGGCGTCGGCGTGGGCGCCTGGCTCGGTCGGGCTCGTCAAGATGAGGACTATTCACGAGATAAATGAAATCTCTGATGGTCATACGGCGTCTTGTGGGTACTTGTTGTCCAGGAGCCTTCAATGACCTTCGTCACCGACCCCATGAGCCTCGCTCTCGCCCTTGGACTCCTCGGCCCCGCGGCTGTGGATGAGCACGGCGTGTTCGACGACGGTCGCATCGACGCCAGCGCCGAGAAGGCCGACCTGGCCCGCGCGCTCGCGGACCGGCTGGACGCCCAGGTGGACGACAACGACGAGGTCGTCCTGACGCAGACCTACACGCTCGACGCGTAGTCCGACAGGGCGCGCTCGAGCTCCGGCGCCAGATGCTCGCCGACGAGCAGCGCAGCCAACGCCTTGAAGCGCATCACCGCCAGCGGCCCCGGATCCGAGAGGTCCAGCCCTCCCCCACCGGCCAGGTCGCTGACGACCTTGACCGCGTGGAACTCGAGCCCGCGCGACGCGGCCCGGACACCCGAGGCCTCCATCTCGCAGACGTGAACGCCCTGGGCGGCGAGCTCGTCCCGCCACGACGCGCTCGCCACGGCCCGCCGAACCGTGATGAGGTTCACCCCGCGCAGCCCCGGCAGCACATCCGCCGGCGACACCGACTCGCTGATCCGGACGCTCGCGGCCCCGACGACCGAGCCGACGGGCAGGTCGTCCGAGATGGCGCCGCACGTGCCGAAGCTCACGACGTGGCTCGGACGCCAGCGCTGGACCGCCTCCCGTGTCCGACGCTCGGCCTTGTCGGGACCGACGCCGACCCGCAGCACCGCGACCTGTTCGCCCCCGAGCTCGCCCTCGATCAGTCGATGCGAGAGCATCCGGACCCGCCGCACCCGCTGGATCAGCGGCAGCGTCTCAGCCGCCAGGGCTCCGGCCAGGAGCCAGCGCCTCACTTGCTCGCCCACCGCGCCAGCACCGGAAGGACGGTGACGCTGGTGACGAAGCACGTGGCGACGCCGATGACCACGAGCGTGGCCAGGCCCGCCAGGCCCCGGTGGTTGAGCAGGAACAGGATCGAGAAGCCGAGGCCCGTCGTGAGCGACGTGAACAGGATGGCCTTTCCGGTGGCTGCGACCGCTGCGGCGGGGTCCTCGCCTCCCTCGCCGAAGCGGTGGATGATGTGGACCCCGTCGTCGATGCCGATGCCGAACACGAGCGGGAACGCCGCCAGCATCAGGACGCTGATGGGGATGCCCAGGGCGATGATGATGGCGACGGCGACCGTGGTCCCGAGCAACAGCGGCACGAGCGCCACCAGGACCTTCTTCGCGTCGCGCAGGTCGATGACCAGGATGACGACCAGACCCAGGAGCACCAACGAGGCCGTGAGCGGCAGCCGGTCCACGCCTCCGACGAGCAGGTCGTCGATGACGAGCAGCGTGCCGGTGGCCAGCGGATCGACCGACAACACCTCGTGCTTGAAGTCCTGCAGGAACTCGAACTCGACGCGGTAGTCCGTCGGGTAGATGTACGTCAGGAAGGCGTCGCCATCGACGTACCGCTCGGCCAGGAGCGGCGGCAGGTCCTCGACGCCGTAGCGCCAGCGGTTCGCGCCCGTGCTCAGGGCAGCGAGGCCCTCGCCCAGCCCCTCGAACAGTCGGACCTGGCGTGAGGACAGGCGCTCGGCGTCCAGGTCGGCTCGCGCGGCCTCGGCGGCCGTCTTGATGCGGCGCCCCTTGTCCGCCAGGTCCGGTCGCCCCGCCGCCGTGGACTCAGCCGTGATGCGGGCACCGACGGTACGGAACGCCGCCAGGTGCTCGTCGATCGCGGCCAGATCGACCTCGGATGCAGGCTCGAGCTCGACGTCCACGATGAGCGGGAGGAGACGGCGGTTGCGGTCCAGCCGGGCGTCGACATCCTGAGGCACCAGGTCGAAGGCCCCCTCGACGCGGGCGACGGTCGGCAGCGCCCGGAACTCCTCGGCGCGCTCTCGAGCCTCCTCGAGCGAGCCGCTGACGGACAGCACCGCCTCGGGCGAGGCCCCCAGCGCGTCGCTCACCAGGTGGTTGGCCCGCATGGCCGGCATGTCCTGGGTGATGATCTTCTCGAGGTCGGTCTCGAGCTCGTACCGGGGGAGCTGGCTGATGCTGGCCACGAGCACGAGCGCGGCGACCAGGAGTACGCGGCCTGGGTTGGCGAGGCACGCGCGGACGAGCGCCGTGAGCGGCTTCAGCTCCATGCGCACCCGGTCGGCGCGGGTGGCCCAGCCGTCGGCGATGCGGATGGCGGCGGGCAGGACGCCGACCATGATGAAGAGCGCGCAGCCCAGTCCCATCGCGGCGGTGATGCCCAGGTGGGTCGCCGCCTTGAAGTCCGAGACGACCATCAGCGCAAAGGCCGTCATGCTCGTGAGCGCACCCACCACGACGCCGCGACCGGTGTGCTCGAGCGCCCGACACATGGCGAGCTCGCCGGGGTGCCCCGAGGCCCGCTCGTCGTTGAACCGCACGACGACATGCACGGCGTAGTCCACGCCGAGACCGAACAGCATGATCCCGAAGGCCGCGCTGGTGAGCGTCGCCACGCCCAGCACGAGCTTCACGAGCGCGAACGTCCACGCGACGGACATCAAGAGCCCGCAACCGACCAGGAGCGGCGTGGTCCAGCGGCGGTCCAGCAGCATCAGCGCGCCGAGCACCATCACGAGCGACAGCGTGGACAGCGGCATGACCTTGCCGAGCACGTTCTGCTGGTCCTGGTAGGCGCCGGGGATGAGCCCCGAGAACTCCATCCAGATGTCCGGATGGGCGGCTCGAATGGGACCGAGCGCCGCCTCGATTCCGGCGAAGTCGTCCATGCCGATGTCGACCGAGAGCGGCGTCAGCGAGGTGCGCGCGTCCACGAAGTACAGCGCGCCGTCGCTGGTGGCGAACCAGCCGTCGCGCAGCGGCATGGTCCCCTCGCCCTGCGTCGACATCGCGCTGGCGAGCTGCTCGTCGAGCGTCCGGGGCTCCACCGGGCCGAGCCCTTCGAGCAGCGTGGCGACGCCGTCCAGGGCCGCGCCGGCGTCGGGGCCCGCCGATCGCGCCGAGAACGAGGCGGCGACCTCGGCGCGGAGAGCCCCCAGCCCGGACGCGAGCGACGCCTCCTCGTCGATCGCGACCAGCACCGGCCGCAACGACTCGAGGGTCGAGTGGATCTCGGCGAACTGCTCGTCGTCCGCGAGCATCAGCCCGTTCTCGAGGACCAGGTCCGGATCCACCCGGGCCGTCGCGTCGACCACGCCCGGCGTCTCGTTCAGGACACGCGCCGCCTCGGCCGCGACCTCGCGTCGCTCGTCCTCGGTACCGCCCTCGATGACCAGCAGCAGACCCGAGGCCGCGCCGAAGCGCTCGCTGTACTCGACGAGCCGCTCGGCCGCGGGGTTGTCGTCGTCGAGGATGCCCATGAAGGTGGCATCGATGCGCAGGTCGTGGATCCAGCCGACCGCCAGGACGGTGACCGCGAGCGCGAGCCCCAGGACCGTGCGCGGACGATTCCACGCCGTGCCGGCGAGCTTGACCAGGAGTGCTGCGAGGGGGCCGCCGTCCACGGCCTCGAGTATCACCCGCCGTCGGTCTCCGACGCCTCGGGGGCCTGCGTGTCGGGGGCGTCCGAGCCGTTCTTGCGGGCGTCCTTCCGGTTGTGGCGCCAGGTCCGTCGCTGGACGCGCTCGTCGCGTTTGGTCCGGCCACCGAAGCGGTAGCTGACCTCGAACGAGTTCAGGAGCCCCATGAACCGCATCGTCGAGTACCCAGCGCCCAGGCGGATCGAGAGCCGCTTCAGGTCCATCTGGTAGGCGCCGCTGACCATGAAGGCGTTGACCGGGTTCTGGAGCCCGTCCTCCTGGGCTGCCAGCGCGTCGAGCCCACGCAGCGGGATCGGCGAGTCGTTCGAGGTCGTCTCCTTCCAGACGACGCCCGCCCCCTGGACGATGATGCTGTCGCGCCGGTTGAAGCGCAGATCGACCGCCAGCCGGGTGCTCACCGCGGCCCCGGAGATGTCGAGGTCGACGACGCCGAGCTTCGTCAGGTCCTCGTCGCTCACCATCAGCGCCGGGCTGATGGCGGTGGGATCGGGCAGGCCCTCGACGCCGACCATCCAGTACTCGCTGCCCAGGTGCACCCCGATCTTCTCGGTGGCGATGACGGACAGCGTGCCGCCGACGCTCGTGTAGGTGAGGCCGAAGTCGGGCTGGCGAACCATGTACCGGCTGCCCTCGATCGCCAGGTCCACCGGGCCCAGACGGAGCGGGTTCACCTTGGCGTTGGCGTTCCAGAGACCGATGACGTCCAGGGGCACGCTGGTGCCGATCTGGGTGCGGGGGAGCAGACCGATCTGCACCTGCGAGATGCCGAACTTCACCTCGGCCCAGTCGAGCGTGTATGCGGTAAATTCCGTGTGAGCGCGGGGGTTTGGAGGCAACTCCTTGAGACGTGGCTTGAGCCACTTGAGCTGGCCCTTGGAGAGCTCGGGGACCTCCATCGCCTCGGCCGCGACGTCTTCGGGCAGCGCCGGCGCCGAGAAGTCCGCGTCGTCGACGGACTGGGCCTGGGAGAAGTCGACAGGCTCCGGCTCCGGCTCCGGATTCGGCTCGGGCTCTGGCTCCGGTTCGGGCTCCGACTCGGCTGGGGCCTCCGTGTCGGGCTCCCCGTCGTCCGTCAGCTGGGTTCCACCCCAGGCGACCGTGTCTTCCGCGAAACCCAGACCTGCCAGAAGCAACCAACCCATGCCTACCTCCTCGGACGCCGCACTCCCACGCTGTAGGCCGCCTCGCTGTCACGCATCGGCCAGCTCGCCCGAGAGACGCCCTCGAACCGCTCGACCGCCGCTGCGACCGCCGCGGGGACCGCCATCAGGATGGCTGTCCCTCCTTCGCGCCAGGTCCCCGTCGGGATCACCTCGAGGCTCACCGGCGGCATGTCCCGCGCCTTCAGCAGGCCCAGGTTCCGCAGCCGCGTGTCGCCGAAGCCATCGGCCGTCGCGACCTGCTCGGTCAGCGCGGCACCCAGCCCCGCCGCCACGCACGCCTCGAGCTCGGCCGCACGACTCTCCGGGCCCTCGGCCAGGACGCGAACCGAAGCCACGGCGCCGTCGGCGTCCAGCTGCACGACCGCCACGGCCGCCCCGGTCCCCTCGCCGATCTCCGCTCCCGGTTCGTTGGCGAGCGCGCGTCGCGCCAGCTCCGGCTCGGTGGCGAGGCACGGGGGGGCGTCGCTCGAGAACCGCACCTCACGGGCGCCCGAGGCCGCGAGCAGCTCGTCGGTCCAGCTCGCGAGCTCGCCGCGATCCACCAACAGGACGCCGTCCTCGAGCTCGAGATCCGCCGGAACCGGGCTGACCCGGCGCTCCATCGCGACGGTGACGACCGCACCGTCCGGCACCTCGCCCAGCCGGTCGAGCAGGTCGGCGACCGAGGTCGCGTCGTCGCTCAGGTTCTTGCGTCGCAGGCTGAGCGGGTCCGTCCCAAGCTCGCGCGCGAGCCGGTCGAGCGCCAGCTCGAGCGCAGCGGTCACCTGGACGGCGCCCTCACCTCGCAGGTCTCCGGCCGGGGGGTTGTTCGTCTCGAACGCACGCGAGCTCACCGACCGGTTCGGGATCCGGTACGGGCCCGAGGCGTGGGCGAGCGCGCGGTAGGCGAACGCCTCGGAGTCCGACGACGAGCCGGCGTCCGCTTCGACCTCGACGACCAGGTGGGTGAGCGTCCCGTCCCGGTCCGCGCCGAGCATCAGCTCGATGGTCGTCGCATGCCGACGGCCGTGCCAGGCCATCCCCTCGGTCAGCTCGAGGCAGAGCTTCACCGGCTGCCACAGCCGAACAGCGGCGGCCGCGGCGATCGGCCCCACCAGCGGCTCCGCCCGTCCACCCAGCAGAGGCGGGCGCCCGACCAGCTCGGTGTGCACGTGCTCGGGGATCAGCTCGGTCGCGACCGCAGCGCCGATGCGCTCCATGCCGGCGCAGGAGCCGTTCGTCTTCAGCGTGATGCCGAGCTCGCCCGGGATCGCGACGGCGCCCTCGGGCTCGACGCAGCCGGCGTCCAGAGCGGGCAGCGACAGCGAGACCTCGACCCGCACGGCCGGCTCGGTCGAGGGGTTTCCGTCCTCGTCCAGCGCCGAACCCACGACCACGCGGGACCTCGCCGCATCCAGCTTGGGCGTCTTCTCCTTCGCATCGATCTCGACCAGCGCCGCGGCCTTCCGAGCCACATGGCGTGACGTCGCGACCACCAGCGCGATCGGCTGGCCCACGTGCTCGACGTCCCGCACCAGCAACGTCTGGCCATCCGTGCCGACGCCCAGCTCGGGGCCGAAGACCTCGACCACGCCGTCGACCTCGCGAGCCGCCGTGGCATCGAGCCTCACCCGCCCGCGCACGATCGGACTGACGACCAGCGCACCGTGGAGCATCCCCTCGACCTCGACGTCTCCGATGAACTCGACCTGCCCCAGCGCCATCGCCTCGGCGGCGGGATCCTCGACCCCATCCGCCGTCAGGGCCGCACGCACGGCGGACCAGCCGCTGCGACAGGCGTGCATGTTGAGGCCACGCAGGATCTTGTCGTCCGACTCCCCCTCGAGCAGGCGGAGGTGAGCCAGGAGCCCCGGCGCCGAGTACCCGGTCCGCGCCGCTCCGGTGGCCGCGAAGGCCCGTGCCCAGCGGGTCCGCTCTTCGTTCGACCACCCGTCGAGGGTCTGGACCTCCTTCCCTGACAGGCTCTTGAACGGGAGCGTGCAGGTCAGGCGGAACTTGCCGTTGATCGACGCCGCGCACGATCCGCAGATCCCCTGCGGCGAGCATCCCGGCTTGAGTGATCGGATTCCCAGCTCCTCGCGGAGCACGTCCACGGCGGGTCGCTTGGGTTCGGCGGTGAGGGTGACGGGAGCCCCGTCGAGCGTGAAGGAAAGCGTCAGCACCGCGGGAGAGTAAAACAGGGGCGTGCGCGCTGCGATGCCCCGACTCACCGGCCTCCCCCTGGCGGCCCTCACGTACGTGCTGCTGGCGCTCTGGACGCTGTACCCGGCGTGGCTCGACGGGGAGCACGTGCTGGTCGGCGACTGGCGCCATCCGGACATGCTCAGCAACCACTGGCTCTACGGCTGGATCGGCGAGCGCCTGCTGGCCGGCGAGAGCATCGTCCACAACACGCACTACTACTTCCCCGTCGGCGACCATCCCTGGCTGGCCGGGAACGGCTCGGACGCGGTCTTCCACACCCCGTTCCACGCGCTGTTCGGGTGGCCGGGGTCGGTGACGGCCTGGCTCCTGGTCGTGCTCACCGCGAACGGGATCGCCGGCTGGTGTCTGTGCCGAGCAGCCGGCGCGAAGGACGCTGGAGCGCTGTTCGGCGGAGCCACGCTCGCCCTGTGCTCCTACGTCTGCCACGAGCTGGCCGGAGGTCGGTTCTCGCAGGTCCCACTGTGGGCCTTCGCCGGCTTCCTGGCGGCCTGGATCAAGCTGCTCGACACGCGGAAGTGGGGCTACGCCGCGCTGAGCGCCGTGCTGTATGGCTGCACCGCATTCCTGTACTGGTACTACGGGCTCTGGGCTGCCGCGGTGGGCGCCGCGCTGGTCGTCTTCCGAGGCCGCGACGCGCTCAAGGCCTGGCCTCAGCTCGTCGGGTTCGGCGTCGGCGCGCTCTTGCTCGTCGTCCCTCCCCTGGCGCTGTTCCTCAAGCACTGGGGCGACATCCCAGGCACCGCGGACGAGGTCTTTCCCCACCCCCTGGCCCTGACCAGCGGGCTGCCGGCGTCGTTCCTGGTCTGGGGAAGCGGAGCCGAGCGCGGCGACGTGGTGCTCTCGCTCGTCGCCGTGGTCCTGGCTGGCATCGGCATCTGGCGGGCCCGCCCGTTCGGCTGGCTCGAGCGCGGGCTGCTGGCGTGCGGCGGGCTGTTCCTGGTCCTCGCTCTGGGTCCCGAGCTCCTGATGCCCGACGGGACGCCGACCGGCGTGCCTGGGCCGTACGTGCTGTTCTACGGCGGCGTCGACGTCCTGCAGCGCTACTGGTGGCCCTACCGCCACATCGTCATCGTGATGTTCGCGGTCGCCGTCTTCGCCGCCCGAGCGCTCCCCGACCGCTGGCAGCTCGGGGTCGCCCTGGTGGTGCTCCTGCCGCTCGACCTCTCACTTCGCGATGGGAAGTCGAGCGCCCCGAGCGCATGGTGGGACCCGCCCGAGGCCTACCTCGCGCTCGCCGAGATGCCCGGCGAGGCCATCATCGAGCTGCCTATCGCGCCGACGGTCGTGAGCACGCAGCAGACGCTCATCTACCAACGCGTCCACGACAAGCGCCTGGTGAACGGCCACGCCATGTGGGTCGACCGGGTCCGCCCCGACGCCTGGGACGAGTGGGTCGGCCAGAACACCTTCCTGTCGGTCCTGCAGCAGTACGAGCAGGGCCAGCTCATGAAGGCGCCGTTCGCGTTCCGACCCGAGCACGTCGTGGCGCTGCGCCAGTCGGGGGTCCGCTACCTGGTGGTGAACGCGGAGTACTTCCCCCGCGCGCTCTACGGGCTGGTCGAGCGCTACCCCTCGATCTTCGATCCGCTCTTCGGCGAGCCCGTGTACACGTTCCGCGACCACCTCTTCGTGTGGGATCTCGAGAACTACACGCACGTCGGGTTCATCGAGGAGGTGCCCGAGTTCGGGCTGCCCGAGGACTACCGGGACAGCGACGGCTCCGCGATGCTGGACGTCGGTCATGGACGCGCTCTCGGCCTGCGTGGGCTCGCGCGCCTGTTCCCGCCGACCATCCCACCGAAGCCCATCGGCGAGGTCGGCGAGGATCTGGGCAGCGCTGGTGGAGATGACCGCCGTGGCCCGTGACCTGGCTCCGCTGTTGGCGGTGCTGGCGGTGGCGTTGTTCGTCGTCTGGCCTGGACCGTTCGGCGACGAGCTGATCGGCCACCCCACCGGGGACCTGGCCGACCACGTCTGGGGCACCTGGTGGTTCGGCAGCTCGCTCCTGAGCGGCGAGCTCCCTCTGCGGACCGCGGTCACCCACCTTCCCGACGGGGGCGCGCTCTGGCACCCGGATCCCATCGGCGCCCTGCTCGCGCTCCCGTTCCTGGCGTTCGGCCCCACCGTGGCCTGGAACACGATGCTGACGCTCCAGCTGCTCGTCACCGGCGTCCTCGCCTATGGCATGGGTCGGGACGTCTCGGGCGAGCCCCTGGGCGGCGTGGCAGCCGGCATCACCGTGGTGGCCTCGCCGTTCCTCATCGGGCTCCTGCACAGCGGCCTCTCCGAGTACGTCGGGCTGGCTGCGCCCGTCGCGTTCACCTGGCTCCTCATCCGTGTCTTCCGCGGTCAGAGCCCCGCGTGGCTCGCCGGCGTCGCGCTCGGCGTCTGTGGCTGGCAGGCGCTGTACTACCCGGTGTTCGGGGCGCTGCTGGCGCTCTCGATGACGCTCGGACACCGGTCCCGTCTCCCCCAGGTCGCCACGATGCTGGGCGTCGCCGCCCTGATGACCGCGCCCGTCGCCCTCATCGCCTGGAGCACGCTGACCGACCCTGCTCCCGCCTTCACCGCTGCCCAGGCGCCGGGCTGGGAGCTGCACCGCCTGCCCGCCACCGACCTGATGAGCTGGCTCCGCCCGGGCGACTGGTACCACCCGGACACACCCGCGTTCGGCAACCCCGGCATCCTGCACGTCAACTACGTCGGCTGGGTCGTGCTCGCGCTCACCGGCGTCGCACTCTTCCGGCGGCGGGGCCTGGCTCGCGAGTTCCCCGGCACCGGCCTGTTCGCGCTGTTCGCCCTGGGCCCGGCGCTGTCCTGGAACCGGACGCCGCTGCACCTCGGCCCCATCCCGCTCGTGCTGCCGTTCGCCGTCCTGTACTGGACGCCGCTGGACTTCGTGCACCACCCGTACCGCATCGCCGCGTTCGTGATGCCACTCGCAGCGGTCTTCGCGGCCATCGGGACGGTGGCCCTGCCCAAGGTCCTCGGCGTCCTGGCGCCCGGTGTGTTGCTCGCCGAGTTCCTGCTCATCTCGCCGGCACCGTGGCCCGTCGCGACCACAGCTGTCGCGGTCTCGCCCCAGGTGCTGGCGCTCGAGCCCGGGGCCATCCTGGACTGGCCGCCGGACGCGACCGACGCGAACCGACGCTACCTGCTCGCCCAGACTGCGCACCAGCAACCGGTGCCGTACGGGATCAACACGTTCCTTCCTGCGAAGGTGCGCGCCGTTCCGGTCGTCGACGAGGCCCTGGCCACCATCGACGTCACCGCCGCGGCGCGGAACCGAGACGTCCCGGGCTTCGTCGTCGAGGTCGACGTCGAACCGTCGAGCTCACTCGCCGAGCTGGGATTCAGCTGGCTCGTCCTGCACCCGAGCGAGGAGACCGGGCCCGCCGAGGCCGTGTTCCGGCGACGCCTGGGCCCGCCTCAGGTGGACGAGGACGTCATCATCTGGCGCCTGAGGTAGACGCCGACCAGGCCGAGCAGCGCGGCGAGCAGACCACCAGCCAGCCACTGGCTCGCCTTGATCTCCGGCGCCAGGGCGTCCGCGATCGGCAGCGGCTCGTCCCCGTCGCGCTGCAGCCCCTCGAGCGCGCCGATGGGACGCCATGCCACGGCGATCTCGCGCTGCGCCTCGTCCATTCGCCAGCGCTCGTGCAGGTTGCGCTTGAGCTCGCCCTCGTCGAAGACGAGCAGGCTCGAGGTCTCGACGACCAGCGCGGGGTCGAGGTGGACCGAGGCCATGAAGTACGCGGTCTGCTCGGGCAGGTTGCCGTTCGACAGCGTGAGCGCGTGCGGACCCGCGTCGTGGGCGACGGTCAGCCGCTGGTCGTAGGTGATGAACTTCGTCGTGCCCTCGGCGCTGGAGTCCAGCCGGGTCCAGGCGACCGGGGCGCCGTCGAGCGAGACCCGCACGTTGTCTCGCATCTCGTCGAGCAGCTCCGCTGAAAACGCGTCGGTCTCCTCACGGGTCAGCGCCTCTCCCTTCTCCGCCTCGAGCCCCTTCAGCTCCTTGACCACATCGTGGGTGGGCATGCGGATCGAGAGCAGCAGCTCGGTGTCCTCTGCGGACACGCTGAGCTCCAGCTGGTGGCTCGGAAACACCCCGTTGACCGGGTGCGCGAGGGCGGCGGCAGTGAGCAGGGTCAGTGACATTGCCCGAGGGGTGGTTAGGGAAGTTCCGATGCGACCCATGCGCGGAAACCCCGGTGGCTTCGGCATCGAGTTCACCGAACTGACCAAGCGCGCGCTGATCGTGCTCGTCAGCCTGTATATCGTCCAGCTGCTGCTGACGTATTGGCTGCACTTCGACGTCAGCGGCTGGCTCTACCTGAACCGTTTCGGCGAGGGCTGGGCGCCGTGGCAGCCGCTCACAGCGCTCCTGTTCAACGCGCCGAGCCCGCTCAGCGCCGCGTTCGACTGGCTGATCCTGCTGTTCTTCCTCGGACCGTGCGAGCGGCTCATGGGGCGGAAGAAGCTGCTGACGGGCCTGGCGATCTCGGCCGCGATCGCTGCGGTCTTCACGTTCGTGCTCGACCTCTCGGGCTCCGTGGTCGGCACGGTCCCGTTCGTCGGCCTGAACCCGCTCCTGACGGCGCTGCTGGTCTTCTTCGGCCTGACGCTCCCCAACGCGACGATCCGACTGTGGTTCGTCCTGCCGGTGAAGGCCGCGTGGTTCGCGTGGGGCTCGGGCCTGTTGTCGCTGCTCTACTTCCTGGCCTCGCGGGATCTGGACTCGACGATGGCCCTGGGCGGCTGGATCGGCGCGTTCATCGTCATGAAGGTCGGCCCCGACGAGTGGCGGAAGATCCTGCTGCGCTGGCGGGCTCGGAACGTGGAGAAGGAGCTCGAGAAGTTCACCGTCATCGATGGTGGGCGCGACGGCGACGACGACGAGTACATCCACTAGGCTCTCCGCGGGTGCGGGCACCGGCCGACTTCGTCGGCTGTTCGGCGCGCACCCTTGGGTTCAAACGCCCTCGGCGCTCGCGAGCTCGCACCGCGCCGCCGAGTAGCTTGCTCGCCCGGAAACTGCGTTTCCGGTCTCCGCGAGCCCGGCGACGGGCGTTTGGCTTCGGGCTTCGCCCTCGCGCTCACTTCGCTCGCATTCTCGAGCGAATTCATGCGGGATTCACTTCCCTCGGCCCCCAGGTTCAGACCGGCGACCGACCTTCTGCACAGGAGGTCCCATGAGACTCGTCGCCGACCTGCTCTCCGCGCTGAACCTGTCCTCGGGCGTGGCCGCCATCGTCGCCATCGTCCACGGCCGGCCCGACATCGCCCTCGCCTGCCTCGCCGCCGGCGCCACCTTTGACGCCCTCGACGGACTGGCCGCGCGCCGGTTCGGCTCGACCCCCTGGGGTCACCTCTCGGACGACGTCGCCGACTTCGTCACCAACGGACTCGCCCCAGGCGCCGCCCTGGCCTACGCCGTCGGCGGGCGCGGCGGCCTGGCCATGGGGCTCCTCTTCGCGACGTTCACGCTCGCCCGCCTGGTCTTCTTCACGCTGAACAAGGGCGAAGACGACGACGTCTTCCGCGGCGTCCCGAGCACCGCCGGCGCGGCCCTGGTTCTCAGCGCCGCCGTCCTGCTCCCCGCCTCCTGGATGGCGTTCGTGGCCGGCGCCGCCTGCGTGCTGATGGTCGCCTTCGACAGCCGCTACCGCCACGTCGGTCGCGCGCTCGCCGCCAGCGCCGGTCTTCGACGCCGCGCGCTCGTCGGGTTCCTCACGCTCGTGGCCGCCGGGCTCTTCATCGGTCCGCAGCTCGCAGCCGGCGCTGTCCTCGCCCTGGTCGCCGCCTACGCCTTCTGGCCGCAGGCCCAGGCCTTCACAGCAGCTCTCCGACGCCGAGGTGAGCGACCTGCATGACCGGGATCATCGTGTGGGAGCTCGACGTCGTCGGGAACACCGAGGCATCGAGCACCTGCAGGTTCTGGATGCCGTGGACGAAGAAGCGCCTGTCCACGACGCTCGTCGCCCGCTCGGTCCCCGCGCGGCACGTCCCCTGGGGGTGCGCCGAGATGAGCGGCAGCCAGTTCGCGTCGATGGGCAGCTCGTCGATCTGCGCCAGGTCGTCTCCGTTTCGGATGGGCGTCGAGCCGACGAGCGGGAGCAGGACCGAGTCCGCTCCCGTGGCCAGGTAGACCTCGGCCCCGACCCGGAGCCCACGACGGAGCGCCCTCTTCCAGCCCTCCTGGAGCGTGTAGTCGATGTTCGGCCGGCCGTTCGCCTTCCGGGTGACGGTGCCCCCGGGCCGGTCCGGGACGAGCACCAACGCCGCCACCGTCTGGTTGAACCGCGCGAATACCTCGCGGGCGGTCGGCCCCCAGATCGGCATCGACGCCGCGGCCATGCCCGGCGTGCTGCCGATGCTCTCGATGCGGTACCCGCCCAGCCCGAGCTCAGCGCTGATGACCTCCTCGTCGTCCAGGTAGGCCGCCTGCGGGATGCCCCGGTAGTGCTTCACGTCGCCGGACATCAACGCGGTCAGCGGCGCCTGCGGGTTCAGCGACAGGTTCTGCCCGAGCGCCGGACCACCGATCCCGTCGAGCAGAAGCGGCGAGTGGATGGCGCCCGCTGCGAGGATGACGTGGTCGGCCTCGACCCGGAACGGGGCCACCACCCGGTTCGTGTTCCGCTCGATGATCGAGCCGACGACCGCCGTGATGCGTGCGCCGTCCCGCTCGAGCGACTCGACCCGAGCGTCCGTCTGGACCAGCGCCCGACCCGTTGCCAGCGCCCGCGGAATCCAGGTGACCGCGACCGACTTCTTCGCGTCGTACGCGCACCCGACCGAGCAGTACCCGGAGCTCACGCATCCGACCCGGTTGTGGTCGAAGCAGCCTCCGGAGTGGCCGGTCTTCTCGCCACCCTCGAGCAGGATCTGGCCGTTGAGGTTGACCATCTCCGGCGGGATCCGGTTGGCGAAGACGCCCTCCTGGCTTGCCCTGGACGCCTCCTCCCAGCGCTCGTCGCTGTACCGATCGAGCCCGAAGCCGCGGCGCCAGTGCTCGAGGATGGGCAGCTCGATGGGAACGACATCGGCCATGTTCACGACCGTGCTGCCGCCGAGGGTGCGCCCCTGGAGCACGCTGACGCCCCCATCGGCGGTGTACTGGCTGCCGCCGTCCCGGTACAGCAGGGGGTACATCTCCTCCTCGCGCTGGGTCATGTCCTCGCCCGGGACGTGGCGCCCCTCCTCGAGGACCAGGACCTCGCGCCCGGCTTCGGCCAGCAGCCCGGCCGCGACGCCGCCGCCCGCACCGCTGCCGATGATGCAGACGTCCGTGCGCGCGGTGAAGCCCGTCGGCACCTGGGTTCCGGAGCGAATCACACCCACGGCCCGTCGTAGCCGATGGCTTCCCAGCTCTCGCTGCTCGTGTACCAACTGAACATCGCCACCCGCCTGAGCGCCTGGAAGATCTGGCGCTTGGTGTTGATCGAGCTCGACTCCCAGGCCGCGAGTCGCTCGGTCCGACCGGCCAGATCGAGCCGGGAGAACCGGCGGAGGCCGCCATGCTCCAGCGCGGTGAGCGCCAGGCGGAGCTCCGCGCCCAGCAGCGGGTCGTCCCCAGCCAGGAACGCGTCGACACCGGCCGCCAGCGCCGCCGACTTGCCCTCGATCGGGACCAGGGCGTCAAGCGCGGCCTCGAGCGTCTGTCGAGCCGAGCTCCCGAGGAACGGACTGTCCGCGCTCGGCATCGGGCGGTGGCCGACGGCCACGATCACACCGGCGACGACCGCCAGCGCGCCGGTCCCGAGCAACAGGTTCCGGCGGGTCGGCTTCATCGAGCCCGAGTGTGGCACGCCTACACTCTGCTCGGAGGATGCTCGCCATGTGGTTGCTCATCGGGTGCACGCCCTACCCCGACTCCATCCCGACGGACCCCGGCACGTTCGCCCAGGAAGACCTGGCCGCAATCTGGCGCGCGGCCGCTCCGGGCACGCTGTCGGCGCTCTACTCCGGGCTCGCCCGCGGGACGTTCGCCGACGAGACGACGCCGTGCCCTGTCCAGTCGAAGAACGACGCGGGCCTGTTCTACGAGGGCAACGGCTGCACCGATCGCTGGGGCACGACCTGGAACGGCTCCATGACCGTGCTCGAGCGCGACGGGTTCGCCGACCTGGACGCGTTCGGCCCGTCCTTCGACGACTGGCGAGGCAGCCAGGACTGGACCGCGGACGGCCGCATCTACTGGACGACCGATGGCAGCGCCGCCGAGGTCGAGCTCGAGGTGCTGCTGGCGTTCGACGGCCTGGAGCACTGGATCGACGGAACGGGTCGAGTCTCCGCGGGGAGCGAGCTGGCCAACCGGACCGGCCTCATCGGCGTCGAGGGCTGGGGCACCGCGACCATCGAGCACGAGAGCGTCACCCTGGCGGGAGCGAACGGGTGCGTCGTCCCCTCCGACGGCTCGGTCGAGCTGGTCGGAGCCTCGACCGTGGTCGTCGAGCTCCCTGCGGCGGCCGACTGCAAGGCGCCAGACCCGTTCACTGCAGCGCCCGATGTCTGCCTGTCGTTCGGCGACGCGGGCGAGCTCTGCGACTTCTCACAAGTGCCCGAGATTCCCCAGAGTGTCGACGACCCGACTGGCGGGTGAAAATTTTTCTCCTGGCGCTCGACCTTCGGGATACACTGCGCTCGGAGGCTCGGCCATGACCCACCGCCGCGGAAACTTCGCCATCATCGTGGCGCTCGTCTTCACCGTGCTGCTGACCTTCGCCGCGCTCGCCATCGACGTGTCGTACATCCGCATGGCCCGGCTCCAGGCCCAGAACGCCGCAGACGCCGGCGCCCACGCCGGGATGGTCGCGCTGCGCGACTCGGGCGACGAAGACGAGGCCCGGGACATCGCCACCGCCGTCGCCGCCCAGAACCTCGTCGCCGGCAAGAGCGTCACGCTCGAGGACGACAACATCGTCTTCGGCGAGTGGGACTTCTACGAGCGCGAGTTCAGCGAGGGCGGCACCATCAACGCCATCTCGGTCGACGTGGACCGCTCGTCGTCCACGACCGACGGCGCCGTGAACCTCATGATCGCCCCGCTGATCGGCTGGGACGTGGCCTCGGTCAGCGCCAACTCCGTGGGCGCCCTCCGCTACCGCGACACGATGCTCGTCCTCGACATCACCCGCTCGTTCAAGGACGAGATCGAAGACGCGGTCGAGGCCGTCCAGACGTTCCTCGACATCACGTACAACGACGGCCATCCCGGCGACCGGCTCGGCCTGGTCACCTTCGTCGGCGCCGCCGAGACCTACACGCCCATCCAGAACGTCGCCACGAACTACTCGACGCTGTCCAGCGACTGGGACGAGCTCGACTACTGCTGGGACCCCGTCTGGGACATGAACGACAACACGAACATGCAGCACTGCTGCGACCCCGCCGTGTGTCCGTCGCCGTGGACCAACTGGGAGCAGGCCGGGACGAACCAGGGAGCGGGCCTTGCCGAGGCCATCGACCAGCTCGACGAGGAGAGCGACATCTACGCGCTCAAGACCATCGTCATCGTCTCCGACGGCCAGCCCACCTGCTGGAACACCAGCATCCTGCCCGACTGCGACATCGCCCGAGCGGCCTACGGACAGTCCATGGCGGACGTGGCCGAGGACAACGAGATGTCCATCTTCAGCGTGTCGTTCAACGACCCCTACGACCCGGTCCAGTCCGCGTACATGGAGAGCCTCATCCGCGGGTACGGCGAGTTCTACGAGACGCCGGACCAAGAAGACCTGCCGCTGATCCTCGAGGCGATCGCCGAGTCGATCCCGGTCGCCATCGTCCTGTAGGGACTACATCGAGCCGTCGCTGAACCCGCCACCCTTGGGCGGCCGGCCGTCGATCTGGATGCCCATCTCCTCGGCCTCGTCGAGCAGCTCGTGGATGTCGCCGGTCTGACGGTCAGGGAGCTCCATCCAGAGCTCACTCTCCCGCCCTTCGGCCTTCAGACGAGCGGCCCGCTCGGCCTCCTCTCCCCGGGTCCCGATGGTCGAGACCTTCGAGTTGTCCGGCGCCCGCGTCGGGAAGACCGAGCAGTCCAGCACCAGGTTCGACAGGCTCGCGTCCAGGTTCATGTAGCGGCCGTGGGGGTCGACGAAGAACGGCGACTCGTCGATGTTCGCGCGCCCGTCGTCGTTGGCGTCCCGGAAGGCCAGCACGAGCCGCTCGGGGCCCACCGGAGCGAAGATCTCGAACGGCCCGGCGTCGTCGTAGACGACCTCGGACAGGAAGCCCGCCCGAGGGGACGCGTCGAAGCGACGGTTCGTGTCGTCGACGTGGTTCGGGTACACGCGGACGTGGATCCGCCCAGGCTCACGGCACCGCAGGGTCCCCGAGAGCGCCACGCCGTCCTCGGTGCCCGCGAGGTCGCCCTGCTCGTAGCGAGGCGTCTGGGCCGGGGGCAGATCGACCACCTCGACCGGTACCTCGTCGAGGTCCTTGAACTCGGCCGGGAGGAGGTCGTCGAGACAGGCTGTGAGCGTCCAGAGCAGCATGCCTCGAAGCTACCTCGGGTCCCGGGCATCGGCGACGGCCGCAAAAGTTTTTTCGGCGCCCGAAAAATGATGGACCCCGCCCAAAGCCCGGCCTATGCTGGGTGCATGGTGATGAGAGACCGTCGCGGTGCGAACGCCATCGAGTTCGCTCTCGTGCTGCCCGTGTTCCTGACCATCGTGCTCGGCATGATGGAGTTCTCGTGGGCGTTCTTCATCCGGACCGCCGTCATCACCGCCGTCAGCGACGGGTGTCGGGCCGGCGCCGTGGTGCACCCCGAGGACGACTGGGAGACCGAAGCCCTCGATCGCATGACGCTTGTGCTCGCCCAGTACAACATCGACTGCGAGGACAACTCGGTCTCGTGCGAGTCCTTCGCGACCAGCAGCGGAGACTCGCCCGAGGAGTCCATCGACTGCCGCCTCGAGGTCAACTACGAGCCGCTCATCGGCTACGTCCCCGTCCCCACCGAGGTCGCGAGCGAGGCCACCATCCTGTTCGAGCTCCAGCGATGAAGCGCGCACGCCGAGGCGGCTCCGCCATCGAGTTCGCGCTGACCCTGCCCGTACTGTTCGTGATGTTCGGCGCGGTGATCGAGTACGGCTGGTTCTTCTTCCACCAGCAGGCCGTGCTGAACGCCGTGCGCGACGGCACACGCTTCGGCGTGACCATCGCCCAGGAAGACAGCTCGGACTACGAGGCCGAAGAGCGCGCCAAGGCGGTGCTCGAGGGCTTCAACCTCGACTGCAGCGACTCGACCGACTGCCAGGTCACCGGGACCTTCGTGACGGACGACTACGACTACCTGCGCCTGGACATCGCGTACGCCTACGACCCGATCATGGGCGGGCTGCTGCCGACGCCGGACTTCGTGAAGGCGAACTTCACGATGGTGCTCGAAGACCAGAGCTGACGCTCGGCTCAGTCGATGTCGTGGACCTGGCCGTCGAGGCCGATGCGCGAGGCGGCGTGCAGCAGGTGCGCCTGCGTGATGCCGTCGGGGTGAGCCGGCGGGACCAGCTCCCAGACGATGTCGCCCGCAGGCGTGATCTCGAGGAGACGGTCCGAGCTGACGACCAGCGTGTTCCCGTTCCCCAGGCGGTCGGCGTCGCGGATGGTGTCGACGCTCTCGTGCGACCAGGACCACAGGACCTCCTGCGTCGCGGTGTCGACCTCGATCAGGCGCTCGGGCGAGCGGGTCGCGAAGACCACGACGCCATCGCTCTGCCACTCGCAGGCGTGCGGCCGGCGGCCACGGATCTCGCCGCGTGAACGGAAGAGCGCGCTGCCCCCCGAATAGAGCGAGGTCTCTTCGATGAGTTCGCCCGAAGCGTCGATGACGCTCACGGCGTTGAAGTTCCGGATGCACATCGCGGTGCTCCCGTCGGCGCGGCGCTCCATCGCGTTGATGTGCATCCAGGCGCCGCCCTCATCGGAGACGTCGCGGTAGCGGTTGCCTTGGTACTCGATACCGCCGGACCAGCTCCAGACGACCTCGCCGAGTCGGTTGACCTCCACGACCTGGGCGTCGCCCTGGCCGGCCCACGTGCGGGTGTAGACGGTGTTGCCGTTGTCGAGGCGGTCGACGTCGTGGCTCGCCTGGTCGTCCAGGTGCGACCAAAGCAGCTCGCCGGCGCGGTCGATCTCGTAGACGCCCTTGCCGTGGACCGAGAAGAGGATGCGATCGTGCTCGAGCACGCTCACGTCGGTCAGCGCGGGCGTCGAGCCCTGGACCCCGGCGACGATCTCGTCGGGAAGGACGTACTCCCAGACGATGTCGCCATCGCGGTCCAGCTCCAGGATGCGCTGGTTGTACTGCGGGTAGCTCAGACCGAGAACCGTCGTGCCGGCCTGCATGGCATCCGCGTCGTGCACGGTGACGTCGAACTCCGAGGCGGCGTCGGGCGTGACCGCGACGTCCGGCTGGGTGTCGGGAGTCGGCGCCTCGGTGGCGCAAGCAAGGGCGAAGAGGATGGACATGCGCGGGAGCCTCCACCGGCACTATGCCCTCACCGCGGCCCGGAATCCACCTTCGGCGCGATGTCTTTGCGGCGTCTTGTGATGAGCACGAGACCGAGCACCCACGGGCCGAGCGCCAGCTCGCCTCCACAGCCGCCGCAGCCCTCGTCGACGGTGTCCTCGCGGTATCCCTCCGGGAACCCGATGTACCGGGGGCCGGTGTCCTCGATCGCGGGCTCGGAGTCGACCGGCTCCGAGTCCTCCTCCGTGTCCTCCGGCGGGGCGGAGTCGCCCGTGTCCTCGCACAGTGCGTCCTCATCGATCGCGCCGTCGCAGTCGTCGTCCACGCGGTTGCAGTCGACCTCGGTCGCGCTCGGGCTCACGGTGGCCGAGGTGTCGTCGCAGTCGTCCCCTCCCCAGCCGCTCGCCAGGTGGCCGTCGCCGTCCTGATCGTAGTCGTCCCCACCGAGGCAGTCCTGGTCGATGCCGTCGTACCAGCGCTCGGGAGCGTCCCAGTAGGTCTCGGGGTCGGTGTCGTCGCAGTCGTCTCCGTCCCACTCCTCGGCGTCGTGTCCGTCGCCGTCCTGGTCGTAGTCGGAGAGCTCGTCGCAGTCCTGGTCGACCCCGTCGTACCAGGCCTCCTCGGCGCCCGGATGGATGGTCGGATCGGCGTCGTCGCAGTCGTCGCCTCCCATCGCGGCGTCGGCGTACCCATCGCCGTCCGCGTCCACCGCGTCGCCGCCGTCGCAGTCCTGGTCGATGCCGTCGTAGGACGTCTCCACGCACGTCGGGCACAGCGTCGCATCCGTGTCGTCGCAGTCGTCCCCGCCGTACACGTCGCTGTCGTGTCCGTCCCCGTCCGCGTCGTAGTCGCTCGCGCCGTCACAGTCCTGGTCGACACCGTCGTACCAGGTGTCCGTCGCGCCGATGTTCACGCTGGCATCGGTGTCGTCGCAGTCGTCCCCGCCGTACCAGGTCACCTGGTAGCCGTCGGCGTCCTG
Organism: Pseudomonadota bacterium; assembly: GCA_024228935.1. Classification (GTDB taxonomy): domain Bacteria; phylum Myxococcota_A; class UBA796; order UBA796; family CAJQPC01; genus JAAESX01. Next base: position 26,371 of record JAAESX010000148.1, read on the forward strand.
GTCGAAGTCGTCGGCCCCGTCGCAGTCGTGATCGACGTCGTCGTACCAGTAGTCCGTGGCGTCCGGGCGGATGGTCCCGTCGGCGTCGTCGCAGTCGGCCCCGCCGTAGGCGTCGCTGTCCCAGCCGTCCAGGTCGCAGTCGTAGTCGCTGGCCTCGTCGCAGTCCTGATCGACGCCGTCGTAGCAGACCTCGGTCGCTCCTGGATGGATGGCCGCGTCGTCGTCGTCGCAGTCCAGCCCGCCGTGGTCCGTCGTGCGGTAGCCGTCGCTGTCGTCGTCCCACTCGTCGACGCCGTCGCAGTCCTCGTCGATGCCGTCGTCGTCGTCGCTCTCGGTGGCGTCGGGCGAGATGGACGCGTCCTCGTCGTCGCAGTCCAGCCCCCCGTACAGGTCGGAGTCGTAGCCGTCGACGTCCTGGTCGTAGTCGGAGTCCCCCGCGCAGTCGTTGTCCACGCCGTCGTACCAGGCGTCCGTCGCGCCCGGGTACGCCGACGCGTTGTGGTCGTCGCAGTCGGTCCCGCCGTAGTCCTCGGAGTCGTACCCGTCGCCGTCCGCGTCGTAGTCGGACTCGCCGTCGCAGTCGGAGTCGACGCCGTCGTAGTCGGTCTCGTCGGCGCCCGGGTAGGTGTCCGCGTCCACGTCGTCGCAGTCCTCGCCCTCCTCCCACTCGCCGTCGCCGTCCCAGCTGTAGCCGTCGCCGTCGGCGTCGTACTCGTCGGTGTCGTCGCAGTTCTCGTCTTCGCCGTCGTAGTAGGTCTCCGCCGCGCCGGGGTACTTGTCCGCGTCCTCGTCGTCGCAGTCGTCCCCGCCGTAGACGTCGCTGTCGTAGCCGTCCCCGTCCGCGTCGTAGTCGCTGGCGCCGTCGCAGTCCTGGTCGACGCCGTCGTAATACGTCTCCTCGGCGTCTGGGCTCTGGGTCGCATCACCGTCGTCGCAGTCGTCGCCCAGGTCCCAGCCGTCGCCGTCGGCGTCGTAATCGGACTCGCCGTCGCAGTCCCCATCGACGCCGTCGTAGTACGTCTCGGTGTTGCCCGGGTAGGCGTCGGCGTTGGCGTCGTCGCAGTCCCCTTCGGACTCGGTGTAGCCGTCGCCATCGCCGTCATCGAGGCCCAGCTCGGACAGCCGCACGTCGTCCAGGCCCCAGTCGTCGCCGGTCGGGCCGGTGATGACGAGGCTGTCGATGCCGTACTCATAGACGAACCCGCGGAAGCTCGAGGTGTCGTCCTCGGAGACCGTCAGCGTGTCCGCGTACATGTGGACCGAGCCGTAGTAGCCGTCGAAGGTGAACGTGCCGACGCCGTCGAACAGGTCGAAAGCCACGGCCGTCTGCTTCTCCTCGAAGTCGAGCGTGACCACGCTGGCATCGGCCTGGCCGGCCTGGGTGTCGTTGGCGCCGGCCCCGTCGACATCCGTGACGACCTCGATGTCCTCGTTCATCAGGATGCCGAGCTCGGTGTAGTCGTCGTCGACGAGGTCCCCCGCCGTCAGGTCCTCGAAGTCGATCTCCTCGACCGTGATGCCCGCGTCCGTCTCCCAGGTCGGCTCGTCCGTGTAGGTCTCCGACGTGCCCCCATCCACGACGTCGTCGCAGTCGTCGTCGACGCCGTTGGAGACGTCCTCGGTCTCCCCTGGGTTGACGTCCGCGTTCCCGTCGTCGCAGTCCCCGTCCGCTCCGGAGTACCCGTCGCCATCGCGGTCCGACTCCGTGGCCCAGACGACGCCGATGTCGTCCAGGCCCCAGGCGTCGTCGAAGGTGCCCTCGATGCGGACGTACCGGACCGGCTCGCTGAAGACGACGCCCACGAACCGTCCGCCAGCGAGGTCCTGGCCGTCGTGGTCGATCCGAAGCGAGCCTCTGCTGGTCAGCAGGTCGGACGTGTCGGCCGTGTAGGCCTGGAGGCGGACGCTGTCCTCGGAGTCCAGGAGCTGGAACGACAGCGCGTCCACGTCGTCGTCGAACGTGAGCAGGAGCGCGTTCTCGGTGCTCCCGGTGACGACCTTGGCTCCGAGCGTGCCCTTGGGATCCGCGCCGTGGACGGGGCTGGCGGCGACCACGCTCCCGCTGGCCGTGAACTCCAGCCCGTTGCTGCTGTAGTGGGTGGAGAGGTCGGCCGCGCTCGTGGCGTCCTCGAAGTCGAACGTCTCGACCGTCGTCGTGCCCAGGATGTCGTCGGTGTCCCAGGCCCACAGCTCGTCGTCGAGCCGCAGCGCGTAGGCCCCGTCGTGCCAGCCGTCACAGTCGTTGTCGATGGTGAAGTCACCGGTGTCGAGCCCGGTGTCCTCGTCGTTGCCCGGGTAGGCGTCGGCGTTGTCGTCGTCACAGTCCGGCCCATCCGAGGCGACCGCGACCAGCCCGTCCCCGTCGTCGTCCAGCCAGGAGGGCGCGTACGGCCAGATGCTGACGATGCCGTTGAGCGTCCCGCTGGAGACGCTCGAGGTCGCTCCGGGGGCCACGACCTCGCCCAGCCCGTCGCCGTCGTGGTCGGCGAGCACGGTGAGCGCGATGCCGACGCCGCCGGCCGAGTAGCTGCCGAGGAGTGCGTGGTCCGCGTCGCCGACGTCGGCGGTCGAGGAGCTGGGCAGGCCCCGGAAGACCCAGGCCGCGCCTGCGCTGGACTGCGCGCCCTCGCCGCCCACGACCAGGTCGACGGTGGCGTCGCCGTCCAGGTCTCCGGCCGCCAGCCCGCTGCCGACCTTCTGATGGCTGTCGTCGCCTTCGATGATGCCGTCGGCGTCTGCAGCGGCGTAGGAGCCGGAAAGCGAGCTCCCGTCCTCGAAGACGTACACGACGCCCGCATCCGAGCCGCCACCGTCGTCGCGAGGAGCCCCCAGGAAGAGGTCCGCGAAGCCGTCTCCGTCGACATCGGCGAGCAGGATCGAGGTTCCGAGGTAGTCGAGCGAGCTGTCCCCGACGACGTCCGCGGCCGCGACCGTCGCGATGTCGTTCGAGCCCGTGTACGCGTCGCCGAGCACCAGGTAGCCGCGACCGGCGTCCGTGGCGGCGGAGTCCGACAAGCGGCTTCCGATGGCGATGTCGGCTTGCCCGTCCCCATCGGCGTCCGCTCCAGAGAGCGCCTCCCCCAGGCTGTCGCCGGCGGTCTCGCCCTCGATCGCGGCCTCGCCAGCCAGGTCGACCGTGCCGGAGATCGTGCCGCCGTACCAGATGTGGACGGCGCCAGCGTTGGTGTAGGCGGCGTCGTCTCCAGGGGCTCCGACGAGCAGATCGTCAACACCATCCCCGTCGATGTCGCCGGGGGACATGACCGCGGTCCCGGCCTTGGGCTTGCTCGAGCTCGCCGAGCCCGTCAGCACCATGTCCCGGTCCACGGGCGCGTCGATCGAGCCCGAGAACGCAGCGTTCGCGAACACGTGCACCGCGCCCGCGTCGACCGCAGCGTCATCGGCTCGGGGTGCTCCGATGGCCACATCGACCAACCCGTCCCCGTCCAGATCGGCGAGCGCCACGCCGGCCCCGGTCTCGTCGCCGGAGTCCCCCTCGAACACCGCCGTCGCCGAGTCGGTGTCTCCGCTCGAGGGGCTCGACCCGCCGAACACGAGCCAGACTGCGTCGCCCTCGGCCGCGCCCATCGCGACGTCACTGTAGCCGTCGCCGTTGATGTCCGCGCCGTCGACGGCCCCGGCCAGGTAGACGTCGTCGTCGGCGCCGTACCAGTACCAGCCGGTCGTGTAGAGCTGGACCTCGGGCGCACCGGCACGAGCCTCGGGCTCGGAGAACCAGCCGCTGACCTCGTCTGAGAGTCCGCCCGAGCACGACCACTCGAGCCCCGCCGTCGACGAGCCCTGCACCCCGATGACCGCGCCGACGCCGCCGTCGTAGGCCTTGTCGCCGAAGTCGATGTCCTCGTGCACCACGACGACCTGGTCGGTGGCCTCCTGGAACCAGACCTGGACCTGACCCGTCCCGGTCGCCGAGCCCGGCGAGAAGTCCTGCCAGTCGAGCACGACGAGGCGGTTGGGGTACCGGCCCAGCGTGGCGCCGCGGACGGTCGCGCCGGTCAGGTCGTCCCAGTACGCGGCCACCCCGGACCAGGAGCCGCCGGCCGGACAGCTCGCCGAGGTGGACGCCTGGTCGCCCTGGAAGAACGCGGTGCCGTTGTCGCCGACGTGGAGCGTGTCCTCGTCGGACCCGTACCAGTCGACCTCGAACGGGAGCTCGACCAGCCCCGTGTCGCCCGAGGACGCCAGCAGGTCGCCCTCGTCGTCGATGTCGAGCGCGACGTGAGGAGGGCCGTCTGTCTCCTCGGACGTGATGTACTCGATGCCGCCGCTGTCCGGACCGCCCGTCGCGGCCCAGACCGTCGGCACGAGCAGCGCCAGCAGGACGATGGGGAGAGGGCGGCGCACCCCCGCAGGATACCGCTACCAGGCGGTGTCGCCGACCGGAAGCAGCGCGGCCCAGCCACCCCACGAGTCGCCCAGCATCGAGCTGTCGTCGTCCGAGTAGCCGGCTGCGGAGCCCCAGAAGATGGTCGCGTCCTCGCCGCCGTAGGGCGCGGGAAACAGCAGCTCGGGGTAGCCGTCGCCGTCCAGGTCCCCGACGTTCACCTCGCCCGGGGCGTGCGTGCTCAGGTCGTCCGAGAGACAGAGCCCGTGGGTCGAGCCCCAGTAGACGTGCGAGGTCGTGTCCTGACCGCCGGAGTCGCTCCAGGCGCCGGGGACGATGAGCTCGTCGGCCACGTCCCCGTCCAGGTCGAAGGCCTCGACGCCGTAGCTGGCGTGACCGCCGAGTTCGGTCACGTCCGAGGCGTCGAACTGGCCCTCGTCGCTCCAGTAGACGTAGGTCGGGTGGTCGTAGCCCACGTCGCCGTAGAAGCTGCCGAAGGCCAGGTCACTCCAGCCGTCGCCGTCGAAGTCGCCGACGGTCAGGCCGTGCGTTTAGCTGGTCGGGAGCGAGGTCGTGTCCGCGGTGCTGAAGCCGGTCCCGCTGTTCCAGTAGATGATGGAGTCGATCTGCCAGTCGCCCGTGTTCTCGGTGCTGTTGGCGAAGACCAGGTCGTCGAGTCCGTCCTGGTCCAGGTCGGCCACGGCGACGCCGCGACAGCCAGCGGTCGGGAGCGAGGTGGTGTCGCCATCCGAGAAGCCGCCGGAGCTGCCCCAGAAGATGGTCGAGGGGACCTCGTACCAGAGCTCGCTGGCGCTGTCGTCGTAGTAGTTGCAGACGACCAGGTCGCTGTAGCCGTCACCGTCGAGGTCGCTCGAGACAGCCTCCCAGGCGCCGTACGTGGTGAGGTCGGTCGAGGTCGCGAAGCCCGTGGCGCTGCCCCAGTGGATGGTGCTCTGCTGCTCGAAGCCGGCGTTGCCGTACGCGTTCGACTCGCTGAAGAACAGGTCGACCCAGCCATCCTGGTCGAGGTCGTCGGCCAGGACCTGGACCGGGCCGACGGTGTCGAAGTCGGAGCGATCGCCGTCGGACCAGCCGGACGAGGAGCCCCAGTAGACGAAGCTCTGGGTCTCGCGCGGCATGGAGTCGTCGGTGGTCACGACCGTGACCAGGTCCACGAAGCCGTCCTGGTCGAGGTCCTTCGCGGCGCCGGCCCAGGCGCAGTCGGTGGTCAGCGTCGAGGGCGTGACCGAGCTGAATTCGGAGCTGTCGCCGTAGTAGACGAAGTCGTCGCCGCAGTAGCCGCCGGTCTGGGTCCAGTACACGGCGTAGACGAGGTCGGCCTCGCCGTCGCAGTTGGCGTCGGCGCAGGAGATCGTGCCGTCGGTGTCGTCGCAGTCGGTGTCGTCGGCCACGTGGCCCGAGGGGGCCTCGCAGGCATCCGTCGTGCTGGCGGCGTCGCCGAACCCGTCGCTGTCGGCGTCGCCGTACCAGGTCGTGGTGTCCCACACCTCGGCGTCCAGGTCGTCGCAGTCGTCCGAGCTGGTGACCGCGTAGTCGGGCTGCTCGCAGGCCTCGACGACCTGGTCGGGGTCGCCGTGACCGTCGCCGTCGGCGTCCAGGTAGAAGGTCTGGAGGTCCTCGACGGCACAATCGCAGTCGACCTCGGGCTCGGAGTCGGTGAGCGCGGCGGTGTCTTCCTGGGCGGAGTCCCCAGGGTCGGTGCCGGTGCAGGCGAGAGCGAGGAAGATGAGCATGGGACCTCCTGAGGATGGCGGGAGCATGGCCTGTTTCGGCTGTTGGGGGATCCCCCGCGGTCCTACATGGGGGCGACCGTCGCGGACACCGCAGTCGAGCGGACGAGCAGTCGAGCAGTCGAGCAGTCGAGCAGTCGAGCAGTCGAGCAGTCGAGTGAGCGAAGGTGCGATGAGTGGGCTCGCTACCTCGCGTCCGTCTCTGGAAGTGCGCTGGACACGATCTGTCCTACCGCTCGTGCTGTGGGCCGGCCGACTTCGTCGGCTTTCGGCCAAGGACGTACGGTAGCCATGCTCGACCGGCTCGTACCTCGCTCGGTCTCCGCGTGGCCCCGCGACGGGCTTCGGCCCTTTGGGCCGGCTCGCCCTTCGGCTCGTGTTCCCAGCAGCGAACTCCGCCGCACTACGCTCCAGAGCAAGGGGGGTATGCAAAGGGGGGAACGCAGTTCCTCCCTTGCTGTAGGGCGTCAACGCGAGCGGCGAAGCCGTGGGCGAAAGCCCATCGGCGGCGCCAGCCGTCGATGGGACGTACGGGCACGAACGGAGGCACCCGCCGAGGACGCAGGCGAGGAACGAGCCGATGCGCGGCCGCAGCGCGAAGCGCAGAGAAATGAGTGCGCCCGGCCCCCCATCTACGGAGGCCGGGCGCACCGGAAAGCGTCAGATGGGGCTCACGACGACCGCTTTGCCCGAGGTTCCCTGAATCGAATGTGAGGCCGAAGGGCCGCGCCACCTCGCTTGCCGGTTCATGCATGGAACGTCCGAAGTGCCCGCTCATTTCACCAGCGATCCCAGAAAGATCTTTCGTGACGAGCCGTTCACACCACGTGCACATCTCCTGCACACGCGGACGAAACGCTCAGCGGGGCCGAACGTGCCCCGAAGACGTCGAGGCGCTCGCGACGGCCGAGCCCCACGAGATGCCGACCACGTCGAAGCAGTCGACGTTCACCATCCGGCTCGTCAGCATCCGGTCCGAGCCTCGCTCGTCGACCAGGTCGATGCGCGCCTCGCCGTGGATGTGGATCGTGGTGCTGCCATGCGCCTCGATGCGCGTCCGTTGCTTGCCGTCCACGTAGACCACGACGTCGTAGTGCTCGTGGTTCGTGAGCACGACGATGCCCGCGTCGGGCTTGTCCACCCGAAGGCTCGCGGTGGAGCCCGACCGCACGTTGACCGAGCGGGACTCGATGGTCCGGTCCCCCGCCTTCAGCGCCAGCACGTGCTGACCCAGGCTGAGCCGCACCGACGACTTCCCGCTGCGCACGGTCTCGACGAAGCGACCGTCGACGTACAGGTCCAGGCTGCGCCCGCTGCGGTTGTCGACGAGGACCACGCCCGAGCTGGCCGGGCGAGCGTGACTCGAGTGCGTCGAGTGGCTCGAGTGATGGCTGTGACCGTGATGGTCGGAGTGCGCATGCGCCGGGGACGAGAGACCGGCAGCGAGGGCGAAGAGGATGGTGCTCATGGGGGGCCTCCTGTGGCTCGCTGGACTCCGACGCACGGATCGGTCAAGCATTCAGCCGGAGGTGGACGATGGACCTCAAGACCAAGCGTCCGGGGCGGCTCCAGCGCGAGGACCTGCGCATCGAGGCCAACATCCGGATCGTCTCCGGCGACATGCCCGACGCCGTCCGCATCTGGCTCCAGAAGGAACAGGGCTGCCCACCGGCGATGGCCAGGCGCATCGTCGCTGGCTGCGTGAAGGAGCGGATGACGCGCTACCGCGCTCGCGGCGTTCGCCGGATCGCCGGCGGCATCGGAGGCCTCGGCCTCTTCCTGGCCGCCGGGTACTTCGGCTGGACCTCGACCTGGCTCGTCCTCATCGGCGGGGCCGGCGGACTGGGCGTCGCGTCGGGCATCTGGGATCTCGTCTTCGCGGGACGAGGAGAGGGCGCGGAGACCCGGGACGATTAGGACGCGGCCATGGCCGCGAAGGACATCCGCCGCAACACCCTCGTCGTCGGCGCCGCCAACGTGCTGGCGCGCATGACCGGGCTCGTTCGGGAGATCGCGTTCGCCGCCGCCTTCGGGGCCGGTGTGAGCGCCGATGCGTTCAACGTCGCGTTCCGGATCGGCAACCTGTTCCGCGAGCTCTTCGCCGAGGGCGCGCTCTCGAACGCCTTCGTCCCGCTGTTCGCGGACACCGAGCAGCGCGAGGGCCTGGACAGCGCCTTCGCCCTGGCGAACGCGTTCCTGGGTGTCCTCCTGGTCGCGGTCAGCGTCGTCGTGCTCGGGACCATCGTGTTCGCCGAGCCGCTCGTGTACGTCCTGGCCAGCGGGTACGCCGAGGTCGAGGGCAAGGTCGAGCTCACCGCGATGCTCGCGCGGGTCCTCGCCCCGTTCGTCGCCACGGTCAGCGTGGCGAGCGTCTTCATGGGCGTGCTCAACGTCCGCGGCCGCTTCTTCGTGCCCGCGCTGACGCCGATCCTCTTCAACGTCGCCATCATCGCGGCCTGCGCTGGATCGACCTGGTTCGCCGAGGCGACAGGCCAGCCCGCCATCCTCCTCGTCGCGCTGGCCGCGCTGGTCGGCGGGTTCGCCCAGGCGGCCGTCCAGCTGCCGAGCCTCCGAAAGGAAGGCTTCCGCCTGAAGCTGCGCATCGCGGGCCATCCCGGGCTGAGCCGCCTCATCAAGTTCATCATCCCGGCCATCGTCGCGATCTCGGTGGTCCAGCTGCACCTGCTCGTCGAGATGCAGCTCGCCTCCCGCGAAGGCGACGGTCCGGTCAGCTGGCTCCTGTACGCGTTCCGCATCGCCCACCTGCCCTTCTCCATCGTGAGCGGAGCGGTCGCGGTCTCGGCGCTCGCCGGCCTGTCGGTCTACGCGGCGCAGAAGGACTGGGTGGGCTTCCGCGAGAACCTGGCCAAGGCGATGAACCTGAACGGGTTCCTGCTCATCCCGAGCGCCGTCGGCATCTACCTGCTCGCCACGCCCATCACCGCGCTCTTCTACGAGCGCGGAGCGTTCACTCCGGACGACACCGCAGCGACCGCCATCCTGCTGCAGATGTACGCGGTGGCGCTCCTGTCGATCGGCGCCCAGCGCATCCTCGTCCCCGTCTTCTACACGCTCGACGACCCGTGGACGCCCATGTACGCCGGCATCGGCAGCGTGGTCCTGAAGCTCCCCGTCGCGCTGGGCCTCATGCACCTCATCGGCCTGGGCGGACTCCCGCTCTCGCACGCGTTCCTGGCATCCGGCGAGGTCCTGATCCTGCTGGTCATCCTCGAGCGCCGCGTCCCAGGAGGCGTACGGGCGATGGCCCTCGAGCACGGCAAGGCCGTCGCCGCTGCCGCCGTCATGGGCGCCGCCGTGCACTACGTCGCCGACGACGTCACCTCGTGGACGCTGCTGCCCATCTGTGCCGCCGGCGGCGTCATCTACCTGGGTGTCGCGCACGCGCTCGGCCTCCGCGAGGGGCGCGAGCTCCTCGGACGTCTCTTGAAGAGGAAGAAGGGCTTGCCACCGACCATCGACCCCGAGAGCCGCGAGCTGCTCGGCCGCCTCGCCCTGGAGCCCTCGGGCCCCGTCGCGCTGCGGGCCGGAACGCTCCACATCCCCATCGCCGACGGCGCCATCGTCATCGCAGCCGACGACGGGAAGCTCGCCGCCGCCTGGGAGATCGGCGCCTATGGGATGGCCCCCTCGCCGAAGGAGATCGTGGTCGTGATGCGAGTCGGCGCCGGGCCCCCCTCGTGGGTCGGTCTCCAGATCGACGGTATCGGCTACCGAATCGAGGGCGAGGGCCTGGTCGAGGGCCGTCCGAGCGGGCTGGGGCTCGACCCACTCACCGGCGCCGAGGTCCCAATCGACGCCCCTTGAGTGCAATGGCACAGGGCCGTTTGACCCAGTACAGTGCCGCGTCGTAGCCCTTGGAGCCGCCTGTGAAGATCGCGCTGATCAACCCCACGCCGATCGACCACTACAGCCCGTGCACCCGGTCGCTGTCCGCCTACCTGAAGCGGGCCGGCCACGAGGTGCGGCTGATCTTCCTCCCGGCGGACAACTACAACACCCGCTTCCAGCCTGGCTACATCAAGCAGATGGAGCAGAGCCTGGTCGACGACATGGTCGACCTGGTCGAGGACTGCGACGTCGTCGGCGTCTCGTTCCTGACCGCGATGTTCGACGTGGCGGTCCAGGCCACCCGCGCCATCCAGAAGCGCTTCCCGGACAAGTTCCTGGTCTGGGGCGGCTTCCACCCCACGACGATGCCTCAGCAGGCGCTCGAGTTCGTCGATGCGGTCAGCGTCGGCGAGGGCGAGCTCGGCCTGCTCGAGCTCGTCGAGCGGCTCGAGGCCGGCGAGGACTACTACGACGTCCGGAACTTCTGGTTCCGGAAGCCCAACGGCAAGGTCGTCGGAAACCCGCACCGCCCCCTGATCCAGGACCTCGACACCCTGCCCTTCCAGGACTTCGACCTCGAAGACGACTGGACCTGGGACGTCGAGACCGCCACGAAGATGGTCAAGGTCGAGTGGGAGCACTTCAAGAACATCGTCCCGACCTACCCGGACCGGAACGGCGACCTGCGCATCGCCTACAAGACGATGATCACGCGCGGCTGCCCCCACAAGTGCAGCTACTGCGGCGTCGCCTTCCAGCACGACCTGTACAAGGGCCAGAAGTACCTCCGCCGTCGCTCGGTCGAGCACCTGGTCGGCGAGATCAAGCAAGTGATGCGGCGCCTGCCCGAGGTCGGAATCATCCACTTCCAGGACGACGTGTTCTTCAGCACCTCGACCGAGGAGATCGTGAAGTTCGCCGAGGTGTGGAAGCGCGAGATCGGCATGCCGTTCCGGGCCCAGTGCAGCCCGACGACCATCAACGAGGCCAAGTACGCCGCGTTGATCGACGCCGGCCTGTGCTTCACCGAGCTGGGCATCCAGACCGGGTCGAGCGAGACCATGCGCATGTACAAGCGCGGGATGACGAACGAGCAGCTGCTCAAGGCCGTCAACATCATCACGAAGTACAAGGACTTCATCCAGGTCCCCGACTACCACATCATCCTGGACAACCCGTGGGAGTCGACCGAGGACGTGATGAAGGGCCTGCGGCTCATCTGCACGCTGCCGCCGCCCTACAACCTGCTGCCGTCGAGCCTCATCGCGTACCCGGGCACCGAGTTCTTCCACAAGGCGATGGAAGACGGCTTCGTGACCGACGAGTACAACCAGGTCTACCGGGCGAGCTTCCACGTCCCGAAGGGCAGCTACCTGAACTTCCTGTTCTTCCTGTGCCTCTTCAACAACCTCCCCAAGGAGATTGTGCAGTGGCTCTCGAGCGACAAGTTCGTCCGCCGCTTCAACCAGCGCCAGTACGACCACATCTGGGGAAAGATGTACGAGTACGGCGAGGTCCTGCGGAAGGGCCAGCGCTTCGCCGACTTCGCCGTGAAGGGCAAGCTCCTCGAGATCACCTCGATGCGCGAGCTCAAGCGGGTCGCGAACCAGATGAAGTAGCTACAGCCGAGTTCGAAGAGCGGCGACCACGGCGGCGTGCTCGTCGTTGATCCGAGGCACCAGAGCTTCGGGCAGACCGCCCGACTCGAGCTCTCCGCAGAGCTCCCACAGCTGCGTGGCGCCTATGCTCGCCGATGCGCCCTTGAGCGCGTGGGCCCGCTTCCGGACGGCGTCGAGGTCTCCGCCCTCCCAGGCCTTCGAGCGCGTCCAGGTCGCTCGGCGTCGTGTCGATGTAGACCCCGGCGATCTCGGCGAACACGCCCGCCCCCAGGGACAGGAGCATGTCGACCTGCGCGGCGTCGAGCACGCTCAACCCGCGTACTCCAGCGCCATCAGGTCCCACACCATCTCGACCGGGGCCTGGTCGTCGGTGAGCACGCGACCGTCCTCCCAGCCCTCGACCTCGCCGACCGTCTTCTGCTTGATGACGGAGCGGATCTGGTCGAGCCCGCGCGCGGCGGGCAGCTCGGCCAGGTGCTCGGCGATGCGGTCCTTGTGCGTCAGCGAGTTGGTCGCGTACAGGATGTCGTTGGACTGCGTGGCGTCGACGTAGTGCACGCTGGGGAACACCTCGCGCATGGTCCGATAGATCATCTGGGCCAGGCCCTGCGACACGCCGCGGACCGAGGCCACGTTGATGCCGACGACGCCGTCGGGTTCCAGGTGGTCCGACACCGTCTGCCAGAACTCCACCGTCGTCAGGTGGAACGGGATGTAGGGCTGGCGGTACGCGTCCATCAGGATGACATCGTACGTCTTTGGCGTGTTCTGGAGGTAGATCCGTCCGTCCATGACGAACGGCGTGATGCGGTCATCGTCGTTGTCGAAGTACTTCTTGCCGACCTCGACCACGGCGCCGTCGATCTCCACGCCATCGACGTGAGCGGTCGGGAAGGACTCCAGGAGCTGGCGAGCGATGGTCCCACCGGCGAGGCCGATGATGAGCACGTCGTCGACCGCGGCTGGCTCGTCCATGTACAGGGGGGCCGCGGCCATGTAGGCCCACGTCCCGCGCGTCTCGACCGTCTCGTCGAGGCACTTGACCGAGTGCACGCCGACGCCCTCGTTCAGGTACAGGTGGTAGGCCTCCTCGCACTTGCCGTAGGGCTCGATGACGACCTGGATGAAGTGGTAGAGCGACTCGCTCTCCTCGACGAGGCCGTCCATCGGGCGAACGATTCCCTCGGGGATGAAGCCGAGCAGCACGAGCGCTGCGGCGCCCCCGAGGCCGGGACCTCGCTTGACCATGCAGAACGCCGAGACCGCCAGGAGCGTGACGCCCACCGCCAGGAAGGTGTTCCGAACGCCCAGCAGCGGCACCAGCGCGAGCGCGGGAAGGAAGCTGCCGATGATGCTGCCGAAGGTCGACAGGGCGTAGAGCTGGCCGGCCGCCTTGCCCGCCTCCTCGACGTCGTCGACCGCGAGCCGGACCGCCCAGGGCGAGACCATCCCGAGGAGCGTGATCGGGAACGCGATGAGGCCGATGGTGCCGAGGAGACCGCCGACGATCATGGCGAAGGCCACGGTCGGCTCGCTCAGGGCCTCGCCCTGGAGCAGCGGACGCATGGCGGCGCTGGCGCCTCGCAGGATCGGCTGGCCGAGGAACGGAATGGCGAGCACCAGGACCGAGGCCGCTGCCGTCACCTTGGCGAGCGCGGGCAGCGTGGGGTGCTTGTCGCCGTACTTGCCGCCCAGCCAGTAGCCCAGCGACAGGAAGCCCATCATCGACCCGATGAGGATGGTCGTGATGAGGAGGCTGGTCCCGAAGAAGGGCGCCAACAGGCGCAGGGCGGTCATCTCGACAGCCATGACGGTGGCGCCGGAGACGAACACGAGGATCTTGAGCTGAAGCCTGGACATGGCCCGCGACTAAGGCCTGTGTTCGTGATCGTCGAGGCGATGACAGCAAAGCGAGATCCCGAAGGGCGAAACAGGCGTAAGTCCAGGCACGGCCCTTGCGTTGTTCCAGCGCATGACACGATCGATGACGACGACCCGCGGCACCGAGCTCTCTCCCCTCGAGGTGGTCTGGCCCCATGTCGACCTGCGTGTCGCCCCGAGGGAGCGCACCCGACTGGCGGTCTTCGTCGAGCAGGACCACCTGGTCGTCCAGGCGCTGACGTCTGGACCGATGCCCTTCAGCGTGGGCCTGCGGACCGCAGCGGACCGGACCGTGCGGATCGGCGAGGAGCGGGTCCGCACGAACACGCTGCTGCGAACGCTGACACTCCCGACCCACCTGGAGCACGAGGTCCTGGGCCACGACAGGAAGCGCATCGTGGACGCGGTCGCCGAGCACCGGACGTGCCGGACCTGCGGCCAGGACGCCTGCGCGCTGAAGGCCCAGGAGCGGTCGTGATCGCTCTCATCCTGCCGGACCGACGCCCCTGAGCCGCGCCTCTCGCCGCCGCTCTCGGCGCGACCGTCCTCTCCCCACCCGCGGCCCTCACGACCGCGATGTTCCGGCTGGCCGGCGCCGACGCTCCGAGGCGGATCCGCGCCACGCTGGCCCTGCGAAAGGCCTGGGACCGCCTGGCAGCGCGGCAGCTCGGCCCCGATCTCCGCGCCGTCATCGCGCCCACCCTGGGGGCCCGCGCCTGTCTCGCCCTGGCTCGTGAGCGCGGGGTCCCCGGTGTGCTCGTCGACGCCCCCCCGACCTCTCCACGCTGCAGCAGGCGCTCGACGAGGCCGCCGCGAGCCACCCGATCTGCTCGCTCCTGCGTCGGCATCGCGCCGACCACCAGGTCCTGGCTGGCCAGCGAGCCGAGCGCGTCCTGGCGACGGTCCGCCTCGGCGGCGAGCTGCCGGTCCCCGTCCCGACCTCCCCCACCCTCCGGCTCGGAGACGGGCTGTTGCTGGCCGGCGTCCCGATCGCGCGCTCGGGAGCCGTCGAGGCCCTGACTGCGGCCGAGCGCCTGGGCCGTCCTCTGCTCGTGCGCCGAAGCGAGGCCCTCGAGCCCAGCACCCTGGCCCGTCACCCGCTGGTCCGGGTCGTGGACCGGCCCACCGAGGCCGCCGTCGTGCTCGCACCGAGCTGGGTCCCCTGCAGACCGTGGGAGCTCCTGGCGGCAGCGCGCGCGGGGATGCCCGACCGTCGCCTCGACCACAGCGACCAGTCCAGGCCCCGTCGGACGGCGCGTGCGAGCCGGCGACATCGACGGACTGGTCGACGCCATCGAGTCCTCCGTGCCCCGGCATCCCTGGACCGGCGACCCGAACGCCACGACGCTGGACGCACTGGAGCGCCTGCTCGGCTTGCCGTGAGGGCGGCGACGTGCGACGTAGCGACAATGACGCGCCACGCCCCCCAGGAACAACGCGAAGGAGAGATCCTCCGCGCCGCGCGGAAGGTCTTCATCGCGAAGGGCTTCCAGGACACCCGCATGGAGGATGTCGCCAAGGCGGCAGGCCTCTCGAAGGGCGCCGTCTACTTCTACTTCTCGAGCAAGAAGATCCTCTTCGAGGCGCTCGTCGAGCAGGAGCATACCCGCGCGAACCGGATCCTCGACGAGATCCTCGTCCAGGTGCCGGAGACCGCTCCCGCCGAGGCGTTCATCGCCATGCTCGAGCACATCCTCGGGCACCTCCTGACGATGCGCAGCCCCCACTTCTTCCTGATCATGGCGGAGATGTCGGCCCGGGACACCGAGCTCGCCTCCAAGCTGCGGGCGGTCCACGAGCGGATGATCGACCGGATCGGCGAGATCGTCGCGGTCGGCATCGAGGCCGGAGCCCTGCGCCCCGTCGACCCCCGCGTCGTCGCGCAGATCCTGAAGTCCTGCTCGGATGGGCTCGCGTACGAGCGCGCCTACGGAGCGGAACCGGGCGGCGATCCCGTCGCGCTGGCCAAGCAGGTCGTCCAGGTGTTCCTGCACGGTATGCTCCCGCAGCCCGCCTGACGGAGAAGCATTGGAAGCCCAGCGCGCAAGCCGCCACGCCTCGCTGCGATGGCTCGGGATGGCCCTCTTCGGGCTCGGTCTGGTCGGTCTGATCTCGACGATCGCCGCGGTCGCCATCACCGACCTGCGGTGGACCACCATCCTTCTCTACGTGGGCGCCACGGGCTTCTCGCTCGGCACCTTCGGGACGCACAGCGATACCGCGCTCGCGTACGCCCTCCGCGCCAAGCGGGGAGATCTCCCCGGACCGCTCAAGGCGGAGCTCGAGGGCGAGCTCCAGGCCTCGAAGCAGGACGTGATGGCGCTGACGGCAACCCCTGGAGCGGCCTGGGTCGCGACGATCGGAGCGCTCTTGCTGCACAGCGTCGGCATCTGGCGTCTCCTGGGTGCCGTGGCCTGAGGCGTGGCTCGCCTCGCCCTCATCGGTTGTGACGACCAGCTGTACGTGGCCGACCCGCGCCACGGCGGGCGCCTCCAGCTGACCTCGGACCCGACGCCCCAGCTCTGGGGCGTGTCCCCCACCCCGCCGTCGACCTGGTCGTGGCCGTCCTGGAGTCCGGACGGCACGCGCATCGCCTGCTTCGAGCTGGACGAAGACGACCAGGACACCGGGCCCGCGCGCGTCCACGTCGTGCACACCGACGGCGTCCGCCAGTGGCACTGCCTGGATGTCGAGCACGGCGTGCCGCTCTACGTCCAGTGGCAGCCCGACGGCGAGGGGCTGCTGGTCCTCGTCCAGGACGGCGAGGAGCTCGAGCTCCAGCACATCCGCCTCGATCGGCTCGGCCATGCCAGCTCGGTCGAGCGCGGCCTGCCCCTGTTCTTCACCTGGCACCCCGACGGCGAGCGCGTGGTCGTGCACACGGCGAGCTCGAGCGAGAGCCGCCTGGTCGTCCGGGACGTGTCGGGCCGACTCCCCGACGAGGTCCTTCCCCAGCGGCCCGCCAACTACTGCGCGCCGATCTTCCAGGGGGACCGTCTGATCCACGTCGACGCGGGGGGCGGCACGAACCAGCTCGTCAGCACCGACGACACCGGCGCGGATGCCCAGGTGCTGCTGGAGTTCGAGGGACTCGGCGCCCTGCTCCGCACCGACGACGCCTTCCTGTTCTCGGCCGCTCCGGATGGCGAGGGGAAGCCGTACCGGGGGCTGCTGCGCATCGGTCAGGAGCTCGAGCCGGTGTCCGGTGAGCACTGCCTGGCGTTCTTCCCGCGAGGTGAGGATCTGGTGCTCGTCCAGGTCGACACCGAGAACAACTGCCTGACCTGGCAGCTCGTCGTCGCCGGCGAGACCCGCGAGCTGTGCCGGTTCTGGCCCAGCCGCGAGCAGCTCTTCCACCTGCGCTTCTTCGATCAGTTCGCGCCGTCGCACCGGCTGCTGTCCCCGGACGGCCGACGGCTGGTCTTCTGCGGGCACCCGCTGGACACCGACGAGCAACGCGACGAGCCCAGCGTGCTGGTCTACGATCTCGAGCGCCACGAGCTGCGCGACCTCGGTCCTGGCGCCTTCGCCTGCTTCTCGCCGGTGGAGAACTCCACCACCTCGGAGGCCTGAGATGGCGCTGTCCGACCTCGTCGCCCGCCTGCTCTCCCGTCCTGCGAGGCGGGTGGTCGACGCCCCTGTCCGCTCCCTCGTCGACCAGGCGCTCGAGACGCGCGAGGTGCCGTCCGCCGCCGAGATCTCGCGGCTGCGCGCCCAGCTGGACGACCGGACACGCGACCTGGATGCGCTGTCGGCCCGAGTCGACGGGCTCGCCGAGCTGGTCTCCACGCTCGAGCAGGAGAACCGCGATCTCCGCGCCGAGGTCGCGCGGGCCCACGTGCCGACCGAGCCCTGCGCGGTCGAGGCCTGCACCTCGGCCGCCTCGGACGGGGCGTTCTGCAGCGTGCACGAGGCCGCCTGGCGTGGCGGCGAGCTGGATGGCCACGTCGGCCCAGACGGTCACGTCCGCCATGGAGATGCGCTGCTGCGCGTCCAGACGGCGCTCGCCGGTCAGCCCGTGGTCGTCACCGGGAAGAAGCGCCTGACGGTGAAGGTCGCTGGAAAGCGGGTCTCGTTCCGCGCAGTGACGTAGGGGCGGACCCTACAGCTTCTGCCAGCCCGAGCGCGGCAGCTCTGCGCTGACCGCGGGGGTCTCGGCCGCCAGCACGTAGAGCGCGCGGCGGTTCTTCTCCTCGTCCGTCGAGTCGGGCGTGGGCACCGCCAGGGCCTCCTCGCCGAAGCCCTGGTACCAGACGCTGCCCTCGAAGCCGTTGTCCCGGAACCAGGCGGCGATCGACGCTGCGCGCAGGTTCGAGAGCTGCTGGTTGGCGTAGGGGTCGCCGACGGTGTCCGTGTAGCCAGCGACGTACAGGTTCATCGGCACGTTCGGGCCGTACTTCTCCTGCACGGCGCGGACCTCCTCCATCGCGGCGGTGAGCTTGGGCTCCTCGTCGGGGCGGATGAGCGACTGGTTGCTGTCGAAGACGACGTCCTCGTGCGGGATGGCGTAGCTCCAGGGGAACAGGTCGACGGCGGTCCAGAAGCCGTGCTCGTCGGTGCCCTTGACGTGGATGCGAACGACCTCGCCCTCGCCCGACCACTCGATCTCCACGGGGTCCCCGGCCGCGGCGCCCAGACCGGGGGTCGACGCCTGGCCGAGCAGGGCGTCCCGGGGCCCGTAGACCTCGACGTCCACCGAGCCGGGGGTCCGGTCCAGCACGACGGACAGCTTGCGGCTCTCGACGTCGACCGACTCGCGGGGCACGTCGACCT
Source organism: Pseudomonadota bacterium (assembly GCA_024228935.1). Lineage (GTDB taxonomy): Bacteria > Myxococcota_A > UBA796 > UBA796 > CAJQPC01 > JAAESX01. The sequence continues at coordinate 44,589 of JAAESX010000148.1, forward strand.
TCAGCGCATCGAACATGTCGATCTCGAAGGACAAGGGCATCTCGCCCTCGGACCCGTCGGCGAACAGGGCGCGCAGGTTGCCGGTGCAGGTGTAGTGGCCGGGGTTCACGGCCAGCGACAGCGTGATCCGCTCGCCCGCCTGGGCCGGTCCGTTGTGTCCCGCCCAGGCCCCACCGCACTCGACCTTGGTCTCGAGCTCGGTCGCCGCCTGGTTGACGACCAGGACGAGGCCGGGGTCGCCGAGGCCCTTCTGGGCTCGCGGGATGACCTCGAGAGCGACCGGATCCGCGGCTAGTGCCGCCTTCGTGACGAGGGAGAGAAGCATGTCGGGCTCGCTGGAGAGGGGGCGCCGAGCATGCTATCAGCGCGCCCGCAACGCCCCGAACGACAGCCCCCGGAGCCCCCTCGTGCACGACTTCCTGACCCGCCTCGGTATCGAAGAGATCAACTCCGGCGCCTGGGCGCCCGGCGCCCGTGAGACCACCGGTCGGGTGGTCGGCAAGTCCGACCCCGCCACCGGCGAGCACATCGCCTCGGTGAAGCTGGCGAACCTCGAGGACTACGAGGCCGTCGTCGCCGAGGCGCAGCGCGCCTTCAAGGAGTGGCGCATGCTCCCCGCCCCCAAGCGCGGCGAGCTCGTCCGCGAGATGGGCAACGCGATGCGCGACGTGAAGGACGACCTGGGCGCGCTCGTGACGCTCGAGACCGGCAAGCTCCTGAGCGAGGGCACCGGCGAGGTCCAGGAGTCCATCGACATCGCGGACTTCAGCGTCGGCCTCTCCCGTCAGCTCTACGGCCTGACCATGCACAGCGAGCGCCCCGGCCACCGCATGTACGAGCAGTGGCACCCGATGGGCCTCGTCGGCTGCATCACGGCGTTCAACTTCCCGAACGCCGTCTGGGCCTGGAACTCCATGATCGCCGCCATCTGCGGTGACGTGACCATCTGGAAGCCCTCGCTGAAGGCTCCGCTGACCGCCATCGCGACCCACAAGGTCTGCAACGCGGTGCTCGAGAAGCACGGCTGGGGCGGCGTGTTCACGCTCATCATCGGCGAGGACGCCGAGGTCGGCGAGACCATGATCAACGACCGCCGGCTCCCGCTCATCAGCGCGACCGGCTCGACCCGCATGGGCCGTCACGTCGGCCAGGCCGTCGCCAAGCGCCTCGGCCGCAGCCTGCTGGAGCTCGGTGGCAACAACGCCATCATCGTCGAGCCCGACGCGGACCTGGACCTGGCGCTCATGGGCATCCTGTTCGGCGCGGTCGGCACGACGGGCCAGCGCTGCACCTCGACCCGCCGCATCTACCTGCACGAGTCCATCGCCGAGGACTTCACCGCCCGCCTGACCAAGGCGTACGGCTCGGTCCGCGTGGGCAACCCGCTCGACAGCAACACGCTGATGGGCCCGCTCATCGACGAGGACGCCGTCCGTCAGTACGAGGAGGCCGTGGCGACCGCCAAGGCCCAGGGCGGCGAGGTGCTGGCCGGCGGCAAGCGCATCGACCGCGGCGGAAGCTACGTCGAGCCCTGCCTCATCAAGGCCAGCGGCGACATGGACATCTGGCGCCACGAGACCTTCGCGCCCATCCTGTACGTCTTCACGTACAGCGACCTGGACGAGGCCATCGCCGAGCAGAACGGCGTCGACCAAGGCCTGTCGAGCTCGATCTTCACCGGCGGCTTCCGCGCGGCCGAGGAGTTCCTGTCCCACCGAGGCAGCGACTGCGGCATCGCCAACGTGAACATCGGGACCAGCGGCGCCGAGATCGGCGGTGCTTTCGGTGGCGAGAAGGACACGGGCGGCGGACGCGAGTCCGGGTCGGACGCGTGGCGGGCGTACATGCGCCGCCAGACGTGCACGCTGAACTGGTCCAAGGACCTCCCGCTCGCCCAGGGCGTCAGCTTCGACCTCTGAGACATCGAGGTCGCAGCGACACCGGTCTGAGGACATGACGTCGCAGCGAGCGCCCCGGGAACGTCCAAGTGCCCGGGATCCGGAAGTCGCCGCCGTGGCACGAGGCTTGCTATAGTTGCGCGGCAACACCTCTCTTCGGGAGCGCACCGTGAACCAGAACCTCCGCGCCTTCATCGCCGCCTCAGGGCTCCCCCCCGCGTTCACGCGGTTCATCGACGAGGAGGATGGCCAGAGCACGGTCGAGTACCTGCTCCTGATCAGCGTCATCATCATCGCCGTCGTGGCCGCGGCGTACATGTTCATGCCGCAGTTCCAGAAGGGCGTCCAGGCCCTGGCCGCCGACGTCAGCTCGATCCTCGACAGCGGGAAGATCGGCAAGACCGGTACCAACCGCTAGCCACGTGCTGGCACTCTTCGCGCTCGGCACCGCGGCCGCTACGCCGCTGGGAAGTCCTGCGCGCTCGAGCAGCGACAGCGCCGTCGCGGTCCAGGCCGTCGCTGGCGTGCAGCATCGCTCGCTCCAGACCGGCTGCGAGGGCGACCGTTGCGCGACGTGGGAGAGCCTGAACAAGGCCGGCCTCCGAGCCGACATCCGGGCGCACGACGCGGTCGGCGTCTGGGTCTCCGGCGCCTACGCCACCCACTCCCTGAGCGGCACCGGCCACAGCGGCCAGGGGCGTCAACTGGGCGCTGGCCTGAGCGTGCAGTTGCCTCGCGAGGGCCTCCGACCCGCAGCCATGGTCGCCGCCCAGACCTACCGGACGACCGCCTCCAACAGCGAGGGAGAGGCGCGGTCGACCAGCGGCGGGAAGTCCCTGCGAGCGGCCGGCCTGGCCGTGGTCGGCGGCTCCGAGGGGGGCGCCTCCGGCTGGCTGGGTCCCCACGTGATCCTGCTCGATCACAACGACGTCGCCGTCTTGCCGGACGACGTGGAGCTCAGCCTTCGCCCGTCGATCCCGGTGGGTGCCGTCGTCGGCGGAGAGCTCTCGAGCGACGCCCTGGGACCGGCCTGGCGGCGCAGCCCGCACCTGGTGCTGGGCGCCGAGGCACAGCTCATCGACGTGTGGGCGCTGAGCACCTGGATCGGCGTCTCCTACTGACCCTCGCGGGACAGGTCCAGCTCCAGGACGTGCTCCCAGTCTTCGCTCCGAGCGACCGCCGACCAGGCCTCACCGTCGATCTCCTCGACGCCGAGCGACTCCAGCTCCTGGAGCTTGTCGCGGTACGTGCGTGACCACAGGAAGCTGCCCTCCTCGGGGAGGTAGGACCCGCCCGCCGGCCAGCTCGCCCGGGGTGCCCCACCGGTGTCCCCCACGACGCGCGGCGCGGGCAGGACCACCTTCTGCTCACTGTCGCCGATGTGGAGCTCGTGCTCGACCTCCAGCACGGGGGACTGGAGCGCGCCCTCGACGACCTGGACAGTCGACGACGCGTAGACCCCGGGCTCCTCGCCCGGGTTCTGCAGGAACGCGACGCGGAACGTCGTCTGGGGTCGCAGCACCTCGAACTCGATGCGGCCGTGGATCGAGGGGCTGAACTCCACCGACGGCCACGTGACGTGGTGGCTCCCGGTGTCGACGTCGGACACCACGAGGCCTGGATCGAGGATCCCCATCACGGCCGCCAGATCCGGCTCGACCTCGATGCGGTCGGCTCCGGCCCAGGTCTCGGCCGTCACCGGGGTGTACTGCGCGACCAGCCCGCCGGAAGCGAGCGCCAGCCGCGTCGCCAGCCGGGCGTCGAGGCCGATCTGCTCGGCCCGCGCATCGACCAGCGCCTGGACCGTCCGGTCGGCCGGCTTGCATCCCAAAAGGGCGATGACGACGAGCAATACGGCCTCTTCCGTGTCGTGGAGACCACATGGTATCCTCGCGCCGTTCCCTGGCACGGGAGGCTCCCCTGAACGCCTCGTCGACCTCGCGCGAGCAGCTCGCGCAGCTCCTCCAGACCCTCGAGACGTCGCCCGGAGACCACCAGGTCCGTCTGGACGCCGCCCAGACCGCCGTCCTCGTGGCGCTGACCGAGGGCGACCCATGCACGGCGGACGTCGCCGAGGCGCTGGTCGCGGACCTCCCCTCGCCGTCGACGCCGGCCGTCGCCGCACGCCTGGCCCACATCGCCGCGACCGCCCGCGGCGCCCGTCGAGCCATCGTCCTCGCCAGGCGCGGAAGACAGAAGACCCCGGGGGGGCTCGCCCACGCCGTGTCGTCCGAGCCGGATCGGCTTGCGGACGAGATCGAGCAGTGCCTGGACCGCGGCGATGGCGGCCTCGCACAGGCCCTCGCCGAGGTCGGTGTGACCCAACACCCCGAGAGCGCACGGCTGACGGCCCTGCGAGCGCTGGTGCGGGGGGTCAGAGCCGCCTGATCACCTTCGAAAATGCCTCACGAGATGCCCCCTCGCATCCGTAGAGATGCTCGGGACAGGACATCGAGCATTTGGAGGAAGGAAGGGATGCGGGCTGACAACGCGGCGCGAGCCGAACACACGACACTGCCATCGCCCCCCGCGGGACTGGCGATGATCATCCAGGCGACAGGGGACGCAACCGTCTCCTCTCGGGCCCTGGCGAACCTGATCAGTCGGGAGCCGGCGTTCACCGCCGAGATGCTCCGACTGGCGAACAGCCCCTTCTACAGTCCGGGCAAACAGGTCAAGACCGTCCAGCAGGCGACCCTGTTCATGGGCACCCGGACGATCCGGAACATGGCCCTGGCGCATGCTGTGCGCCAGACCACGGCCAACGTCGACACCGGCGAGTTCGATCGGGTCACCTTCTGGGAGAACTCTCTCCGCCGCGCCCTGGCCTGCCAGGTGCTCGCCAAGTCCGCCGGGTACGAAGACCCCTGTGAAGCGATGACCGTGGGCCTGCTCCAGGACATCGGGGTGATGCTCCTGGCCATCGCCCACCCCCACCAAGGCGGCGCCCTGCAAGTCTCCCAGACCTGGCCCGCCGCTCAACGCATCGAAGAGGAGCGACGCCTCTGTGGCATGACCCACGCCGAGATCGTCATGGCCGAAGCCGACCGGTGGGGCCTGCCCGACACCATCACCCTGGCCATCGCCCACCATCACGGGCGGCCTCCGAACGGCGCCGAGCGACAGACCCGCCGCCTGGCCGAGATCGCCCAGGCCGCCGATGCGCTCGCCGACATCGTCCAGACCCAGGCCGCGGGCAACACCGTGGCGCACGCCCGTCGACTGCTCGACGGCCTGCCAAGCCGCAGTCCCCTGGTGCTCGAGGACCTGTGTGAGCAGATCCGCGAGGACATGGCCGGCGCATCGATGGACATGCGCATCGACATCCAGCGTCAGCCGACGCTCGAGGAGCTCGTCAGCCGAGCGAACCAGTCGCTGCTGAACGTGAACGCCTCGTACGAGGAGCTGACCAAGCAGCTCGAGCAGCTGCTGGCCGAGAAGGAGCAGCTCACCACCAAGCTGCGCGAGTCCAACGACGAGCTCACCCGGCTCGCCACCACGGACTCGATGACCGGAATCGCCAACCGCCGCGCCTACCTGGCCCAGGCGACCGAGGCCATCGACGAGTGCTGCTCGGGTCCGGTCAAGCGCCCCCTGTCCGTCTTGATGCTCGACATCGACCACTTCAAGCGTGTGAACGACACCTACGGGCACGCCGCGGGCGACGAGGTCATCAAGGCTGTGGCCGCGGCGATGTGCAAAGCGGTCCGCGACTGTGACGGCGTCGGCCGGCTCGGTGGCGAGGAGTTCAGCATCGTGCTGCCGGAGACCCCTTCCTCGGGCGCCCGGTTCGTGGGCGAGCGCATCCGGCGCACCGTCGAGGCGATGAAGGTCGACTGCGGCGACGCCGGACTCCTCAGCGTGACCATCAGTGTCGGAGGAGCCACCATCGACGGGGGCGACGTCCCGACCGCCGAGGACCTGCTCAAGCACGCCGACAAGGCGCTCTACGCGAGCAAGGAGAGCGGCCGGAACAAGGTGAGCTGGTACCGGTGAGTAGACTGCGGGGACATGCCTGACATCTCCCCGCATCCCCTCCTCGAAGCCGCCACGTTCACCGTCGAGCTCCCCGCGTCGCTGTCGCGAGTGGAGCTCGGAGTGGACTTCGACGGCCCTGCACCGCTCTCCACCGACGACGAGGTGAAGGGGGCCGTTCGTCGGCTCCTTCGCAAGGGCGGCTTCAAGCCGTCCGGACGCAACAAGCCTGCCAGCGAGTACCTCATCAAGGCCCACGCCGGCGGGTTCCTCGGGCCGATCAACGTCGCCGTGGACGTGTGCAACCTGGTCTCCCTGCACAGCGGGCTGCCCATCAGCGTCGTCGACATCGACCGCACCCAGGGCGGCCTGTCCGTCCGCATCGTCGAGGCCGGCAGCTACGTGTTCAACGCCGCCGGCCAGGAGCTGAAGCTGGACGGCCTGCTCTGCCTGCACGACGAGGCCGGGCCGTGCGCCAACGCCGTGAAGGACAGTCAGCGCACCAAGACCCACGACGACACCCGCCGCCTGCTCTACGTGGTGTGGGGCACCAACGAGCTCCCCGGGCGCAGCGCCCTCGCCGGGTCGTGGGCCAGCGAGCTGCTCGCCAGCACCGGCGCCCGCATCGGTTGACAGAGAGGCGGGTTCGGGCGATCCTTGGTGTCCCTCCCGGCTTCGCCGACCCTCCCCCTACGCCTCATGGCTCACCTCGATCTCAACGAGCTCCGCGCTCAGCCGCTCGACGACCTGGTCGATGCCGCCGCACATCTGCCCAACGCAGCCGGGCTCACGCGCGTACAGCTGGTGACCGAGCTGCTCCGGCGAGAGGGCAACGCGACGGGCTCGGGTGTCCTGGAGATCCTGCCCGACGGCTTCGGCTTCCTGCGGGACCCCGCGAGCCACTTCGTTCCGGGTGCCGAGGACATCTACGTCTCCCCGAGCCAGATCCGCCGCTTCGACCTGCGCGACGGCGACCGGGTGGACGGTCTGGTGCGCGCCCCGAAGGACAACGAGCGCTACTTCGCGCTCATCAAGGTCCAATCGGTCAATGGCATCGACCCGGACGACGCCAAGGGTGTGCAGCCCTTCGACACCTTGACCCCGGCCAGCCCGACGCGGTCGTGGGTGCTCGAGAACGGGAGCGACCTCTCGTGCCGTGCCATGGACGTCATCGCTCCTCTCGGGCGTGGGCAGCGGGGTCTCCTCCGCTGCCCTCCGCGCTCTGGGCGCACCCGCCTGCTCGAGGCGATGGCCCGCGGCCTGGTCGTGAACGCGCCCGAAGCCAAGGTCTTCCTGGTGCTGCTCTCGGCCCGGCCCGAGGAGCTCCGCGAGATCGCGCACGCCTCCCCCGCCACCGTCGTCGGCACCTCGTTCGACGAACCGGCCACCCGACATGTCCAGGTCGCCGACATGATCCTCTCGAGGGCACTCCGCCTCGCCGAGCACGGCCACGACGTCGTGCTCCTGGTGGACTCGCTCTCGGTGCTGTCCCGCGCGGGCGCCTCGGGAGAGACCGCCTCGCTGGGGCCGAAGCGCCTGTTCGCCGCGGCTCGGGACACCGTCGAGGCCGGGAGCCTGACCGTCGTCGGGACCGTCCGGACCGGGGCCAGCGATGACGCCCTGCTCGAAGACCTGGCCGATGCCGCCACCTGGGACGTCCGACTGGACGCTCGCCTGGCCGCCCGCCGCGTGTTCCCCGCGATCGACATCGCCTCGAGCGCGAACCACCGGCTGGAGCAGGTCGTCGGTCTCGACCACGCCGCCGTCCTGGACGACCTTCGAGACCGCCTGGAGAGCACGGCCGAGCTGCTTCGACAGCTCGGCTCCACGCGGTCCAACGCCCGGTTCCTCGATGGGCTTGACAAGCGGGCAGCGGCGGGCAATTAGGGAGCGGTTCGCGCCCTGGTCGTCACCAGAGGCCAATGGAGCATCCCATGCAGACCGAGATCCACCCCACCTACCGGCTGGCCGTCTACAAGGACATCACCTGCGACTTCCAGTTCATCGCCGGCACGACGATGAACCCTGAGAAGTTCGACGGCACGGTGGAAGTCGACGGTACCGAGTACCCCCTCATCAAGATCGACATCAGCTCGGCGAGCCACCCGTTCTTCACGGGCAAGCAGAAGCTGATGGACACCGAGGGCCGCGTCTCCCGCTTCATGAAGAAGTACGGACTCGCTGCGCCGGCCGAAGAGACTGCCGACGACGCCCCCGCCGCCGAGTAGCTTCCCTTCGTCACCCCCGTCTGCCTGGAGCGTCGCTCCCGGTTCGCGGGGGTGTCGTGCATCTGGACCCCACGACCGGAGCGAAGCGTGTTCGACCGACTCGAAGTGATGGAAGCTCGCCACGGCGAGCTCGAGCGCATGCTCATGGATCCCGCCATCACCGGGAACCGGAACCGCATGCGGGACGTGAGCAAGGAGCACAGCCAGGTCACGCCCATCGTGACGGCCTACCGCGAGCATCGGCAGCTCACGGCCGAGCTCGTGGACGTCGAGGAGATGCTGTCCGATCCCGACATGCGGGAGATGGCCCAGGAGGAGAAGGCCACGATCACGGCCCGGCTCAAGGTCCTCGAGGACGAGCTGCGTGTCCTGCTCCTGCCCAAAGACCCCTACGAGGGCCGCAACATCCTGCTCGAGATCCGTGCGGGCACCGGCGGCGACGAAGCGGCGCTCTTCGCGAGCGACCTGTTCCGCATGTACGCGCGCTACGGCGACTCGAACAAGCTGAGGCTCGAGGTCCTCTCGACCAGCGAGATCAGCGTGGGCGGCGGCGGCGGCAAGACCTCGACGGGCTTCAAGGAGGTCGTCGCGCTCGTGACCGGCGACGGCGCCTACTCGCGCCTGAAGTTCGAGTCCGGCGTGCACCGGGTCCAGCGTGTCCCGCTGACCGAGACCCAGGGCCGCATCCACACCTCGGCCGCGACGGTCGCCATCCTCCCGGAGCCCGAGGAGGTCGAGGTCAACCTGCAGGAGTCCGACGTCCGCGTCGACGTCTTCCGCGCGAGCGGCCCCGGCGGCCAGTCGGTCAACACGACGGACTCGGCCGTGCGGCTCTTCCACAAGCCCACCGGCCTCACGGTCATCTGCCAGGACGAGAAGTCCCAGCACAAGAACAAGGCCAAGGCCATGAAGGTCTTGAAGGCGCGCATGTTCGAGCTCGAGGAGTCCGCCCGGCACGCCGAGGAGGCCGAGCAGCGCAAGAGCATGGTCGGCACGGGCGACCGGTCCGAGCGGATCCGGACGTACAACTACCCCCAGAACCGTGTGACGGACCACCGCATCAACCTGACGGTCTACAAGCTCGACCGCATCGTCGGCGGGGATCTCGACGAGCTGGTCACACCGCTGACCGCGCACCACCAGGCCAAGCTCATCGAGGACCAGGACGACCGGTGACGTTGCTCACGGTCCTCGAGCGGACGACCACCTACCTCGAGGGCCGAGGCATCCCCTCGCCCAAGTTCGAGGCCCAGCTCCTGCTCGCCCACGTCCTGGAGATGGACCGACTGCAGCTCTTCATGCAGTTCGAGCGTCCTCTCAGCGAGGCCGAGCTGGCGTCGCTGCGCGAGCCCGTCCGTCGGCGTGGCTCGGGCGAGCCGTTCGCCTACATCAGCGGCACCAAGGAGTTCTGGTCGCTCGACTTCGAGGTGGGCCCCGGCGTCCTCATCCCGCGCCCGGACACCGAGACGCTCGTCGAGCAGGCCAAGGCGTTCTGCGACGACGGCGAGTTCTTCGTCGCGGACATCTGCGCCGGCTCGGGCTGCGTCGGCATCGCGCTGGCGAGCGAGAACCCCGAGCTCAAGCTGTATGCGACCGAGGCCTCCCCCGAGGCGCTCGCGTACCTGAAGCGGAACATCGCGAAGCACGACCTCTCCACCCGCGCCGCTGCACTGCGTGGCGACCTGCTGGGCCCCATCCCCACGTCGCGCCCGATCGACGTCGTCGTGAGCAACCCGCCGTACATCGCCCGCCAGGAGCTCGCGGGCCTCGACGTCGCGCGTCACGAGCCTGGCATGGCGCTCGACGGCGGCCCCGACGGCCTCGACATCTACCGACGGCTCATCCCCGACGCGGCTCGCCGCGCTCGCAGGGCGGTCCTCGTGGAGATCGGTCACGACCAGGGCGAGGCGGTCGCCGAGCTCTTCCGACGAGCCGGGCTCACCGAGGTCCGGGTCGTCAAGGACCTCGCCCAGAACGACCGCGTCGTCGTCGGTCAGTCCACGTAGCCGAGCAGCTTCAGCTTCTCGTACTCGGCGTCCGAGAGCTCCAGCTCCAGATCGGACAGCGGCGGAACGGGCGTCGGCGAGCTGTTCAGCTCATCGAACCGGGCCATCGAGGTCGCGACGAGCTCCTTGTTGGCCCTCGGCCTCACCTCGGTGGGGTCCGAGACCAGCTCGTAGACGTGGCCCCGGCGGTCGTTTGCGCCCCAGACCACCTTGACGGTGCCGTCGACGAGCCCGTCCTTGGACCCGCCGCGACGCGAGGTCACGATCAGCTCGCGGTCCTCGAGCTCCGCGCCGCCGAGCACCGCCGCCTGGCTCTTGCCGGCTGTCGGTGCCGGAGTCCCGCCGGCCAGCTCGACCAGCGTCGACTTCAGATCGACCAGCGAGGCGCTCGACGAGACCCGCTGGGTGACCACCCCCGGCCCGGAGACGATGAGCGGGATCCGGACGAGCGGCTCGGCGATGCCGCCATGGCCCCAGCCCTGCGGGTCACCGAGCAGCTCGCCGTGGTCCGACGTGACGAACACCACAGCCTCGTCCAGCGACAGCAGCTCGAGGGCCCGGCCGACCCCCTCGTCGACGTACGCGACCTCGGAGTCGTACGCGGCGACCCGGTCGTCGACGCCGTCGCGCTGGAACGCGGCGAACTGCTCGCGCTCCACATACGGCGCGTGCGGGGCCATGAAGTGGAGCCAGACGAACCGAGGCTTCTCGCTCTTCGACAGCGGCTCGCTCCAGCTCTCGACCGCCGCCAGCGTGGCGTCGTTGTCGCCGAAGAACGAGTGCTCGACCCAGTGGTCGAAGCCCTGGGCATGGCCGAGCTGCGCCTTCACGTGGCCATTCGTCGAGACCCCGAAGGTCTCGTACCCCGCGGACTGCAGCGCCTCGGCGAGCGTCTCGTGGCTCGGCGGCAGGACGGGCTGGCCGTATGCGCGCTTGGCGTCGACGCGCGCATGATCGACGCCGTGCTGCGCGGGCCAGAGACCGGTGAACAGCGACGTCATCGACGGGGCCGTCCAGCCACTGGGAGCGTAGGCCCGCTCGAACACGGTGCCCGACGCCGCCAGCTCGTCCAGGCGTGGGCTGGTCGCCAGCGGGTACCCGTACACACCCAGATGGTCCCGACGCAGCGTGTCGATCGTCACGAGCACGATGTCGGGGGGCGCGGCGTCCGGAGACTTCGTCCCTGCGCACGCCGCTAGGAGCCAGATCATCAGACGGTCGCAATCTTCCCGAGCCCGACCTCGGGGATGCGCTTCAAGACCGTGCTCTTCACGATCTCGCTGAGCACCGTGGCCCCACCGAGCATCTCCATGAGCTCCTCTCGGCCTTCGGCCTTGCTGAACTTCCGACGGATGAGGTCGGGGCGCATGTAGAACTTCAGGTACGCCTTGGTCCGGTAGGCCCGGAGCTGCTCGGCGGTGAAGGTCTCGGTCTCGAGCTGCGGCAGCTGGCCGCCGCCGTTCACCGTGTACTCGCGCCAGAAGTCGCCGTTCACGTACCCGCGCTCCTGGGCGACGGTGTAGAGGTCGGTCCCGGGGAGAGCGGTTGCGACCGAGAAGCTGGCCCAGTCGAGCCCCAGGCTGGCGGCGAAGTTGATGGTCTCTTCGACGTCTTCCGGCGTGGCGTCGTAGTAGCCGATCATGAAGTAGCCGCGGGTCTCGATGCCGACCTCGCGAGCGATGCGGAACGCCCGAGCGGTCTGCTCGCGCGTGATCTGCTTGTTCATGATCTTCAGCAGCCGGTCGGTGCCCGCCTCGACGCCCATGTGGATGGAGCGCAGGCCAGCGGCCTTCAGGTACTCCAGGACCTCGCGGTCCACGGTGTCGACCCGGGCCCGGATGTTGAACTTCACGCTCAGCCCGCGCTCCTGCACGAGCTTGCTGAACTTCCGCATCCGCTTCTTGCCGATGGTGAAGGTCTCGTCGAAGAAGACGATCTCCTTCACGCCCTTCTCCTTCTCCAGGTACTCCATCTCGTCGACGACGAGCTTGGGGTGCCGGAAGCGGAGCTTCTCCGAGTACACCTGCGAGCAGTAGCCGCAGTGCCAGGGGCAGCCGCGGGTGGTGACCATCGTCGCGAACGGCTGGAGCAGCGTCAGACAATGGTAGCCGCCGAGGTCGACCAGGTCCCACGCGGGCATGGGGTACGTGTCGATGCTCTTGCTGAGCTCACGCGGGTCGGCCGTCTTGATCTTCCCGTCTGCGTCGCGGAAGACCGTCCCGGGGATACCCTCGAGCGACCTCCCCTCCTCGTAGGCGTCGACGATGTCGATGAACGTCTCTTCGCCGTCGCCGACGACGGCCAGATCGAAGCACTCCCAGGTCAGGGACTCCGCGGCGTACAGGGTCAGGTGCGGTCCACCGACCACGATGAACGCGTCCGGCGTCGCCTTGCGCACCATCTGCGCGATCTCGATGACCGCCGGCCAGCCGAGGGTCTTCGCCGTCAGCGCGATGATGTCCGGCTTGAAGGCCTGGACGTCGGGAGCGGCGTCCTCGACCAGATCGTTGCGCGCGTGCAGGTCGAGGTAGCTGACGTCGTAGCCGTGGTGCCGGGTCCACGCGGCGAGCTGCAGCAGCGGAATCGAGGGGAAGATCCCGAGCTTCTCGGCGGCCTTCTTCGACAGGGGCTGCTGGTCGGCAGCCTCGTGGTACTTGATGAAGAGCACACGCGTGTTCTTGCTCACTGGGCCACCTCGCATGGGGTTCGAGCACTGTAGCAGCGGGCCAGAGTGCCGACCATCGTCAATGGTCCGTGAGACCCCGTTGATTGCGGACCGGAGTGTCCTGCCCACAGGTCGGTCTCGTGCTATGCACCCGGACCCCGGGTGGCACCCCGAGCGCGAGGTTCTTTCGATGAAGCATCTGTCCCGTGCAGGCGTCCTCAGCCTGACTCTCCTCTCCGCGGCGCTCGTCGCTTGCAGCGGCGGCGAGTCCACCGACGGCCCCGAGACCCCCAGGGCCGAGCGGACCCCCAACGCCGGGTTCGGAAACGAGCCCACCGTCACCGAGCTCGGAGGCGCCGCCGACACGCTGGTCATCGCGTACCAGTCCGATGCCGACGTCCTGAACTCGGTCGTCTACCAGGCGGCCGCGGACGGACAGGTCATCGACAACATCAACCACGCCCCCACCCACCAGGAGTTCGACTGCGAGCTCACCTACGGGCCGGAGCTCTACGAGAGCTGGACGTGGAACGAGGACCAGACGGTCATGACCGTCACGCTCGACAAGAGCATCACCTGGTCGGACGGCACGCCCGTCACGGCCCAGGACATCGACTTCACGTACGAGCTCATCGGCGACCCCGCCGTGGCGAGCCCGCGCCTGGCGTACATCGAGAACATGGTCGAGGGCACCCCCGAGGTCATCGACGACCACACGCTCACGTTCACGTTCACGCAGGCCTACGACAAGATCACGATGGAGGCGCACGCCGGGTTCACCCCCGTGCCGCACCACCTGCTGAAGGACGCCGACCGCGCCACGCTCCGCGGCCACGAGTTCAGCCGGGCCCCGACCATCACCGGCTCCTGGAAGCTGGCGGACTGGAAGCCGGACGAGCGCATCGTGCTCGAGCCGAACGAGCAGTTCACGGGCGCCGAGGCCGACAAGGCCCGCATCCAGCGTGTCATCCTCAAGGTGCTCCCCGAGTACGCGACCCGCCTGGTCGAGCTCGAGAACGGCCAGGTCGACCTCATGCAGGCCATCCTGGTCCAGGACGCCGACCGCCTCGCCGTCGAGCACCCCGAGATCAAGCTCTACCGCCGCGGCTGGCGCTCGCAGGACTACGTCGCCTGGAACCAGCTCGACTTCGAGGACTACAAGGCCAAGAAGGAGAACCACGTCGGCGAGGACGCCTGGGCGTGGGAGGACGTCGACCGTCACCCGATGTTCGGTGACGCCAAGGTCCGCAAGGCCCTGAGCAAGGCCATCGACGTCGACAAGCTGATGAACGACCTCCTGACCAGCAAGGTCACGGGCGAGGTCTACGCCAAGCGCTCGGTCAGCACCATCACGCCGGCGCTGTGCAACGTGCACAACAACGACATCGTTCCGCTCTCCTTCAACCAGTCCGAGGCCAAGGCGGACCTCGAGTCCCTGGGCTGGAGCGACAGCAACGGTGACGGCGTCCTCGACAAGGACGGGATGGACTTCAGCTTCACGCTCATGACCAACAGCGGGAACCCCCGCCGGGCCAAGGGCGCGATCATCATGCAGGCGCAGCTCAAGGAGATTGGCGTCGACATGCAGATCGAGCAGATCGAGTCGAACACCTTCTTCGAGCGCCTTCGCAAGAAGGACTACGAGGCGGCGCTGTCCGGATGGTCCGCCGGCCTCTTCGTCGACATGACCGACATCTGGCACTCGGGTGACAAGTACGAGTTCAACTTCACCTCGTACAACAACCCCGAGGTCGACGCCCTCATCGAGGCCGCGATCGCCGAGCCCGAGCCGGCCAAGAACGCCGAGCTGTGGAAGCAGGCGCAGGCCAAGATCTACGAGGATCAGCCGTACACGTTCCTCTACTGGATGGACGAGATCGTGGGTGTCCACGAGCGGTTCCGCGACGCCAAGGTCGATGTCCTCTCCGCCTTCCGTGACCTGCGCTCGTGGTGGGTTCCCGCCGACGAAGTGAAGTACAAGCTCTAGATCCCGATGTTCTCGTACGCCCTTCGCAAGCTGCTGCTTGCGATCCCGCTCGTCATCGGCGTCATCACGCTGATCTTCTTCCTGGTGGAGCTGTCCCCGGGTGACGCCACGGATCGCTTCTTCACACCGGAGACGCCGCCAGAAGTGCGGCAGCTCATCGAGGCGAAGTGGGGTTTGGACAAGCCCGCACACGAGCGGTACTTCATCACCGTGAAGAACCTCCTGACGGGGGACTTCGGGCGTTCGATCTTCCAGGAACGGCCCGTCTTCGACATCATCATGGAGTCGCTTCCGAACACGATCCAGCTGGCATTGATGAGCATCATCATCATGCAAGTGGTCGGGATCACACTAGGAACGATCCAAGCGGTACGACAATACGGCTGGGCGGACAGCGGCGTGTCGATCGTCTCGCTGTTCTTCTACTCGATGCCCAGTTTCTGGCTGGCGTTGATGCTGCAGCTCATATTGACGCTGAAATATCCAGTGCTCCCATCGTCCGGCATGACCGACGCGGTCATGTACGACTACATGACCACAGGGGAACAGATCCTCGACCGGATGAAGCACCTCATCCTGCCCGGCGTGGCCCTGTCCATCGCCCGAGCCGCCGGCATCGCCCGCTACATGCGCAGCAGCCTGCTCGAGGTCATCCGTCAGGACTACATCCGCACCGCGCGGGCCAAGGGCCTGCCCGAGTGGAAGGTCATCATCAAGCACGGCATGCGCAACGCGCTGCTGCCCATCGTGACCATCATCGGACTGCAGCTGCCCTTCCTCTTCAGCGGCAGCGTGCTCGTCGAGACCATCTTTGCGTGGCCCGGCATGGGACGGCTCATCGTCTCGGCCATCTTCACGCAGGACACGCCCGTCATCATCGGCTGCTTCTTCGTGTTCACGCTCCTGGTCGTGACCGGGAACCTGATCGCTGACCTCCTGTACTCCGTGGTCGACCCGCGGATCCGGTACTCCTGATGGCTGATCAGACGGGCAGCGCCCTGAAGAAGGCCGGCTACGCCTTCCCCGGCCTGGGCCATGTGCTCACCGGGGACCCGTGGAACGGCTTCGGCTTGATGTCGTACATGCTGCTGCTGATCTGGGCTGCCTGGAGTGGGCTGCCTCGGATGAGCGAGCTGCTCTTCCCGCCCCCCGAGGCCGGCGGCTTCATGCTGCATCCCTGGATCGCGCTGGTGTCCTGGATCGGCATCGCCGTCCTCGCATGGCACACGGCCCACCGCCTGGTGAGCCCGGCGCCGTTCGACCCGGAGAAGGACCGGAACAGCCAGTGGCGCGAGCTGAAGAAGCAGTTCCGACGCAACCGCATGGGCGTCATCGGCCTGCACTTCGTCAACGTGCTCATCTTCCTGGCGTTGCTGACCCCGTTCATCGCCCCGTTCGACCCGGACGCCATCGACGTCGGTCCTTCGCTCCTGGCGCCGACCTTCGACTACCCGATGGGCACCGACGAGTTCGGCCGCGACCTGTTCAGCCGCGTGATGTACGGAGCGCGGATCTCGCTCTCGATCGGCTTCATCGCGGTCGGGCTCTCCGTCAGCATCGGCACCCTCGTCGGCGCCGTCTCGGGCTACTTCGGAGGCATCGTCGACAAGGGCGCGATGTGGTTCGTCGACCTGCTCCTGAGCCTGCCTCGCCTGGTGCTCCTCCTGGCCATCGTCGGGTTCTTCCGCAGCGCCGGCGCCCAGTCCATCTTCCTCATCGTATTCGTCCTCGGACTGACCGGCTGGATGGGTGTGAGCCGCATCGTGCGCAGCCAGATCCTGTCGCTGAAGGAGCAGGACTTCGTGCAGGCGTGCCGCGCGCTGGGCCTGCCGAACTGGCGCATCATCGTCGTCCACCTCATCCCGAACGCGCTGGCTCCGGTCATCGTCAACGCCTCGCTGGCCATCGGCTCGACCATCCTGGTGGAGGCGGCGCTGTCGTTCCTCGGCCTGGGCGTCCCGCCGCCCACCGCGACCTGGGGCGCCATCGTCAACGACGGCCGTGAGTACATGCGCTCGGCGGCGTGGATCACCGTATTCCCTGGCCTCCTCATCGTGGCCGCGGTCATGAGCTTCAACCTCCTGGGCGACGGCCTGCGCGATGCGCTCGACCCGAAGCTGCGAGGACGTCACTGATGTCGGATCTGGCTCAGAAGACCCCCGACCGGAAGCCCATCCTCGAGCTGAAGGACCTGCGCACCCACTTCCGCATGGAAGACGGCATCGCCAAGGCGGTCGACGGGGTGAACTACGAGATCTTCCCCGGCGAGACGCTGTCCGTCGTCGGCGAGTCCGGCTCGGGCAAGTCCGTCACCGCCTTGTCGGTGATGGGACTCATCCCCTGCCCTCCCGGCATCGAGGCCGGAGGCGAGATCCTGTTCGAGGGCAACGACCTGCGGAAGGCGACCGAAGCCGAGCGGCGAGCCATTCGCGGCGGCCAGATCGCCATGATCTTCCAGGAGCCGATGACCTCGCTGAACCCCGTCTACAGCGTGGGCGAGCAGATCGGCGAGGCGCTCCGGCTGCACAAGGGGATGAACAAGCGCGAGGCCTGGGAGTACAGCGTAGAGATGCTCGACCGCGTCGGCATCCCGAAGCCCCGCCAGCGCGTCGACGAGTACCCCCACCAGATGTCGGGCGGCATGCGCCAACGCGTGATGATTGCCATGGCGCTGTCGTGTGACCCCCGGCTGCTCATCGCCGACGAGCCGACCACCGCGCTCGACGTGACCATCCAGGCCCAGATCCTCGACCTGATGAACAAGCTCCAGGAGGACTTCGGGACCTCGGTGCTCTTCATCACCCACGACCTGGGCGTCGTGGCCGAGGTCAGCGACCACGTCGCCGTCATGTACGCCGGCAAGGTCGTCGAGTACGCGGACGTGATGACGCTCTATGGAGCGCCCCAGCACCCGTACACGGTCGGTCTGTTCAAGAGCCTGCCGGACATCGAGTCCGACGAGCAGAAGCTCGACGTCATCCCCGGCGTCGTGCCCAGCCCGCTCGAGTTCCCCAGCGGCTGCCGCTTCCGGAACCGCTGCGCGTTCGCGAACGAGCGCTGCGCTGCCGAGGAGCCGCTCTTGCGCACCGTCGGCACCGGACACACCGTGGCCTGCCACGCCGTCGAGGAGGCCCGCCTGTGAGCCAGGAAACCCCTCTCCTCGAGGTCAGGAACCTCAAGAAGCACTTCCCCATCCGGAAGGGGTTCTTCAGTCGCGTCGTCGGCACGGTGAAGGCGGTGGACGGCATCTCGTTCACGCTGAACGCCGGCGAGACGCTCGGCATGGTCGGCGAGTCCGGTTGTGGCAAGACGACGGCAGGCCGGACCCTGCTTCGCCTGCTCGACCCGACCGACGGCGAGGCGCTGTTCGAAGGCAAGGACATCTTCAAGATGCCCCCGGACGAGCTGCGTGAGCTCCGCAAGAACATGCAGATCATCTTCCAGGACCCGTACAGCTCGCTGAACCCGCGGCTGAACGTCGAGACCATCATCGGCGAGGCCCTGAAAGTCCACGGGATCATGGACGGCCAGGAGCTGCGCGACCGCGTCGTCGAGCTCGTCGAGAAGGTCGGCCTGCTCCCGAGCCACCTGGGTCGGTTTCCCCACGAGTTCTCCGGCGGCCAGCGCCAGCGCATCGGCATCGCCCGCGCGCTGGCCCTGAACCCCAAGTTCATCGTCTGCGACGAGGCCGTCTCGGCGCTCGACGTGAGCATCCAGGCCCAGGTCATCAACCTGCTGCAGGAGCTGCAGGACGAGCTCGGCCTGGCCTACCTGTTCATCGCCCACGACCTGGCCGTCGTGAAGCACATCAGCGACCGCATCGCCGTGATGTACCTGGGCCGGGTGGTCGAGGTCGCGGACAAGGCGCAGCTGTTCAAGAACCCGACGCACCCCTACACCCAGGCGCTGCTGTCGGCGATCCCGGTGCCCAAGCCCGGTCGGAAGAAGGAGCGCATCCTCCTCGAGGGCGACGTCCCGAACCCGATCGATCCGCCCCCCGGCTGCCACTTCCACCCACGCTGCCGCTACGCGATGGACAAGTGCAAGACGGGCGAGGGCCCGCCGACGGTCGAGATCGGGCCGGGTCACGCCGTGGCCTGCCATCTGCCGGCGGATGGCGTCCAGCCGCCGTACGCCGCTCCTTCGGCCTCGGCGTCCCCCTGACGTGCACGCCCTCGACGTCGCCCTGAGCTGGTTCGCCAGCGTCCATCAGTTCCCCCGCGGGATGTTCACCGGAGGCATCGGCCCCCGGCCCGAGCAGCGGCTGGTGCTGTACGAGTTCGAGGCCTGCCCGTTCTGCCGAAAGGTCCGCGAGGCGCTCACGATGCTGGACCTCTCCGCCGAGATTCGGCCCTGCCCGAAGTCCGGGAAGACCTACCGCCCCGAGCTCGTCGAGCGCGGCGGAAAGGCCCAGTTCCCCTACCTGATCGACCCGAACACCGGCGTCGAGATGTATGAGAGCGACGACATCGTCGACTACCTGTACGAGCACTACGGCTCCGGGCCCGTGCCCTTGTCGCTCCGGCTCGGCCCGCTCATCACGCTGGCCTCGAGCTTCGCGTCGCTGTGGCGCCCGACGAACGGGCGGATGGCGCTGGCGAGCAAGCCGCCGCAGCAGCCGCTGGAGCTCTACAGCTTCGACATCTCGCCGTACTGCCGGCTCGCTCGCGAGACGCTCTGCGAGCTCGAGCTGCCCTACACGCTCATCAACGTCGGCAAGGCGAGCCCCTCGCGCCAGGCCTTCGTCGCGCGCTCCGGCAAGATGCAGGTCCCGTACCTCGTCGACCCGAACACGGGCATCGAGATGTTCGAGAGCGCCGCCATCGTGCGCTACCTCCACGAAACCTACGCCGCCTGAGTGAAGCGACAGGGCGCCACCTTCGACAGCGTCGTGGGGATGTGGGAACACCGCATCCGCAGCACGCCGGATCTCGACGCGCTCTACGGGCGCCGCGACGGCAGCTGGTACAGCCTCACCTGGCGTCAGTGCGACGAGCGGATGCGGCACATCGCCTGCGGGCTCTTCGCTCGCGGCATGAAGACCGAGGTCGCGGCTATCGCCTGCTCGACCCGACCCGAGTGGATCCTGGCCGACATGGCCGTCCTCCACACCGGCGGCGCGACGACGACGCTGTACCCCTCGGCGCCGCTGACGGACCGGCTGCACATCCTGCGCGACTCGGGGGCGGTCGTCTGCTTCGTCGAGCACCGCGCCGAGCTGGACGTGCTGCTGGCCGAGGACCTGCCGGACATCCACACCTTCGTGCTCATCGACGGAAAGAGCCGCGGCGAGGAGCGGGTCATCGACCTGACGCACCTCGAGGAGCTCGGCGAGACCTGGCTCGCGGACCACCCGGACGCCTTCGACTTCCTGAACGTCGAGCCGGACGACCTGGCGACGCTGATGTACACGTCGGGCACGACCGGGCTGCCCAAGGGCGTCGAGCTCACCCACGGTGGCTGGGTCTTCGAGGGCGAGGCGATGGAGAAGCTCGGGTTCATGAACCCGGGCGACGTGCACTTCCTGTACCTGCCGCTCGCCCACAGCTTCGCCAAGGTGCTCGCGCTCTCGAGCATCCGTGCTGGGGTGCCGACCGCCTGCGACGGCAGCGTCGAGGACCTGGACCGAAACCTGCGCGCCATCCGACCGACGCTGATGGCGGCCGTCCCCCGGTTCTTCGAGAAGAGCTGGGAGATGCTGCGCGAGGGGGCGCTCGAGGGCGGCCCCGTCAAGAAGACGCTGTTCGACACGGCGCTCGAGACCGGACTCCAGGTCATCGCCCGCAAGGAGCGCAAGGAGCCCATCGGCGCGTTCCTCGGCGCCCGCTACAAGCTGGCGGACAGGATGGTCTTCGCGCCCATGCGCGAGCGGTTCGGTGGTCGGATCCGCCTGTTCATCTGCGGCGCCGCCCCACTGGAGAAGAAGGTCGTGCGCCGCTTCTTCGCGGCCCGCATGCCGGTGTTCGAGGGCTACGGCCTGACCGAGAGCTCCGCGGCCAGCGTCGTGAACCGCGCCGATGGCTGGCGCATCGGGACCGTGGGACGTGCCATGAACGGGGTGACCGTGCGCATCGCCGACGACGGCGAGATCCTGCTCGGCGGTCGCGGCCTGATGCGCGCCTACCACAACCTCCCCGAGGAGACGGCCCAGGTCCTTCGGGACGGCTGGCTCCACACCGGCGACCTCGGTCGACTCGACCAGGACGGGTACCTGACCATCACGGGCCGGCGCATGGACCTGGTCACCCTGGCTTCCGGCAAGCGCGTCGCCCCGCGCAAGATGGAGGCCCGGATGCAGCGCGCCCCGGGCGTCATCCGCGCGGTCGTCTTCGGCGATGGCCAGGAGGCCTGCGTGGCGCTGATCCAGGCCGCGGACGAGGCCACCGACGCGGACATCCAGGCGTCGGTCGACCGGACCAACGCGGACGGGACGCCTCTCCAGCGCATCGCGCGGTGGGCTCGGCTGCCCGAGCCGCTGCGCGTCGAGCACGGGACGCTCACGCCGACACGCAAGCTGAAGCGGCGAGCCATCGCGCTGCGCTACGCCGACCTGATCGAGTCGCTCTACCGCTCGTAGAGGTAGACCCGACCGGCGCCGTCGCCCGCGCGGGACGCCGAGACCGCCAGGTCCCAGTCCAGGACCGTGACGTCGATGCCGGCCTTGTCGTCGACCTGCTCGGCCCGGAGGATCCAGTCGGCGTCGGCCACGTCGTGCTCGCCGCTGACCGGGCCGTAGAACACGAACGCCGCGCCCCCGTCCTCGGTCCGCGTCGCGCCAACGAGCACGTCGGCGTGCTGATCGCGATCCAGGTCACTCGCATCGAGCGAGAAGCCGAGCCTGGAGTACTCGGTCCCCTGCAGGATGGCGTCGGACTCGGACAGCGGAGCGCTCGTGCCCGGCCCGAGGACCACGTAGACCTGATCCGCGTCCGTCGCCGAGACGACCAGATCGGCCAGGCCATCGCCGCTCACGTCGCCGAGGGCGACCTCCTTGCCCGCGTACTCCCACTGCGCATCGCCCGAGAGCGTCACGTCGGCGTCGGCGGCCTCGTGGTTGCCATCGATGGGCCCGAGCACCAGGTGCGCGGCTCCCAGACCGTCGTCGGCCATCGCCCCGACCAGGACGTCGTCTTGTCCATCTCCATCGACGTCCCCGACCGCGACGCTGCCGCCGAACCAGTCGCCCTCGTCGCTCCCTGACAGCCGATGGGGCTCGGCGTAGAGCTGGCCTCCGCCGTCGGGCTCGACCACCCAGACCGCGCCCTCGTCGCCTTCGTCCAGATCCGCAGCGAAGGCCCCGACCAGGAGCTGGCCAGTGCCCGTCCCGCGCACGTCACCCACCGCCAGCGCCGAGCCCGCGTAGGACCCCGCAGAGCCCTCGTAGATCACCGAGGCGTCCGCCAGCTTGCCGCCCGCGTCGTCGACGACGAAGACCGCACCGGACCAGTTCCCGTTCGCCGAGTCCCAGAACGCCGAGGTCGCCAGTCGGTCCGCGACGACGACGGTCTCGGTGCCCGCGAAGCTGCGTGGCTCGCGGGACTTCCAGCAGGTCTCACCGGGCCCGTCACCGTCGACAAGGCAGATCGCGCCGGCCCCTTCGTTCCGCTGTGGCAGCGGCATCCAGAGCGCATCGCGGTACCGCACGAGGCCGCCGGCCTGGTCCGTGGGCTCGCCCTCGAGAACCCGGGGGGCATCGCCGAGCGACTCGTCGCCGGTCCAGCGCTCGAGTGGTGGGAGCACCTCGCCGGTGTCCGCGCTGTCGTCCGAGTCCCCCGAAGAGGAGTCCGTGGGCGCCGGGCACGCGAGGAGGAAGGCGACGACGACCACGTCTCGAACGTACCACGCAGCTTGCGGGCCCCGGCGGGCAGCGCTATCGCCGCGCCGTGAGCTCGCGCATCCCCGGCTTCTACCGCCTGCCTCCCGAGGCACGGCTCTCGGCCCTCGAAGATGCGATGGGCGTCGACCTCGAGAGCTTCCGACGGGACGCGCTCGACATCGCGACCGCGAACACCATGGTCGAGAACGTCATCGGGACCTTCGGGCTGCCCAACGCCGTCGCCATCAACCTCCTGGTCAACGGCCGCGACGTGGTCGTGCCGATGGTGGTCGAGGAGCCCAGCGTGGTCGCGGCGGTCTCCAACATGGCCCGCCTGACCCGCATCGCCGGCGGCATCCACGTCGAGGCTGACGACAGCGTGATGACCGGTCAGGTGCAGGTCATCTGCGCTGGGGACCCCATGGTCGCGGCCGAGCGGCTACGCGCCGAGCTCGAGCAGCTGCGTGTCCTGGCCCACGGGGTGCACCCGCGGCTCGAGGCCCGCGGCGGCGGTCTGCGAGGGATGGAGGTCCGGACCGTCCTCTACGACGAGCCCGGTCAGGCACAGGAGACGTTCGTCGTCCTCCACTTCCACCTCGACTGCGTGGACGCGATGGGGGCCAACATGGTCAACACCATCGCCGAGCGGCTCGCCCCCACGGTCGAGCGCATCACGGGCGAGCGCGTCGGGCTGCGCATCCTCTCGAATCTGGCCGACAAGCGGCTCGCTCGTGCCCGGGTGGTCCTGCGGCCCGAGCACATGGACCATGGCGACCTGAACGGCGAGGAGGTCATCCAGGGCATCGCGGCCGCCTACCGGTTCGCGTACGCCGACCCCTACCGTGCCGCGACGCACAACAAGGGCATCATGAACGGCGTCGACGCCGTGGCCATCGCGACCGGAAACGACTGGCGGGCCATCGAGGCCGGTGCCCACGCCTGGGCGGCTCGGGACGGCCAGTATCGGAGCCTCTCCCGCTGGGTCATCGAGGACGGCGCGCTCCACGGCAGCGTCGAGCTCCCGCTCCAGGTCGGGACGGTCGGCGGCCCCATCCGCGTCCACCCGACGGTGCGCTCGAACATGAGGCTGATGGGCGTGACCCGCGCCCGCGAGCTCGGCGGGCTCATGGCGGCGGTCGGACTCGCCCAGAACCTCGGCGCCCTGCGCGCGCTGGCGACAGAGGGCATCCAGCAGGGCCACATGCGGATGCACGCCCGAAGCGTCGCCGCCACCGCGGGCGCGACCCCCGAGCAGGTGCCGGTGCTTGCCGCCCGGCTCCACGACGCCCAGGACTTCTCGGTCGAGACCGCGCGGCGACTCCTCTCGGAGCTCTGATGCGGGCCTCGGCGCCGGGGAAGCTCATCGTGCTCGGCGAGCACTCGGTCGTGTACGGACACCGGGCCATCGCGGCGTCTGTCTCCCGCCGCACCACCGTCGATCTCACCGCGAGCCCCGGACCGACCCGGCTGGCCGACAGCGACATCGTCGACGATCGGCTGCTGCGGGCCCTGCGCGCGACGCTCCCCGCCGAGGGCTGGGCGGTGAGCATCCGCACCGATCTGCCGGTCGGTCGGGGGATGGGCTCATCGGCCTCGCTCTCCATCGCGCTCCTGAGGCTGCGCGCCCGGTTCGAGGGCATCGAGCCGGACTTCGCGTGGCTCCACGCCGAAGGCTTCGCGCTCGAGCGCATCTTCCACGGGGACCCCTCGGGCATCGACCACGCCGTCAGCGCGCTCGAAGGAGCCGTGGTCTACCAGCGCGGCGAGGCTCCCCAGCCGCTCGCGATGACGCCCATGAAGGTCGTGGTGCTCGACTCGGGCTCCGCGGGCAACACCGCCGAGCTGGTGGCCGGGGTCGCCGCCCGACGGCCGGGGATCGAACCCGCGCTGGACCGACTGGGCGAGCTGGTCGAGCTCGCCATCGGCAGCCTCGATGACCCGCTTGCGCTCGGCGAGGCCATGGACGAGGCCCATGCGCTGCTCGTCCAGATCGGTGTGAGCACGCCCATCCTCGACGATCTCGTGGCCCTCGCGCGCGACCACGGCGCCACAGGGGCCAAGCTGTCCGGGGCCGGCGGCGGCGGCGTCGTGATGGCCCTGTGCCCGGATGGCGGAATCGAGCTGCTGCGTGCAGCTGAAGCGCGTGGTATTCCAGCATTCCTCTGCACCTTGCCCTGTGGAGCGTCCGAGGACTGATGGCCACCGCGATCGCCCACCCGAACATCGCCCTCATCAAGTACTGGGGGAAGCGCGATCGGGTGCTCAACCTCCCGTCGACGTCCTCGATCTCGCTGACCCTCGACACGTTCGAGACCAAGACGAGCGTCCAGCTCGGAAGCGGACAGGACCTGCTCGTCGTGAACGGGCGTGCGCTGATGGGCAAGGAGGCGGAGCGGGTCTTCAATCACCTCGACCTCGTGGTCCCAGGGCGCCAGAAGGCACAGGTGGTGAGCGAGTCGAACTTCCCGATGGCCGCGGGGCTCGCCAGCAGCTCGAGCGCGTTCGCGGCGCTGACGGTCGCCGCCATCGCCGAGGCGGGCCTCGAGAAGACCCCAGAGGAGATGAGCATCCTCGCCCGACAGGGCTCTGGCAGCGCCTGCCGCAGCCTGTGGGGTGGCTGGGTCGAGTGGCACCGAGGCATGGAAGAGGACGGCACCGACAGCCACGGCAAGCACCTGGCTCCCCGGGACCACTGGGACGTGCGCATGGTCGTGGCCGTCGTCGCCGGCGGCAAGAAGAAGATCAGCTCCCGCGAGGGCATGCTCCGAACGATGCAGACCTCGCCGATGTACGCGGCGTGGGTCAACAGCTACGAGCGCGACATGCGCCAGGCTCGCCAGGCCATCCTCGAGCAGGACCTCGAGGCTCTGGGCGTCGCGATGGAGCGCTCGACGCTCAAGATGCACTCGACG
Source organism: Pseudomonadota bacterium (assembly GCA_024228935.1). Classification (GTDB taxonomy): domain Bacteria; phylum Myxococcota_A; class UBA796; order UBA796; family CAJQPC01; genus JAAESX01. The sequence continues at coordinate 70,076 of JAAESX010000148.1, forward strand.
ATGATGACCAGCGAGCCGCCCATCCGGTACTGGCGCGGCGCCAGCGTGGCCTTGATGGACGCCATCGAGAACCTGCGCGCCAAGGGCATCGGGGCGTGGTGGACGATGGACGCCGGGCCGAACGTGAAGGTCCTCTGCGAAGCCGAGGACGCCGAGCGGGTCGCTGCGGCGCTGGGCGCGTTCGTCCAGCAGGTGAGCGTGCTCGCGCCCGGAGGCCCGCCTCGCCTCGTCTGATCCGCGCTCCGGGGAAGCTCTTCGTCCTCGGAGAGTACGCGGTCCTCGACGGAGCTCCGGCGCTGGTCGCCGCCGTGGACCGAGGTGTCTCCTGCCTCGTCACCGAAGGCGACGGCATCTCGACGCCCTACGACGACCGCTTCGTGGGTCCTGCCCTTCGCCGCGTCGACGCCCCCCGGAAGCACTACGCGTTCTCGGACTGGAACCCGGCCGACCTGCCCGGAAAGGGTGGCTTCGGAGGCTCGGCAGCAGCCGTCGTCGCGGCCTGCGCAGCGGGTGGAGCCCGTGGGTTCGAGCTGCTCGACGCCGCGGTGGCCGTGCACCACGAGGTCCAGGGCAGCGGCTCCGGGATGGACGTCCGGGCCTCGGCTTCGGGTGGACTCCGCCGCTACCAGGGCGACCGGATCGGCGACGCGCTGGACGCCCCCCACCTGCTGGCCGTCTGGTCGGGCGCCTCGGCAGAGACGGGTCCGCGCGTCCTGAGGTACCGAGCGTGGGAGGGCCGCGAGGCGTTCGCTCGAGCGAGCCAGGAGCTGGTCGATGCGGGCCCTTCGATCGAGACCTTGACCGCGGCCTACGAGCTGCTGCGGAGCATGGCCTCCCAAGCCGGGCTGGCGTACGACACGCCCGGTCACCAGCGCATCGCGGCGCTCGCCCAGGACCATGGAGGCGCCGCCAAGCCCAGCGGTGCGGGCGGCGGCGATGTGGCCATCGCGCTGTTCGACGACCCCGACGCGATGGAGCGGTTTGCGCAATCTTGCGCGTTAGACGGCCTCACGCCCATCCCCATCCACGTCGTCCCTTCGCTGAGCGTCCTCGATGTCTGAGTCTGGAATCAAGAGCCGCAAGGCCGACCACATCGCGCTCTGCGAGACCGACGACGTCGCGTTCCGGAAGAAGACGAACGGCCTGGACCAGGTCGAGCTCATCCACGACGCGCTGCCCGAGCTCGCCGTCGACGACATCGACCTCTCGACCGAGTACTGCGGCAAGACCCTGCGTGCGCCGCTCGTCATCGCCGCGATGACCGGGGGCACCGAGCAGGCCGAGGCCATCAACCGCGACCTGGCCGCGATGGCCGAGATCTACGGCATCGGCTTCGGCTTCGGCAGCCAGCGCCCCCTGCTGACCGATGGCATCACCGTCGGCTACCAGGTCCGCGACGTCGCGCCGACCGCGTTGATCCTCGGCAACATCGGCGTCGTCCAGGCCCGCGAGGCCACGACCTCGGCGCTCGCCCGGATGCTCGACCAGTGTGGCGCCGACGCCCTCGTCGTGCACCTCAACCCGGCCATGGAGGTCATCCAGCCGGGCGGGGATCTGGACTTCCGCGGCGGCCTCGACACCATCGAGCGACTCGTCCGCGAGCTGCACGTCCCGGTCATCGTGAAGGAGACGGGCTGTGGTCTGTCCCGACACGTCGGCGAGCGCGTCCGCAGCATCGGCGTGCGACACGTGGACACCTCGGGCGCCGGCGGCACGAGCTGGGTCGGCGTCGAGACGCTGCGAGCCCAGGGCGCACAGGCCACGCTCGGCGAGCGGTTCTGGGACTGGGGCATCCCCACCGCCGGCTCGGTCGCCCAGCTCGACGGCCTGGACCTGGCCATCTGCGCGACCGGCGGCGTGAGCAACGGCCTGATGGCCGCACGCGCCATCGCGCTCGGCGCCCGTTGCGCCGGCATCGCTCGCCCGTTCCTCCAGGCCCGGAGCCAAGGCGGCACCGAGGGTCTGGACGCGATGGTCCGGCAGGTCCTCGCCGAGATCCGCCTGGCCCACCTGCTGGCCGGCGCACGAACCCCCGACGAGCTGCGCCAGAAGCCGATCCTCCTCGGCCCCGGGCTCGCCCGCTGGATCCCCCGCGGGACCCCCCTCTACGACCGCGCGCTGCGCTGATGCACGTCGTCGTCGCGCCGGACTCGTGGGGCGGCTGGCGGACCGCTCCAGCCATCGCAAGTCGCATCGAGGCGGCGCTGCTGTCCGCGGGCCACACGGTCGAGCCGTTGCCACTGACGGACGGCGGCGAGGGGGCCTCCATCGTGCTCGCCTCGGCGCACCCGGCCCGCGGCGTGACCCTCGCCGTGACGGGCCCGCATGGACAGGACGTCCGGGCCATCGCCCTGCAGCTCGACGGGTTCACGTTCCTGGAGTCCGCCCGCATCATCGGCCGAGCCTGGTGCTCGGATGCCGCGACCGCATCCAGCGTCGGCCTCGGCGAAGCGCTCGGCCAGCTGGACCGACGCCAGGACGGCCCGATCCTCGTCGGCCTCGGCGGCTCGGGCACCATGGACGGCGGACTGGGGCTCGCCCAGGGCCTGGGCCTCCACGTCGTCGGCGGTCCCGGTCTGGCCGACATCACCTCGCTCTCCGGCCCGGTCCCCCTCCCCGGTCGGCTGCTCCAGGTCTGGTGCGACGTGACCACGCCGATCCTGGACTCCGCGCGCGTGTACGGCCCACAGAAGGGCGCGGACGCATTCACGATCGAGCGCACCAGCCGCGGGCTCGCCCACTGGGTCGACGTCGTGAACGCCTGGCGCCACGGGCACGGGCTGCCGTTCGTGCCGGCGAGCCTCCCGCACGGAGGCGCCGCCGGAGGACTGGGCTGGGCCCTTCATGCGCTCCTCGGGGCCAGCCTGCGCCCGGGAGCCGACGCCGCCGCGCGCACCCTCGACCTGGACGCGACGCTGTCGATGGCCGACGTGGTCGTCACCGGCGAGGGCCGACTGGATGCGACGTCGCTGGCCGGCAAGGTCGTCGGCACCGTGCTCTCGCGACACGACGACGTCCGGATCCTGTGCGGCCGCAACGACACCGAGCTGTCCGCCTACGCCACCGACGACTTCCCGGGCGCGACACGCGACCAGCGCTTCGACGCCGCGCTGGCGGCGCTGGTCGCCAGCCTGTAGAGAGAGGTCCATGCTCCACGCCATCAAGAACGCCCTCCCCACCCCGGTGAAGGACGCGATCAAGCGCAAGGTCTACCCGCAGCTCCTGGCCGAGGGCGAGCTCGTCCCGGAGTGGATCCTGCAGGGCCACGACGACCGCTGGCACCGCCACAACAACCGGAAGTGGACCGTGATGGTCTTCTACCCGGGCGATGACACGCCGGGCTGCACTGCCCAGCTCCAGGACTTCCAGGAGCACTACGCCCGCCTCCGCGAGCTCGGGGCCGAGGTCTACGCGGTGAACCCCGCCGAGGCGAGCAGCCACCAGGCCTTCGCCGAGAAGTTCGGGTTCGAGTTCCCGGTCCTCACCGACCGCGGCGGCGTGGTCGCCCGACAGTTCCGCGCGGCGCTCCAGACGCCGTTCAAGACGGTCATCCTGCGCACGGTCTACCTGGTCAACCCCGAGCGCAAGATCCGGCTGGCCAACCGAGGCGCCCCGCCCGCGGCCGCGATCGTGCGCAGCATCGAAGCGCTGCAGCAGGCGACCCGAGCCGGGATGTAGCGGCCGCTACTCGAGGCCCAGGGCCTCGACCAGGCCGATCTGGTCGTCGTACAGCAGCGTCGCCTTGCCCGGATCCAGCGAGGTCTGGCGCGCCGTGCCGGTCTCGTCGATGAGCTCGACGTCCAGCTGACGGACGATCCAGTCGTAGTGGCCGATGTACTTGCCCATGTTCAGCGCCACGGCGCCGAGCTCGCGGGAGGCGTCCCCCTGCGAGCGGATCTCGACCGTGATGGCGACGGTCGACGGGAGGCCCGTCGCGTCGTCCCAGGCGAGCACCTCGTAGTGGATCGTCTTGACCCGTACGAGCTTGTTCATCTCCAGGAACAGCGCGTCTTCGAACGTCGACGTGCCCCGCGGCCCGATGTCCGCGACGTCGTGCGACATCTCGCTCTTGAGCTCGTCCAGCACCTCGGAGAGCGCGTCGCCCTCGTCGATGGGCTCGACGAACGGGGTGACGTCGGGCTCGACCTCGACGACGGGATCGCCCGAGAGCGTCGCAGCGGGCAGCTCGCCAAGGCTGTGACCGAGAGGGTCGGCGGAGCTCCACGTCGCCAGCGACCAGACCCACCAGCGCCAGACCCCGACGACCAGGAGCGCGCTGAGCACGGCCCCGCCGTAGAGCCAGAAGCGCTTCGGCGGCACCTTGTCGAGGACCGCAGCGACCGGATCCGGCTTCGTCGCAGGCTTCGGGACGGCGTTTCCACGGGCCGGGCGTGTCTTTCGACGACCTCCCTCCGGGAACGAGAGCACCTGGCCGGGAGGCGGGGGGCGGGCGACCGGCCGCGTCGGAGCAGGCTTGGGCTTGGGCTTGCTGTCGATGATGAACTTGGGCCCCTTCCGAGGCTCGGTCGCGTCCGGGGGCTCGACCGGCGTCGGCTCGACCTTGGGCGGCAGGCCGGCCCCGATGCTCGGCGCCTCGACCACGATGTCGCCGACCGAGACGTCCAGCGAGTCGAGGTTGTCGAGCTCGGAGTCCTGGGTCTCGTCGTCGTCCTCGATGTCGATGTCCGGCGGCACGAACGCGCTGTGCCCGGTGACCTCGTCGATGACGTCCTCGTCGTCGTCGATGTCCTCGCCCCAGGCCGCCCAGGGGTCGTCCTCGATCGCGTCGCGGGTGCCCGCCTCGGCGACCTCGGAGAACGCCGTGGCGAGCCCTCGGACCTCGTTGGCTGGACGCCACTTCCCGCGCTGTCCGCGACGAACCTGGGTCTCCTCCGTCACCACGCCGGACAGGACCAGCTCACGGAGGCCCTCGACGCCGTCGACCAGCCGATCACCGTCGGCGGTCTTCACCGTGTAGGCACTCATGGGGACGTTATACCAGCGCCCCGGAGACGGGACCCTGAGGAGGCACCATGCCGCGCATCGCGGTCATTGAAGGCGACGGCATCGGCCACGAGGTCATCGCCGAAGGCGTTCGACTTCTGCAGGCGCTCGATTCGGCGCACGGACTCGACCTTTCGTTCGAGCACCTGGACTACGGCGCCCAGCGCTACCTCGACACCGGCGTGACCATCACGCCGGAAGAGATGCAGGGGCTCCGGGACTACGACGCCATCTTCCTCGGGGCGCTGGGCGACCCGCGGGTCAAGAGCAACGTGCACGCCAAGGACATCCTCCTCGGCATGCGCTTCCAGCTCGACCTGTACATCAACCTGCGTCCCTGCAAGCTCCTGGACGCGCGCTACTGCCCGCTCAAGGACAAGGGGCCGGACGACCTCAGCTTCACCGTCTTCCGCGAGAACACCGAGGGGCTCTACACGGGCATCGGCGGCCAGTTCAAGCGCGGGACGGCCGACGAGGTGGCCATCGAGGCCGAGATGAACACGCGCAAGGGCGTCGAGCGCATCATCCGCGCGGCCTTTGCGTACGCCGACACCCACGGGCTGAAGCGCCTGTGCATGTCCGACAAGTCCAACGCGATGCGTCATGGTCACGACCTCTGGCAGCGTGTGTTTCGTGAGGTGGCCGCCGAGTATTCGGAGATCGAGGCATCCCACCTCTACGTCGACGTGCTCACTATGGAGATGGTGCGCGCGCCAGAACGCTTCGATGTGCTCGTAACGAACAACTTGTTCGGCGATATCGTGACGGACCTCGGCGCCCAGCTGCAGGGAGGCATCGGCCTCGCGGCGAGCGGCAACCTGAACCCCGAGGCGCGCATCGGCATGTTCGAGCCCGTGCACGGCTCGGCGCCCGACATCGCCGGCCAGGGCAAGGCCAACCCCTTGGCGGCGGCGCTGTCGGCGGGAATGCTGTTGAACTGGCTCGGTCACCCCGAGCTCGAGAAGCGCATCGAGCAGGCGGTCTCGCACTGCCTCGCGAACGAACTCATCACGCCCGAGCTGGGCGGCTCCCTCTCCACCTCGCAGGTCGGCGATGCCCTCATCGCCGCCGCCTCCTAAGGACACGACATGAGCGACATCGTCTTCCTCTCCGGCAAGCGGACCCCCTTCGGCACGTTCATGGGCGCGCTGTCCAGGTTCTCGGCCAACGACCTGGGCGTCATCGCCGGCAACGCGGCCGTCGAGCAGGCGGGCATCGCCGCGACGGACCTCGACCACGTCATCTTCGGAAACGTGCTGCAGACCAGCGGCGACGCGATCTACCACGCACGCCATGTGGGCCTCCGCGTCGGCACCTCGATCGAGACGCCGGCCGTCACCGTGAACCGCCTCTGCGGCTCGGGCTTCGAGTCGCTCATCCAGGCTGCCCACCGGCTCAAGCTCGGCGAGGCCACGATGGTCCTGGCCGGCGGCGCCGAGTCCATGAGCCAGGCCCCCCACGTCGTCCGCGGCAGCCGCAACGGCTTCAAGCTCGGCCACGCCGAGTTCACCGACACCCTGCGCGAGTGCCTCAACGACACCCAGGCCGGGTGCGAGATGGCGCTGACCGCCGAGAACCTGGGCGAGAAGTACGGCATCAGCCGCGAGCAGGCCGACGACTACGGCTTCCGCAGCCAGACCGCCTGGAAGGCCGCCCACGAAGCCGGCCGGTACGACGACGAGATCACGCCCGTCACCATCAAGAGCCGCCGCGGCGACACGGTCGTCAGCGTCGACGAGCACCCGCAGCTCTCCCCCTTGGCGCCGGCCAAGTTCCGCGACCGGTTCGGCCGCGAGTCCATGGCCCGGCTCCGCGCCATCTTCAAGAAGGACGGCACGGTCACGGCCGCGAACGCCTCGGGCATCAACGACGGCGCCGGCGCCATGGTCATGACGACCGCCGCCATCGCCCAGGAGCGGGGGCTGTCGCCGCTCGGTCGTCTGGTCGGCTACGGCGTCGCGGGCGTCGAGCCCAAGTACATGGGCATCGGCCCGGTCGACGCCATCAAGAAGGCGCTCGAGCACGCTGGTCTCGGCATCGCCGACATGGATCTCATCGAGATCAACGAGGCGTTCTCGACCCAGTACCTGGCCTGCGAGAAGGTCCTGGAGATCAACCGCGAGATCACGAACGTGAACTCCGGCGGCGTCGCCATCGGCCACCCGCTCGCCGCCAGCGGCACGCGCATCACGACGCACCTGCTCTACGAGCTCAAGCGTCGCGGCAAGAAGTTCGGGGTCGGCTCGGCCTGCATCGGTGGAGGCCAGGGCATCGCTGTGGTGGTCGAGGCGTACTGATGGCGACGCTTCGCGAAGATGAGCTGATCTACGACTGGAACCTGCGCGGCGACATCCACACGCCGCCGCTCAGACGCGTGGAGTACGTCGACGAGACGCTCCGCGACGGCATCCAGTGCCCGTCGGTCACCGATCCGCCCATCGAAGCGAAGCTGGAGGTCATCCGCCTGCTGAGCGGGCTCGGCGTGAACCACGTCGACATCGGCCTCCCCGGCGCCGGCCAGCGGGCGATCGACGACTGCATCGTGCTCGCCGAGATGGCGCGCGACGAGAAGCTGTCGATCAACCTGCAGTGCGCGGCTCGGACCCATCCGAACGACATCCGGCCGATCATCGAGATCAGCCAGAAGGTCGGCGTGCCGATCGAGGTGATGGCGTTCCTGGGTGCCTCGCCGATCCGGCTCTACACCGAAGGGTGGGACGCGGATCTGCTCGAGCAGCGCACCCGCACCGCCGTGAAGATGGCCAAGGACGCCGGTCTCCCCTGCACGTTCGTGACCGAGGACACCGTCCGCAGCAACCCGAAGCTGCTGGCTCGGCTGTTCCACGCCGCGCTCGAGGAAGGCGCCGACGGCCTGTGTCTCTGCGACACCTGCGGCCACGCCACGCACAACGGCGTGTTCAACCTCGTGCACTTCACCCGAAACATGATGCGGGCCGAGGGCTTCGAGGACCGCCGCATCGACTGGCACGGCCACAACGACCGTGGCCACGCGCTCTCCAACGCCCTGATCGCCATCGAGGCCGGCGCCGACCGCGTCCACGGCACGGTCCTGGGTGTCGGCGAGCGCGTCGGAAACACGTCGATCGACCAGCTCCTGGTGAACCTGAAGCTGCTCGGCGTCCACGAGGGAGACCTCTCCCAGATGGCCGAGCTCGTCGCGCTGGTGAGCGAGGCCTGCGAGGTCCCGATCCCCGTGAGCTACCCGGTGTTCGGCCGGGATGCGTTCCGAACGGGAACCGGCGTCCACGCCGCTGCAGTCGTCAAGGCGATGAAGCGAGGTGACGACTGGCTCGCCGACCGCATCTACTCGGGCGTCCCCGCGGGCTGGTTCGGGCTGAAGCAGGTCATCGAGGTCGGCCACTACTCGGGCATGAGCAACGTGCACGCCTGGCTCGTGAGCCACGGCTACGAGGCCACCGAGGCGCTCTCCAAGAAGATCTTCGACTTCGCCAAGTCGACCAACCGCGTGCTCGAGGACGACGAGATCGTCGCGCTGATCGAGAGCTGAGACGCCGACTGGCCATCGCGGCCATCGGGGTGCTGGCGGCCTGGCTCGTCAGCCAGTTCATCACAGCGATGCCTTCTCGGCTCTACGCCGGCGATGAGCGCGCCTGGACGCTGCACGCCGATGGTGTCGCGGCCTGGGCCGAGGGACGCGGAGCCACGACCGGGACCGCGCCGACCGGCCTGGCTCCTTCCGACCCGTTGTTCGCCGGGGAGTGGGACCTGGCCGCCTGCCAGATGACCGTGCTCGGCCTGGTCCAGGTCGTCGAGCGGTTCCCGGAGACCGCGGGCCGGTACCTGCCCGCGGTTCGAGCCTGCGGCGACTGGCTCGCGACCGAGGAGTCCCGCGCGTTCGGCGCCGCACGCTGGGGCCACGACGACCTCGGCGCCGCCTACGTCGGCTACTCGGCCCTGCCGCTCGCCAGGCAGGCGTCGATCGACCCCGACTTCGGCCACGCCCTGCCCCTGGCGGCCATGACCTCGGCGCTCGAGGCACGCCTCCCCGACCCGGTCCACACCTTCGAGACCTACCCGGGCGAGGTCTACCCGGCGGACCTCTCGGTGGTCGCAGCAGCGCTGCCGTCCAAGGCGTCGACGTCGCGGAGTGGCTGGAGCGGTACGAGCAGGTCGCGCTGGCCCCGGACGGCTCGGTCCATCAGTCGCTCTCGGTCGTCGATGGCCACCCGACGGACCACGCGCGCGGCTCGAGCACCACGTTCGCCGCGTACTTCCTGTCGTTCGCGGCCCCCGAGCTGTCCGAGCGCGTCCACCACGGCGCCAGGCACGCGACGTTCGGTCCGTTCGGCGGGGTCCACGAGTATCCGGACGGCGTGACGGGCTTCGGGGACATCGACTCGGGGCCGGTCCTGCTCGGCATCGGCGTGTCACCCACAGGGTTCGGCCTGGCCGGGGCGCGCCTCCACGGAGACGAGGCGGCGTACGAGCGCAGCTTGCGGACCGCTCGTCTGTTCGGCCTGCCAGTCCCCTGGAACGGCCGGACATACCTGACCGGCGGCGGGCTCGGGAACGCCATCCTGCTCGCGATGGCGACGGCCGGCTGACCGGCGTCTACTTGTAGAGGATGCCCAGTCCGACGCCCGAGGTCGCGACGTCGTCTTCCTTCTTCCGGCGACGCTTCCGCGTCTCCTCTTCTTCCTCGACCTCGGCCAGCGACACGACGCGGGCTCCGACGAAGTAGCTCCCGCTCTTCGGCGGGTCGAAGGACAACTCAGCGTCCCGTCCAGACGGCTCGGAGCTGCTGATGACGCGGCCCGAGTTGTTGTAGACGACGACCTGGATGGACTCGGCCGAGTCGTCCGCGCACGCGATGATCTTGTACTGGATCGTGCTGGCGAGGGTGACCAGGTAGTACCGCGTGTCGTCCTCGGGGATCTCGAACGCCCCGGCGGTGCGCAGACGCCACCCGCCCAGGTAGTTGTCCGAGACCTTGTTGTTCACGCAGCTCTTGCCCTCGGCGTAGCCGGCCTGAGGCTCTGAGGTCATCAACAAGAGGAACAGCATCCGGTGTCTCCGAGGCAGTGGAACATATCAACCCTCCTCCTTGTCGTCCGTCTTCCCTCCATCCTTGAGGCGGGCTCGGACCTCGGCACGGCGGTCCTCGAGCTCCGAGTCGGCCCCATCCGCCGACTCGCGCTCTTCCTTCCTCAGTCGTCGTCCGTTCTGGATCGAGTGGAAGACGATCAGCGCGGCCAGCACGTAGTTGGCGATCGCCATGTTCCCGACGAAGTCCGGGACGCCCCACAGCACCATGTACGAGGCGCCCGTGACGTTCAGGAGTTGGATGACCACCCACTTCAGGCGGCGGTGGCTGTCACCGACCCAGATCAGCCGGTTGATGCCGAGCAGCGCGGCGACCCCGAGGATGACTCCAGCGCTGGCGTCCACTCAGAGCGCCACGTTGTCGATGAGGCGGGTCTTCCCCAGGAACGCCGCGACGAGTGCCCGGGCGGGCCGATCCATCGTCGTCAGGGGCTCGAGCGAGGAGGTGTCCACGATCTCCAGGTAGTCGATCCGGTCGACGTCCAGCACGTCCCTACCGACATCGAGCAGCCGCTCGACGTTGCGGTCTTCCGTCACCCGCATCGCGTACAGCGCTCGATGCAGGGTGAGCGCGCGCTCGCGGTTTGCCGCCGACAGGTACTTGTTCCGCGAAGACAGCGCGAGGCCGTCGTGGTCGCGGATCAGCTCACCACCCAGGATCTCGATCGGCATGGCCAGGTCGCGGACCATCCGGCGGATGACGGCGAGCTGTTGGTAGTCTTTCTCGCCGAAGACCGCGACGTGCGGCTGGACGACGCCGAAGAGCCGGGCGACGACCGTCGTGACCCCCTCGAAGTGCCCCGGCCGACGGGCCCCGCAGAGCCGGTCGGTGATGCCGCCCAGGATCACGCGTGTGCTGAAGTCCTGTGGGTAGAAGGCCTCGGGCGTGAAGAGCAGGTCACAGCCATGAGCTGCACACTTGGCCGCGTCTCCCTGCGGATCCCGGGGGTAGACGTCCAGGTCCTCACCCGGACCGAACTGCATCGGGTTCACGAAGATGCTCACGACCAACCGGTCGCAGCGTGTAGCCGCCAGGTCCATGAGCGACGTGTGGCCGGCGTGAAGGAACCCCATCGTCGGCACGAAGCCCACGCGGAGTCCCTCGGCACGCCAGGCGAGCACCTGGGCCTGCAGTCGGCCCGGATCCGCCTCGGTGCGCATCAGTAGAGCTTGGTGACCTTGACGGCCGAGTCCTTCCGGATGAACGAGTGCTCGTCCGCCGGGAAGGTGCCGTCGCGAACCTCGCCCACGTAGGCCTGCATCGCCTCGATCATCGGGTCCTGGAGCTCGGCGAAGCGCTTCACGAAGCGCGGCTTGAAGCCCGTGTCGAAGCCCAGCAGGTCGTTGCAGACCAGCACCTGGCCGTCGCACTCGACCCCAGCGCCGATACCGATGGTCGGGATCTGCAGCGACGCGCTGACCTGGGCCGCCACGTGGGCGGGGACCATCTCGAGGACGATGCAGAAGGCGCCGGCGTCCTGGACGGCCTTGGCGTCGTCGAGCAGCCGTGCCGCTCCCTCGTCACCTCGACCTTGGACCCGGTACCCGCCGAGCGCGTTGACCGACTGCGGCGTCAGGCCGACGTGGCCGACGACCGGGATGCCGGCCGCGGTGATGAGCTCGATGGCCGGCGCGGTCCGCATGCCGCCTTCCAGCTTCACGGACTGGGCCTTGCCCTCCTGGACCAGGCGCCCCGCGTTCTGAAGGGCCTGCTCGGGGCTCACCTGGTACGACATGAACGGCATGTCGACCGTCAGGTGCGCGCGCTTCAGCCCGCGAGCGACGCAGCGACCGTGGTAGGCCATGTCGTCGACCGTGACCGAGAGCGTGTCCTGGTGGCCCTGGAAGACCATCCCCAGGCTGTCGCCCACGAGCACCATGTCGACGCCTGCCGCGTCGACGATTCGAGCCATGGTGTAGTCGTACGCCGTCACCATGGCGATCCGCTGCCTGTCGGCCTTCATCTTCTGAAGGTCCAACGCCGTCATTCGCTTCATTGTGCTGTCCCTATGCTCCCGTGTCCTTCGCTCCGAAGAGCTCGGCCTGGCCCTCCCACTCGGCAGCTGCCGATGCAGGGAGCCCGGGGGCTTCGTTGTTCTCGAGCCATCCTCGAATCATCTCGAGAACGGCTCTCTGGTCCTCCGGATTGGAGACGTAGTCGAGGTCCTGAGTGTGCAGTACGCGCACCGGGGCCGCCGTGTAGTCCTCCCACAAGGCGTAGTAACGGTCACGCAAGGAGTCCAGGTAGTCGGGCTGGATGACCTGCTCGGACTCGATGGCGCGCCGGTTGATGCGGTCGAGGATGCACTCGGTCGGGGCGTCCAGGAACAGCACCAGGTCGGGCTTGGCCAGCGTGTCGCCCAGCAGCCCGGCGAACTGGTAGTAGAGCTCCAGCTCGTCGCCCGTCAGCGTCTGCTGTGCGAAAAGCGAGTCCTTCTCGAACAGGTAGTCGGCGACGACCAGGTCGTGGAACAGGTCCGTCTGCCGGATGGCCTGCTGCTGCTTGAAGCGGTTGGCCAGGTAGAAGAGCTGCGTCGGCAGCGCGAACCGGTCGGGGTCGTCGTAGAACGAGGCCAGGAACGGGTTCTCGGCCCAGGGCTCGAGCACCAGCCGCGCGTCCCACTCGTCTCGCACGAGCTTGCAGAGGGTGGTCTTGCCGACCCCGATCAAGCCTTCGATGACGAGGAAGCGACGCACCGTTCGCCGACCATATCGCGTGGCCTCTGTGGGAACACCCACCAGAACAAGTCGTCACAGGCTCCGCACATCCCCCGGACAACGTCGCGACAAGCGAGAGTTGGTCGCGCCTCCCTGTGTGATTCCAGCCACTTAAGGATGGCACGCCCCCTGCATCCACGCCTGGTGCATCCACCCGAACAAACAGGAGAGAACGATGCACGACGTGAACAAGGTGATGTTGGTGGGACGACTCGGAAAGGACCCCCAGGTCCGCCGGACCGCTTCCGGAAAGACCGTGGCCAACGTGTCGCTCGCGACCGGCCGGCGCGTGAAGAAGGGGGAAGGCTGGGACACCCACACGGAGTGGCACCGCATCGTGGTCTGGGAGAAGCAGGCCGAGATCGTGGCGGACCGGCTGCGCAAGGGCGACCCGGTCGCGGTGGTCGGTGAGCTGCGCTACGGCGAGTACACCGACAAGACCGGGCAGAAGCGGCACACGAGCGACGTCGTCGCCCAGAGCGTGAGCTACTTCACGGCGCGTCGGGACCAGCCGGCTTCGATCCCGGAGCGGGCCCAGGTCGAGGAGCAGCCGCCGTTCTAGGACGCCGCCACGCGTAGAGCAGGCCACCGAGCACGAGCGCCGGCAGCGCGAACGGCACGGTGGCCTCGCTCCCGATGAGTCCCGCCTCCCAGTGCCACTGCGAGAGCGGGAAGAGCAGCGGATAGCCCGTACCCGTGTGGTGCTGGAGCACGTCCACGACGAGATGCAGCACCGCACCGCCCAGGAGGTTGGCCCACACGGCCGCCCTCTGGTCAGCCCGAAACAGCTGAGCGACGAGCAGGGTGAACGCGAGCATGCCCAGCGGCATGTGCACGACGCCCGGGCCGTACACGAGCAGATCGGGGACCGAGAACAGGGGGTCGAGCTTCGACAGACCCATGCCCACGACTCGGCCACAGACGTCCGGCAGCACGGTGCCTAGGACGAACAGCGGCGCGTGCCGCCCGCGGGTGGCTCCCTTGAACAGGAGCCCGGTCGCGATGTGCGTGACGAGATCAGCCACGGGACACCAGCCGCCCATCACGGAAGCGGACGCCGAACCCGGCGACGCCGAGCGCCAGCAGCAACCCCAGGTACCCGAGGAGGACCTTCTCCTCGCGCCACGGGTGGGACTCGCGGGACTCCTCCGAGATGGTGTCGGTCGCCGCGTCGAACCGCGCGATGACGGAGATGGTCTCGCCCAGCTCGAGTCCGGTGGCGTCGCCGTCGACGCGGTGCTCCTCGGTGACCTTGCGCACGGTGTAGGAGTCGCCCTCGATCGCGACGACCTCGGACAGCGCCAGGAACACCCGGCGTCCATCGCAAGCCGCCTTGTCCGCCGAGCAGTCCTGGATCCAACCGACGCGGCTGGTCACGACGTCCGTGTAGAGCACCGCCATCGTCATCAGCCAGGCGAGGCACACCAGCGCGATGGGGAGTCGGGAGCGATCGGAGAACACGCCGATTCGCTAACCGAGGCGGCGGATTGAAACGTGCAGGGATCCGCACGATAGATTGACGCCCATGAAGGGATTCGTCGTCTGGATCACCGGGCTACCCGGCAGTGGCAAGCGCGCACTGGCCAGGGCCCTCGCGCAGCAGCTCCAACAGCGGGGGCGCCAGGTCGAGGTCATCGACAGCGGCGCGCTCCGCGACACCCCCCTGGCCTCAAGCCTCGGCTTCTCACGAGAGGAGCGTGTCCAGAACTGCCTGCGACACGCGTTCGCCGCCAAGCTCCTGGCCAACAACGGGGTCGTGGCCATCGTGAGCGCGGTCAGCCCGTATCGGGAGACGCGCGACACCATCCGGTCCCAGGTGGGGGCATTCGCCGAGGTCGCCGTGACCACGCCGAAGGAGACCTGCATCGATCGCGACACGCGCGGCGTCTGGGCTGCGGCCCTCCGCGGGGAGATCCGGAACTTCACCGGCGTGGACGACCCGTACGAGGCGCCGCTCTCGCCGGAGTTCGCGATCGATCTCTCGCACCTGGACGAGCACAGCGCCGCCCGCGCGCTGACCGCAGAGCTCAGCCGACTCGAGCTCCTGACGGGCGCCACCGCACCAGGGCTCGACAACGACCCGCTCGCTCGCGAACTGGAGGACGCGGGGTTCATGAGCTAGGTGCCCGAGGTCCTCGTCCAGCACCGCTTCCACGTCGCCTCGCCTCGCGAGCGGCTGTGGCCGATCATCACCGACACCGACCTGATCAACCGGCTCTCCGGCATGAACGAGGTCCACCTCGAGCCCGTCGAGGGACAAGGGTCGGCGCGGTACCTGGTGCGCACCAACCTGGACGGCTTCCCGGTCCAGTACCTGGAGCCGCCGTACGAGTGGACGACGCCCTCCTGGTTCCAGGTCCACCGGGACATGCAGACCGGGCCGACCGCCTGGCTCCGCATGCGCTTCGAGCTCGAGGACGCCGACGAAGGCGGGACGGACATCACCCTGGAGCTGCGCCTGCTCCCGAAGTTCCTGCCTCTCGTCCCCATCGCGCGGTTCCTCGCGAAGCGCCGCATGGCGACCATCGCCGACGCGATCCGCGGCATCGACGAGGAGCTCCGCCGCGGCACCGCGCTCAGCCGGCCCATCCCCATCGAGCCCACGCGCTTCGACCCGACGGAGCTCGACCGCTGCGCCCGGGCCCTGCGCGCCTCCGCAGCCGGAGCGCCCTCGCGGGACAAGCTCCTGGCGCTCGTCCGAGACGCGCACGACGCCGAGCTGATCCGGATTCGACCGTTCGAGCTCGCCGACCGGTGGGACGAGGACCGAAACGACGTCCTGGATGCGTGTCTGCACGGAGTCGAGGCCGGACTCCTCGAGCTCAACTGGGACCTGGTCTGCCCCAGCTGCCAGACCCGAGCGAGCCGCGTCGGCCGGCTCTGGGAGCTCGACGACGCCGGTCACTGCCAGCTCTGCGACATCGACTTCGAGCTCCCGTTCGACCGCTCGGTCGAGGCCACGTTCTGCCCTCGCCCCGGCGTGCGTCCGGTCGAGGACATCCAGTTCTGCTCGGGTGGTCCGGCACGGACCCCGCACGTCCTGAGTCAGCACCACCTGCCCGCCGGCGCCGCGATCCAACTGACGGCTCCCGAGTTCGCCGGCCCCCTGCGCGTGTTCCTTCGCGGCGGCTCCCAGGTCGACGTGCGCGTCGTCGACGATGGCGCCGAGCAGACCCAGGTCATCTTCCCCGAAGGTCCTGCCCCGGTGGCCGTCCGACCGGGCGGCGCCATCCTCGTGACGAGCGCCCTGGGCGACGACCGGCACGTGAAGCTCGAGCTCCCCGGCTGGTCCGACCTCGCGGCCACCGCATCCCACCTCGCGACGAACGCCCTGTTCCGCCGTCAGTTCTCCGGCGACGTGCTGGCTCCCGGCCGCCAGCTCAAGGTCACGCGCATCTCGCTCCTGTTCTCAGACCTCACCGGCTCGACCGAGCTGTACACGCGCGAAGGCGACGCCCGGGCCTACAAGCTCGTGCAGGAGCACTTCGACCTGCTCGGCGGCATCATCGCCGCGCACCACGGCACCATCGTGAAGACCATCGGAGACGCCGTGATGGCGGCGTTCTCGGTCGAGCGGGACGCGCTGGCCTGTTCGGTCGCGATGCTCGAGGCCTGGCCCGCATTCCAGGCGCCTCGCGAGACCGCCCAGGACGTCTGGCTGAAGCTGGGCGTCCACAGCGGCCCCTGCTACGCCGTGACGGCGAACGACCTGCTCGACTACTTCGGACAGACGGTCAACGTGGCGGCCCGGCTCCAGGGAGCCGCCGGTGAGGACGAGCTCGTCGTCCTCGCGGAGCTCGCCGACGAGGCCCGCGCCGGCGACTGGCTCGGCCGCGCCGAGGAAGCCGAGCGCTTCGACGCCGAGCTCAAGGGGCTGGACGGCGCCCTGGGTTGCTCCCGGCTGCGCATCCCCCGGTAGCCCTACCCGTGCTCGGCCAGGAGCTCTGCCACGCGCTCGGGCGAGAAGGGCTTGGTCAGGCAACGGTCTGCCATCTCCTCGACGAAAGCCCGGGTTCCCTCGGACATCGCGCCCCCGGTCATGAACACGGTCCGGCGTGCCAGCTCCGGCGCCATCTGAAGCAGCCTGGCGTACACCGCGCGACCGTCGAGGTCGGGCATCATCACGTCGCAAAGGACCGCGTCGAGCGGCTCGCCGGCCTCGACGAGCTGCAGCGCCTCGCGGCCAGACGTGACCGCCGTCACGACATGGTCCGCGCCGAGCAGTCGCCCCAGCGCAGCGGCCAGTCGCGGCTCATCGTCCACCACCAGCAGCCGCAGCTTCGCCGCCACTTCCGGCAGCGGCGCAGGAGCCGGCTCCGCGGTCGACAGCGGCAGCCAGACGGTCGCGCGGGTCCCCTCCCCCTCGGTGCTCTCGACCACGAGACGGCCGCCGATCGACAGGACGGTCTCGCGGGAGATGGCGAGTCCCAGGCCGCTACCCGCGGTCAGACCGCGCGTCGTGAAGAACGGCTCGAACACCCGGTCAATCACATCCGCCGGAATGCCCGCGCCGGTGTCCTCGACCTCGACGCAGACGAACTCCCGCTCGACGTGACCGCGCACCACGACGCGGTTGTCAGCCGCGTCGCCAGGCTCGATGGTGTGGGCCGCATTCATCAGCAGGTTGAGCAGGACCTGGCTGATGCGCGACTCGTCGCCCTGGACGCGCGGCAGGTCGTCGAGGTCGAGCACGAGCTCGGCCCGATGGCGGAGCTGGTGCTCGCTCATGTCGATGGCCGAGCCGATGGCCGCGCACACGTCCGCGCTCTGGGTCCCGTCGTGGGGACGACTCAGCACCGACAGATC
The DNA here is from genome assembly GCA_024228935.1 of Pseudomonadota bacterium. Taxonomy (GTDB): domain Bacteria; phylum Myxococcota_A; class UBA796; order UBA796; family CAJQPC01; genus JAAESX01. Next base: position 87,689 of record JAAESX010000148.1, read on the forward strand.
CTGGACGATGCGCTTGACCCGCTCCAGGCCGTGAAGGGCGTCGTCGAGGGCGCTGACCGTCTCGGGCTGCGTGTCCGAGCCGAGCTGGTCGAGCGCGTACTCCAGGTTCATGGTCGCGTAGGCCAGCGGGTTGTTGATCTCATGCGCGACGCCGGACGCCAGGATGCCGACGGCCTGCATGCGCTCGACCTGGCGCGCCCGCTCTTCCAGCCGACGGCGCTCCGTGATGTCGTGGCCCGCCGCCAGGAAGAGCTTCGCCCCGTCGCTCTCGAAGGACGTCACGTTGAGCTCGGCCGGGAACGACGTTCCGTCTGCCCGAGTCAGCTCGAGCGTGATCCGTCGCCGCGCTGGGGGCGCCAGCTCCCCCACCAGCCCGCGCAGGGCGTGGGTGTCCAGGACGCCGTCGAGGTCGCTCCCGTGGAGTCCGTGCCGAGGGAGACCGAGCGCCTCGGTGGCGGCGCGGTTGCAGTCGATCACCGTCATCTGCGCGTCGAACATCACCAGCATGTCCGTGCTGAACTCGACGAGCTGACAAAGCCTCGGGAGCTGCTGCACGGCCCGCTCGAGCTCGGCCCGAAGCCAGCTGATCTCGTCGCTCAAGGCATGACCTCGCAAGAACCCGGTTGCTCGATGTCGAAGAGCGCCGAGCCCATGAAGACCTCGAGGAGCCGCTCGTCGCCCAGGCCGAGGTAGAGCACGCCGGTGCCGGCCTCGAACACGGGTATCCGATTCCACTGGCGCTCCCGCCAGGCGCGGGTACGGGCGGCCACCTCGTCCTCGGCGGCGTCCAGAGACGCCGCGTCCAGATCCCCCGCGCAGTCGGCGATCACCGCCCCGTCGGAGATGTCCCGTCCGTCCCACCAGAGCGCCCGGAAGAGACGGGTACGCGCGGCGCGCACGTCCCCACCCTGGAGCCCGAGCAGGACGAGTGCGGCGAGCGCACGCCTGGAGTTCGGCCGGGTCGGCGGCTCGTCGCGGCGCACGCCGGGCGCTCTGCTCCACACCTGGGCGACCTCGTCCTCGAGCAGACGCGCCTCGACCACCGTCAGCCGCGGGGGCGTCGGCAGGTGCGGCTCGTGCTCGACGCCCATCCACAGCACGTCCTCGCCCCAGCCGCGCGCCTCGAACCACTCGTTCAGCGCGTGACAGAACGGACAGTTCAGCTCGGAGTAGACGATGGGCCGGGCGGTCCTCACGGGCCCAAGCCTACTCCGCGGCCGAGCCTCCCGGCCCCCCGGAACTCTCTTCCGGCTTGCACCGGTGGCAAGCTGGCGTCGACCACGGAGCAGCGCACATGCGCCTCCCCCACCCCCTCGCCGGTCGCGTCGCGCTGGTCACCGGCGCCTCGAGCGGGATCGGCGCGGCGATCGCGCGGTGCCTCTGTGAGGACGGACTCCGCGTCGTGCTCGCGGCGCGCCGTCTCGACCGGCTGCTGGCCCTCGCCGAGGAGCTCGGCCCGGACGCACACGCGATGCAGGTGGACCTGAGGGACGAGGCGTCGATCCTCACGCTGTTCGAGCAGACCCGTGCGCGCCTGGGGGGCGTCGACGTGCTCATCAACAACGCGGGTCTGGGCCGCCGGACCACGCTCTCGGACGGCTCGACCGAGGCCTGGAGGGAGATGCTCGAGGTCAACGTCCTGGCGCTGACCATCTGCACCCGCGAGGCCATCCGCGACATCCGCGACATGCGCGCGCGCGGCGTCGACGGCCACGTCCTCCACATCTCGTCGATGTCAGCCCATCGGGTCCCCCACGCCAGCGGCATGTACTCGGCGACGAAGTACGCGGTCCGGTCGCTCACCGAGGGGCTGCGACAGGAGCTCTACGAACAGGGCAGCGGGATACGGGTCAGCTCGGTCAGCCCCGGCTTCGTGGAGACCGAGTTCGCCGCCGTCTACCACGGCGATCCGAGTGCCGCGGAGAGGACCTACGGGCAGTACAAGGTGCTGGAACCGCAAGACATCTCGGAAGCGGCGTCCTGGGTCCTGGCCCAGCCAGCCCACTGCCAGGTCCACGACGTGCTGATCCGTCCGACGCGACAGGAGCGCTGAGCCCGTTAGCGCGCACGCCCGGAGGTCCCCCATGCCCGACAACGCCACGCTCCTCGCCCACGCCCAGAACCACATGCCGATGGGTGTCCTGGACAGCTACCGGTACTGGGGGGCGCAGGACTCGATGTTCATCCGCACGCTCCAGGGCGGCGGCTTCACCTCGTGCGAAGGCCGGGAGTACGTCGACTTCCGGCTGGCGTACGGACCGATCATCCTCGGCTACCGCGACGAGCGGGTCGACAGCGCGGTCATCTCGGCCATCCGGGACATCGGCACGGTCAGCGGCTTCAGCACCCCCCTCGACGCCGAGGTGGTCGAGCTCATCAAGTCGATCTGCCCCAACATCGAGAAGATGCGCTTCGCGAACTCGGGCACCGAGGCGGTGATGGGCGCGGTCCGCGTGGCGCGAGGGTTCACTGGCCGGGACCGCGTGCTGGTCGTCGAGGGAGGCTTCCACGGGCTCTACGACGAGATGATGTGGCGCTCGGACGACAACGGCATCGTCCCCTTCGGCGGGGGTCTCCCCGAGGCGACCCGGGCCAACGTCGACTTCATCGAGCTGAACGATCCCGAGGGGCTGGCGAAGGCCTTCGAGGGGGCGCCGGTCGCGGCCGTCGTGCTCGAGCCCATCATGGGGAACTGCGGGTCGATCTCGGCCACGCAGGAGTACATGGAGAACCTGCGGCAGACCTGTACGGATGCCGGCACGATGTTGATCATCGACGAGGTGAAGACCGGCTTCCGTGTCGCGCTCGGCGGAGCGCAGCAGCTGTACGGCGTGCACGCCGATCTGACGACCTACGCCAAGGCCATGGGCAACGGCTACCCGGTGGCCGCGTTCGGCGGTCGCGCGGACGTGATGGACGTCATCTCGTTCGACGAGGGCGGCGTGACCCACGGCGGGACCTACACCGCCAACCTCATCGCGCTCGCGGCGGCCGAGGCCACGCTGACGATCCTGAAGGAGACGGACGCCCTGACCACCGTCGACGCGGTCGGAGCGCGCATCCAGGAGCTCCTGGGGCGGGTGTTCACCCGGTTCGGCGTCGAGCACACGTTCGCCGGCCCGGACGCGATGTTCGGGGTCCACTTCTCGCGCGAGGTGCCCATGACGTACCGGGACTGGAAGAGCACCGACGCCCCGCTCTACACCCGCTTCGCGAAGAACCTCATCGAGGCAGGCGTGATGCTGGAGCCCGACTCGCGCGAGCCCTGGTTCATCTGCGAGGCGCACCAGACCGTCGATCTGGCCTGGCTCGAGGAGACCGCCAGCGGCGCGCTCGAGAAGGCGCTGCGGTGATCCAGCTCCTGCTGTTGTCCGGCGGAGTGGACGAGGTCACGTCCCCCGATGGCGGAGCAGGAGACTTCTACGGCTTCGGCGTGGACCACGCGGGCGACGTCGACGGAGACGGCCTGGACGACCTGGTCATCGGCGCCTACGGCAACGATGGCAACGCCCCCGAGAGCGGCAGCGTCGTGCTGCTCCTGGGAGACGCCTCCGGTGTGGGCGCGCAGCACCGCGTGGTAGCGGATGATGGCGGGACAGGAGACCGCCTGGGCTGTGGTCGGTCGCCGGCGGCGGCGACATCGATGGAGACGGCCTGGACGACATCCTGGGTGCCGCCCCCAACGACGACGACCAGGCGCCCAACTCCGGGTCCGCGTACTTCTGGCTCGGCGACCCGGCCGGGCTGGGCAACGAAGCGAACAAGCACCTCCCCGCGAACGGCGCCGAGGACGACGCGTTCGGTGGCTCCCTCGCCCTGGCCGACGTGGACGGCGACGGACTCGACGACCCGCTGGTCGGAGCCCCGGGGTCCGGGAGCTACACAGGCTCACTGCACGTGTTCGCGGGTGGCGTCGAGGAGACGCGCATCCAGGCATCCGATGGGGCGGCAGGCGACTTCTTCGGCATCTCGGTGTCCCCCGCTGGCGACGTCGACGGCGACGGCTACCCGGACGCGGTGGTCGGGGCCTGGGGCGACGACGACAACGGGCTCCAGTCCGGAAGCGCCTACCTCTTCCTGGGCTCGGCCGAGGGCCTCGTCGAGACCTCCAAGGCCAGCGGACACGCCACATACGACTGGTTCGGGGTCAGCGTCGCGGACGCCGGAGACGTCGACGCCGACGTGTTCGACGACGTCGTCGTGGGCGCGTACGCGACCGACGGGCACGCCAGCGCGGCTGGGAGCGCGTTCGTCCTGATGGGGACGGCCACGGGGTTCGGTGCCGCCACCGAGATCGCCGCTCCGACAGCGCCTGACCGAAACGCACGAGCGTCGCAGCGCAGCCAGCCTGGCCATGGCGGACGTCGGTGTCGGGCTCCACTACGGAGACGTCAGCTACGGCAACATCGGCGCCCCCGGACGGCTGGACTTCACCGTCATCGGCTCGGCCGTGAACCTGGCCGCGCGCATCGAAGCCACGTGCGGAAAGCTCGGCGAGCCGGTGCTCGCCAGCTCGGCGTTCGTCGCGCGGACGCCTGGGTGGACCTCGTGCGGCTCCTTCGACATGAAGGGGGTCGCCGAGCCGGTCGAGGTGTTCAGGCCACCGACCGACGCCAGACCGACGGGGACTGCCCCATTTCCCGCTTGAAGGCCTTGCTGAAGGCGGCCTCGGAGCTGTAGCCGACGAGCTGGGCGACCTCGAACATCCCGTGCTCGCCGTGGCGGAGCGCGCCACAGGCCAGCGTCATGCGCCAGCGCGTGATGTAGGCCGACGGCGACTCGCCGACAAGTGCCTGGAACCGTTCAACGAACACGGACATCGACATCCCTGCTCGAGCCGCGAGCGTCTTGGCCGTCCACGCCGTCTGCGGGTCGCTGTGGACGAGCGTGAGTGCCCGACCGATGCCCAGGCCCCCCAGCGCCTGGAGCCAGCGCGGTGGCTCCGGACGGCTCGCCAGCTTGCGCAGCACCTGGATGAACAAGACCTCGGCCAGGCGACCGACGATGGCGTCGCCAGCGGGCGCTCCGACCTCGGCCGCCAGCATCCGGAGGCTGGTGTCGAGCCACGGGGCCGTCTGATCCGAGCCCGTGTGCAGCACGCTGGGAAGCTGCCGCTGGATGAAGGTCCGCGCCTCGGGGTCGAACGACAGCGTCCCGCACAGGATGGAGGTGCGTGCGCCCGTCGCCCGATTGGTCAGGCACGGGAGCCCATCGGGCCCGGGCTCGGAGGTGAACTGGGAGATGTGCCGGACATGACCCGTCTCCCGGTCGCTCAGGACATGGGACTGGCCGCGCATGAGCACCGCCAGGTCCCCCGTCTCCAGGTGGATGGGCGCCTCGCCTTCGGGACGCAGCCAGGCCTCCCCCGCCGTCACGACGTGGAAGATGGCCGCGTCACCGCCCGAGGTCTCGACACCCCAGGGGGCGGCGAGCTCGGCTCGGGAGAAGATGCTGCCCTGGAGCCGGAGCTCCTTCAGCATCGGAGAGAGCGCTTCCATCCGGCGATCCTATCGGACGCTGACGACGAAGCCGTACGCCAGCTCGTCGTCATTGCCGGGCAGCATCGACGGGGCGAGGGTCACCTGGCGCTTCCGCTCGTGGCCGTTCCGGTCGTTGATGGCGCGGGCCTCGACGAACGCATCGACGGCCAGGCCCGTGTTCATGACGAGGACGGACGCGAACATCAGGTTGAAGAGCATGGGGTCGTAGGTCTTGAGGCCCTCGCCGAAGAAGGCGTGGGACTGCTCGACGACGGTCAGACCGACGGCGCCGACCGCCAGCGTGGCGCCCAGCCCCGGCCGCTCACCGTTGTAGAGGTACCCGGTTCCGGGCAGGACCCAGTTCAGGCCCGCGGCCAAAAGCGGGCTGCGGCGGCGGGGGGTCTTCACGGCGTCCGCGGTATAGTCGGCGAGGACCGTCGGCTTGACGATGAAGGTGTCGGAAGCGGTCAGCTCCGAGGCGGAAGCGGTCGCGGCGATCAGGGTGGTGAGGAGCATGGCGGGACTCTCGTTCGGGTTCCCCACAACGTAGAAAGTCCGCCGGACGACTCCCATGAGGGGGCGTCCGGCGGACTTGTCCGAGCGTCCGAGAGTACGCTCAGTCGAGCCAGGAGCGGACCGCCGGGTGCGCGTCGACCGCGGCGTGCAGCGCGGCCAGCTTGGGCCACTTCTCGAACAGTTCCAGTGAGATGTTGTCGTACATCCCACCCAGGTACGCCCGCAGGATGGTGTACAGCTTCAGGTCCACGACGTGGAGCGTGTCCCCCGCGACGAACGGCCCGACGACCTCCGACGAGACCGTCTCGGCCCACTGAGACAGCCACCCGGCGGCGAACGCCTCGCGCGCGGCCTTCTTCTCGTCGTCGGAGAGTCCCCGGCCGGGCACCTTGTTCCGCAGGTCCTCGACCGAGTTCATCAGCGCCTCGTGCCGGGCCGCCGTGACCAGGTCCGTCGGGTGCAGCCCATGCTTCCGGCCGACGTAGCAGAGGATGGGCGAGCTGTGCGCCAGCTTCAGGTCGCCGTCCTCAAGTACGGGCAACGCGCCGTACGGGAGCGTCGGCTTGAGGGCCAGCCACTCGGCTCGCTTGATCCGGTCGTCCTCGAACTCGACACGGGCGACGTTCAGGGCGAGACGGCACTCGAGGCCACGCGAGCCATCGAAGTCGAAATAGGTCAGCTTGGGCCTGCAGATCCTCCTTGCAGTTCGCAAGCAACATGCCTCAGCGCACCTCGAGCACCACGGACTCCTCGAGCTCGGACGCGCGCACCGTCAGCCACCAGCCGTAGTCCACGTCCGGCGGCGTCGGAGGTTCGGGTGCGCAGCCGGACGCGACCAGGAGCAGCAGCATCAGTCGTCTCCGTACACGGTCCGGCAGCCCCCATCGACCCAGGCGATGGCGCGGGCGCGGGTGAGCTTCAGGTGCGCCGGACAGCTCGCCCGGCCGAGCTCGACACCGGCCAGGCTCGAGCACACGAGCTCGCCCTCGGGCTCGACCTCGTCGGGGATGACGTCGAACACGACGCGAACCCGCTCACCGCTCGCCACGTTGACGTCCAGGCTCACGCGGTGGGCTCGCCGGATCTGCTGGGCGCTCCGCCGAAGGACATCGCTGGCGGCCTTCACCTGCGTCCGGAAGTCCGCTTTGTTGAGCGGTTTCGGGTCCTTCTTGTTCCGCCCCATCGTCCACGGGACGATCAGCACGGGCTCGTCCCGACCGTCCGGGGTCATGGCCAGTGCCCAGCCCCCACCGTCCTCGTTGTCGACGATCTCGGCGGTCCAGCCCATTCCCCGCCACGTGCGCTCTTCGGTCGTGCTCATGACCGAGGTTGTATCAGGCGGGATCGAGCGTCGGATAGTCGTTGTAGCCCTTGGCGCCGGGTGCGTAGAACGTCCCGAAGTCCGGGTCGTTGAGCGCAGCGCGTTCGCGCAGTCGGGTCACCAGATCGGGGTTCGAGATGAACGGCCGACCGAAGGCGACGAGCTGCCCCCGACCGGCAGCCAGATCGGCGTCCGCCCTGTCCCGGTCGTACCCACCCGAGAGGATGATGGACCCACCGAAGGCCTGCCCCATCGCGGCCTTGAGCTCGGCCGCCACCGGGGGCGCTCCCATGCTGCTGTGGTCGACGAGGTGCAGATACGCCAGTTCCACCGCTCCGAGCTCACCCGCCAGCCAGGTGAAGTCTCCGGCGACGGCGTCCCAGGGCAGGATCCCGTTGAAGACACCGCCGGGCGACAAGCGGATCCCGACGCGCTCGGAACCGATGGCCTGGACCACACGCCGCGCGACGGTCAGCGCGAACCGGGCGCGTCCGGCGAGGTCCCCTCCCCACCCGTCCGTCCGCAAGTTGCTGTTCGGGCTCAGGAACTGGTCGATCAGGTAGCCGTTTGCGCCATGCAGCTCGATCAGGTCGAAGCCCGCGTCCACCGCGTTCCGAGCCGCCTCGACATAGCCCTGGACGGCCGCTTCGATCTCCGCCTCGGTCATCGCCCGCGCCACGGGGTGAGGCTGCGGTCCTTCCTGGTCGGTGTACATCTCGCCGTCGAGGGGGACAGCGCTGGGAGCCAGGAGCTCGGCCCCCTCGGGCTGGTTGAGCGGGTGACCGACGCGACCGGTGTGCATGAGCTGGATGGCGATCCGGCCGCCACGGGCGTGCACGGCGTCCGTGACCTCGCTCCAGGCGGCGGCCTGCTCGACCGACCAGATGCCAGGGATGCGCGCGTACCCACATCCGTTCGCATCGGGGGCCGTGCCCTCGGTGATGAGCAGCCCCGCATCGGCTCGGGCAGCGTAGTGCTCGGCCATGATCGGCGTGGGGGTGTGGTCCGGCGTCGCCCGAGAGCGGGTCATCGGCGCCATGACGACACGATTGGACAGCCTGAGGGTGCCGAGCAGGTGGGGGCTGAACAGGGGCGAGGACATCGAGGACTCCGTGGATGGAGCCGTTCTACGACCGGGTTCCGAGCGAGACAACCCGTCTCCTCCGGGCAGCACCTGACCGAAAGCCGCACAGGTCGCAGTCAGGTGCCCGGCGCGCTGGACTGGTCCGACCCTTGGACGACCGGGTAGGACTGGAGCATGAGCACCACTGTCATCGCGTCGCGACACGGCGCCCGGCTGCACGTGCTGCCCGCTGGCACGGCGCCGCTGGACGTCGATGCGGTGCGACGCGTGCTGGCCCGACACGGGCTGGGGCTCGTCGAAGGGGCCGAGCTCCCGACGGCGAACGAGTTCATCGCCGCCCAGGACCTGGATCCCGCTGCAGCCGGCCGGTTGGCGGAAGATCTGCGCGCCATCGGCCTGACGGTGCGCGTCGTCAACCGGACCGGGCTGACGACCAGCAACCGGATGGCGCTGGCCACATCCGCCCACGCCGCCATCGGGCTCGCCGGCGTCATGGCCCTGTCCGCGGGCGCGATTGGCCTGGCCGAAGGCAACGTCCTGGTCGCCGCGGCGATGCTGGCCCTCGGCGTCGTGGCGTCGGGTCTGTCCCTCACCAACATCGTGTCCCTGCTCAGGAGCGGCGGGAACCGGCTCCTGGTCGCGGGCACCACGAGCGAGGCGCCGCTCCTCACCGAGAAGCTCGCGGATCTGAGCGAAGGACTGCCCGAGCACCTGGCGGAGCCACTGCTCGAGCGGGCCAGGCGGCTCGAGGCCCACGCACGGCAGGACCCCGAGGGAGAGGCGGCGCGGGAGCTCCAGCAGCTTGTCGACGAGCTCGGCCAGTCGAAGGACCAGGCGGCGGCGGACGAGGCCCGCGAGCTGCGAGCTGAGCTCGCCCGGGCCCGCCGAGCGATGAAGGAGACCCAAGGGCGCTAAGCGGGAGCCAGCTCCCAGACCTCGACCTTCTCCCGCGTCTTGCGCCGGCGGCCGTCCGCATCCTTCGACGCCTTCACCTTGCGCGCGAGCTTCTGGACGAGCGTGAACCGCCCTCGCTCCAGCTCCACCTCGAAGGGATGCGCCACGTCCGGCTGCACGAGCTGCATCACGTTCGAGTAGATGAGCACGACCCTTCCCTCGGGCGAGACCCGGGCACGAGCCTGCTCGAAGAACCTCTCGAAGAGCCCCTCGGTCCAGTACAGCGCGCCATCGACGCCCCCGTCCACGTCCCCTCGAATCCATGGCGGGTTGAAGACGACCAGGTCCACGGCGTCACCCTCGCCGAGCAGGTCGCCCACGCGCAGCTCGATGGGCGCCGGGTTGCGGACCAGCTCGCGGCGCACGCTCTCGATGGCGTTGGGGTTCTGGTCGGTGGCCAGGACGTGCTCGAAGCCCGCGCGACACAGCATCCAGGCCAGCACGCCGCAGCCGGTGCCCACGTCGACCGCGCGGGTCTTCGCGCCTCGGTACTGGCTGAGCCAGGTCGCGAACAGCTCGAGGTGCGAGGTCCGCGTCGGGAAGTAGGTGCCGTAGAACGGGTGGACGCGACGCCCCAGGACCGCGAGCTGCACGCCGTCGACGTACCGCTGCCAGGCGCCGTTCAGCTCCTGGACCTGGACCAGGGGCAGCAGGAAGTCCGACGCGTCCGGGTACAGCTCGTCGAGGAACCCGATCGAGGGCGGGTTCGGCCAGTCGACCCGCCCACGTCGGATCGGCGCCAACAGGCGAAGCGAGGCCTCCCGGAACGCCCGCCGGAACGCCTGCCGGGCCGCGAACGGCGCCGAGGCGCTCGGCGGACGCAGGAGTCGGTGCAGGGCATCGAGGATGTCCGCGCCGGTCCCGTACTGGTCGGTGACCACCAGGAGCTCGCCGTCGAGCAGGCGCTCAGCGGCCCGGCGCGGAGAGCGGCTACGGTCGACCGGGATGGCTTCGGGGGCCGTGACGGGTTCGGGTCGATGGAGTGCGGACCGCATGCATTGTCGGATATCCCGCACACCTGGAGGGAGACCCATGCTGTTGTCGATGACCGCACTGGCGCACGCGGCGCCGATCGCGGGCACCTACGCGCTGGCCGCCACACCGGACGAGGTCGAAGCCACACTCGACACCGCGATCGACGGCGCCGTCGCGGAGTTCCCCTCGATGATCCAGGGCATCGCCCGGGGCCGCTTGGAGAACGCGGCGCATCACTGCCAGACCTACGTGCTCCAAGCGACCGAGGACAGCTGGTCCAACCAGTGCGACTCCATGCCGCCGCTGGAGCGCCCGATGGATGGGACCGCAGCCACCGTCGACGTCCGCGGCAAGACGGTGGAGGTCTCGGTGCGGCGCAAGGGCGACGTCGTCCGGCAGCAGCTGAAGGCCGAGAGTGGCACCCGGACCAACACCTTCCGCTTCGTCGATGACGAGGTCCTCCTGACGGTGAGCGTGGCCAGCGCCAGCCTGGACAAGCCGATGGAGTGGACGCTCCGCTACGTCAAGCAGTAGGCCCGTCCGAAGGCTGGCGTCCCTCGCCGCACGCTGACGTTGTAGATTCCCGGTCCTCGACCGGAGTCCTCGATGCGCGTCCTGCTCCCCGCCTCCCCCGACGCCTGCACGGTCTTCGAGACCTGACGTGGATCTCTTCACGCTGATCCCAGCCGGGCCCCTGGTCCTGGGCATCCCGCTCTCCGAAGAGCCGCCGGTCGAGCACGCCATCGCGGCCTACAAGCTCTCAAAGAGCCACATGACAGTCGAACAGTTCCAGGCATCTGCGCCGCCAGAGACGGACCCGGCGGCGTGGCGAACGGTCACCGACGACCCGCGCTGCAACCTGGGCTCCGAGCGCGCCGACCACCCCGCCAACTGCGTGAACTGGTACCACGCGAAGGCCTGGTGCGAGCACAACGACATGCGGCTGCCGACCGAGGCGGAGTGGGAGCACGCCGCGCGAGCCGGCACCACGTCGCGCTACTGGTGGGGCGGGGAGTTCGACGCCAACAGGCTCAACTCCTGCGCGAGCGAGACCTGCGAGGCCACCATCCCCGCCGTCACCGAGGGCCCGCGCTGCAACGCCTGGGGCGTGTGTGACGCCAGCGGCCAGCTCTGGGAGTGGACGCTGACGACCTGGGACGCTTCCCCCCACGCGACCGAGATCGACCCGGCTGCGACCGTCGGGCTGATGCGCGGTGGCTCGATGGTCGCCAAGGGGGGCGATGCCGTGCTCGATGTGGCCTACCGGAGCGACCTGAACCTGGCGAGCTCGAACTTCTACATGGGCTTCCGCTGCGTGGCCGAGGCACCTTGATGCACCTCTTCTTCCTGCTCGCTTGTTCGGACGCCCAGCCGACCCACTCCGAGCCGCCGGACAGCGACCCCGAGGCCGACAGCGACAGCGACACCGACGCAGACACCGACGCAGACGCAGACGCCGATGCAGACACGGACACCGACACCGACGCCGACGCCGACCCCATCCGCGGGACGCACCACGAGCGCGACCACGGCTTCGCGTTCTGGCCGGGCAACCACTGGACGACCTGGAACACCTACAACGACGTGCAGCACGTCCAGACCGGCTTCTACGGCCTGGCCTTCGACGTCTCGACCGCCAGCTTCGAGCACCTGGGGCCCGTGCCCGCGGCGGACCGCATCGCGACGCGCTCGTCCAGCAACGACCTGGTCAGCGCCCTGCCGGCCGTCCCGGTCCGCTACGTCGCCGTCCAGGACGGGGCCGAGCATGCGGCGACGGGCTTCCTCAGCCGCGAAGGCAGCACCAGCAACCCCTCTGAGCTCATCGACATGGGCCGGTTCATGCAGCGGGTGGAGATCCCCTGGATCACCTACGTCGGCAGCGACCTGGTGGGTCGTGTCCAGCTCGCGGCGATGCCTCGCCACCTGGTGCTGACCCACGCCACCGACGACGCCACCGTCCGGATCGAGCTGGGCCCGTTCGAGGCCCTCACCGAGAGCGACTGGCTGGTCGAGGGCCGCGCCGTCACCGTGCACGACGGCTCGGGCGAGGGCTGGCACCTCATCGCGCCCGAGGGGGCCGCCCTGCGACAGGACGGGGACGGGAAGCTGACCGCCGAAGCCGAGGAGACCCTCTCCGTCATCGCCGTCCCGACCGAGGCCGCGTCCGACGAGCAGCTGGCGGTCTGGCTGAACCCCGGCGAGACGGTGAGCGTCCGCAGCGCTCAGCTCCAGCGAGACGGCACGGGTGGAGACGAACTCACCGACGCCACATGGGACGGCGAGCGCGGCGTCTTCCTCGTCCAGATCCACGATCTGACCGAGGTGGGCGCGCCGACCTGGGCGGACTGGACCGACCCCAGCCAACACACCTGGTACAACCGCCACCGCGTGGTGGTGGACAACCAAGGCACCGAGCCGGTGTCCGTCCCGATCGCGCTCGAGGGCGGGAACAACGCGGCCTTCTACATCACCGGCGGAGCCCCGCTCTGGCGCGACGCCGACGGCGAGCCCACCGGCGCCCCCATCCAGGTCTCCAAGAACTGGCACGAGAGCCCGTACTGGTACCACCTGTACAGCGCGATGCTCGTCGAGCCCGGGGAGCTCGAGCTCGAGCACACCTTCGCCCACAGCAAGTGGGGCGAGGCCTACGCCGCGGCGCACGCCCAGCTCGCGCTCGTCGGCTGGGGCGTGAACCAGCAATGGGACGAGTCCTCGCTCGGGGCCTTCGGCGAGTCCATCACCTACGACCCGGACCTGACGCTGGGACGCTCGATGGTCGACGACGTCCGTCCCTTCCTGGTCGAGGCCGGCTCGAAGTGGAACTGGACGGGCAACGTGGGCGGCGCCAACTTCCTGGTGTACGCCACCGCCGAGACCGACAGCCGCCCGGAGCACCAGCTGGGTCGACTCCGCACCGACTACGCGATGACCGGGCCGAACCTCACCCGTGTCACCTACGCCGGCATCACCCGGGACGAGCGCGTCGAGGCCGTCATCACCACCGAGCTCGGCCGCACAGACGACCTGGTCCGGGTGCTCTACCACCTGGAGTACACCTTCCTCGAGGACGTCGAGGTCGAGCGGCTGGCGCTGTTCCAGATGGCCGCCGACCGGTACGCCGACAACGGGTTCAGCCGGTACGCCTACGGCAACACCGCCGGGACGCTCGCGGACGAGGCCATCACGGACCACGGCACGACCGGGTACGCCAGCGAAGCGGACCGGGGCATCGCCATCGAGGGCGATGAGCCCTGGGGGATGCTGTACGCCAACACCCGCTCGGACGGCTCGCTGCCCGAGGACCTGGCCAACGTCGGGTTCATCGTGCGCGACTACGAGGCTCGCATCGGCGACCAGGTCGTCACCACCCCGCACCTGAACCTCATGCGGACCTACAACGGCGGCTACTCCCAGATGTCGTTCGAGCTGGGCATCCCCTACGACGCCGAGGACCTGCTCGTTCCGGCCGGGAGCGTGCTCCGCGCGACGGTCGAGTACGTCGTGCCGCCCTCGGACAAGACGGCCTGGTACGGCGAGGCCGACTGGCTGACCGACCTGGATTCCGGCAGCTTCCAGGACCCGGAGATGCTCCGCCTGATGGCCGAGGAGGGCCAGCTCACGGTCGTCGCGACGCAGGGGACGCTGATCCGGACGCATCCCGTCGAGCTGCTGGCCGACGAGGGCGTGGACTTCGAGCTCACGGGTGGACTCGGGTACGTGCCCGTCACCATCTCGGGCCTGGCCCAGCCCGACGGCTGGACGCTGGAGCAGGAGCTCGACGGGGCCTGGGAGGTCGTCGATCAGTCGGTCGAGGGCAATGACTTCTGGCAAGCGCACTTCGACGGCGCCGCCGGCAGCTACGAGCTGGTCTTCAACCTGCCGAACCGCGGCACCAACCGGTACCGACTGGTCCGCTGAGGCTCACCGCAGCAGCCCCTCGACCACGGCGGGGTCGCCATCGTTGGGCGCGGCATCCAGCCCCAGCAGCGCGCACATCAGCTCGTACAGGTGGACGTTCTCGAACGCCTCGACGGTCCCCGGGGCGAGCCCAGGACCGGCCGCGACGAAGATGCCGTGCATGCTCTCGGCGCGCGGGTCGAAGCCATGAGCGCCACCCGTGGCGTTGTCCGTGTTCTCGGTGAACCACTCCCGCGAGGTGATGGTCCAGCCGTCCTCGGCGATGCAGATGACCGGAGGAATGCGTGCGTTCTCAGCATGATGGAGCTCTTCGTCCAGGTCCTCCTTCCGCGCACAGTCGATGTGCTCGAGCGTCGCGAGGGACGCCAGGAGCGTGTCTACGTCCGTCTCCGGATGGTCGTAGGACGGCCAGAAGTGGGCGGCGGTTCCCCAGGAGTACACGCCGACCTCGTCGAGCTGGATGGCCTCGTCCAGGAACACCACGCGGTCTCGTGACAGAGCACTCATCCCATGATCCGCCGTGACGAGGACGTTGACCACGTCCGTCTGTTCGAGCGACTCGATGCCCTCGACGAGTCGACCCATCGCCGCATCCACCTCGGCGACGGCGGAGGCGATCTGGAAGCCGTCGGGGCCGTAGGCGTGCCCGGTGTGGTCGGGCTGGTTCAGGTAGAGCGTGATCAAGCGAGGACGGGTGTCATCGGGCCGCGCCAGCCACTCCAGCACCAGATCGACGCGGTCGTCAAAGGACATCGAGCCGCTGTACGGGAGCCACTCGCCGGGACGCTCGCCCGCGATCTCCGCCTCGGAGCCAACCCAGAAGAGCGTGGCGTTCCGCAGCCTCGCCTTGCTCGCCGTCGCCCAGATCGGCTCGCCTCCATACCAGCTGCCGTCGGTGACGGTCGAGGTGTCGGACATCGAGTAGCTGGCGTCCCGATCCGGGTCCCAGAAGTGGTTCCCGACGATTCCGTGGTGCTCCGGGTACAGCCCGGTCACCGCCGTGTAGTGACTGGGGAACGTGAGCGTCGGGTAGGGAGGCACCAGGGCGTCGGCCCGCACGCCTCGCTCGGCCATCGCGTCCAGCGCGGGGGTGTCGTGGGCGTCCATGTAGCTGTTCCGGAAGCCGTCCAGGCTCACCAGGACGAGTGCGCCGGGACGAGGCTCGGAAGCCACCGAGTCCAGGTCGGCGACACCGGGAACACATGCCAGGAGCGGAAGCAGCACCCCCACAGACTAACGGGGCCGCGAGGACTACAGCGCGGGCTCACCGCGCGAGGCCCGGTGACAGCTCGCACACTGGCTGACGATCTGCCCGTACAGGTCGGCCCGCGTGTCCGGGTTGTCGTCCGCCAGCGCGGCGAACGCGAGCTCGTGGACGGCCGCGGCCAGCTCCTCGGATCCCTCGTGGAGTCCCCAGTCGCCGATGTCCGAAGCCGGCACGCTGTCCGGCCCGAGGACCTTCAGTGACCGGTCCCAGGCCGCCGTGCTGGGCTCGATGAGCGCGGCCCACATCCGGTCGTTCGCCCAGGCGTGCTGCGCCATGTGGTTGCCCACGCCGGGGCCTTCTGCGGGCGCGGGCAGCTCGGTCAGCAGCGGACCCGTCTCCAGGCTCTGGTGGCAGGCGCCGCAGGTGTTGGCCATGGCCCCGAGTGCCACCGCCTGATCGACGACGGTCTCCGCAGCCACACCCTAAGCAGCGACCTCGCGCAGCTCATCGCGCCATCCGTGCGAGCCCGCGAGCAGGCTGTCGTCCGCCTGGTGCTCGGCGATCCAGCGGAAGCCCTCGCGCGCCTCGTCGAAGCGACCCTGCACGACCGAGTCGCGGGTCGAGGTCGCCCGCACCAAGTGCTCGGCCATGTGGACCTGGACGTCCGGCGCGGGCTCAGGCGCGGCCGGGACAGGCTCCGGCGCGACCTGCTTTCCAGCGCAGCTCAACAACAGCATCCAGGACATGGCTATTCGCCCCGCATCTCGGCGTGACAGCCAGCACACGCGGCGCCGAGCCGACCGATGGCGGCCGCCGTCTCGGCAGGATGTGTGGCGACCGAGCCCTCGGTCGCCGCGGTCTTCATCTCGGCGAGCCAGGACCGGGATCCCTCGGGGAGTCCCTCGGGCGCCTCGTGCTCGGCCAGCCAGGCGAGCGCGTCCTGCGCCTGCCCGACCTCTCCATGGATGAACGCCTCGTTCGCGACGCGCGTCTTCGCGAAGTGCTCGCTCATGTGCAGCTGCATCGACGAGCTCGGTTCCGTCTCGGCCAGGACCGCGGCGGGCTCGGTGACGGCGGGCACCTCGGCAGCCGCGGGCACCTCGGTGCTCTTGGGCGCGCAGGCCAGGGTCATGAGCAGCATCGACATGGGGCACCTCTACGGCATTTCTCACCTCTCCAGCCGAGAACCACCCGTCCCGCCCGGTGCCCGGCACATACGATGCGGCCCGCGAGAACCGACTCCCCCCATGCCGAGGCCGCTCCGCGTTAGGACCGCCGCATGTCCTGGCTCACCGCGTCCCTGTCGTGTTCGTCGCTCCTGTGCGGTCCTGGGACGACCGAGGTCGACGGGGTCTGCCTGCCGCTCCCCGACACCAGCTCGGAGGCCGACGCCGACACCGACTCGGACGCGGATGCCGACGCGGACTCGGACGCCGACAGCGACTCGGACACCGACACGGACACGGACACCGACACCGGGCCCGTCGAGACCGTTCTCGACGTCTACATCCTGGCGGGCCAGTCGAACATGGACGGCGTCTCCTGGTACCCGGGGCTGACCCCGGAACAGCAGCTCGCGGACCCCCGAGTCCCCTTGTACTGGTCCGGCTGGGGCGAGTTCCGGGCGCTCCAGGCGGCCTCGGCTGGAAGCAACGTGTACTTCGGGCCGGAGGTCACGTTCGGTCGCGCCCTCGCGGACGCCGACCAGCCCGCCGTCCTCGTCAAGCACGCCGTCGGCGGCACGGATCTGGCCAACTACTGGTACCCCGGCGCCGTTCCGGGCGATGCGTCGGCAGGCCCCGGGTTCGCGACCCTGGCCGTGACGATGGAGCAGGCGGCGCTCGAGCTCGATGCGGCAGGCGACCCCTGGCGATGGGCCGGCTTCGTCTGGATGCAGGGCGAGTCGGACTCGCTCGACCCCACGATGGCGAACGCGTACGAAAGCAACCTGCAGGGCTTGCTCGACGCCGTGCGCGAGCTGACGTCGACGCCCGAGCTGCCCGCCGCCATCGGCCTCATCGCTACCGAGTCCATCTGGACGCACGCCGACGCCGTCCGGGCGGCCCAGCGCGCGGTGGCAGACGGCGATCCGGACGTCTTCACGGTCGAGACCGACGACCTGCAGCGGAACGACGTCGATGCCGCGCACTACGACGGCGTCAGCATGCGTGTCCTCGGCGCTCGATTCGCCACCGCCCTGCTCGAGCGAGACGACGTGCCCGCCGGCTCGGACGCACCTGAAGCCGCACTCGCCGTATCCGCCGGATCGACCGCGTATGACTTCACGGGGACGTGCGGCTGGGAGTTCGAGCTCGCCGAGGCCGTCACCGTCACCGACATCGGGAACTACGGGGCGACCTACCTGGGGACGTCGGCCGACGTCGGGATCTGGGACGCGGACGGCGCGCTCGTCCTGCGCACCAACGTCCCGTCCTGGGCAGACGCGCCGGCCACGTGGCGAGACGCGTTCTGGTACGTCGCGATCGAGCCCGTCACGCTCCCGGCCGGGACCTACCGGATCGGGGTGGTGTCCTGGTCCGGGGACGCCGACCAGTACCTCACCGACGCCACCGGGGCCTTCGCAGACGACGTGGGCTTCACCGCCGGCGTCTACGCCGAGGCGAACTGGCTGACGTACCCGGCAGCCAGCTACGTCGATGGCGAAGGCATCAGCTTCGTCGGACCGAGCTTCCTGTTCACACCCTGAGGCCGAGATGACCCCACGCGCATCCGAGGTCGTCGCCCACGCCGGCCGCGTCTACCACCTGGGGCTGGCGCCAGGCGAGCTGGCCGAACGCATCGTGCTGGTGGGCGACCCAGCCCGAGCCCTGCGTGTCGCCGCGCGCTTCGAGACGCTCGAGCACGAGGTCCGCGAGCGCGAGTTCGTGACCCTGACCGGCACCTGGCGGGGCCACCGGCTCTCGGTCATCGGGACCGGGATCGGTACGGACAACGTCGAGATCGCGCTGGTCGAGGCCCACGTCGTGCACGCGATGGACCTGGAGACCGGCGCGGCCCTTCCCGACCCGCCCCGGCTCACCTTCCTGCGCGTCGGGACCTCGGGAGGAGCGCGCGAGGACGTCGCACCCGGGACGCTGGCCATCGCCGCGTACGGCCTGGGGCTGGACAGCACCGGGCTCTTCTACGAGGGTCCTCCGGCCGACCAGACGGTGACCGAGCTCGAGGAGCAGGCCGCCGCGACGCTTCGGGCGGGCGAGTCGACGTCGTCCAGGTTCCGTGGTGCCGTTCATCCGTACGCCGCGCGCGCCGACGAAGGGCTGGTCACGGCGCTCGCACAGGCGGCGACCGAGGCGGGGCTCTCGCACGAGGTCGGGGTCACCTGCGCCCTGCCCGGGTTCTACGCTCCGTCCGGTCGGTACATGGCGGGGCTCCGCGCGACGCTCCCCGACATCAAGGAGCGCCTTGGGACCGTCGAGGCCGGAGGCGTCCGGCTCCTGAACTTCGAGATGGAGTCGAGCCTGCTCTTCCACGTGGCCGGCCAGCTCGGCCACCGCGCGGGGACCATCTGTCCCATCCTGAGTACGCCGGGCTCGCACGGGACGCTGATCGACGGAAAGGCAGCGGTCGAGCCGGTCATCGACCTGGCGCTCGAGGTCCTCGCCGGGCTCGACTGAGGCTCAGTACCAGCCGGGCTCGCCGTAGCAGTTGCCGTCCCAGTGCTCGAAGATGGTGAGCTCCCACAAGAGCCCGCTGGTCGCCACGCCCTGGACGCCGCCCGCGCTCACGCTCGTGTCGGTCCCGAACGCGTCCGTGCCGTCCGCGCGCACCGCGAGCGCCTGGACGGTGAGCGCGCCGTTCCGCCACTCCCCCGCCGCGCCCGGGTCGTTCGCCTTCACGCAGCCCGTCTCGCTGTGGTGCACCCGGCCCATCGGGATGGCCAGCTCGTGGAACCAGATGCCGCCGGACTCGAGGCGGGTGCTGCCCGCGACGCCATCCAGGCTGTAGACGGTCAGGTCCGCGATTGCCGTGTCGTCGTACTCGTCCGCCTCGGTCCAGCTCGTGTAGTCGTGGTCGTCGTAGGTTCCGTTGAGCACCACCCGAGCGCCCTCGGACAGGTCCGCGTTGGCGATGACCAGCTTGAACCTCTGGTTGCCCGAGATCACGTCGGACAGACCCTTGGCCTTGCTGTCGCCCAGATCGACCAGGTCCACGCCGAAGACCCCGAAGTCGTCGTCGAAGCCGTGGTCATGGGCGTCGGTGCTGCCGCTGCCGACAGGCGCGATCTCCGTGCTGTAGTCGACGTCGATGTGGCCGCCGACCAGGTCCTTGGGTGGGTGGTAGGTGCCGTCGTCGCCGGCGTGCAGCGGGTCCGACTCCTCGACGAGGACCTCGTACCCGTCAGGAACCCCGCCGCCATCGGTGTCCTTGTTCAGGGGGTCCGTGCCGTGCGTGTGGACCTCGTCCCCATCGGACAGTCCGTCGTAGTCGCTGTCCTCGTAGAGCGGATTGGTGCCGAGGCCGACCTCCTCGCCATCCGTCAGGCCGTCGCCGTCTGTGTCCGGGTCGTTCGGGTCGGTCCCGAGCGCCCCCTCCTCGGCATCGGTCAGCCCGTCGCCGTCCGAGTCGACCGGGGTGCCGGTGTCCGTTCCGGAGTCCCCGGTGTTCCCCGAGTCCCCGGTGTGTCCCGAGTCTCCGCCGGAGTCCCCGTTGTTGCCCGAGTCGCCCGGCTCGTCGGAGTCCGTGGTCACCAGGCCGGAGTCCTCGGGGTTCCCGTCCCGCACGTGGCCAGGGGCGGTACCGATGGGCTTCAGGCAGCTCGCGAGCAGCAACAGCATCGGACCTCCGGGCGCGCCACGCCGCGGGCACCGCAAGGACAGTACACTCGCCTCATGCACATGGCGATGCCAGCGCTCTTGCTCGCGGTGGGCTGCACCGAGGCCCAGCGCGTTCCGCCGACGGAAGACGCGCTCGACAGCGCGGAACCATGCGATGGGCTCGACGAGCGAGTCCTGGCCTCGACGATCGCAGATCACGGCGATCCCGCCGAGGAAGGCAGCACCGCCGCCCTGCTCGCCGACCTGCCGACGGACTGCGCCATCGCGCTCGTCCTCGACCAGCCCGTGGCCTACTCGCTCGGGCAGGACCTGGAGCTTCCACCCCGCAGCACCCTGAGCTTCATGAACGGGGCCTGGCTGCAGCTCGCCGAGGGCCGAACCCTGACCATCGACGGCGCACTGGAGGCCGGTGCGCACCGCATCTTCGACGGCGGAACCGTGGCGGGGACCCCGACCATCGACTTCGCGCTCCCCGAGTGGTTCGGCGCCGTGGTCGACGACGACACGAGCGACCACGCCGCGCTCCAGGACACCTTCCAGCTCCATCGGGCGGTCACCCTGCAAGCAGGCGTCTACGACCTCGACGGCACGGTGGTCCTGCCGTCGAGCGCGGTCCTCGCCGGCCCCGACGCCGACACGCCGGTCGCCGTGCTGCGCAGCACGCTCGTGTACCCGGAGACCGAGGGCTTCCACCCGACACGGCTGCTCGAAGCGACCGGTGCCGCCGATGTGACCGTTCGCGACCTGGTCCTGGATGGCAACCGGCACGACCACCAGGTCGAGCCGTGGCACTACCCGGAGACCGACAACCTGGCCCGGTTCGAGGGCGTCCACGGGTTGTCGTTCGAGCGTGTGCACATCACGGGCTGGGAGGCCAACTGGGGCATCGAGGACCAGTCCTTCGCCCACGCGACGGCGGTCCTGGACTCCCGGGCCGTGTCGTTCACGGACGTCTCGTTCACGGACTCACGAACCGAGGGGCTCCTGTTCCAGGACTCCCAGGACGTCGTCATCCGAAGGCTGTCGACCCATAACGTCGACGTCTGGTCGCCGCTGAACGTCTTCTACGTCGACGGCTTCGAGCTCACCGACTCGACCATCGTCGAGGACGACGGGATCGAGTGGTCCGGGAGCACGGTCAACCTGACGGTGAAGAACGCCGTGGTCAGCGGGAACGCGTTCACTGGCGGCTGGGGAGTCGACTTCGGCGACGAGGGCGGCACGACGCCGTGGGGCCCGACGAACATCCTCTTCGAGGACAACACCGTCGAGACCATCGGCGCGGGCATCTACTTCACGCCCTACGCCGATGGTGACGAGGTCACGAACGTCCAACTCCTCGGCAACACCCTGACGCTGCACCGAACGGACTCGGTCGACGACTACGGCCAGATGATCCGCATCGACGCGGCGGCGGATGTTGTCATCGAGGACAACATCCTCATCTCGCCTCCCGGGGGCGACAGCTTCAGCCAGGGCATCAGCTTCCAGGCGACGACTTCGAACGTCCTCGTCCGCGACAACATCTTCTCGGGGGTGGACGCCGGCATCTCGCACTCGGGAGACACGCCGTACGGCGGCGATCTGACGATCACCGGCAACGCCATCCTGTGCTCCTCGACCGTCCGGCGAGACTCCTGGCAGGGCGGCAGCACCGGCGTCTGGATCTTCCGATACCAGTCGGGCCTCTTCGACAGCGTGACCGTGACGGACAACCAGATCGAGGCCGTCGGCGGCTGGGTCTCCTTGCACGACTACGCGACCCTGAGCGGCGCCGAGCAACCACCGTTCGTCGACCAGCTCATCGTCACGGGCAACGCGTTCCTGCCCGAGACGGGGTCCGAGCGGGACATCTCGGCAGTCGCCGCCGACGACGCGACCATCGAGGACAACACCCCGGAGTGGGTCAATCCCTGAAGCGATGCGGTTCCGGCACACCCGGCCGAGTGAAGGGGTTGCGATCCATAGATAGTTAGTTAGGCTAACTATATGAATGACGAGACCGCCCCCCTTCAGACCCTGGACGTCATCGCCCTGTGGGCCCTGTTCGTCGCCTTCGAGCGCCGACTGGCCGCGGAGCTCGCGCCCATGGACCTGACCGTTGCCAGCCTCCGCCTCATCGGCGAGCTGATGCGGGAGCCCCAGGGGCTCCGCCAGTCCGAGCTGGCCGACCGCCTGGGCGTTCGCCCTCCCACCGTCTCCACCGCAGTCGGGCGGCTCGAAGCGCGGGGCCTCGTCGAGCGCGTTCGCGACCCCAGCGACCCTCGCGCCCGGCTCGTGCGGCTTGCTCCGGACACCCCCCTCCTTCCCGGGGTGGACGTCCTGGCACGCATGGACGACGTGTTGTTCGGCGGCATGACGGAGGACGAGCGCAGCCGCTCCCGCAGAGAGATCCACCGGCTGGCATCCCGCCTCGAGGAGACCGCATGACCGCCGCGCGGACGACCTCGTGGAATGTGGCGATGGGCGCCTCGCCGGGCCCCCTCGACCTCACTGTCCCACCCAGCCACGTCGACGGGCAGATCCCGACGGCGCTGCGTGGTGGCCGCGCCCTGTCCAACGGCCCGGGGTGGACGCACATCGGCGGGCGAATGGCGCACCCGTTCGATGGCCACGGCTACGTCCGCAGCTTCGAGCTCCAGCCCGATGGCGGCGTGCGACTACGAGCCGAGTTCGTCCAGACGCCCTCGTACGTCGCCGAGCGACAGGCCGGCCGGCTCCTGCACCGGGGGCTCGCCACCAACGTCTCGGCTCGCTTCTGGGAGAACATCCGATTCGGCCCCCGCCGAAACGTGGCGAACACCACGATCACGCGCTGGGGAGACCAGCTGCTGGCGGGCTGGGAGGCCGGAGCACCGCATGGGCTCGATCCCGTCACGCTCGAGACCCGCGGCGAAGAGGACTTCGGCGGCATCATCACCGGGCAGGCGACGCTGGCTCACATGCACAAGGACCACCAGCAGGGGCGCCTCACGCTGTGCAGCGTGGCCCCCGGACGCCGGACTTCGTTCACCTTTCGCGAGCTCGATGGGGACGAGCAGCTCGTCGCCACCGCGCACGCCGAGATCGACGGGACGCTCTTCACACACGACTACGCGCTGACCCCGTCCTGGTACGTGCTCGGTGGGAACCCGCTGCGCCTGAAGGGGGGCGAGCTGGCCAAGACGCTCATGGGGGCCGGCACGATGCTCGGGTCCGTCGAGCCCGATGCGAGGCGTCCTGGCGTCTTGCACCTGGTGCCTCGCTCCGGCGAGGGCCCGGTTCGGACCGTGACCCTTCCCGACCCGTGCTTCGTGGTGCATTTCGGGAACGCCTTCGAGCGCGACGGCAGCATCATCGTCGACGTCTGCGCGTTCGAGCGGTTCGAGTTCGGCCAGGAGTTCGGCTACTCGGGGCCCGACAAGCCCTTCGACCCGGGCCACCCCGAATCGAGGGGGCCACAGCGACTGTTGCGCATCACCATCGCTCCGGGCGCCGACACAGCAACCTGGGAGCGCCTGACGGACCACGGCGTGGACTTCCCGCGGTTCCACCCGGATCACGAGGGCCAGCAGACGCCTCGGCTCTTCGGCGCGACCCGCAAGGACACCCGGTACTCGGACCCGTTCGACTCCGTCATCGGCGTCGACCTGCTCGACCGACAGCGCCCGGTCCAGCTCTGGACTGCGCCCGACACCGTCTTCGTCGGCGAGCCGCTGTTCGCCCCGGATCCCGAGCACCCCGACCAGGGACACGTCCTGGCCATCCTCTCGGACGGCCTGGCCGAGCAGACCACCCTGGCCATCTTCGACGCGACCGCGCTCGCCGCCGGGCCGGTGGCTTCCGTTCCCCTGCCTCTGTTGCCGATCGCCTTCCACGGCGACTGGGAGCCCCCCGCATGAATGTCTTGATCCTCGGTGCCTCGGGCGGCTGCGGCCGCGAGCTGGTGAAGCAGTGCGTCGGGCGTGGCCACACCGTCGTGGCCGTCGGCCGGGAGAGCAGTGAGCTGACCGTTCCAGATGGTGTTCGTGTCGTGCGCTGTGAGCTCCACGACGAGGACGCGCTGGCCTCGGCGTTCGAGGGCATCGATGTCGTCTTTGCGGCCATCGGGCTCAACCTCCCGGGCTTCTCTCCGTTCTCCCCAGCCGAGGTCCCGGATCTGCTCAGTCGAGCGGCGCCGGTCATCGTGGCGGCGATGAAGCGGGCCGGCGTCCCCAGACTGCTCGCCATCAGCGCGGGGGGCGTGGGCGACAGCGCCGCGGTGATGCCCTGGTTCTACAAGTGGATCGTGGCGATGACCTCGATGCGCCGGCTGTACCCGGAGCTCGAAGCCATGGAGGCGGTCTACGCGCAGAGCGGCCTGGAGGTCTGCTGCGTGCGGCCGACGACGCTCACCGACGGCCCGCAGACGGGGAAGGCCGTCGTGGCCACCCGCCTGGCCGGCCAGGCGGACGTCTCTCGCGCCGACCTGGCCTGCTGGATGCTGGATGCGGCCGAAGGCGAGCGGCTCGAGCACTTCGGTCCCGTCATCACCTCGCGCGGCGCCGCCTGACCTCGCCGGGCCTCAGCGATGCGCCTCGAAGAAGTCCAGGACCAGCGGCCACGTCGTGGCGAGGTCGTAGGTGTGAGGCATGTCCGGGCGGCAGTCCACCACCTCGGGCCAGTCCTCGTCCGCGGCACAGTAGGAGCGGCAGTCCATGCCGTCCGGGCCGCCCTCGAGCGCCGCGGCCGGCTCGCTGGTGTCGCAGCCGTGCGCCTCGGCCCAGACCCGCGTGATGGCCGTCGCTCCCGTGTAGAAGTAGCGGTCGCCATCCGTGGTCGTGGTGAACGACGGGTCCTCCCACTCGCCGGGCGGAACGGTCGGGTCGCGCGCTCCCGTGATGGACAGCACAGGCAGGTCGGCGTCGGTCCCCTTTCCGGCGAGGTAGCCGCGGTGAGGTAGGCCGATCAGCGGGGCCAGCGCCCGGAACTTCGGCGCCGTCCGAGCGTCCTGGCCCAGCTCCCATGTGAACATGCCGCCGTTCGAGCCCCCGGTGGCGAACACCGCCTTTGTGTCCACGCACAGCCCCGCCTCGGCCTCGGCGAGCAAGGCCAGGACGAAGTCGACGTCGTCCGCCTGACAGTGGGTCCACGAGCAGCCGTTCTCGGCCGTCCCTTCGCACGAGTCGTAGTCGTAGTCGGTGGTGGCCTCGTCATCGCAGATGTCCGGCGTGTCGCCGGCCACGTCTGCGTTGGTGGCATCCCCATCCAGTCCGGTGGTCGAGCCGGAGAACGCCCACGACGACCACGAACGGTCGGGCGGGCCCGAGCCGAGCCCCAGGGGCGCGACGACGAGGTGGCCTCGCGCATCCGATTCGGCGCGGACCGCGGCGCTGCCCAGGAACGCGTCCTCGTCCCCGCCCCATCCGTGGAATGCGAGGACCAGCGGCGCTGGCGTGTCCGGGTCGTGCGCCTCGGGGACGAAGACCCGGAACGACCGGGACAGGCCGCCGTGCTCCATCTCGTACGCGCCGCTCGCAAAGGTCTCGGCGCCGCAGCCTGGCGACCCGACGGGGTCCGTGGGGTCAGAGTCCGGGGCGCTGTCCGCCGGTGAGTCAGCAGGCGGCTCGGACTCGGGTGCGGAGTCGACGGTGGCCGGGGTGCAGGAGACGTCGAGGAAGAGCATCCAGATCATGGCCCGAGTCTACCCCCGAGCCTCCGGGTCGTCCCACGAGCTGCCAGGATGGGTGCACTGCAAAGGAGACGAGGATGATGAGACACCTGACGCCCTTGCTGCTGACCACGGTCCTGGTGGGCTGCACACCGGTCACCGACCACGAGGATCTGGGCAAGGCCTGCCTCGGTGAGTTCGCGGCCTGGGACACCGGGCCAGCTCGGTCATCGAGCTCGGGGACGTGACCGCGGTCACGGTCGTGTTCTCCGAGTGCGCGTCGGGCTCGGTGCAGTGGACCGACCAGGCCTGCAGCGTCGAGGTCTCGGGCGGCGAGGTCGTCGTGACGTCGTCGGTGCGCCGCTCGGCCCCGCGGACCCAGACCTCGGACTGCAACTGGGTCACCTGGGACTGCGGCACGGTCGAGCTCGACGGCGGCGACCACACCCTGGTCTACGGGACCGGGGAGGAGAGCTTCACGGTCCCGCACGACGGGCCGCCCGTCTGCGCCCGGAACACGAACGGCTGAAGACCGGATGGAGCTGAGGCGCGCGAACACCTGGTCGGGTCTACTGGCGATGCTCGGCCTGCCCGCGGGCCTGGTCGTCCTGGGCCTCGCTCAGGCGGTCTTCGCACCGCCGATCTTCGTCAGCCTGCCTCTCGCCGCGGCCCTCGGAGCCATCGCTGGAGTGGCGTGGTCCCTGGGCGGCGGGCTCGAGAGCAACGTCCGGCAGCCCCTGTGGATGGGCGCGGTCAGGGGCGTGCTGCTGGCGGTGGGGGCGGTCGCGGCCATCGGCTGGGGAGCGGACCCGGGCTGGCCGCTGGGCGCGAGCATGGGCCTCGGCCTGCTCGGAGCCTTGCCTGGCGCCGCGGTCCACGCGCTCGTCCGGCGCTCCAATGGCCGGCCCGCTGTGAGCCAGGACCGATGGGAACAGCTCGAGCCCTGACGACGAACACGCGCGACCTGCTCAGTAGGAGACGGTCGCCTCACAGATGTAGTAGAGCTGGCTGCCGCCCCAGGACGACCGGTCGCAGTCCATGTCGTTCCAGTACCCGCTCGGGTACAGGTGCCCGCAGTCCTCGTTGCTCCAGTAGTTGTCGGGCTGTCCGCTCGCGAAGTTGTCGTAGCTGACGGTGCTGCCGTCGACCCACTCCCAGCCCGAGGCCGGCTCCTGGCCGCTGGTCGCGTTGCGGTCGTGGAAGCCGATCCACCACCAGTGCGAGCTGGAGTAGGTCAACAGAGTCGAGGTCGCCCAGCTGTTCTCGGCCGCGTCCTCGATGACCGCGAGCTCGAAGTCCGTCTCGTCGCTGCAGGCGATGTCCGCGTCGACCCAATCCACGACGGATTCGCAGAACAGGTAGACGTGGCTGTCGTAGCGCTCGACGTCGCAAGGGCAGACGCTGTCGGAGTCCACGCTCCCATCGCAGTCGTCGTCGATGCCGTTGCATTCCTCGGACGCTGCGGGGTTCACGTCCACGTCGCCGTCATCGCAGTCGGTGTCGTCCGAGACGTAGCCGCTGGGCTCGTAGCAGGCCTCGGTGGTCACGTCGGCGTCGCCGTAGCCGTCCAGGTCGGCGTCCTCGTACCAGGTGGACTGCGTGGTGGCGTCCAGGCTGCTGTCGTCGTCGTCGACGTCCCCATCGCAGTCGTCGTCGATCTCGTTGCAGACCTCGTCGGCGGTAGGGCGGACATCGGCGTCGGTGTCGTCACAGTCGCTGTCGTTGCCGACCGTCCCCGAGGTCGCCGAGCAGGCCTGGCTGTCGGCGTCGGGGTCACCGAAGCCGTCGCCGTCGGTGTCGTCGTACCAGGTCGACCAGGTCGACGTGTCCAGGCTGCTGTCGTCGTCGTCGACGTCCCCGTCGCAGTCGTCGTCGATCTCGTTGCAGATCTCCGAGGCGGCCGGGTTGACGAACTTCTTCTCGTCGTCGCAGTCCGTCGCGTCGGACACCGTGCCCGACGGCACCGAACAGGCCTGGTCCTCGGTGTCTGGGTCCCCGTAGCCGTCGCCGTCCAGGTCGTCGTAGAACGTCAGCCAGGTCGTGGTGTCCAGGCTGCTGTCGTCGTCGTCGACGTCTCCGTCGCAGTCGTCGTCCAGGCTGTTGCAGACCTCGGTCTCCGCGGGGTTCACGTCGGCGTCGGTGTCGTCGCAGTCCGTGTCATCGCTGACCGTCCCCGAGGGCGCCGAACAGGCCTCCGACGACGCATCGGGGTCGCCGTACCCGTCACTGTCCCGGTCGTCGTACCAGGTGGTCTGCGTCGAGGTGTCCAGGCTCGAGTCGTCGTCGTCGACGTCCCCGTCGCAGTCGTCGTCCAAGCCGTTGCAGACCTCGGTCTCCGATGGATTGACGTCCGCCGAGGTGTCGTCGCAGTCCGTGTCGTCCGCCACGGTGCCCGCGGGCGCAACGCAGGCGAGTGAGTTGGCGTCCGGGTCGCCGTACCCGTCACTGTCCGCGTCGTCGTACCAGGTCGACTGCGTTGCCGCGGCGACGCTGTCGTCGTCGTCGTCGACCAGACCATCACAGTCGTCGTCGACGTCGTTGCAGGCCTCGGTCTCGCCCGGGTTCACGTCGGCGTTGGCGTCATCGCAGTCGGTGTTGTCGCTGACCCGGCCCGAGGGCGCCGAACAGGCTCGCCAGAGGTCATCGCGGTCACCGTACCCGTCACCATCCGCATCGCCATAGAACACGGACCACGTCGAACTGTCCACGCTGTTGTCGTCGTCGTCGACGTCCCCGTCGCAGTCGTCGTCCAGGCCGTTGCAGACCTCGGTACCCGCCGGGTTCACATCGGCGTCGGTGTCATCGCAGTCGCCGGAGTCACCGACCGTGCCCGAGGGCGCCGTGCAGGCGATCGAGTCGGCGTCGGGGTCGCCGTACCCGTCGCCGTCCGCGTCGTCGTACCAGGAGGACTGGCTCGATGGATCGATGCTGTCGTCCTGGTCGTCGACCGCGCCATCGCAGTCGTCGTCCACGTCGTTGCAGACCTCGGTCGCGCCGGGGTTCACCGCCGCTTCGGCGTCATCGCAGTCGTCGGCGTTCTCGACCTGGTCCACCGCGACGACGTCGCAGTCGAGCTCGATGGGCGCCCCCGCGCCGAACCCGTCGCCGTCGTCATCGGCGTAGACGGTGCAGGTCTCCGACCCGCTGTCCGTGGTCCCTGCCAGCACGCTGTCCCCGGACGGCCGCGTCTCCATCTTGGTCAGACAGCTGACGAGCACGGGGAGCACGAACAAAGGAGCGGCCACGGAAAAGCACCTCGATCCAGGATGGGCGCAAGGTAGCACCCGCCACAGCGCTCGGATTGCACGCGCCTCTCACTGTCTGTGGCGCTCTCGAAGGGTACCGTCCCCCGATGCGGACCCTTCCCCTCCTCTGCCTGCCTCTGACCGCGTGCACCCCCGACTCGGCCGAGCCGCTCCCACGGGACCAGTGGCCCGACCTCAGCGAGGACACCGGCGACCCTTCAGGGGCCGACTCCGACGACGGAGACTCCGGTGTCGACCCAGGAGACTCGGGCGAGGACACCGACGAACCCACCAACGGCTCCGGTGGCTCCGGTGGCCCGACGGGGACGGGCACGGCCTCGGTGGGCTCGGTGACCTACGCCTACCACGTGCCCTCGTGCGCGCTGACCAGCCCGGCCCCGGTGCTGTTCACCCAGCACGGACAGGGCGGTACGGGCGCCAGCATGGTCTCCCAGTGGCAGGCGCTGGCCGACGCCGAGTGCTTCATCGTCATCGGCCAGGGCTCCCAGAGCGGCAACGGCTGGAACTTCAACTCCGACGTCGAGGGCCTGGGCGCGCTCGTGGACGAGGTCGACTCGCTGTGGGACGTCGACACGGACCGGCGCGTCCTGCACGGCTACTCGGCCGGCGCCCACTGGAGCTACGTCGTGGGGCTGGCCAACAGCGACGTCTTCGGCGGTCTGGTCGTCTACGCCGGCGCGATGTCCTACGCCGAGAGCTACGACGTCTGGCCCAACGGAACCAAGGGCCCCATCCCGGTCGCCATCGGACACGGGACCGACGACACCGTCGTCTCGTACGGCTTCGCGCAACAGGCCGAGGCCGAGCTCTCCGGGGCAGGCTGGCCAGTCGAGCTGTGGTCGGCAGCCGGTGGGAGCCATGCCTACGACCCCGCGCACCAGGCGCCCGCGTGGGCGTTCGTGATGGACAGCCTGGACTGACGATGCGCGTCCGGCTCGAGATCTGGTACCTCCGAGAGTCTGCCCGCCGACGGGCGAGTCCGGTCCTCGAGTTCCCAGAGGACGGCTGGGGTCACATCCCTGGTGTGCCCCGCTTGGACCTGCTGCGCGCCGCGGTCCGCGAGAGCCAGGGCTTCGATCCCTGGGTGCTGGGCGCCTGGGGCGACTCGCCTGTGACCTGCGCGGTCTGCCCGTCGGAGGCGCACCTCGCCGGGGAGTGGGAGCCGTCACCTCGAAGGGCGAGCAGAACTCCGTGGGCAGACCCGGCGTGGCGAGCCCGAACCGAGGCCTGGCTGACCGAGCGCATCGGCCCCATCGACTCGAGCAGCACCGCGTCTGGGGCCGCTCGGCCGTGCTTCGAGTCGAGACGGACCGCGAGAGCCTGTGCTTCAAGGAGTCCTATGGGCTCCCTCCTGGCGAGGGTGCGTGCCTCGCCCAGGCCCATCGGATCCAGGGACATCGCGTCGGCTTGCCCGAGGTGGTCGCAGCCGAGGGCAGCCGCGTCTTGATGCGGCCACTCGCCGGCGTTCCGCTGCTGGACGTCGACGAGTCCTGCTGGGCTCGCGCCGTCCAAGACATCGCGCAGTTCCAGTAGGTTGCGGCGATATCGGACTGGGATGACCTTCACCTTCGAGGCCGCGACGGCATGGACTGGCCCGCGCGACTTGACCGGCTGTTTCAGGACTACGACATGCCGCCGGAGCTGGCCGCGCAGGTCGCTCCCAGGTTCGAGTCCCCTGCCCTTCTCCCGGTGGCCCTGCTCCCCCAGGACCTGGGCCCGTGCAATC
Source organism: Pseudomonadota bacterium (assembly GCA_024228935.1). Classification (GTDB taxonomy): domain Bacteria; phylum Myxococcota_A; class UBA796; order UBA796; family CAJQPC01; genus JAAESX01. Next base: position 118,561 of record JAAESX010000148.1, read on the forward strand.
TCCGCTGGGTGGGCGACGGCGTTCAGGCGTTCGACTGGTCGGATGTGCGCATCGGCGACCCCGGCATGATCCTGGACCGCTTCCTGAACGAGTGCGACACCCCGGCTCGTCGCGAGGCGGTGACCACTGCATGGCTGGCGGCCTGGGGTCCTGGGGCCGAGGCTGCATGGGGAGCCACTCGCCGGTGTGCCCTGCTGCACGAGGCCGTGCGCTACGACGACGAGCTGCCGTTCCTCGATACGGACGCTCCACTGGCGCTGCGGCTGCGGACCATGATCGGCAAGCAGCTGGTCCGGATGCGGGACCACCTCGCCCAGACATCGGCGGACTGACTTCGGTACGTGGGAGACTCCACCGAGAGACGAGGACCATCCGGTAGATGCAGGCGCACCTCCTCCCCGGGACAGAGATCGAGCTCTCGGTCCTGACGCTCGGATGCTGGGCCCTCGGCGGTGAGCACTGGGGAGAGCCGGTCAGCGAGCGGGACCGCATCGCCACCGTGCGATGCGCCCTGGACCTCGGCATCACGGTCTTCGACACCTCGCCCATCTACGGGGACGCCGACCGCGTCCTGGTCGAGGCGCTCGGCGATGCGCGTCACGACGTGGTGCTCGCGACCAAGGTCGGCGTGGACCGAGGGCACTCCAACCTGAACCCGGCGTTCTTGCGGCAGGACCTCGAGGCCACCCTCCGCCGGCTGCGCGTGGATCGCGTCGACCTGATGCAGGTGCACTGGCCTTGCGAGCACGGCACGCCGCTCGAGTCGACGTTCGAGGCCCTCGAGCAGCTGCGCGACGAGGGCAAGGTGCGGGCCGTCGGCGTCTGCAACTACGGCGCGGCGGAGCTCTTGCGCATCCGAGCCATCGCCCAGGTCGTCAGCCTGCAGACCCCCTACTCGCTTGTGCGTCGGGAGTTCGAGCAGGGGCTGCGCGCGGCCTCGAAGGGCATGGGGGTGCTCGCGTACGAGCCGTTGTGCCGCGGGCTGCTCGCTGGGGCCTACTCCCCCGGCCATCGCTTCCCCGACAACGACCTGCGGTCCCGAGACGAGCGCTTCCGCAGGCCCCGTTTCCGCCGAGGCGCGGCGTTGGCTCGGGACCTGGCGCGGGTGGGCGAGAAAGTGGGGCTGCCCGCCGCCGCCGTCGCGATCGGCTGGGTGGCCGCGCAGCCTGGCATCACCACCGTCATCGCCGGCGCGAAGCATCCCGAGCAGGTCCGCCAGAACGCTCTCGCTGTGAAGCTGCTCGACAGTGCAAAGGTGTGGCAGGTCGTCGGTCGAATCGCCGCCGTCCACGAGGGAGGCTGAGTGCAGCGCCTGGACCTGAAGGTGGGCTTCAGCTGCAACAGCCGCTGCGTGTTCTGCGTCCAGGGCGACAAGCGCTCGCGAGTCGAGCCCCGGACGACGGCCCAGCTGCTGGCAACCCTCGAGGAGAAACGCAGCCTCTGCCACGAGGTGGTCTTCACCGGAGGCGAAGTCACGCTCCGCAACGACCTCCCCTCGCTGGTTCGCGCGGCCGTGGAGCTTGGCTACGAGCGGATCCAGGTCCAGACCAACGGGCGCCTGCTCAGCCGGATGGAGCTCGTGGACGGCCTGCTCGACGCCGGCGTGACGGAGTTCTCTCCCGCCCTTCACGGCGCGAACAGCGCGACTCACGATGGGCTGACGAACGCACGGGGCTCCTTCCGGCAGACCGTCCGAGGCATCGCGAACCTGCGTCGACGCGGAGCCCTGGTCTGCCTCAACTCGGTGATCGTGAAGCAGAACGCGGGTCAGCTCGCGGAGATGGCCCGGCTCTTCGTCCAGCTCGACGTCAGCCAGTTCCAGTTCGCCTTCGTCCACGCGCTCGGCAGCGCGGGGACCCACTTCGAGTCCGTGGTGCCTCGCTACCGGGACATCCAGCAGCAGCTGCATCAGGCCCTGGCCATCGGCCAGGCCGCCGGCGTCCGCTGCATGACCGAGGCCGTGCCGCTGTGCTGGATGAAGGAATGGGAGGAGTTCGTGGCCGAGCGGATCATGCCGGACCTGGCCCTCGTCGAGCCCGACCGCGAGGTGCCCTCGTACACGGACTACCGACTGCGGCTGGGGAAAGCGCACGGCCCGCCCTGCGAGGACTGCACCTGGAGTCACCGGTGCGAGGGCCCCTGGCGGGAGTACCCGGAGCGCTTCGGCTGGGAGGAGTTCGTCGGACGCCGAGACGCCTGCCCCTGAGCTGGTGCCGGGGCGGGCTCGAGCCTCATTCCGGCACGCCCAGCTTCGCGCGCAGGCTCGGGTTGTCCAGGTGTTTGACCAGGTCGAACGGCTCGCACCTGCCGGTGGGGTCCCAGACGATGGGGCTCATCTCCTCGGCGACCGCCAGGGCCTTCCGGTTCAGTCGGGCGCTGCGCTTGCCCACGGCGATCAGCGAGTACCCCATGGACAGGCAAAGGTCCGTGCCCACGCCAGTCCGGTGGGCATCGACGTGGTCGTTCCAGCCCGCGAACCTGGCCTCGTCGGACACCGACTTCTTCCACTTGGCGATCTCGGAGAGCAGCCCGTAGCCGCACGCCCGACGCACGGGGTCGTCGTGCTTCATCCACGCCTCGGCCAGCTCGACCACGAACGGCGCCTTCGCCAGCGAGGCGCCACAGGACGAGAAGACGTGCGCCAGCTGCCCGTGCTGGAGCTGCTCGACCTGGGCCTCGGCCTGCTCGCGGGTGATGCGCTTGGGCTCGTCGATCAGCAAGGCGACGACTCGGGCTTCGTACAGATCGCTGGTCCACAGCGCCCTGGACAGCTCGTGGTCCCGACCGACCTTCTTCGCCAGCTTGCGCAGCTTGGTGAGACCGACGCCGTGGGTGGTCAGCGGGCTGTCGGCGTACCGGTTCTCCCAGTGCTTCACGCCGCGCGGATCGCGCAGCTCCTCGATCAAGGCGTGGACTTCGGCGCTGGTCATCGCGGCTCCGACTTGTGGGGCGGATTGTAGGCCGGGCGTGCACACCACAATTGGCGACACGCAGGTCCACGAAATACCCAGCAGCACATGACGACACGCATCTACGAAGGCAAGTCGAGGAGCATCCAGACCGAGTACGGCGACCCGCTGGACCTCATCTGGCTGGAGGCCGCTCGCCGCTGGGGCTGGGAGATCCGCCGGGATCCCGACGTGTTCGCCTGGTGGGATGGCAAGGGCGTCCTGAGCATCTCCACCCAGGACGACATGGATCCGGACGACTGCCTGGGCCAGATGATCTTCCACGAGATGTGCCACGCGTTGGTCGCCATGCCCGACAAGGTCGACATCGAGGACTGGGGACTGCCGCTGATGGAAGCAGGCGACTACGTCGAGGAGCACGCCGCGAACCGGGTCCAGGCGGCCCTGGCCGATGCCCACGGGCTGCGGACGTTCTTCGGAACCACCACGGTCTTCCGGCTGTACTACGACGCGCTGCCGGAGGACCCGCTTCAGGGCCCCCACGACGACCCGGCCGTCCCGATGGCGCTCGAGGCGATGGAGCGGGCCCGGACCGCTCCCCATCACGAGATCCTCCAGGAAGCGCTGGCGCGCACGGCGCTGCTTCACCGGGCGCTGGCGGGCCTCGGCGCGAAGGGCAGTCTGTGGCTGGAGACGCGGATGCCGGTGGCGTAGGCCGCTGACGGGAGCACGCTCAGGTCCAGCTCATCCGCACCTCGAAGTGAGCTTCGTCGCCAGCGCCCGGCACGTAGTCGACGAGGGTCAGCTCGTAGCGACTGCCCTCGTCCGCAACGACCAGGAAGGATGCTCCCTTGTCCACGTGCTCCTCCAGCACCCGACTCCCGAGCGTGTTGACGGAGAGGTGCTCGGGCTGTTCGGGGTCGACGCCGATGAACTGGACCTTTCCGCTGGGCGGGTAGAACCACACGGACGGCTTCTTCACCTCGCCCAGCATGAACTCGCTCACCGAGCTCGTGTAGCCGGTGTCGAGATCGACCAGGGTGCCCATGTTGTCTGCGGTGCGGATGGTGTGCGTGACGCCTCGAGGAGGGACCTCGACGGAAGCTGCCGGGGGCGCCTCGACGCTGGAGGTCCCGCCACAACCCGCGGCGGCGACCAACGCGACAAGAACGACAGGAAGCGTCGCGACAAAGGAGAGCGCCTTGTACTTCTCTGGCTGGGGACTGGACATCCGGTGATGTACCACTCCAGCTCGTCGGTGCCAAAAGGCGACGCGAACACCCCGGAGCCCCGCAGATGTTGGCCAAGCCCCTCCTCGCCCTGATGCTGGTGCCCCTGCTGGGTGGGTGCCGTGGCGACGTCGAGCCCCCCACGACCTCTGAGGACAGCGACTCGGAAGAGGTCCTCGAGACGGGCGACGGCGGCGAGACCGGCGAGACCGGCGACAGCGCGGAGGACACCGGCGAGGTCGTCGTCGAAGACCAGGTCGTGACCTACCCGGCGCCGGATGGCGTCACGGTCGGAAACCACTACGCCGTGACCCTCGAACAGGGCGGAGCGGAGCACTCCAGCTTCGTGTACGAAGTGAACCGCCAGCAGTCGTCGAACCAGAGCCTGACCACCTCGTGGACGACGTTCTCGTTCCAGGGCGACGTCACCGTCAGCGTGACCAGGCGCACCGGGGACATCGGGACCTGCGTGGTCCTGCCCAGCAGCGCCGCGATCGAGACCACCGTCTCTGGGGACACCTGCACCTTCGAGCTGGACCGGCCACGCCAGCTGTCGGTCGAGCTCGACGGGGACATCACGCACCCGATGCTCGTCTTCGCCAACGCGCTCGAGACCGACGTGCCGGACCCCGACGACCCCGAGGTCCTGTACTTCGCGCCTGGCCTGCACGACATCGGCGACACCACGCTCAGCTCGGGACAGCAGGTCTACGTCGAGGGCGGCGCTGTGGTGTACGGCCGCTTCCTGGTGGGCGCGCCCGACGCGCTGGCCGAGGACGTCCAGGACATCACCATCCGAGGACGCGGGATCCTGTCCGGCGAGGGCTACCCCCAGGGGTCGACGGACAACGACCACCTGATCAACTTCTGGGGGGTCGACGAGAGCCTGATCGAGGGCGTCACGCTCATCCAGTCCCCGCTCTACAACATCCTGATGTACGGGTCGAACAACGTCGTCCGCAACGTCAAGATGATCAGCTGGTGGTACTCGACCGACGGCGTCTACGTGGGCGGCGGCGGCCTGGTCGAGGACTGCTTCGTCAAGGTCAACGACGACGCCTTCAAGCTGTACGAGTCCAACACCACCGTCCGCGACACGGTCATCTGGCAGCTCGAGAACGGCTCTCCGTTCCAGATCAGCTGGAACATGCCCACAGACAACAGCGGCTTCGTCGTCCAGAACATCGACATCATCCGGATGGAGCACCGGTCCGAGCAGATCAACCTCTCTGCGGTGAACTCGGTGCATGGCGGCAGCGGCCACATGAGCGGCTACCTGTTCGAGGACATCCGCATCGAGAACGCCGACTGGCGCCTGTTCTACCTGTCGCTCCAGCGGACCGAGTTCTCCCCGCCCGACAACGAGCTCGGCCAGATCTCGGACGTGACGTTCCGCAACATCAGCGCGACCGGGTCCCTGCCTCAGCCCAGCGCGATCTTCGGCTGGGACGCCGAGCACGGCGTGTCGGACGTGACGTTCCAGAACCTGAGGATCAACGGCGAGCTCATCGAGACCGCCGCCGAAGGCAACTTCCAGATCGACGCCGCGACCACCGACAACATCTCGTTCCAGGTCGGCACGTTCATCACGGACACGTTCACCAGCGACGCCTTCCTGCAGGGCGAGGACTGCGAGGCCCAGCTCAGCGCGGGCTGGGGCGGGGCGGACTCGGTCGAGGTCCGCGACGACCAGCTCCACCTGCTCAACACGCTCGCCGACCCCGAATCCGAGTGCTTCACCACCGCCGGCTGGCAGACCGCCGAGCCTGTCACCCCGCCGTTCACCGTCGAGTACACCGTCGAGTACACCGTCGACGTGGCGGACTCCGAGTTCGGCCTCGGGGGCTATGCGCTCGCGAGCCTGATCTGGGACGAAGCCAACCACTACGGGCTGTCCACGGACGTGAGCCTGGTGAAGGAGACCCTCGCCTGGCACGGCCAGCAGGACGGCTACGAGGACGTCATCACAGAAGACCAGTACACGCTCGTGGCCCAGGGCCTGGGCGAGCGGGTGGCGTCCCTTCCCACGGACGGCGTGGAGACCATCACCATCCGGCAGGTGGTCACCGAGAGCGACCAGACGACGTACTGGGCGGCGGACGACGGGGAGCTCGAGCTGGTGCACACCTACGCCAATGTCATCGGCCCGGACATCGAGATCACGCCGATGCTACGGGCGTCGGACTGCAACGTCTGGAGCCACGACGACTTCGATCTCGCCGTCGACAGCGTGGCGGTGTTCAGCGAGGACGCGCCGATCTGCGAGTGACCCTGTACGACCAGCCCTACCAACCTGTCACCTGACATGCTACGACATGTCGCCCAACATGTCGCCTGACATGTTGCCGGCGGGAGACAGCGTGAGCACGCGCAAGCAACAGATCCTCCAGGAGGCCGTCGAGATCGTCGCGTCGCTGGGCTACGGCGCCCTCAGCATGCGAGCCGTCGCCCGGGCCAGCGGCATCAAGCTGGGCGCGTTGCAGTACCACTTCCGCACGCGAGAAGACCTGCTTCGCGCGCTCACGGCCTACATCGCAGAGACCTACCGCACCTCATTCGAAGCTCTCCATCAGCGTCCGGATGTGGCGAGCCTGAGAGAGGTCGTCGGGTTCGTCTCCGAGGACGCCGCGGGGAAGGGGCTGCACGCCGACCGGTTGTTCCCCCAGCTCTGGGCCATGGCGCTGGTCGAGCCCATCATGGAGGAGCTGATGGACAGCCTGTACGAGGAGTACCTGACGCTCTTCGAGGAGCTCGTCAGTGAGCGCGGGGCCGAGTCCCCGCGAGCCGAGGCGCTCGCGCTGATGGGGCTCCTGGAAGGCTTGACCCTGTTCGTCGGCCGGGGCCGCCGCTGGTCCGACGACGCTCCGGCAGTGGGCGAGGCCGTCTACGCCCTCATCGACGCGCGCTACGGCGAAGCATGATCCTGCTCCTCGCCGGACTCGCCCAGGCCGACCCTGCCCAGCGCTCCCTCACCGCGGGCATCACCCTCCCCTGGCTGAGCCACCCCGGCCTGGTGGTCGGAGCCCAACAGCCCTTGGGCGAGGGCGTTTGGTTCGCCGGCGTCGACCTCGCGGGCTGGGTCAATCCGCGAGACTCGCTGCACGCGCAAGCCACCCCGAAGCTCGGCGCCGCCTGGGTGCGACCCAGCGGCCGCCATCTCTCCGCAGACCTTGGCGTTGGGCTGGCATCCGAGAGCCTGATCCTCGGGCACGAGCTCGACCTGGGCGACGGCAGCTCCACGCGGACCTGGGACCACCAGTTCTGGGTCGTGCCGCAGGTGTCGACGCAGGTCTCCTGGCGACATGACCGACGCTTTCCGGTCTTCCTGGGACTCACCCTGGGCCAGCCGCTGGCCCCCGGCCGGAACGGAGGCACTGTGCTCACCGTCGACTTTGGACTCGTGTTCGGCGGGGAGAACCGCTGATGCGACGCCGCAACTTCATGAAGGGCGTGGCCGGAGCTGGGCTCGTCTCGCTGCTGCCCACCGTCGGCTGCAACGCCCGCGGCGCCTGGTGGGACCTGCCCGTGAACTTCGACGGCCGCGTCGTGGTCGTCGGCGCTGGGGCTGCCGGACTGGCCGCCGGCTACCTGCTGGATCGTTACGGCATCGACTACACCATCCTGGAAGCCAGCTCGCGCTGGGGCGGGCGTGTCCAGCGGCTGGAAGGCTTCATCGACGTCCCCATCGACCTGGGCGCCGAGTGGCTGCACGACCAGCCGGCGGCGCTGGCCGACGCGATCGACGACAGCCGGGTCGACGCCCGAATCGACCTCGTCCGCTACGCCCCCCAGACCACCGAGATCTGGAATGGCTCGCGGCTTCAGTCGGCGCAGGGGATGCGCCACGTCTACGGCGAATACAAGTTCAAGAGCACGACCTGGCACCAGTTCCTGGAGGACTGGATCCTGCCGGCCTCGCTGGACCGACTCCAGCTCGACACGCCCGTGGTCGCCATCGACTCGTCGGGGTCTGGCGTCACGCTTCACCTGGCCGATGGCAGCACGGAAGAAGCCGACCGGGTCGTCCTGGCGGTGCCGCTCAAGATCCTCCAGGAAGGGCTGATCGAGTTCACCCCCGAGCTGCCCGAGTCGAAGCGCAACGCCATCGACGACAAGACGGTGGTCGACGGCCTGAAGGTCTTCCTGGAGATGGACTCCCGGTTCTACCCGGACCTCACCTTCCTGAGTCCCCTCGCCCAGGGAGGCGCCGACCACCTCGCCATGGACGGGGTCTTCCGCAAGGACGTGTCGCAGAACCTGTTGTCGCTCTTCTGCGTCGGACAACAGGCGGCCCAGTACGTCGATCTGGACGACGACGACATCGTCGAACGCCTGCTTCAGCACCTGGACGCGGCCTACGACGGCGCGGCCTCGCGCAACCTGCTGCAGGCTCGGGTGCAGAACTGGAACCAGGAGCCCTGGATCCAGGGCGCCTATGTCTACGGGTCCTCGGCGCTGACGAACATCGACGAGCTGGCGGCCAGCGTCGACGACCGGCTGTACTGGGCCGGCGGCGCGGTCACCCAGGACAACATCGTGGCTGTCCATGGGGCGATGAACAGTGGCTACGCCGCGGTCGCCGAGCTGCTGAACACGCCCGGCTAGGCCGCGCAGATCGCCCCCTCGAGAACCCAATTCGCGAAGTCGGAGCCTCACCCATGACCACCTCACCCATGACCACCTCACCCCTCCATCGCCAGAGCTCCTGGTGGATCTTCGCTGCCCTGGGGGTGGGAGCCGGCGCTGGCTGCACCGCGGACGAGGACCCTGCCGCTCACGATGCCGACGTCATCGTGATCGGGGCGGGCATGGCGGGGCTGGTCGCGGCCGACCGCCTGGCCGAGGAGGGGCTCGACGTGCTCCTGCTCGAGAAGGAGGACCAGGTCGGGGGGAAGCTCCTCTCGGTCCCCCTCGGCGGGAGCAACGCCAACATGGGGGCGCAGTACCTGTTCTACGGGAGCAACGCCCGGATGAACGGCTACCTCGACCGGGTCGCCAGCTTCGAGCCGAGCGGTGGTGGCGGGGTGGTCTGGGGTGGGGCGTACATGTCCTGGGAGGCGCTGCCCTTGTCCCTCGGGGCGACGCAGGATCTGCTCCGGGCCGAAGCCCAGATGGCCGAGGACCACGCGGCGATTCGCGAGGGCCGGGAGTTCTTCTTCGACGCGCAGCCCGCCTCCGAGGACTGGAGCCGAGTGGAGCAAGAGAGCGCGGAGGACTACCTCTCTGGGTACCACCCGGATGTGGGCCGCTTGTACGGGCTGTTCCTTGCCCCAGAGGGTGGGGGAAGCACCGCGGACATCTCGGCGCTGCTGCTGGTGGGTTGGTACGCGGACGTGGGGACTGCAGAGGGCAGCATCCACCTCATCGAGGGCGGGAACCAGCGCTACGCCGAGCTGATCCACGAGGACTTCAGGTCCTCCGGGGGACGCACCCTGCTGTCGTCCGAGGTCGCCGCGGTCGCCGAGAGCGAGACCGGTGTCCAGGTGAGCGCGGCGGACGGACAGACCTTCGACGCGGAGTTCGCCGTGGTCGCCACGCCAGCGTGGGTGTCGCGTGAGATCGTGCAGGGGCTGTCCGCCTCCAGGCTCGAGGCGCTGGACGCGGTCGAGTACGGGCCGATGGTCCAGGTCGCGCTCCACCTCGGGTGCATACCGACCGGGGAGAAGCTCGCGGGTGTCCACGTCGAGGACGGGGACATCAGCGGCTTCATCGACCAGGTCGGCCCCGCGGATGACGTCGCCGAGGGCCAGACCGTGCTGAGCGTCGTGGTGGCGGGCGACCCCGGTGCCCTCGAGTTGGACGACCAGGAGCTGGTCGAGCGGGTCGGCGTGAGCCTCCAGGGTATCGACCCCGAGTTCGACCCCCAGAGCTGCGTCCTGGACTCCGCGGTCCAGCGCTGGCCCAGCGGAATCCCGAGCTTCACCCCGGGCTTCCTCTCACAGCACCAGGACACACTCAGACGAGCCCACGGCAGCATCCACTTCGCGGGGGACTACACCCACGACCCCAGCCTGGACGGTGCCGCCTGGTCCGGCGTCCGAGCTGCTGAGCAGATCCTCGCGCAGCGCGGGGACTGAGGTCCAGATCTGCAAGGGGTGGGCCGACCACCCACCCAGCGACCACTCGGTGAAGGCCGGGCGGCCTGCGCGGCTGTTCACGGCACAGCGCGCAGATCCAGCCAGCTGGTGGTGTCGCAGCTCAGGTTCCCGAGGTCATGGGTCAAGAGACTCAGCTCACCGGGTGAGACCGGGACATCGCCCATGACCTCGGCGTCCGCGTAGGACGTGAGCACGCCGCTCTCCCACAGGACCTGACCGTCCTGGACGACCGAGAAGCTGGCGCCGGTGGAGCAGTCCTGGCCGAAGAGCTGCAGGCCCACCGCACCCCGAAGCGTCGTCATCCCCTCGGGCACCGTGATGGTCATGTCGCTGGGGGCGTGCGCGTAGAGGCCCGTGCAGTAGTGCGTCTCCGAGACGCGCAGCCCGAAGCAGTCCCCATCCGAGTTGATGCAGCGCTGTGGGGCGCCCTGCCACCACCACCCGTCCAGCGTCGGGGTCGCCCACCCCACGCTCCCGCTCGGGGCCATCTCGCGGACCAGGACGGCGTCGTCCTCCAACGCAGCGCACTCGGCCACGTCCCACCCCACCGCATTGGACCAGCGCATGTGGAGGTAGAGCAGCGTGTCATCCAGCGTCCGGTCGAAGCTCGCCGCGTCTCCGAGCGGGTCGTTCGCGACGTCGGCGGCCAGGAGACCTCGCCAGAGCTCGATGGTCTCGGCCAGCTCCGGGTACGGCAGCGGGCCGGTCACGAGCTCGGCCACCGTGTCGTCCACGGAGCCCCGGGTCGCGAGCTGACGCTCGAGGAGCACATCGACGTACGGCTCGCCCGTGTACGGGTCCTGGGCGAAAGGCGTGGTGGCCCAGGGCCGGGCGGGGTCGACCAGGAGCGCGTCGTGGAGACCCAGCCAGCTGAAGTCGAGGTTGTAGTCCCAGGGAATGATGCGCCACGTGCCGTGCAGATCCGTCGGGTCGGCGTCCTCGGCCGGGTCGTTGTACAGGTAGAAGTTGTTGCCATCGGCCGAGAACGAGTCGGGGCTCCCCGAGATGCTGCGCACGATGGACTCGAGCCAGAAGCCGTCCACATCCAGCACGGCCGCGAGCTCCTCGTCGCTGCCTTCGGCCACGATCCGGGTCAGGTCAACCAGGTCGCTGCCGTCGCCCGTGACCTCGGTCTCGTACTCGAAATAGGTGAGCGGATCCGTCAGCGGCATCAGACCGTGGCCGCGGATGTCGTTGATGGTGTACATCGGACCGTCGTCGTTGCCGAAGTGGCGCTCCAGGAACCGGTCGTCGATGGACTCCATGACCGTGTAGAGGCCCACCAGCTCGCCGTTGGCCCACACCCGAGCCCACCCCGTCCGGGACGCTGGCACTCCGGCCTGAAGCAGCAGCCGGGTGGCGAGCGCGTCGCGGATGAAGCTCGGGTCGTACGTCGAGTTCCTGAGCTTCAGGACCTCGAGCCCGCGCCAGCGCTGCCCCTCGACCTCGCGGTTGAAGTCGATCTTCAGCGGCGGCTTCCCCGCGATCAGGCTCCCGTAGCCAAAGGCTCGAAGGCCCACGCTCTCGACCACCTCGCCGTCCCCCTCGCCGTCCCACTCGCCGTTCCACTCGAACCTGGCCTCGTGCCATCGCTCTTCCCACGGGTTCTCGGACACGTCGTCCCAGACCTCGTCGGTCATCGACAGGCGGATGTCCACCACTCGGGTGTCGTCGAACACGGCATCGGACGGATCGGAGGGATCCGCCGTCACGCCTGGGACGAGCTCGACCGAGTCCACCGCCCCGGCGGCGCTGGGGACGGTGCTCCCAGGCGGTGGGGTGCAGGCGGTGACCAGCAGGGAGAGCAACATGACGCGATGGGGAGTATCACCGGCCACGCGTACACTCGGTGCCGTGACTCGCTGACCGGAGCAGACCGTGCCTCTCACCCTGGTCGCCCACGCCAGCCCCGGTCTCTGCGAAGACCCGGTCCGCTGGGTCGGCCGGGCCCTGGATGGAGCCCCGCGCCTGAGCTGGGTGCCACCCGATGCGGCTGCGGCCGAGGCCGTCGACCAGGGGCTGGCAGCTGGTCTGGACGCTCTGGTGGCCAGGGAGCCCCTGCCCCCACCCTTGCTCGACCTCCTGGCGGCGCGGTCCCTGGACCGGGATCCAGAGACCGCGCTCCGCATGGCCACGCGCCGCCAGGCGGCGGATCCCCGGTGGTCACGTGCTTTGGCCCGAGCCGCAGCCCGCAGCGGAACGCCCGCCCAGGCCCTCAGCGCTCCGCCCGTCCACACGCGCCTGCCCGAAGGGCGTCGCTGGGCCCGCGCTGCCCCCCTGGCCGACGGGGTGGTTCTGACGGAAGCCACGGGAGCGACGCTGCACCGCGCGGCTCTCTCCGGACCAGGTCACTCCCTCGTGCTCCCCGGCACCGGCCCGCTGCTCCTGCCACACCCCACCGGCTCGGCAGACCGGGTCCTCGTCGTTGACCGCGCGGCGGACGACGCGCTTCAGGCCTGGCTCCTTTCATCCGTCGATGAACCCGGCCCGAGCCTGCATGGGCGCCTGGGCGGCACGCTGTTGTCCTGGGCCGACACCTCACGCGGGGTGCGCCTCCAAGGCGAGCGCGGCGTCGCCTGGCTCGAGTCCGACGGCCCCGGTCCCACCGTGCCCGCCATCTGGCCGTACCCACCGCCCCCAACGCCGGCTCGTGGGGGTCGCCTGCTGCTGGCCACACCCGACGCCGACGGTCAGACGAACCTGACCTGGCGCGCGCTCGACGACGGCACGGCCGGGCCGAGTGCCGCCTGGCGCGGAGGGCTCATCTCCGCCCTTCTGACCAGCGAAGACGGAGCCTGGGTCGCCGGTGAAGCGGGCCTCTTCGAGCTGTCCTGGGAGGGGCAGCTCGCGTGCCTCGACAGCGAACCCATGCTGGGGCTGACCGAGTGGGGCGATGACGTCGTGGCGCTGGGTGAGCGGGGCTGGGCTCGCCTCTCCACCGGCCAGGGTGGCGAGTACGGCCCCGAGGGTCTGGCCCATCGCGGCCGGCAGCTCGGCCAGGACCTTCTGCTCTACGGGATGTCTGGCTGGAGGCTGCTCAGCCCGACCGGAGAGGTGCTCCACCGCGCGGCCGACCGAGGCGATGCCAGCGTGATCGACGGTCCGGACGGCACCGTGGCCGTGCTCTGCGGCACCGACCTGGCCTGCTTCGACGCCAGCAGTGGGCGGCTGCGAGCCCGCACGCACATCCCCTTCGACGGGGCCCTCTACGGCGCCACGCTGCACGCCCTGATCGTCGCGACGGTGCGATCTGGCAACCCGCGCACGTCCGGCTCAGGCTGGCTGGCCTATGACGCGAACCTGGGCCTGCTCGACCAGCTCCTCGCCTTGCCCCCGCGTCGACCCAGCGGCACGGCGACCCACAGCGCGCTCGGCACCGACCAGGGCCTGCTCACCTCGGAAGCCGTGTGGTGGCTGGACGGTTCGGACCTGGTCCAGTGGCGGCCCGAGCAGAGCCCGCCGATCCTGCGCCCGGAGCCCGCCCTGCGCGAGGTCCAGGACGAGGTCACGCTCAGCCCCGACTCCAGCAGCCCCATGGACGCCTGGCCACGGCCGGGTCTGGCCGTCGACGACGCGGATGTCGTGGCCCAGGGGTGTACCTACGGCGGCAGCGGCCGGTACGCGCAGGCCCCGGCGGTCGACGTGCGCACCGGTCGGGTCGCCGTACTGGACCGCTGCCTGCTCGCCCACGGCGGGGACGTCGCGGTCGGCCCGGCGGCCACGCTGATCCTGGTCGCGTGCACCTTGCCTGCCGGCGTGTCGCCCAGCCCGTGGAAGGTGGGCCCGAGCGGCCTATTGGCGGTCCTGGACGCTTCGGGACTCGGCGCCGCCGTCATCGACCTCGCTCCCGGCGCTCGTCTGTGGATCGATGGCGAGCCGGTCGCCGAGGGGCCGGCGCAGTGGCGACTCTAGAGCACCCGCCAGCTCCCCGACGCTTCACCGAGGAGCAGACCGACGACGAACGGGGCACGCGATGTGGGGATCGTTCCGTTGCGCTTGAGGCCGGTTCCGTGGGATGCATGGCAAGTTGGCCGAAGTCCACTCGTCGAAGGATTGAGGAGTCTCCATGTCCGCCCCTGGATTCGCGCTGTGGCTCCTCGCCTGTGCCCCCCCCGAAGTGCCCCAGGCGCCGGACTCAGCGTCCACGGACGACACGGCGGCGACCGACAGCCAACCCGACACAGGCGAGCCCAGCGACCCGTTCCCCCTGCTGCCGGCGACCCCGCTCCAGACCCACGACCGGTGGATCCTCGATGCGGACGGCGAGCGGTTCAAGCTGGCGTCGGTGAACTGGTACGGGTTCGAAGAGCTCGACTACGTGCCTGCCGGCCTCGAGATCGCCCACGTCTCCGACATCGCCCAGGCCATCGCGGGCCTGGGCTTCAACTCGGTGCGGCTGCCCTTCTCGATGGAGATGGTCGAACAGACCGGGGCGGTGGAGCCCCACGTGGTGGCGGCCAACCCGCAGCTCGAGGGACGAACGCCCATCGAGGTGATGGACGCGGTGATCGACGCCCTGGCTGCAGAGGGCCTCGTCGTCATCCTGGACAACCACTCCAGCGAGGCGGTCTGGTACAGCGACACCAACGGCCTTTGGTACACCGACGAGTACCCCGAGGCGATGTGGCTCTCCATGTGGGGCGAGCTGACCGAGCGCTACATGGGCCATCCCGCCGTGGTCGGCTTCGACCTGCGCAACGAGCTGCGCGACGGCGCCACCTGGGGTGGTGATCCCGCGACCGACTGGAAGGCGGCGGCCGAGCGGGCAGCGGACGAGATCCTGTCGATCGACAGCACCAAGCTGATCGTCGTCGAGCCCATCAACTACGCCTCGGACTTCACCGGGCACTACTGGGATCCGCTGGTGCTGCCCGTCGAGGGTCGCTTGGTGCTCTCCCCCCACGACTACAGCTGGTTCCACACGGGCTTCGGCAGCTACGACGATCTCTCGGCGGACCTGGGCAGCTGGTGGGGCTTCCTGATCGTCCAGGACATGCCCTTCACCGCGCCGGTCTGGGTCGGCGAGTTCGGCACCTGCAACTGGGCCGACGACTGCATCGGCGGGAAGACCTACGACGGGACCGCGCAGGACCGGTACAACGGCGTCTGGTTCGAGCACTTCGTCGACTACCTGGCCGCCGGGGACATCGACTGGGCCTACTGGTCCGTCAACGGCACCATGGCGCGCGGCGAGGGCCGAGAGTACGGCGCCGTCGACTGGTTCGGCGTGCTGGACGAGAGCTGGAGGGAGCCCTCGAACGAGCGTCTGTTGGAGGCGCTTCAGGGGATTCAGGAGCCCTGGGCGTTTCCGTAGGAGCCAAGGGACGGAGCGACCCGGACCGGCTCGACACCGTCACCCGGCGTGCTGCGAGACGGCACCGTCGACGGCCTCGCACCCGTCGGGTAGAACGCAGGCTTCAACCCGTCATCCGAGCCCCCGCGATGCCACTCCTCAGCGCCAGCCACCTCCTCCTGCTCAGCGCGGTTGGCTGCTCCAGCCCACTGGAAGGCACGCTCGGCCCCTCGCCCACACCCTCCGATGAGCACTCTGGCGACACCCAGGAGGCGGTCGACACCCAGGACGCGGTCGATGCCGACGGCGACGGCGCCACCAGCGACGTCGACTGCGACGACGACGACGACGAGCGCTTCCCCGGCAGCCCGGAGTACTGCGACGGGGTCGACAACGACTGCTCGGGCGAGGCCGAAGTCGACGGTGACGGTGTCTGCGGGTTCTGGATCCTCGACTCGGAGAGCTCCACGTGGGCAGCCCACCCCATGGAGCCGACGGAAAGCGTTCACGCGCCCACGACAGACATCGAGGTGGCCTTCAGCGTCGGACGCGATCGCGCGTGGGCGCTGACCGCCAACACCTTCCATGTCCTCGAGCTCGAGACGCTCGGGTGGATCGCGTCGGGGGACCGGGACCTCCTGTTCCCCGAGGCGTCTGGCCAAAGCCTGACGATGGCGATCAAGGCGCCGGACGACTGGGCCGCCCCCGACGGCGACGCGACGGTGAACCTGCAGTACGAGTCATCTGCCCTGGCGTATGCGTGGGACCACGCGTCGAGCTCCTTTTCGCTGCTCGTCTCGACCGACCTCGGGGCGGACTGGCAGACCGACCTCGCGCCGGACGCCGCATCGGTTCGGGCCGCCTGGCTGGGGCACGACGGGGAGCTCGGCTGGACGGAGGATGCGAGCCCACAAGAGGCCTGTGGCGCCGAAGCCACGGCGCTGGGCCCCTACTTCGCCACGCTGTCGATGGACCACCGCCTACATGTCTACGACGCCGGCTACTGCTTCAGCTTCGTGTCGGACATGCCGGCCAGGGCCTTCCCGATCTTCGACTACTCCGGCGCGCCGAACCCAGCCGCCATCGGGGCGACCGCCCGGACCGACGCTGCCCTGATCGCCTTCGTGGAGGGCTGAGCAGATCGCGCATCGCCCGAGGGCCGGCAGCCAGTCGACAGCTGTCGCGCACGCTCGAGGACCGTCTCAGCTCCGCTCCCGCGCCCCGCTGATTGACCCTCTGGGCGAGTTGCCGCCATGATGCCGGCTTCCGAGAGGTGAGCCGTGCCCGCCCCAGCCAGCCTTGTTCTCCTGTCGGCCCTCGGGCTGGTCCTATGGGCCTCTGGCTGCTCGGGCAGCGGCGCCATCGTCTCTGCCGACCCCGAGGACTCCGGCGACGGCGGCTCGGAACTCACCCCCGAGGGGGCCAGCGCGGGAGACTGATCGGACGGCGCTGACAACGACCAGGACGGCGA
>JAAESX010000149.1 GCA_024228935.1 Pseudomonadota bacterium
ATCGTGACCATCGTCACCGACAACGTCGACGAGGACCACCTCGACGGGGCGGTGCCGGCCCACTTCCAGAAGACCTGGGCCTACACGCTCAACACCGACGCGGACGGCGTGGTGGTCGGTGGGGACTGGGTGGTCGCCGAGGAACACCCCGACTTCGCCTGGGTGCCGTTCCAGAACCCCATGGAGATCGCCTCGGGCAGCTCCGAGAACGGCTTCCTGAGCTACGGCTTCCTGCTCGACACCCTCGGGGACGACCTCGTGCGTCGCTAGTGCCTAGTACTCCTCCACAGGGGTTTTGATCGAATCGGTCCTCGGGTTCGGAGTCGAGCTCGGGTTCGGAGTCGAGCTCGGGCTCGGGCTCGACCTCGGACTCGAGACTCGAGACTCGGGGACGAGGACGAGTTCGCTCCTCGGACCGCTCGGGTGGGGCCTGCGGGGGCGGCCCGCCTGGGGGCGAGGGCCGCCCTCCTCGAACCCACCCAAGCGGTCCTCCAAGGGAGCGACCGTGCCCGCCTACCTCTTCGACCACGAACAGCTCGACGTGTTTCGCCTCGCCGTCGACGTCAACCGCTGGTTCGCAGCGGCACGCTTTCCCAACGGACGCGCGCATCTGCGCGACCAGGGGCTCCGCGCGACCGACTCGGTGGTGCTCAACCTGGCGGAGGGACTACCCAACCGGCGCGAGAAGATGGGCAAGCGCCACTTCCGCATCGCGCTCGGGTCCGCAGCGGAGGCGGCTGCGGTGCTCGCGCTCCTCCCCCAGCTGGACGGCAGCGAGGACACGCTGCTTGGCACGCCCTGAGCCGAACCGTTCACAATCCCTGTGGACGAGTACTAGTCCTGGAAGAGGTCCCACTTCGGCCGATCCGGGGTGGCCCGGAGCGCGGCTTCGTCGCTGAAGAAGGTCTCGCGTTCGTGCTCGCGGGCGTCGATGAAGGCGACGAAGTCGAAGGGGCCGCCGTCCCGCCACTGCTCGATGAAGAGCGTGGGCGGGTAGGTGTCGCGGCCGACGACCCGCTGGGTGGGCCAGTCGGCACCGGCGGCCCGCCAGGCGCGCCAGACCACCTCGCTGCAGACCACGGCGTGGTCGGTCGCGAAGTCGAAGTC
>JAAESX010000150.1 GCA_024228935.1 Pseudomonadota bacterium
CGCGCCTCGCCGAGCACGCTGTTGACGCTGCTGTCGCTGCACCGGTCGCCGTCTTCGAGTCCGCCCAGGTCCACCTGCCACAGCACGCGGCCATCGACCGACACCTCGCGCAGGAGGTTGTTCGGGGTGCTGAAGCCGACGAGGTGGTTGCCACTCGAGAGCTCCTGGATCGTGCCGAGGGCGCTCGACGCGATGCAGTCGTCGCGGCCGTGGCTCCAGAGCTCGGTGAGCTCGCCGGCCTGGCGGTCGATCGCGTAGCGGGCGGCCCAGGCGCCACGATCGCCGTCGTTGAACACGAGCAGCGAGCCGTCCTGGCCCCAGTGGAGGTCGTGGGCGCGGGAGAAGCCTTCGAGGGCTTCGCCGGACGTCGAGCTGACCGGCCAGGTCGCGAAGTCCTCGAGGACCTCGCCGTCCAGCGACACCTCGAACACACCGTCGATGTTGTGCAAGCTGTAGAGGCAGCGCTCGCTGTCCAGGTCGCAGTCCAGCGAGTTGGCGTGGTGCACGTCGCAGGCGTCGGCGTAGTAGCCGCCGCTCTGGCAGGTGCCCGCCCAGCCGAGCTCGGAGCTGTCGTAGACCGTGGCGTCGTCGCCGCCGAGCTCGCTGACGACCAGCCGCTCGAAGGCCACCGGGAGGGCCTCGTCCTCGCGCTGCTCGAGGCTGAGCCCCGTCCACGCCACGTAGCCCGGAGCCGGCTGGCTGAAGAGGTGGTGCGCCATCGGCGTCGCCAGCTCCTGGATCGGTGCGCCGTCCCAGCCGTAGAGCCAGATGGCGTTCTCTTCCATGCGCTCGGTGGTCAGCGTCGGAGCGTGCGAGGCCCACTGCCCGACGAACAGGCCGCGGCCGTCGAGGGCGACCTGCGCGGAGACCGTCGCCGAGCTGCCGAGCTGCTCGTCCAGCTGCCAGAGCAGCTCGCCTTCACCGGTCGCGAGCACCACCCGGCGCTCGCCGTCGGCCTCGTAGGCGAGCATGACCAGCTGATCGGTCATCGATGCGTCGTCGGCCAGTTGCTCGACCGGGAGCTCGAGGGGAACATCGAAGGACCCCGTCCGTGCCATCACCGGCTCGCTCTCGATGCGTTCCCCGTCGACCTCGGAGACCGCTCGGACGACGAACTCCCTGTCCTGGGGGGCGAGCAGCACGACCTCGGTGCGTCCCTCGCCGAAGCGCTCGTCCCGGCCGTCGATCTCGAGCCAGCTGTCGTCGGGACCCGCCCAGGCCGCCGTGATCGCAGTGGGCATGAACTCCGACGCGGTCAGCGCAAGCACGAGCTCCGCGTCGACACCGACCTCGGGCGCCAGGTCCTGCGACTCGGGCTCGCCGTCGCTCGGCTCGGGCTCGGGCTCGTCCACCTCGGAAGAAGGCTCCGTCGTCTCGGAACCCAGCTCCACACACTCCCCGCTGGGCAGCCGGCCGAAGCCGTCGGAGCAGGGTTCGTCGTGGAGACAGGCGAGGGCGAAGAGGAGCACGGGACCTTCCAGGACTACAAATAGTCCAAAAAGTGATATCTGTCCCAGAAATCCTATCTTTCCGTGCCTCTTGGCGCGACGTCTTGCGCGAGGGGACGTGGTCCCCGAGGGATCGGCTGGAGGCCGCCAGCACATGAGGGGTGGCGATCGGAGAGCGCTCGGGAAGCGATCGGAGGGCGCTCAGTAGAGCGCGACCACCCCGTCGCCGAGCGCTTCCGGATGGATGGCGCGGGCTTCGCCGAGCACCATGGACAGCCCCTGGAGGCCGCAGCGCGCATCGTCGTCCAGGCCGCCGAGATCGAGCTCCCACACCACGCGCCCGTCCGGGGTGACCTCGCGGAGCATGTTGTTCGGCGTGCTGAAGCCGACCAGGTGGTTGCCGCTCTCGAGCTCCTGCAGCGTGCCGAGGGCGTCGGCCTGGATGCAGAGGTCCCGGCCGTAGCTCCAGATCTCGGTCAGCGACCGCGCCTGCCGATCGATCGCCAGGCGTGACGCCCAGGCTTCGTGGGAGCCGTCGTTGAACACCAGCAAGGTGCCATCGTCCGCGTAGTGGATGTCGTGGGGCCGCAGGAAGCCGTTCATCGACTCCCCGGCCAGGTTGGTGACCGGCCAGGTGGAGAAGTCGTCGAGCACGGTGCCCTCGGTGCTGACCTCGAGGACCTGTCCGGTGTTGTGCAGGCTGTACAGGCACGTGCCCGCACCCAGGTCGCAGTCCATGGAGTTGGCGTGGTGCACGTCGCACGCGTCCAGGTAGTAGCCGCCCGTCGTGCACTCGCCGTCCCAGCCGAGCACGGAGGAGTCGAAGACCACCACGTCGC
>JAAESX010000151.1 GCA_024228935.1 Pseudomonadota bacterium
CATCAGGGCATAGCCGGACTGAGGCGACCCGGTCGACCGCATGATGTCCGAGCTCGGGACGCCAGCGTGGGCGACGTGGCTCTGTTCGATCGACTGAATGACCCCCAGCAGCGCCGCGGCGTCACCGCCCGAGTCGAACTGATGGAGCATCGGCTGCCCGTCGAAGCCATCGACCGGTTGCAGCATCAGCAGGCTCGCCGGGTCCGTCACGACCTCGGAGCGGCGGCCGTTGTCCGAAGGCTGCGACCCTACCGGCTCCAGCCCCACCGACACCCGCTGCGGCCAGCCCGCGGCGTGGATGATGTGCAACAACTCCGTATACATCGTGCCGACGGTGAGCGTGCCCTCATAGATGCCTTTCCATTCGTAGCTGTCCCATAGCCGGCCGGTCTTCTGGGCATGGCCGAGCACATAGGGGAGAAACGGGGTCCCGTCCGCCCATCGGTAGCCGTAGGCGTCGCCCACAAACGACGTGCCGAGATAGTCGGCGGTGCGGTCGGTGCCCTTCGGGGCCTTGCCCGAGTCGTCGGCCAACTCGATGCGGTAGAATGGCCGATCAGGGTCCTCGATTGACAGCACATCCCAGGTCCACTCAAGCGCGCCGGTGCGCGGGTGGGTGCGCAAGCGCAGCTCTCGGATCGACACCGGCCGGTCCGGCGCCTCCGGGTCCGCAGTGGCTACCACCCGATCGGGGAAGACGACCCGGACGGAGAGGCGCCCGGTGGTAGGGTCCACGTCAGGGCGCAACAGCATCTCACGTAAAGCGTAGATGTCGCGCTCGACGCGAGACATCACAGCCCAGTGGCCGATCTTCATCAGCTCCGCGGCAATGGCATCGTCGCCGCTAGGGTGCGCCACCACCGGGGCCGCAACGTAGCTCACAGCCAACGTGTCGGCGATGGCTGAAATCAGGCAGTGCGACGTGTCTGGCTTCGGCCATGCCTCGAAACGGGTCTCACCGACCGCGCCGATGATCGCTGCCTTGAGAAGGCCGTCCCATGCGTCACCCAGCACGAGACGCACGTTCGCCAGGTAGGCCCAGCGGGCGCGGTCCGCTGTGTCTTCCGGCGTTGGGGCCTGCATGATGGTCACGACATCAGCCACGCCAGCAGTATACCCCGATCAGCCCCAACGCACACCCACGGGAGAGCGGGAGGACCGACGGCGCTGGTAGGCCACGTCGCGCAGTCCGTAGCGCAAGGCGTCGATACAGTGGCTCCACTCGCTGTTTGAGGCCATTTTGTACCGCGCGAGGGACTTGACCGTGCGCGTGCAGCGCGGGTCGATGTGAAAGTGCCCCGACCGAATCATCAGCTTGTGCAGGAAGGTGCAGCCATGCGACACCGCCCCGGGCGCGTTGAGGCTGCTCTTCTTCTTCGCGCTGTACAGCTTCGGGCTCATGTTGCCGGGCCGGATGCCGTGGGCGCGGGCGCCCTTGCCCTTGCGCACCTTCTCGAGGGCGCGGCTCATGCGGCCGATCGACTTCTGCGCGATGGCGCCCTTGCGGTTGCTCCCGTAGTGCGGTCGGTCCGCATAGGCCCCCTTGAGGTCGCTCCAGACGAAGCCGTTGCGCTCGAGCATGGCCAGGACCGCGACCGCGTCGTCGTCGTCGTGGGTCTCGCCCTCGCTCACGTATTCGTCGATAATCCAGATGCGGGGGGACGCCAGCATCGGGTGGGCGTCGACCGCGATGAGCAACGCGGCCGTCGAGTGCTTCCGGATCCCGAAGTCCATCCCGAGGTATAGGTCGATCTCGCAGGTGGGGCGGGCGCGCGTAATGTGGCTGTCCTCGCCCGATGTGCGGAAGGCACGGAAGATTGGGTCGGCGGCGACCATCTCCCATTCGCCATGGCAGACGACTGGGACCTCGTGGGGAAGCGTGTCAAGGATCAGCGAATCAATCCACGCCTGGTCCATCAGCGTTCCGTCCGTCAGGCGGATCGGCGTCGTTGCACCGTGCGGGATCAGGTACCGCGGCTCCATCCGATAGTGTAGGTCCTCGATGGCCCCGCGCTTCGCCAGCTCGCGCAACCAGTCGACCGGCGCATTGACCGGTGTGAAGGTGAGGAAGATGTCCCCGTTGCGCTTCATCACGCGCTTCTGGAGCTCGCCATAGACGCGGGGCGAGTTGGGGGGCTCATCGACCCATCCGAAGTCGGCGGTGAGGCCAGCCAAACTCAATGTGTCGCCGCGGCCCGACTTGAACACGACTTCCGAGCCGTCGCGGAGGCGCACCTTCGGGTACTTGCCCAAGAACGCGCCCTTCTTGCTGTCGTAGACGCATCCGGGGGCTAGCAGGGACTTGTCGCACAGGTCCCAAATGCGCTCCTGTGCGACGCTAGACTGTTCCCAGGTGGGCGACAGGACCACGCCCTTAACGATGCGGTCTCGGTTCAGGTCGGGTCGAAACGGGTGGGTCTTCGACAGCCTCCACCACGTCTCCGCGGCGCCGATCTCGGTCTTGCCTTGGGCCTGGTTGCCAGCCCGTAGGAGCTTGCGCTTCGCTACGCAGGTCGCGAGGGCCAGTTGGCCCGGGAGCCACCGACGGTGCTCCAGCGGGCGGCTGATCGCGCGGTCGGCGATGGCCTGGAGGCCGCCGACGAAGCGGGCGAGGGCGCTAGCTGTCATCGGGGGCATCCTGCGTCTGATGCGCGTCGAAGGCGGCCCGCAGCTCGGGGCGGCGTGCAAGGATCAGCTCATGCACCGCGTCGAGCTGGTCGGCGGGCATCACGTCGAGGACCTGATCGAGGATGCCCAGGATATCGCCGGGTGTGCTCCCAGCGGGGACGCCGCCCTCGGTGGCAGCAAGTGCATCTGCGGCCATCAGCGCAGCCAGTTCGCCGTGGGCCTTCTCCAACATCCGCCGATAGTCGCGCGCGGCCTGATGCGACCCTGCCTCGCGGGCCGAATGCAGGTCTTCGCCGAGTTCGCCGATCTGCGCCCTGAGAAACGTGATCGGCTTCATCTGCGCCCACTGTCGGCGCTTCTTCTTCTTCGGGATGGCGGCCCGCTTCTCTGCGATGGTCCGCAGTTCCCGGGCGGCTGACACCCGATCGCTACCGCGGGCGTCCTCGTCAAGCATGATCTCGCGTAGAACCCGCTCGCGTTCCGTTGCGGGGGCCTCGGTGGCGGTCATGGCAGCCCGTCGAGGGCGCGCGGTTGCTGCATGGTGTCCATGTGGCCTCATTGGTAGCCTAGCGGAAACGCAGCGGGCCGTCACTGGCCGCAGACGGAAACGACGAACGCCGGAAAAAGCACCGGAGCGCGCGCGAAAGCCGAGGGGGCTAGGTCGGGGGCCCCATTGTCGGCGTTACACCGTTGACCTGTACGGGTCTGGCCGACGGGTGGGCCTGCTGACCCGGTCGACCGTTTCCGTGTGGAAACGATGACCGCCTCGGGTCGTTCGCGCGTGGAAACGCTAGCCCCCATCGGCAGGCTCGCCCGTGTCGCCCGTGTCGGCCGTGTCCTCCGGTGTGGCCAGCCCTCCCCAAGTGGTGAGCAGCGGCGGCGCCTCGGTCGTCGGGAACCCGTGCGCCGGTGGACCTTCGGTCGGCTCGTCAGGCTCCGGGGTGCAGGCCAGCAGCATCAGTAGCGCGATCATGGTGTCTCCTTCGTGTGTGCCCATGGCCGGCGCCACAGGATGCCGTGGCGGGCATCTCCACCTCTGATCTCCCATGGCCCGCACCACACCGCCTCGGCCGGCTTCGTCCGCTCCAGCGGCCCGCCCCTGCCCGGCCAGTTGCCTGCAGTCGACGCCTTCTCGTGCTCCACCTGCGGATCCTCGTCTGTCCCGCAGGTGATGGTGGCCACCCAGCCGATCGGCCTACTCATGAAAGAACAGCACGAAGCACGCCACGAGCGCGCCCATGACGCCCAGCGGGGCCATGCAGCCCCAGGTCAACGCGAACCGCGTGGCCCCTTGCGCATCGAGACCGCAGAAGGCCAAACCCCCCAGGGTAAGGACCGCCAGAGGAAAGGCCAGCAGCATCAGGCACCCACATCCGTCGATAGGCCGCACAACGGCGTCGGCCATCACTCGCCCCGGTGCCGCTGGCCGAGTCGCAGCACGATGCGCAGCGCGTCGGCTAGGTCGACCCTACCGTCCTCGAGCACATCCCCCCCGAGCTCGGCGATGTCGCGTGCGATCTTGGCCAGGCGGCGACCCGTGCGCCATGCCTTCGGCTGCTGCGACAGCACCTTGCGGACGGTGACCGGCGCGCACCCGACCTCACGAGCAATGCGGGCCGTCGTGTAGCCCTCGCCTGCCAGGGCGCGGATCAGGTCGCGGTCGTACCGTGGCTTCGGGCCCGTGGCTGGCATTGCCTCTCCAGGGTGCAGGCGGGTACGGTCTACCCCCGCCAGAGTCTCCCGCGCGCGGAATTGCGCTACCCGCCTGCTCTGCCAGGGTAGCTAGCCAAACCGGTTGTGTCAAGCGCCCACCATGTTCGCGTCTGCTCCACCGCCCGTCGCCAGTCTCGATCCGGGTCGCCATCGCACAGCCCGAAGCGCTCGCCAGCGAAGACGCGCGCATCGGTCGGCCAGAGCCCGGGGTC
>JAAESX010000152.1 GCA_024228935.1 Pseudomonadota bacterium
CACCATGTACGTCGGCGCCGAGGTAGCCCTATGCGTCGGTGCCTATGTCACCCTCATGTGCGCCGTGTGGCGTGCCGCGGCTGTCCGCGGCGTCGCCCCGTGGAGGTCGCAGTGACCGCCGCCAGCTGGAAGGACGGCCCGCGACAGGCCGCCCTCGACCTCGACGCCGACTTGGTGGCGATCGACGCATTCCTCGACGGCGAATGGGCCGCCGACCCGTGGCCCGACATCACCAACCCGCTGGAGCGCAAGCGTAGGTGGGGCGCTCTTCGGGCCGCGATCTGGTGGGCCGCCGACATGGACAACGACTGGGACCCGGCGTGGGATGCGCACGAGGCTACCGACCGGCACGTCAGGAGCCAGCGATGATCGACACCTACCTCGAGAGCCTCGGCCAGCGCTTCCAACGGCACGCCGACCGGGCCGCCTGGCTGGCCTTCCGAGCCGCCAAGCACCGCGTAGGGGGCACGGATGCCACGACCCTCGCCGGCGTCGGCTATGAGCCGCTTTGGTCTCTCTGGGAGCGGCATCATGGCCCGACGCCGGCGACCTCGAACAACAAGGCGGAACTCTTCGCGGAAGGGCACCTCTGGGAGCCGGTCATCCTCGACCTGTACGCCGAGCACACGGGCTCGGAAGTCCGCGGCATGGATGGCACGACCATCGCTGACGCGGATGACCCGTGGGCCTATGCGTCGCTCGATGCGCTCGCCTGCGACCGTGGCGAGGTCGGCGCGGTCGACGGGAAGACGAATCGCAAGATCGACAGCCGGGACATGCAGAACGCCATCATCGCGCAGTGGAACGACACCGCGGCGCTGTGCATTCCCGAAGTCTACGCGGTCCAGGGCTACCACTACCTGGACTGCACCGGCCTGCCGTGGATTGATTTCGCGATCCTCTGCGCTCCCGCGTGGTGGCTTGGCCCGTCGTCGCGGGTCCTGCGCATCGGCGAGCGCCACCCCGATGACCCCTTCGTGCAGGCCGAGGTCGCAGCGGTGCGCCGTGAAGCCGGGAAGCGCCTGCGCATCGTGCGCATCATGCGCGACGATGGCACCCAGGCGGCGCTACGCGGCACGGTCCGCGACCTGCGCCAGCACCACATCATCGACGGCGAGCCGCCCGAGATCGACCACTCCGACGCATGCCGGCGCCACGTCGGCCGACTAACGGGCGAGGGCGTGCAGCGGGCGACGGACGATCAGGACATCGCCGCGAGGCGCCTGCGGTCGGAGCGCCGCATGGCTGCAGCGTCGGCCACCACCGCGAAGCGCCTGCGCAACGATCTCGCCGGCTCCATGACCGGTCGTAAGCTGGTCGGCGACGGCTGGTCAATCACGAAGAGCGCCAACGGGCGCATCACACTCAAGGGCCTGTAGCCCACCGAGGACCTCACATGAGCAACGGACCTTCCCCCATTCTACGCAACCAGCTGCAGCGCCTCAACCAGCGCCAGGCCGAGGCCGCTGTCGGCCTCCAGGGGCTCCTCAATAGCCCTGACCTCATCGACGACGTGCGCGCGGTCGCACCCAGCGCCGTCGACCCGAAGCGCCTGGTGAGCGTCATGCTCACCGCTGCGACCAAGACCCC
>JAAESX010000153.1 GCA_024228935.1 Pseudomonadota bacterium
CAGGACCTGCTTATCGAGCGCCAGGGGGCGGAGTGGGTGCCGCTGTTCTGGTGAGGTCGGAGGCCAGCGCGAACAGTCGGTGAGACGCTCGCGTGTCGACCTGCGCAGCCCGCAGGGCGACTTGTGCGACCTCGACCGCCAGCCGCGCGCGCGCGGGCATCTTCGCGAGGATGCCCCGGACCGCCCTCGGGGTGGCGCCGACAGTCCGGGCGATGTCCGCCACGGGCCCTTGCTCGGTAGACTTCCGCCCGGCGGTGTGCTACGGATAGAGCGTGACCGGTGAAGCTGTCATCGACCCGTCCGTCGTGGACGCGGTCCCGCCTGCAGATCGCGCCCGCATCACTGCTGGCGCTCGGCGCGTCCGACTGCTCGACGGGACCTGGATGGAAGATGCAGAGTGCAGACTGCACCGCATCTTTCACGGCGACATCATCGAGCAGCTTCCACCGTCCGAGCTCGGGTCCAACCCGTTCCGGTCGTACCACGCGCAGATATCGACGACCTTCCGCCGCGCCGCGGACCTGTGGTTGACGCGCAACCCGACGAGCGCGACGCGCGGACTCAAGGCCATCGGCCACGACCGGCGCTGGGCGGTCATGGCGCAAGTCGAGCTGCTGACCCGCGCCCTTGGGGAAGCCTTCTGTCGAGTCGATGTGCGCGGCGATGAGCTGCACTGGGAGGCGGTGCCGGCGTCGAAGGTGTTCGATGTGGTGCGCGACCCGGCGCGACCGGAGCAGGTCTCGGGCCTCAAGTACATGGTGCGGCGCGCCCACCCGGTCTCTGG
This sequence comes from Pseudomonadota bacterium, assembly GCA_024228935.1. Classification (GTDB taxonomy): domain Bacteria; phylum Myxococcota_A; class UBA796; order UBA796; family CAJQPC01; genus JAAESX01. The sequence goes on from JAAESX010000153.1 coordinate 785, forward strand.
CGTGGTTCGGTGGGTTGTCGATCACTGGGACGTGAGCGACCGGGGCGCGCCGGTGTTCGCTGTGCTGCTGCCGGTCAAGGTGGACGAGACTACGAAGTTGGTCGACGCGACCGCGGAGTGGATGCCAGAGTCCAAAGACTGGGAGCAGGGCTACCCGTACTGGTGGGACGGAGCCCCGATTCTCCCGTGGGTGCTGTACCACGCGCGCCTGGGTCACCCGGAGACGTTCGCGCCCTTTGAGGGCTCGGAGCTCGTGAATGGGACCCTGACGACCTCGGTGCTGATGACGTACTGGCTGGAGGGCATGCGCGACGGGACGTTCCCGGTCCGGGGCGTCGTCGACGGAACCATCGTGCATGGCACGGTGCAGCCGAAAGGCGGCCAGCAGCAACAGGTTGTTAGCCGGGTGAGCGTCGTCAAGATCAGGTCCGACAGCCAGGGCCGGCAGGCGGTGGTCGCCAGCTGGCCGAAGACGATGGACCCTGACACCTACTTTGGGGCCGTCCAGAGTTATGTTCAGATGCTCGCCCTCCAGGCGGGCATGTCTGCACAGGACGTGGCGGTGACCTCGGCGGGCATGTCCCGGGTGGCCGGTGTCGCCATCCAGGTGAGTCGCGCTGGCATCGAGCGGGCGCGGCAGGCGATCAAGCCGTCGCTGATGCAGTCGGACGAGCGTATGTCCGAAGTGTGCGCGGCGATGTGGAACGCCTACGTGCGCACCCCTGGGGCAGCTGCACTGCTCCCGACAGCGGCGAATAGCTACACGGTGCAGTACGCGATCGACCCGCTGACGCCGGACGAGATTCGGACGCGCACCGACTCCGCGGTCGCGCAGATGGCCGCCGGCATTATGAGCAGGGTTACGGCGATGGCCTACGTCCACCCGGAGTGGACCCCGGCGCGTATCGCGCACGAAACGAAGCTGATCGACGACGAGGGAGAGAGCGATGTCCGACCAGAAGGCACCACCGGCGGCCCCGACGCCGCCACCAGCACCGACCCCGGCGCCGACCCTGCAGGCGCCGAAGCCAGTTCCGGCGCCCGCGCCGCGTAGCGCTGCCCCTGCTCCGGGCCCCGACCTCTGGGGTGCATGGGTGCAGACGATGCCCGACGCGGCTCTGCCGGATGCCATGCCGGCCGGTTTCACGCCGCAAGCCGGCTGGAAGGGCCTGCACACACAGCGCGCACGCGCCGACCAGGCCCAGACCGCGCTCAAGGCTGCCCGCGGCGAGCTCGAGACCGCCCGAGCCGCAGTCACGAAGGCCAACGCCGCCGCCAAGGATGTGGCGATGGACAGCTACCTTCGGGGCAAGGGCGCCAAAGTCTCGTCGCGCGCGCGGCGAGCGCTGGCTCGCACATTCGCCGAGGATACCGCAGGCGCAGAGACGCCGATGGCCTTCCACGAGTGGATCGAGCAGGATGACGTGAAGGGTGACCCCTTCGTTCAGGGCATGCTCGGCGGACAGACGCTC
>JAAESX010000154.1 GCA_024228935.1 Pseudomonadota bacterium
CCTTGCCGAAGCGCTCCAGGATGGCGGGCCAGGCCTCCAGGGACTTGCGGGCGCGCCCGTCGAGTTCCTTGGCGAGCTCGTCGTAGCGCTCGAGCAGCGCCGTGACTCCAGGGCCGTCGCCCTCCTGCGCCTCGAGGGCCGGGAGCACGTCGGTGTTCGGAGCATCGCCGCGCAGGGCGAGGACGGAGCCGTGGAGCTGGTAGAGGGTCCGGGCCAGGGCGGCCTGGCGTTCCACCCAGGCGTCGAAGCGCGCGGCGCTCTCCTTGATCTCGTCCAGGTAGCGCACGCGGTCGGGGGGGATCACCGAGCGCTTCTCGCCGTCGGCCGTGGCGAGGTCGCCGCCGGGGCCGAGGGGCGCGCCGGTTCGCTCCACGATCTTGGACATGAGCGCCAGGTAGAGGCGGTTGGTGCCCGCGTCGTTGAACTGGCTGGCGATGGTCCCGTGCACCGGCATGTCGTCGGGGCTCGCCTCCCAAAGCTCGCGGGCGCGCTGGACCTGCTTCTTGACGTCGCGCATGGCGTCGAGGCTGCCGCGCTTGTCGAACTTGTTGATGGCGACGAGGTCGGCGTAGTCGAGCATGTCGATCTTCTCGAGCTGGGTCGCCGCGCCGTACTCCGCCGTCATCACGTACAGGGACGCGTCGCTGTGGTCGGTGATCTCGGTGTCGGACTGCCCGATGCCGCTCGTCTCGACGACGATCAGGTCGAACTGCGCGGCCTTGCACAGGTCGATGGCGGACTGCACGTGCTTGGAGAGGGCGAGGTTCGCCTGGCGCGTCGCGAGCGAGCGCATGAAGACCCGCTCGTCGTGGATCGCGTTCATGCGGATCCGGTCGCCCAGGAGCGCGCCGCCGGTCTTCCGCTTGCTCGGGTCCACGGACAGGATCGCGATCGTCTTCCCCGGCTGGTCCCGCAGGTACCGGCGCACCAGCTCATCTACGAGGCTCGACTTGCCGGACCCGCCGGTGCCGGTGATGCCGAGCACCGGAGCGTTCTTGCCCACGCCTGCACCGTGCAGCTGATCGAGCTGGCGCGCGATGACCTCGGCGCCGTCCTCGAGGTTCTCGGCGAGGGTGATCAGGCGCGCGAGCCCGTCGTGGGCGCAGGCGGGGAGGCCCTCGATGAGGTCCTCGATAGGGGCGCTGGCCGCGGCGGACTTGTCGACCTCGGCGCACCGCTCGAGCAGGTCGTTGATCATCCCCTGCAGGCCCAGGGCCCGACCGTCGTCCGGGGAGTAGATGCGCGCCACGCCCGCGGCGTGCAGCTCCTCGACCTCCTCGGGCAGGATCGTGCCGCCCCCACCTCCGAAGACCTTGATGTCCGCGCCGCGCTCCTCGAGCAGCTCCACCATGTACTTGAAGTACTCCACGTGGCCGCCCTGGTACGAGGTCAGGGCGATGCCGTGGGCGTCCTCCTGGATCGCGCAGTCCACGATCTCGGCCACCGAGCGGTTGTGCCCCAGGTGGATCACCTCAGCCCCGGAGGACTGGAGGATCCGGCGCATCACGTTGATCGCGGCGTCGTGTCCGTCAAAGAGGGACGCGGCCGTCACGATGCGGACGGGGTGCTGGGGGCGGAAGGGCGCGGTGGGCTCGCTTGCGGTCGAGTGGAGGGCCATGCTGATGGGGGACGGCACCCCGAACGGAGTGTTCGGAGGCGGGCCGTCGACCCCTCAAGTTAGGGCG
>JAAESX010000155.1 GCA_024228935.1 Pseudomonadota bacterium
CTCACGTCCTTGGACGAGAAGCTGGCAGAGTCCGGGTTCCTCCTGTCGCGCCACGTCCGCCGGGAGCTGGAGGCGTTCCTTGCCTGTGGCGATCCCAGCCTCGGCTTCGCCTGGCTCCGCTGTCCCAGCTGTGATGAGCACCGGCTGGTGCCCTTCTCGTGCGGGGGCCGAGCCTTCTGTCCCGCCTGCATCGGCCGCAGGATGGAGGAGCGGGCGCGGCGCTGGGTCGACGAGATCCTGCCGAGGGTGGCGGTGCGCCAGTGGGTCCTGACCGTCCCCTGGCCCCGACGCTGGCTGTTGGCGCGCCGTCACGACCTCGCCCGCGGCGTGTTGAGGGTCGCGCTCACCGAGATCGAGCGTTGGCTCCGTGGCCGGGGGCTCCATGGCGGTCTGCCGGGGGGCCGCGGAGGCAGCATCACGGTCGTGCAGCGCTTCGGCAGCTCGCTGGCGCTGAACCTGCACGTCCACATCCTGGCCCTGGATGGGCTCTACGAGCGAGAGGAGAAGACGGGTCGGCTGCGTTGGCGACGGGCGCGGGCGCCCACGACCGAGGAGGTGGGAGAGCTGGTGGTCACCGTCGCCGAGCGCTGCGAACGTTGGCTGGCGTCACAGGGGTTCGGCGACGACGACGCTGAGCACCCGGTCGACGACGACGACGTGCAGGGGGTCATCCAGGCCGCTGCGGTTGCGGGGCGGTCGGCTGCGCTCGGGCGGAAGGCGAAGCGCTTCCAGGTCTTCGGCGGCAGACCCTTCGAGCTCCCGCGGCGCTGTGCGGCGTACGGCGGCTACACGCTGCACGCCGGGGTGGTGA
>JAAESX010000156.1 GCA_024228935.1 Pseudomonadota bacterium
ACCCCGAGGGCCCGACCGAACCCCTGGGTGAACGCCGTCTTGCCGGCCCCCAGGTCACCACACAGCACCAGCAGGTCTCCAGCACGCGACAGCCCAGCTAGTGCGGCGGCCACGGCCTGAGTGCCTTCGGCCGAGGTGGTCGGCACCGTCAGGAGGGGCAGGTCCGTCGTCATCTCGGACGCCCGTTCATGAGGCCATCATCAGGCTGCGGGCCCGTCCGAAGTCGGACCGCATGTCGGCCAGCACGCCGGCCCCACCACGGAGAGCGGCCGCCGGGTGGAAGGTTGGCACGAGGTGACGGGGCGGATTCCCGTAGCGGTAGTCGGCGCCCCGCAGCTTCGTGATGCCGGTGGCGGTGTCCAGGAGGAGCCGGGAGGCGAAGTTCCCCAGTGTGACGATGACTGCAGGATCCACAAGGTCCAGCTGGTGGGCCAGCCACGGCCGGCAGGCGGCGATCTCGTCGGGACGGGGATCACGGTTGTCGGGCGGGCGGCACTTCACGACGTTGGCGATGTAGACATCGGACCGTTCGACGCCCAGTTCCTCGGCCAGCAGGCGATCCAGGAGTTGGCCGGAGCGACCCACGAAGGGCACGCCCTGCTCGTCCTCGCGGGCGCCGGGCGCCTCACCGACGAATACCACGTCGGCGTCGGGGGCACCGGTACCGAAGACGACCTGCGTGCGACCTTCGGCCAGCCCACAGGCCGTGCAGGAAGCAGCCTCGTCG
>JAAESX010000157.1 GCA_024228935.1 Pseudomonadota bacterium
CTGATTAACAGTCAGATGCTCTAACCAACTGAGCTAAGCGGGATCAGCGGCACCCTTCTAACCCCCGATACTAGGGTGTCAACACAGGAGGACGGGAGAAGTGACACTTCTCCCGCCGACCCAGTTGGCCAGGCACGTCGCGGGTACACCCCCGTGTACCCGCGTGATGCCACATCTCGCATGAACCCACTCCACAGGCCGACTCGCGACGTTCTCGCGCTGTTCCGAGGCCGTTCGCGCCTGGCTGCGTAGATGGAGGTGCCGGACGAACCTCCCGACGCGGCGGCATCTGGCGGATTGGTCATCAACATCGGTGCCCAGCCGTGACGCCTGGCAAGACCGGAGCCCCAAGAACCCCCGTCCCCAGGAGGACCCGTGCAGCCCCCGTGACCCCAAGCGCAGCCTCCGAGCTGCAGAACGAGGCGCCCATGTAGCGTGATGCGGCTTCTCCGAGCCAAGTCCGTAGGGCCGCGCGAGCTGGACTCGGCGGTACCGCGGGTGCGGAGCCTCACGCATTCATCAGCCGTCCATCAACGCAAACGCTTGTCCAGAGACGCTGGCGTGGATTAGCAATCACTCGCTGAGAAGCCACATTCGGCCCCGGACCTTCAATCCAGGGCCGTCACGATCTGAACCGACGATAAAGCACGCCCCGAGGCCCTCCGCGCCGGCTCATCCGTGTCCTCCGGTCTACTTCGCGACCGTCGCCTGAATCTCATCGCGAAAGTCGTCGAAGCAGTCCTTGCAGATCCAGCGGTAGCCGTCCTGCGCGACGAAGCCCGACTGCAAGTCACCGGCCGCCTTGGACAGGCGAATCGAGCAACACTCGCAGTGGTCATGCTCCCACTCGGGCCGGTAGGGAGTGAACGCGGACCAACGCCAAACAAGGCCGCATAAGTAGGCCTCCTGCCCCTGACCCCGCCAGTCGTCTGCCGGGACGCGCCTGATCACTTCTTCGCCTCCGAAGTCCCATCCGGGAACACGCGGTGCCAAGCGCCGCTACCATCCTTATAGTCCCAGTGAGGCTTTATCGGACCCGGATGCTCGAGATCGGGCCGCATCGACTCACCGGTAGACTCGTTGTCGCTCAGCAGGGGAAAGGCGAGATCGTGCCACTCGCCGTCCTCGAGCCGTCCGCTGAGCGCAAACGTCTCGACGTCCTTGAGCGCCCCCACCCACGCCGTGCGCTCGACGATGGCGGTCATCTGGTGGCACCCGTCGATCTCCGCGAGGCCCGACAGCGCCGCGGCGTTGAGCTTGTCGAGGTCGGGCTCGGCGAGGATCGAGGCGGCCAGACAGGGGTCATGGGTCTCTCCAGGCCCCGTGTACGCGCCCGACCGCGTCCCGATTCACCTCGAGATCACGATCCAGCTCGTGAGGATGGTGTGCGACCAGTTGTCGCCGCTGTACTCCGAGCCGTTGTAGTAGTTCGCGTAGTCGACGGTCATGTCCTCGCCGGGCGTCACCATGTCGGTGATGTCCGTGACGACGGGGTCGACGTGCTTGCCCGGGCACCAGCCGCCGCGGCCGTACCACCACGTGCCGTACTGGTTGGGCACGGTCTGGTCGTCCACCTGGGTCTGGCAGCCGAAGTTGTCGCCGACCCAGGGCTGGTCGTAGACGATGGGGTCGGCGGCGCCGTTGATGGTCCACTCGTGGTGCAGGTCGCAGAACTCGGCGCAGTTGCCAGGCGCGCTCATGCCATGGCCGGTGGTCACCGTGACCAGCTCGACCTTGACCGCGTCGTCCGGGATGGCGACGGTCTGCTCCTCGTAGCCCTCGTTGTAGTTGCCGCCGCGGATGCTGACGCCGTCGTACAGGAAGACCATCTCCTCGGGGCGCGTCTCCTTGCCCTGGTTCGACAGCCGGAGGTTCATGTCGAGCTCGTAGGGGCCCGTCGTGTTGAACCGCATCTGCAGGTCGCGGTCGCCGTCCAGCATCGGCAGCAGCGAGCTGACGTCGTGAACCCACCGGCCCTCTCGGTGGTAGGTCGTGATCCAGCGACCGAGCTCGGTGTTGCAGCTGCAGCTCAGCTCGTCGTAGCCGGTGCCGTCCTCGTTGCAGGTGTACGTGCCGTCGTGCGTGGTGCCGTCGGCCTCCATGCAGGTCCCGGCCTGGGTGTCGGCGGAGATGGCCTCCTCGTACCCGGCGCACGTGCCGCTGGTCTCATCCGTCGTGCAGTCGTCGTCCGTCGAACAGGCGGTCGCACCGTCGTCGCACAGACCCAGGACCTCGGCCACGGCCGGCTGGCATGCGGTGTCTTCGTAGGCGTTCTCGTCGGCCTCGTCCCAGGCGCAGACGAACAGGTACGCCATGTAGTCCCACGCGGGGCAGTAGCCGTACTCGCCGTCTCCCTCGCAGCCCATGTACAGGTCGATCTCGAGCGTGTCGTACTCGGCCATCTCGGCCGCCGAGGGGATGTCGACGTCGACGTAGGTGCTGCCCGCCACGCGTTCCCCGTCGAAGACCGGGACCAGGGTGGCGTCGGGGTCGAGGGCGTCCTCGCGCTTCGACTCCATGTTGTAGAAGCGCGCCTCGTTGGCGGCCATGGCGATGTCGGGCTCGAACCAGCCGTACCCGGAGTTGTACCGCTCGGGGTTGGCGAAGCTGCCGATGTACCGGATGCGCTGGAAGCGGTCGATGCCCGTGCCCCAGTTCGGGGACTTGAGCGTCGCGCCGACGGCCCCGTCGATCTTGCCGGCCTTCTCGGTCACGTAGTGGACATGCGTCGCCCACCACTCGGGGTCGTCGTCGACCGCGTTGTCGACGTACTCCTTCAAGGCGTCGAGCTTGACCAGCCGGTCCTCTTCCTTGCCGTCCGTGACGACGAAGAAGACATGCGTGTTGCGCGGCAGATCCTCGAACAGGCCCTTCACGTCCTTCTTCAGATCCCACAGGCCGTCGGGCCAGCCGCTGGCCTGGGCGGGAGCGTCCGGGATGAAGAGCATGGACTCGCAGCCGGTCCAGACCTCCGAGAGCGTCACGGGCCCATCGGTCGTCTGGATGGTGGCGTCCGCGACCGTCGAGTACAGCGCGCCGTCCTCGGTCCCCGCGTCGTCCCATGCGCGGCTGGTCCAGCCGTTCTCGGCGCAGAGGTCCGGCGCTTCGCTGTCAGGGATGGAGTCGACGGCGGGATCGGAGTCGTCGGGGGTGTTCGGCTTGTCGGTCTCTCCGACGCACGACAGGGCGAGCGCAAGCAGCATGGCGGTGCCTCCAGGGCCGCCAAAATACTGGAAGCTCAGTCGACTCGCAGGCGCTTCTTCAGTTCCTCACGCTGCTCTGACGAAAGGTCCGCCTCATCGAGCGCATCGGCCAACCGCACGCCCTCCCGATCGCGCACCCGGAACCCGCAGCCAGTGAACAGCTCGGGCCAGGCCTGATCGAGCAGGACCCGAGGATAGTCCTGGCACATGTGGGGACGGGTGGCGTAGCTGTCGCACCGGCGCGTCACCGCATCGAAGTGCGTGCAGCGGAACACGAACGTCCGCGCGGACCGCTCTGTCCCGACCAGCTCGAAGCCGTTCACGTGCCGATGCCAGGCAAGGAAGGCGCGGCGCGTCATCGGCAGGAACCAGACGACCGCGTCGACCCGGATGCTGGGGCGCTCGCAGCAGGAGCCGCAGCCCTGACACGAGCCCCGGAGCTCCCACCGGCTGCGCGCCAGGAGCCGACGGCTGCCCAGCTCGAGCGCCCACATCCTGCGGACGCCGCGCTTCACCACACCGAGAAAGAGGCCGTCGGTCACGACCCGAGCATGCCTCAGTCGATGAGCCCGCTGCCGGCCAGCTCGTCGTGGAACGTGCCGCCCGATTGCCACCAGCCGTCAGCCGAGCCAAGGCCGGCAGCGTCGACGACCGCCGAGGTCAACAGGCCGCCGATGGCGCCCGTGATGGTCTCGTTGTCGAACGTGTTGTTGGTCCCGGGGCAGCCGAACTCACAGACCCAGTCGGTCGGGCTCTCGAAGTCGCAATGGTCGGCCTCGGTCACCCGGAAGCTCGCGTGACCGGAGTAGACCGCCGCGCCGTTTCCATCGCTGTTGCAGGTGCTGGGCTCGCCCAGGATCCCGTAGACGTCGAGTCCGGACAGGTCCGCCGAGGCGGCCAGGCCGTCGGCGTCCGTGAGGTCCAGCCCCACCACGGCAACGGCCGAAGCGTCACTCGAAGCCGCCACCGCGGACGCGAGCCCACCAGCAGAGTGGCCCGCGTAGATGGTGCGGGAGAAGCCAAGATCTGCAGACAAGACCTTGAGATCGTTCGCGTTCTCGGCGTGGTCCGAGTCCCAGACGGACGCGTGACAGAGGCCCGGCGTCGCCACGGTGACCCCGTGGCTCGCGATGTGGTCGGCCCAGCCCTCGACGTTGGCCGGCGCCCGCGCAAAGCCGTGACTCAAGATCAGGACCGCGTCCGAGCCGCCCGCCGGTTCGTAGAGCGTGACGTCGAGCGTGCACGAACCGCTGGTGCTGACCGAGACCGAGCGGGTGGAGACGGCCGATCCGCCTCGGTCCCGGTAGTCGACCTCGGGGTCCTGGGTGTCGTCCGTGTCGTCGGGGTCCTGGGTGTCGTCCGTGTCGTCAGAGTCCTGGGTGTCGTCGGTGTCCCCGGAGTCGCTGGCGGGCTCGGAGTCGAGCGGCTGGCTCTCGACGACCGCCGAGTCATGGGTGGGCGCGTGGTGTTCCGCGTCGGGCGAGGTGCAGGCCAGGAGAAGAAGCGACATGACTCGACCCTAATCAACCGATCGGACGATAGCAACCCCGACCAGTCGACGAACGTGCAGTCGGACACTGAGCTTTCGCGCAGCGATGGCCTCGGCGTCGAACACGCTTCCCCCCACCAGCTCCCCGCTGATCTCATGCGTGGCGAACCAGACCAGGTGCAGGCCACAGATGCTCATCGTGAGGTGCATCGGCTCCTGGCGCGGAACGAGCCCCTGGTCCATGCCCGAGGACATGAAGGCCGAGACGAGCTGCAGCGTGCGCCGGACGGCTTCAGCCCCAGCGCCGGACGCGTACGGGCCCTGATCCATCAGCTCGCGCAGGATCAGGCGCGCGGCCCGGGGATGGGCGCCCAGGTAGTCGGTGACGACGTCGCCCAGCTCATCGAGCTTCTCGACGAATCCGCCGGTGCCTCCCGTCGCGAGCACGAGCCGCCCCAGCTCCCCGATGTAGGTGTCGAGCACCTCGAGATACAGCGCCTCCTTCGTGGCGAACCGATGGAACAAGCTCGACTTCTGGAGATCACAGCGGCGCGCGATCGAGCCCATGCTCGCGCCCCCGAAGCCCTCGTCGGCGAACACCTCGGCGGCTCGATCCAACAGGACCTCGCGAGGAATCGGGTTCTTCGGACGGCCTGGGCGTCGCGCCATGCTCTGGACCTCGTCGAAATCGAACGCTCGGACGATATCGGGTCCTGATCAAGAATCCAGGCGATGTGGCTCCTGGCAACGATGCTCGCGCTCGCCGAGGACGTGGCCGAGGCCGTGCCCGAGCCAGACGGGCGCGGCTGGGCCGCCTATGCGCTCCCGCTCCTGAGCTACGACAGCAACCTGCTGCTCGGGTACGGCGGGTTCGGTCAGGTCGTCATCGAGGACCCGACCGGCGAGGCGCCGTACAGGGCCAGCGTCGAGCTCCAGCTCTACTGGACGACCGGCGGCTACAAGAACCACTACGTGCGGTTCGACCTGCCGAACCTGGCCGGGTCGAAGTTCCGTTGGCGCGTCGAGTCCCGGCGGATCAGCTGGACGCGCGCGCCGTACTACGGCGTCGGCAGCGACAGGCCCCGCGAGGACGGACTGCCTGCCGCGTACGACCTGTACTGCCAGGAGCGCTGGCTGGTGAAGACCCAGCTCCGGTACGAGATCGTCAACGATCTCGAGGTCTTGTTCATGGCGGACTGGCACCGAGAGGTGGTCGACACGTACCCGAACAGCCGACTGGCCGAGGACGAGCCGCTGGGCTTCGAGGGCGGCGACTACAGCTGGGTCGCGCTCGGGGTGGTCCACGACACCCGGACCGAGGAGATCGACCCCTACGACGGCTACGCCCTGGACGGCAGCGTCAGGCTGGCCCACCCGCTGCTCGGCTCCGACTTCCAGGTCTGGGGGGTGAACCTGCGAGCGCGGGGCTGGCGCCGGGTCCATGAGCGGGTCGTGCTGGCGGGACAGGTCATGGGCGACGTGCGCTTCGGTGACGAGCCGTTCTTCAACCAGGCCTACGCCGGAGGCATGGGCTACGGCGTCGTCGGCGGCCGATGGATCCTGAAGGGGCTGGCCGAGGAGCGGTACCGGGGCGACGGGATGGTCTTCCTGATGCCCGAGCTGCGCTGGACGTTCTGGACGCCGACCTTCCGAAAGATGGACATGCGGTGGATGGCGGTGCCGTTCGTCGACATGGCGCGCATCTGGGCCTGGGGGGACCCGTGGACGGGCCTCGACCCGAAGGTCACGGGGGGCGCAGGGCTGCGCATCAACTTCAAGGACCTCATCGTGCTGCGAGCCGACTTCGGCGTCGGGTTCGACGAGTATGCGCAGGACCCGACCCAGCGGCTCGACAAGCAGGTCTACGTGCTGAGTGAGCACCCGTTCTGATCTAGCCCCCGCAGAGCACCTCGGTCTGGTCATCCCAGTCCCGCATCCCGTTCATCGTGGTGTTCACGAGCCCATCGCTCTCGGTGGTCAGCCCGACATCGAGCTCGCGCCAGATGCCATACAGATGGACGAAATCGTCGCCGTCCTCGATCCAGGCCTCGATCTGCCAGTCCTGGGTCCACGTCCAGTCGCTGCCCTCCTCGAACTGGACCGGCTCCGGAATCCAGGTGCGCGCCATCAGCAGATCCCCGCTCCGCCGCAGGCCCCCGACAAGGTGCTCGTCGTAGGACGTTCCGATGTACGAACCGGACAGGTCGACCTCCCAGCCGATGGTCTCCGACGCGCCGCTCTCGAAGTCCTCGATGGAGCTGGTGTACGCCCGCTCGTAGGTCTCGTAGCCGGCGTCCTCGTACTGGCTCGCCTGGTCGAGCTCGAACAGGATTGGCTCCAAGTCATCGAGACTGCGCGCGTATCGGTACACGATGTACCAGCCCCTGGCGTCCAGGGTGTCGAACTCGCCGTGCTCGACGTGCGCCACGTCGTCGGCCGCCAGGCGCGTGAGTTCACCCTCCTGGACGTCCAGCGGGATGTTCGCAGCCGCATCGGCCAACAGCGCGTCGTCGGCGGAATCGAAGTCCGTCCAGAACAGGCGGACGAGGTCGTCGACGTCCTGGGGTGCGGGCTCGGGAGCGCATGCGAGAAGGAGCAGCAGCATGCGGCGTTATGGCCCTGGGATGCTGACGTTGCTGTTGTCCGGCGCCCCCGTCCACGCCGACCCGATGACCGACGAGACGGTCGAGCAGCTGGTCGGCTACCTGCAGACCAACACGGTGAATCCGCCGGGGAACGAGACCGAAGGCGCGCTCTACCTGGCGGAGGTCCTCGACGCCGAGGGCATCCCCTGGGAGATCTGGGAGTCGGCTCCCGGGCGCGGCAACCTGGTCGCTCGCCTCGAGGGTGGGGACGAGCCTCCGCTCTGCCTGCTCTCGCACATCGACGTCGTCCCCTCGGAGACGGAAGAGTGGCCCGCCGGCATCTCGCCGCTGTCGGGCAAGGTGGACGAGGAGAACGTCTGGGGCCGCGGGGCGCTCGACATGAAGGCCATGGGCATCTTGCAGCTCCGCGCCATGGTGGAGCTGAAGCGCTCGGGCACGAGGCTCGACCGGGACCTGCTCCTGCTCGCCGTGGCGGACGAAGAGATCGACAACATCGGTGTGCACACCGTCCTCGAGCGCTGGGACGAGATCGGCTGCGGCTACGTCCTGAACGAAGGCGGCATCGGCGTGAAGGACGTCTTGTTCGAGGGGCTGCACCTGTGGCCAATCAGCGTCGGCGAGAAGGGTGTCCTGTGGGTCCGGATGACCGCCCACGGCATCGCCGGGCATGGCAGCACCCCAAAGCCCGACGAGGCCCCCGAGCGCTTGCTCGAGGCGCTGCTCCCGCTCGCCGCATGGGACCCCGAGCTGTCGTGGAGCCCGGCCCTCATCGAGCTGTTCGGCGCCGTCGGCGAGACCCGCTCCGGCGCCGAGAAGTTCATCCTCACGCACCCCTGGTGGGCAAAGCGCCTGCTGAAGAAGACGGTCAAGTCCAACCCCCTCACCCACGCCGTGCTCATCGACACCGTGCACATCACCGGGATGGAGGGCGCGAACGAGCCGAACGTGGTCCCGAGCGAGGTCTCGGCGCTGCTCGACTGCCGCCTGCTCCCGGGCACGGACCCGGACGAGTTCCTGAACGGTCTCAGGGACCTGGTCGACGATGACAAGGTCACGTTCGAGGTCCTGTCGAGCCAGGAGGCCGGCGTGTCGGAGTGGCGGGGAGACCCGTTGTACGAGGCCCTCGGCGCGGCCATCGAGGCCCACGACCCCGAGGCCGTCGTCGCACCTGCCCTGTCACCGGGCTTCACCGACAGCATCTACCTGCGCGAGCTCGGCGTCACGGCCTACGGCATGGTGCCGCTGCTCGTCTCCCAGGAACAGGTCGCCACCATGCACGGACACGGCGAACACGTGCCCATCGCCGAGCTCGACCGGGGTCTCAAGATCCTGATCAACGCCATCACCCGTTTCGCCGGAGAGGAAGCATGAGGTTTCCCGAATACGACCAGCACGATGCCTGCGGTCTGGCCGACCTCGTCCACAAGGGCGAGGTCACTCCACACGAACTCTTCGACGCCGCCGTCGACCGCATCGAGGCCCGGAACGAGCCGCTGAACGCGGTCGTCACCAAGCTGTACGACCGAGCGCGAGACCGCCTCGACGACCTGCCCGAAGGTCCGTTCAAGGGCGTCCCCTTCCTCGTGAAGGACCTGAAGATGATGCTCGAGGGCACCGTCACGACCGGCAGCTGCAAGCTCCTGACCCAGCCGGCGACGTACACCTCGGTCATCGGAAAGCGCTACCAGGATGCGGGCCTCGTCATCCTGGGCAAGACCAACACGCCCGAGTTCGGGATCATGGGCATCACGGAGTCCGAGCTGCGCGGGCCCTGCCGGAACCCATGGAACCGCGAGCACACGCCAGGTGGCTCCAGCGGCGGCTCGGCCAGCGCGGTCGCCGCCCGGATGGTCCCCGCCGCCCACTCGGGCGACGGAGGCGGCTCGATCCGGATCCCGGCTTCGTGCTGCGGTCTGTTCGGCATGAAGCCGACCCGCGGTCGCGTGACGATGGCGCCGAACCTGGGGGACGCCTGGGACGGGTTCGTTCAGGAGCACGTCGTCACCCGGTCCGTCCGCGACAGCGCAGCGCTCCTCGACATCGTCGATCTGCCGACCCCGGGCGAGCCCTACGCGGCGCCCCACAAGCTCCGCCCCTGGCGCGATGAGCTCGACAACCGCCCGGAACAGCTCAAGATTGCCTTCTCGAGGCAAGCACTCTTCGCAGGCGAGAACAGCCCGGAGTGTCTGGCGGCTCTCGACGACAGCATCGCGCTGTTGAGGGATCTGGGACACGAGGTCGTCGAGGCGACGCCGACCTTCGACCGGGACGCGCTGGTGCGCGCCTACTTCCGCGTCGTCGGCAGCTACACCGCATGGTTCGTCGGGGACGCGGCCCGACAGACCGGGGTGAAGCCCCGCGCTGCGGACTTCGAGCCCGCGTCCTGGGTCCTGGCCCAGATCGGCTGGAAGATGCCCGCTTCGGACCTGGTCGAGGCGCGCGTGACCATCCAGCGAGAGAGCCGCAAAGTGGCGGAACTGTTCGAGGATGTTGACTGCTTCATCACCCCGACGATGGCGAAGCCGCCGGCCCGCATCGGCGAGCTCGCGCTGTCACGAGGTGAACGACGCCAGCTCGCGGCGCTGCGCCTGCTCGACAGCAAGTCGCTGCTGGACTTCGCGCTCGACAGGATGGGCTCGGGCAAGCTGGCTTGGACGCCGAACACGCAGCTCTTCAACCAGACCGGGCAGCCCGCGATGAGCGTGCCGCTCTACTGGAGCGACAAGGGCCTTCCCATCGGCACCCAGGTCGTCGGACGCTTCGGTGGCGAGGCCACGCTGTTCCGCCTGGCCAAATCGCTGGAGACGGCCCGGCCCTGGGCGGACCGGAGCCCGGCGCTGTAGCTATTCGCTGGTCAGCTTGTCCGTCCCCGACTGGATGTCGCCCTCGCCCCACTCCTTGTCCCGGAAGCGCTTGGCGGCCGCCTTCTTCTCGCGAGCGTCGGCCTGCAGCTCCACCAGGTGGTGATGGGTCGTGAAGTAGGACAGCGCCTTGCCGCGCGCTTCATCGACCGAGTCGAAGCCGTGCTGGTCCAGGAACGCCTCGAGCCCCTCGCACATCTCGTCGACCATGCCGAAGCCCTGCAGCATCGGGCCGGTGCAGGACTGGACCGTATGGGCGCCGACCAGGATGTGCTCGATGGCGTCCTTGCTGTTGGTGACGCCGCCGATGCCGCTGATCGACAGGCCCGAGGTCGCCTGCGCGATCTCCGCCACCATGCGCAGGGCGATGGGCTTCACCGCCAGGTAGCTGTAGCCGCCGAAGGTGCTGTGCCCCTCGACGGTCGGCTGGGGGCGGAGCGTCTTCAGGTTGATCCCGATGCAGGCCAGGATGGTGTTGATGGCCGAGACACCGCTGGCGCCTCCACGCTGGGCGGCGAGCGCCGGGATCGTGATGTCCGTGATGTTCGGCGTCATCTTGGCCCAGACGGGCTTGCCCCCCGCGGCCTCGACGACCCACCGGGTCACCTCCTCGACCATGGCCGGGTCCTGCCCCATCGCCGCGCCCATGCCCTTCTCGGGATGGCCGTGCGGGCAGCTGAAGTTCAGCTCGAGCGCATCGCAGCCCGACTCGAGACAACGCGCCGCGAGCTCCTGCCAGCGACCCTTCTCGTAGCTCTCCATGATCGAGCCGATCAGGATGCCGTCGGGGCTGTTGTCCTTGGTCTCCTTGAACCAGTTCTCCCAGTCCTCGAACGGGGCGTCACTGATGAGCTCGATGTTCTGGAATCCGACGTTGGTCTTGTCGCTCTTCAGCTTGCCGTAGCGGGGCTGCACGTTGACCACTTCGGTGTCCGTGAGCGAGGTCGTCTTCGCGACGACGCCGCCCCAACCGGCGTCGAAGGCCTTGGTCATGATCTTCGCGTTGGTGCTGGGCGGGCCCGACCCGATGACGAACGGGTTCTTGAACTTCAGCCCGTCGACGGTGACAGCGAGCTTGGACATGGATGCCTCTCGGTGATGATGCGGGGACGGTACCAAAGGAGCGGGTGTGCTGTTCAAGGACTGCTGGCTGGACGGACGCCGGACCGATCTGCGCGTCGAAGACGGCTTGATCACCGCCATCGGCGAACTCTCCGCCCAGCCCGGGGAGCGGGTTCACCGCGGCGGAACGGTCTGCCCCCATCTCGCCGAGCCCCACGTGCACCTGGACGCCGCGCTGCTGGGACGTCGCGCGCCCAACGTCTCGGGGACGCTGGAGGAAGGCATCCGGAACTGGGCCGCACTACGCGACGGCCTCGGCAGGGCCGACGTGAAGGCCCGCGCACGCCAGACGCTGGAGATGTACGCGCGCTGGGGCTGCACCCGCGTTCGGACCCACGTGGACACCGGCTGCCTGGAGAACGTCGCGGCGCTCATCGAGCTCCGGGACGAGCTGGTCGGCGAGGGGGACAGCGCGGAGCTACAGGTGGTGGCGTTCCCCCAGGAGGGCATCCTCACGAGCCCCGAGCGCACCGCGCTCTGGCGCGAGGCCGTCGCCATGGGCTGCGACGCCGTCGGCGCCATCCCCCACTTCGAGCCGACGCGCGCCGAGGGAGATCGGTCCCTGCGCATGGCGTGCGAGCTCGCTGCCGAGGGCGGGCTGTACGTCGACGTGCACTGCGACGAGCGGGACTCGGGCGAGTTCCGTCACCTGCTGACCCTGTGCGACCTGGCCGACGAGTACGAGCTGGGCCCGCGCATCATCGCCGGACACTGCACGGCGATGCACCAGTGGCCCGACGACGTCGCAGCGCACGGCATTGAGCGCGTCCGTGAGTCCGGGGTCCAGGTGGTCACCAACCCGCTGGACAACATCGTGCTCCAGGGCCGCGGCACCTACCCGCGCCCCCGCGGCCACACGCGCGTCGACGAGCTGTGGGCGGCGGGCGCATCCGTCGGCATCGGCCACGACTCGGTCATCGACCCCTGGTACCGGCTCGGCACCGCCAACCTGGTCGACGCGGCCTACATGCTCGTGCACTACGCGCACCTGACGAGCGAGGCCCAGATGGTGCACGCGTTCACGACGCTCGCGCACGAGAACCACCGGTGCTTCGGATCGACCCCGCGCCTGGTTGTCGGCGAGCCCGCGGCGCTGCTGTACTACGACGCGAGCGACCCCACCGAGGTGCTGCGGATGCGCCCCGAGCCGATGGTGCTGAGATGAGCGACATCCTCTGGACCTGGCTTGGAGCAGCGCGCGGACTCCACTGGCTGGCGCTCGTCGCAATCGCCTGGGGCCTGGCCACCTGGCTGGGCACCCTGGGCATCGATGCCTGGGTGCCGACGTCCGAGAACGCGCAGCGGACCCTGATGTACCGAGAGCTCTCGAAGCTCGCATGGATGCTCCTCATCGGCCTGGTCTTCGTGCTGGGCTCGCTCGTCGCGAGCATCAAGGCGATGGGGGGCGCGATGCCCCCTCGCGCCCGACTCGCCTACGGGCTTGCTCGCCGCGGCCATCGGCTTCAGCGCCATCCAGCTCGGGATGGTCATCATCGTGCCCGGCGTGATCGCGCTCTGGCTCGCGATCTGGGCCATCGATCCCGTCGGCTTCCTGTCCGACGGCGAGCTGTTCACCAACCCGGAGTGCGAAGGGCGGACCCCGACGCTGGCGGTCGCGTTGACGGGCCTGGCCGTCGTCTACATCCCGCACGCCCTGGTGTTCCAGTACATGGCCGACAAGTCCTGGTACGCCGCCATCGGGATCCACTCGGCGTTCTCGGCGGTCTGCGTGGCCTTCACCGCTCTGTGGGCCGCGACGTCGCCGAGCTGGACCGAGCGTGTGCCGCCCGTGCGCCAGGACACACCCAACAACGCCGCAACCCCCTGAAATCACGCCATACAGATCTGGCACAGCGCTTGCGTTCCTGTCCGGCACCCAACCACCGGAGGACCCATGCTCACCCTGCTCCTGACCCTCGCCTGCGGCGACAAGGACCCGACCACCGACGGCGTCGAGGCCGACACCGACACGGACGCCGATGCGGACACCGACACCGATGCCGACGCGGACACGGACACCGACGTCGAGGGCTGCACGCCGGCCAACGTGGTCGACAAGGCGGCCGACTCGTTCGCCAAGGCCGCTGGAACCTGGACCCTGAGCCAGGTCTCCGCGGGCGACCTGACCAACAGTCCGTGGACTGGGGGCACCGACTACGACGTCACCATCGACCCCTCGGGGACCATCACCTACGACAGCGACGCCGGACCGGTCGTGTGCTGCTGGGACGGCTCGACGTTCGACGTCATCTACGGCGACCCGGCCGAGTACTCGGACCTCAACATCGTCCTCTCCGAGGACGACAACTCGACCTGCTCGGCGACCTGGTCGGGCGCAAGTGAGACGGTCACGCGGGTGACCGTGATGACCGCCAGCTACGAGACCTTCATCCTCTACTGAGGGTTAGTGTCGGTCGGTGAGCAGGCCCTGCTGCCGACTGCCCGAGAGCGCCCAGCGTGTTGGGCGCTGCGTCTTCTGCGATCGGGACTTCGGCGGCCCCGGGCGGTACTTCTGCGCCCGGCGCCAACCATGAGGAAGGCGACGAGACGCTCGACGCCGACGGCGTGGAGGAGCGGATCGGTCAGTACCGGCTGCTCGACCCGCTCGGCCACGGCGGCATCGGCATGGTGTACCGCGCCGAGGATGTCGACACCGGTGCCCACGTCGCGCTCAAGCTCCTGGGTCACGGACGCGAGAGCAGCGAGCGTCAACGAGTGCGTTTCGAGCGGGAGATCGCGGCCCAGCAGCGCCCCGACCCAGGGGTGGCCCAGGTCTTCGACCGAGGCGAGTCGGCGCTCGGCCCCTGGTACGCGATGGAGCTCATGGACGGCCCCACGCTGGCCGCCGTCATCGAGCGGCCGGGCGTGCTCCGTGTGCACGAGGCCGTCCGCATCGTCCGCACGATGGCGGCTTGCCTGGCTCGGCTGCACCGCGACGGTCTGTGCCACCGGGACGTCAAGCCGTCCAACATCCTCCTGACCACGGGCGGCGAGCCCAAGCTCGCCGACTTCGGGCTCCTCCTCGACCAGGAGCGAGAGACCCGGCTGACCCGGCCGCACCAGGCCATCGCCCCCCCCGCTACATGTCCCCCGAGCAGCTGGCGGCGGACGTCGACCACTGGGAGAAGGTCGACCTGTTCGCGCTGGGAGTCGTCCTGTACGAGTGCCTGGGGGGCGAACGGAAGCGCACGGCGAGCAGCCAGAGCATCGAGGCACTGCCGAGCATTCCGGCCGACCTGCTGTGGGTCCTGCGACGCGCCACGGCCTTCGATCCGGCCGACCGGTACCCGTCCATGACCGCGTTCGCGTGCGATCTCGAGCGGTGGGAGGGCGGCTCGTCTGTGCGGCTCCGGCCCCGGGCCATGGCCGGGAGCGCTCGGCGCTGGGCCAGCAAGAACCGCTCGCTCGTCGCGGTGGGCGCCCTGGCCGCACTCGCCAGCCTGGCGCTGGTCGGCGGCCAGGCCGTCGACGAGCTGCAGGACCGCCAGATCGAGCGCAGCGCGGAGCTGCGTTGGTCCGGCCTCTCCGCGCGACTGGAAGGCCAGGACTACGCCCAGGGGAGCCGCGAGTTCAAAGCCTTCGTCGACAACCCCGAGCTCCAGGGCCGCCCGGTGGTCGCCGAGGCGTGGCTCTGGCGGAGCCTGCGCCCCGACATCCCAGCGGACGCCGAGCTCGAGGCGGCGGCCAACGCCGCATTCGCCAGCGAGGACCCCACTGCCCGGGCTGCGGGCCTGTCCCGGCTGGCCGAGGTGTTCCACGAGAGGGCGCTGTTCCACCAGCTGGCGCTCCTGGACCAGTTGACTCCAGAAGCGCTCACCGACGACGCGGCCGTCGATCTGGCGTTCGCGTACGGGGAGTACACGCAGGCCGCATCCGACCTCGGCGATCCGACGCTCCTGGATCTGTTCGCGAGGGCCTCGGTCCTCGACGTCGACGCACGCGACCATTTACACCGACCCGACTGGATGCCCACGCGAACGAGCGAGACGGAACACCTGCGTGGCACCGCGACCGTCTCCGGGCGGAACTTCGTCGCCAGCTCGGACCAGTCCCGGGTCCTCCTCGAGCAGGTCGATGGCGCGTTCGTACGGGCACACGCCCCGACCACGGCGCTGTCCTCCTACGGCACGACGCTTCTGGCGGCGGACATCGACCAGGACGGCGAGGACGAGCTCGTACTCGGGCTGGCCCAGCCCTTCGGGTACGGGCTCCGAGTCTTCGACGTGCCGCCGAGCGGCCCGATCGAGGAGCTCGGGACACTCCGGATCGGTGACGTGGGGCAGCCGCAGCTCGCCGAGACACCCTGGGGCCCGCGGGTCGTCGTCGCGCGGAGCCCGGCGCTCTACAGCGTCCCGCTGTTCGGCAAGGGTGAGCCTCCACCGGCGGCGCTCCTGGTCCTGAGCTGGACGAAGGACGGACCGACCGTCGAACACGAGCTGCCGCTGGGCCCGCAGACCGTCGAGATCTACCCGTTCCCGGCGGCGCTCGACCTGAACGACGACGGCGTCGACGAGGTCCTGGTCCTGACCCGAGACCAAGCCGGAGAGACCTGCCTCGAGCTGTTCGCCAGCGCGGGCGGTGTGTGGCGAGAGCCGATCCACCTGCACCGCGTCGCCGTCGTCTCCGTGACCGAGCTGGACGACGACGAGGCGCCCGAGCTGGTCGGGTACATCGTCGAGATCGGCACGCTGGCCTTCGGGATGGGCGAGCCCCTGCCACTCCGTCCCCGTCCGGTACTCCAGGCGACCGAAGGGCCCGCGGTCCTGGAGGCGCTCGGGTTGTTCGCCCAGAGCGCGCAGGCGTGGGAAGAGCTGGCGGACCAGGACCCCGAGCGCGTCGACGATGCCCTCGGCGAGGCCAGCCGCGCGTGGCAGCTGGCGGAGGCACACGCCGAGTCGAGCCGGGTCCTGGAGCGACTGGGCGACCTGGAAGCTGCCGCCGACGAGGCGGTGCAGGCCTTCGAACTGGACCGGGCCGCTGCCCTGAGCGAACGCTGGCGGACCCTGGCCACGCCGGACTTCGAGCTGGACCCCACCCGTGCCCTTCCGGACACGCTCCACACCGAGCTTCCCGCCAGCCTGAAGCACGACGTCATCGACGAACGCATCGTCGTGAACGTGCCGACGGGTCCCACGGTGCTGGTCGCGATTCCGATGCGGGCGACTGGCGGCCCGGTGTGGTTCGACGTCGTCCTCCAGCTCCAGCGCACCGAGTGGGCCTCGGCCCTGAGGCTCTCGCTTCACCCCGATCTCGACGGTCGCCCAGACCCGGAGGCGCCGGCCTGGGCCGACGCCGAGCTCTTCGCTGGCGGGAGCGGCGGCGAGCTCGTGCGCGGCGGCGAGGGGAGCTGCGGCCACGCCCGGTGGCCGGTGGACCACGCCGATGTGGAGGAGAGCCTGCGCCTCCTGGTCGTCCCGAGCTCCTGCGGACACCAACGCGCCGGGGTGGACGCGGTCCACATCCCTCGCACCACCGCAATCGCCCGAGGAGGGAGCGCCCGGATGGCTGGTGCTGTCCGGCGGTCCGGTCGGCACGGGCTACACCCCGGCGCTGCTCCAGTAGCACGTGGACGAGGAGCTGGTCACCACAGCGATGGTCCACGCGCCCGAGCTGCAGGACGCCGACACGGGCGCCGCGCTGCTGCAGGCCAGCCGTGCCCGGGCCTTGTGGCGCCGGGGCGAGGCCGAGTCGGCGGCGCTCGACGCGGTCCGAGTCGGAGAGGCCCCGTGCTGCTCCCACTCCTGCTGGCTTGCAACGGCCAGTCCGACGAGACCCCGCCCGACTTCAACTACATCCCCACCTACGACGACGTGTGCCTTCCGAGCTCGTTCGAAGCACAGGACGCGGCCCGCGCCGTGGTGGACACCCACATCGAAGCCAGCGAGTTCATCGTCGCCTCGAACATGGACCTGTGCCACGAGAACAGCTGCTCGCCCTGCACGACCGACTCCAACCCCATGCTCGGCGCTGTTCGCGGCTTCGAGGACTGGGGCACGTATGAAGCACAGGCCCTGCTGGCCGGCGTCGACGGCGACGTCACGCTCGAGGACTACTTCGCCACGGCGCTGGACTACGAGTGGCGGTACCTGCTGCTGTCGACCCCGCTCTCGGCGGACGGTTCGACCACGATGACCCTGTCCCAGGGGATCCACCTGGACGGCGACGTCACGGACTGGGACTTCCAGGTGGCGCATGAGTCCCTGGACGCGGAGTGCGCGGTCTTCAACAACACGATGGCGGCCACGAAGACGCCCTCGGAGGACGGCTACGGCCTGACGACGACGGCCGGCGCGGAGCCCTTCGGCTTCCAGGTCCCGCTGACCGAGGAGCTGCCAGCGCCTTCGAGCTTCGACTCGGTCGACGAGCTCGAGGCGTTCGTGCAGAGCCTGCCGGGTGTGTCCGCGAAGCTGGAGGACCCCACCGTCGAGCTCGCGTGGGATGAAGCCACCGGCACGGGCTGCGCGACGCTGACCGGCTACGCGGCGGCGGCGACCTTCTCCGAGCTGACCGAGACCGGCGGGCTGGACGCCTACGCCGACGAGGCCGGCCACATCAAGACCACGCTGTCGCTGGACCTGGCCCGGGCCGATGTCCAGACCTGGAGCTCGAAATGAACAAGCCCACCACACTCCGCTTGCTCGGGCTCAGCCTGGGTCTCGTCGCGCTGACTGCATGTCTCGGGCTGCCCAACCCAACATGGGACGACGAGGACGGCTTCGTCTGTCCCCTCGACGTCGACGTGGACACCGGAGACAGCGGACAGACAAGCGAACCGGACACCGGAGAAGAGGAGGACGCCGTGCGCACGAACGCGCTCGAGACCGTCTCCACCAGCTTCCCCAGCGACACCCAGATCGCCTTCGGGGTGCGATGCACCGCCCTGCACGCGGGGGGCCCGGGAGCGAGCCCCACCACGAAATGGCTGTCCGACTGGAACCCGGAGTCCCAGCGGTTCAGCAGCAGCAAGGGGGACGTGAAGTGAGGTCCTGGACCGACGCCCAGGCGTCCGCGACGGCTCGCGGAGCCTCGCTCAGAACAGGTTCCCCTTCCGCGCGCCGCCCCCGTAGTTGATGTAGACCGTCTTCTCCTCGGCGTAGAACCTCCAGGCATCGGGGCCCATCTCCCGGGCTCCGACGCCGGTGTCCTTGATGCCGCCGAAGGGCATGTGCGCCTCGCCGCCGATGGTCGGGTTGTTCACGTGCGTCATGCCCGTCTCCAGGTGGTTCACGACGTGGAACGCGTCCTGGAGGTTGTTCGTGAACACGGACCCGGTCAGGCCGTAGCGAACGCCATTGGCCGCCGAGATGGCGTCGTCCAGGTTGTCGACGCGGACCACGCTCAAGACCGGACCGAAGATCTCCTCGGTTGCGATGCGTGAGTCCGCGGCGACGTGATCGAACACGGTCGGCTCGGGGAAGTAGCCGCTGGCCAGGTCTCCGCCGAGACGGGTCGCGCCGGTCTTGCACTCGGCCTCGCCCTTGCCGATCTCCATGTACTTCAGGACCTGGGCGAGCTGGCGCTCGGACACGCTCGGCCCCATCGTGGTCGCCTCGTCGAGCGGGTGCCCGGCGCGGACGGCCTTGGCCGCCTCGGTCACCGCCGCGACGAACTCGTCGGCGATGCCGCTCTGGACGATGGCGCGGCTGGTCGCCGTGCAGCGCTGGCCGGTCGAGCCGAACGCGCCCTTTGCGCAGGCCGCGGCGGCCATCGCGACGTCGGCATCGTTCAGGACGATGAGCGGGTTCTTGCCGCCCAGCTCGCACTGGACCCGCTTGTGCCGCTTGGCGCACTCGCCCTCGATCATGAGGCCGACCTGCGTCGAGCCCGTGAAGCTGATGGCCGCCACGTCGGGGCTCTCGATGAGCGCCTTGGCCGGCTCGGCGTCGCCGTGCACGACGTTCACGATGCCCTCGGGAATCCCCGCCTCGAGGCACAGCTCGGCGATGAGGTGCGCGGTGGCCGGGGTCTCAGGCGCCGGCTTCAGCACGACCGCGTTCCCCGCCGCGATGGCCGGCGCGATCTTCCACAACGGGATGCAGACCGGGAAGTTCCACGGCGTGATGAGCCCGACGACGCCCAGGGGACGCCACAGGGTCATGCCCAGGGTGCCGCCGACCTCGCTCTCACTCGTGATGCCCGTCATCCGACGGCAGTCCCCCGCCGCGAACTCGACGTAGCGCATGGTCTTGCCGACCTCGCCGCGGGCCTCCGGCAGGATCTTCCCTTCCTCGAGCGACAGCGCCCGAGCCAGCTTCTCCTGGTCCCGCTCCAGCAGCCGGACGAGCCGGAAGAGCGCCGCACCACGCGCCGGAGCGGTCACCTGGGCCCACGACTTCTGGGCTTCCTTGGCCGCAGCGATGGCGGCGTTCGCCTCGTCCCGACCCGAGTCGGGCCGGGTCCCGAGCGAGGCGCCGTCGGCAGGCGACAGGTTGGGCAGGGTGTTGGCGCCGTCCGAAAACGTGCCTCCGATCAGGTTCTGGCAGCGGATGTCCATGGGGGTCTCCAGGAAGGTCCGTGAATGTATGATGCCGCCCCGCAAGGAGCGACCGATGTCGGATGCGACCCAGGCCATGATCGACGCGTGCAAGCGCCACACGCTGTTCAACTGGAGCGCCCGAGGCGGCGTCTCCCCCCTGCCCATCGCACGGGCCGAGGGGGTCTGGCTGTACCAGCCGGACGGCAAGCGGATCCTCGACTTCAACAGCCAGCTGATGAGCGTGAACATCGGCCACAGCCACCCCAAGGTGGTCCAGGCCATGAAGGACGCCTGTGACGGGCTGATCTACGCCTTCCCGGGCTCGGCCACCCAGGCTCGAGCCGACCTCTCCACCAAGCTCGCCGAGCTCATGCCGGGCGACCTGAACACGTTCTTCTTCACCCTGGGCGGCGCCGAGGCGAACGAGAACGCCGTCAAGCTCGCGCGGCTCTACACGGGCCGTCACAAGGTCCTGAGCCGGTACCGCAGCTACCACGGCGCCACGAACCTCTGCATGCAGATGACGGGCGACCCGCGGCGGTGGGCGAACGAGCCGGGCTCGCCCGGGTTCATCCGCGTCCTCGACCCGAGCCCCTACGACTTCAGCTTCGGGGAGAACGAGGAAGAGAAGACCGCCAACAACCTGCGCTACCTGCGCGAGGTCATCGAGATGGAGGGCCCCCAGACCATCGCCGCGATGATCATCGAGACGGTGACGGGCACCAACGGCGTCCTGCCGCCGCCCAAGGGCTACCTGAAGGGGCTGCGGGCCCTGCTGGACGAGTACGGCATCCTGCTGATCTGTGACGAGGTCATGGCCGGCTGGGGTCGGACCGGGAAGCTCATGGCCTTCGAGCACGGCGACATCGTGCCGGACATCGTCTCGATGGCGAAGGGCCTGACCAGCTCGTACATCGCGCTCGGCGCGGTCGCGATGCGCGATCCCATCGCCAAGCACTTCGACACGAACGTGTTCTGGGGCGGCCTGACCTACAACAGCCACCCCATCTCGCTGAAGACCGCGCTGGCCGTCATCCAGGTGATGGAGGACGAGGATCTGGTCAACCGGTCGGCCCGCATGGGCGAGGTCATGCGGGGCCACATGGAGCGGCTGACCGCGAAGCACGCCTGCGTGAAGACGTTCCGCAGCATCGGCATGTTCGGCATGTTCGACCTGCAAGATGCCGATGGAAACCTGATCGCCGGCTTCAACGGGAGCCACGCCGCGATGAAGGACCTGGGCGCCTTCTTCCGCGAGGAAGGCCTCTTCACGTTCGTCCGTTGGAGCCACGTGATGAGCAACCCGCCGCTGACGATCTCCGAAGAGGACCTGGCCTGGGGCATGGACGTCCTCGACCGCGGCTTCTCGCTCGTGGACAACGCCATCGGGCGCTGATCACAGGCGAGCACAGCGACATGGATGTCAGGCCTTCCGCGTTGCCCTGACCCCAGGTCCCCGCCGATCCGCTGCGGGTGCCGCTCGACCGTGCTGGCACGGGTCTTGAAGCTGTTGGGGCAAGCCGGAGCCCACCATGCACGCCCTCCTCGTCACCACACTCCTCGCGGCCTGCGGTCCCCGGGACCCTTGTGAGAGGGCCGCGGCGTATGAGCCCGTCGTCGAGCTCGGCATCGGCGAGGACGCGTTCCTCCCGGTGCAGGACGGCGACACGCTGCAGGCCGAGTTCGGCCCCCAGGGTGGACACCATGTCTGGATCTCGCTGCGTTCGACGGGACTCGAGCCCGGGACATGGCCCCAGCTCCTGCAAGGTGACCCAGGCCCCGTGCTGTTCCTGGAGTACGTCGGCCTCGACGACACGGAGACGCTCGGCGAGCTGGACACCTACGAGCGCCCGTTCCGCGGCGACGCCGAGAGCGCCGAGCTGCTGGGCGAGCGCCTGATGGTCTGGAACTGGCCCGAGGAAGAGGATGCCTGGGGCCGAACGGTGTCCGAAGGCACGCTGTACCTGACCGCCGAGGACAGCTGCGGCACCCAGGTCGAGGACGAATGGGACCTGAGCGTGGAGCGCTGAGTCGTTCCGGGCCGGGTGGGTGCCCCGTCAGATCGATGAAGGGTCACAACCGAGCCGGACGCAGGCACCTCTGGGACACCAACCTGGAGGTTTCCCATGTCCCTTCTTCTCTTCCTGGCCGCCTGCGGTGACAAGGACCCCGACACCACCCACCCCGTCGAGTGCGACACCTGGTACGTCGACGGCGACGGCTTCGGCGGCGACATCGCCGTCGTCACCTGCGAGCCTGGCGCCGAGCTGGTCGAGAACCAGGACGACTGTGACGACCTGAGCGCGGCCGCGTTCGCCGGCGCCGGAGGTCTGCGACGGCGCCGACAACGACTGCGACGGCCTGATCGACGGACACGCCGTGCCCGGGGACTTCGCGACGATCACCGAGGCCATCGACGCCGCAGACGACGGCGACCTCATCTGCGTCGACGCCGGCACCTTCACCGAGACCATCGCCCTGGACCACAAGTCGCTGTCCATCGAGGGCGCCGGCTCGGGCAGCACGACGCTGGACGCCGGCGGCAGCACGAGCCCCGTCGTCTCGTTCGAGCGCTCGGACGGCTCGCGCCTCAGCGGCATGACGCTGACCGGCTCGTCCTCGACCCAGGGAGCCGGCCTGTACGTCTACTCGACCGACGGGCTCGAGCTCGAGGACATCGTCATCGAGGACCTGGAGTGCGCGAGCACCTACTGCAACGGCTCGGCTGTCTACGGGTGGCTCTCGACGCTCGACCTCAACCGGCAACCAGGTCACGGCGGACGGCTACGACTACAACTACTCGGCGGCGAGCGCCATCAACCTGCTGTACAGCGCGACCGCGACGATGAACTACAGCGTCGTCTCCGACAACGAGAGCAACCAGGGCGTCACGTTCAGCAACTATGGCGACACCTCGTGGAACCCGGGCACGGACGGCACGGGCAACCTGGCCGACTCGGCCGGGTACAGCTCGGCGACCGGGAGCGACCCGACCGCCTGGGACCTGACGCTCGGCGCCGGCTCGCCGCTCGTCGACGCCGGCTCGCCGGACATCCTGGACGCCGACGGAAGCGCCTCGGACATCGGGGCCTACGGCGGTCCGAACAGCTGGTAGCTCGGGCTCTCCCGGGCGTGCCGAACTGCACGCCCAGGTAGAGTTCCGCCATGGCGACCGGACTCTGGCCACCGACCCCGCGCATGCGTGAAGCGGTGTGGTGGCTTCTCCTGGCCGCGTTCGTGCTCGGCTACGGCTCGGTGCTCTGGATCTCGCCCACGGCATACCTGGGGGACGACCTGGGCGACGGGCCCTCGGCGCGCTTCTACTACATGTACGTCGCCGAGGTCGTGCTCGGAAACCTGGACGCTGACCAGCTCGGCCCGTTCGGCTACCCCCAGTCCGGCCCGCGCATCGGCGAGTTCCCCACGCTCGTCGAGGCGCTGCTCGGCGTGCCCTTCTACGTCATCCTGCCGCACCCCCGCGCGTTCCAGGCGGCGATGGCCCAGGGCATCTTCGTGAACGCTCTCGGGGCGGCGGTCCTGGCCCGAGCGCTCGGTGCTCGAGGGCCGGGGGTCTTCGTCGCGGGCGCGCTGGCGGCGACGGCGTTCCCTCCCATCCGCGAGCTCGTCCTCGGACGGCCCAACGGCATGTGGATCGGCCTGGTCAGCCTGGCGCTGGGGCTCTCGCTCCTGGCCCTCGGCACCGGACCGAGCGGACCTCGACCCGTCGGCGAGCTGCGCCCCAAGGCCGCGGTCACGTGGTTCGTCGCGCTGACGGTGACCTTCTACTTCGCAGGCCTCGCCTACCCGCCCACGACGATCTTCCTGCTGCCGCTCGGGCTCGTACTCGTCGCGTTGTCCTGGCACCGGGGCCTGCCCAAGCGACTGGCCATGGTCGCCGGCGCCGCGGTGGCCGCGATGCTCCTGGGGTTCGACGACCTGAGCCTGCTCGCCGAGTTCGGCACGACCCGGCACGAGATGCGGGCCCCCTGCCCGACGCTGATGCAGCGACTTCCGCTGATCGAGTGGTTCTCGCTGGACACCGAAGCCCAGGCCTGGCGCGCGGTCATGCCCGGGCTGGGACTGGCGAGCTGGATCCTGGCTCCCCTGGCCCTGTTCCAGAAGAAGGGCCGGGTGGCCATCGTCGTCGTGATGGTGTTCATCGGCGTCACCCTCCCCATGAGCTCCGGCGAGTGCCTGGCGTGGACGGACGAGCAGAGCCTCGACGCCCTGCTCGGCACGTCGCTCCAGGAGCACCTGTCCGGCTGGCTGCGCATCCCACGGATGTTCACCGACCGCTCACGCGTGGCGGTGAGCCTCACGACGCTCACGGCCGTGCTCTCGGGCGTCGGGCTGACCACGCTGTCCGGGTTCAAGCCGTCGAGCCGGCTGTGGACCGGTGTCGGCCTGGCGGTCGCCATCCTGCTCGGCGGCCTGGCGGTCGCGCACTCCTCGAAGAAGTCGATGGCCGTCCTGCAGCCCCGTTTCTGGCACCTGCAGGTCGACCCCACCGACACCGTGCTCGAGGCCCTGCCGCCCGGCCCGGTCGCCATCGTGCCGTACGCCCTGTGGATCGAGATCGAGTCGGTCCTGCGGTACCCCGACCGCGATCGCTACCACCCGTGGGGCCGCCGCGAGCCCAGGCCGAGAGAGGGCGTCGCGGGCTGGATCGACTCGGTCGGCTGGAACACCTGGGACGCCAACCCACCGAGCCTGGCGAGTCGCGCCGCGCTGGGGCCCTCGTGGCTCGTGCTCGAGCCCGGCCGGTGTGACGACCCGCGCAACGACCAGCGTCTGGACCAGTGCGACCCCGACCGGATGGAGACCGGCCTGCGCGCCGTGCTCGGCGAGCCCCTGGAGTACGACGAAGGCGTCCTCGTCTGGCGCCTCGACGCGGGCGAGTGACTCAGCCCGGCAGCTTCTTCCGGATCTGCTCCCAGGCCTTCAGCGCGGCCTCATTCGCGACCTGTGAGGCCTTGGTCGCCGCCTGGTCGACGTGGAACGTGGCGTCGCTCCAGACCCGAGCCCAGCCGGGCTGATCCAGCAGCCGCATCGGCAGCACCCGGCCCCCAGGAAACCGGACTCGGGCCGCCACGCCGACGCGCAGGATCTTGGGGTCGACGCCCTGCACCCGAGCCTCGGCCTGCAGGAGCGCGTGCAGCCCCAGCGACGCCGCGAAGCCCCAGCCGCCGAGCGGGATGGTCAGCGCCGTCAGGAACTGCGGCGACAGGGCCGTGTACCCGATGACCGTCATCGGACGGCGCCGGGCATCGACCACACGCTCGTCCTGGGTCGAGAAGCCGGCGAAGCCTCCTCGCAGACCCGGATGCGTGTGCCAGTCGAGCGGGCTCCCATCCGATGGGGGCGAGCTGACCTCGCTCGCGCTGCCCTTGACCTTGGTCTCGAAGCCCTCGATCACCCAGGTACGAGTAGCCTCGTCACCGGAGATCTCGCTCGCGGCAGGAGGACGGACGCGGCACGTCCCGGCGAACTCGCGCCCCTCCTTCGTCGAGCGGACGAGCGTGTCGACCATCTCCTCGGCCCCGGCGGGTGAGAGCACCAGATCCGTCACCCGCTCGTGGTGACAGACGGGCGGCGTGGCTCGCCGGACGAGCCTGACCATCAGCTCGCCGACACGAAGCGTGGTCCCGTAGCGGGCGCCCTTGGGTACGGTGACCCGCATCGTGCGGCCACGATGGGTCACCTCGAAGATGGACCCGGGAGCGAGCTCCTCGGGTCCGAGAGGGTGGTCGATGCGCTTCACTCGAAGAGTGTAGTCACGCCTTCTGGGCGAGCTCACCCTCGTCGCTTTCTTTCAGTTCCTTGGGCTGGAACGCGGCGATTCCCCGCTCCTCGTCCGTCCCCGGGATCACGTTGTCGAGGAACAGCGCGATGAACGCACCCACCGCCATGCCGGTCTGACCCAGCGTGTTGACGATGTTCGCGGCCCAGGCGGGCTCGAAGTCGACGGGGTTGGCGATGAAGTACTCGGGGACCGACAGGCCCATGAAGAACGCGAACCCGATGATGAACAGGTTCCGACTGCTGTTCAGGTTCACGAACTGCAGGTTCGACAGGCCGACGCTGGCGATCATCCCGAACATCGCGCAGTACATGCCGCCGACCACGGGCGAGGGAATCGTGGTGAACAGGGCCCCGAACTTCGAGACCATCCCGAGCACGATCATGATGATGGCGCCGGCCTGGACGACCCGACGGGCACCGACTCGCGTGAGCCCGATGGCGCCGATGTTCTCGCTGTACGACGTGGTGCCGTTGCCCGTGCCGAAGATGCCGGCGATGAGGCAGCCGATGCCCTCGAACAGGATGCCCTTGTTCACGACCTTCTTGGTCGGCACCGGAGCGCCGCTCATGCGGGCGCAGGCGTAGTAGTCGCCGATGCTCTCGACCATGGACGCCAGGTACCCGGCGAACATGCCGATGAAGGCCGCGAAGCCGAACTGGGGCCAGCCCCACTGGAACGGCGTGGGGATGCGGAACCAGGGCGCGTTGTGCAGGTTCGCCAGGCTCGCGTGAGCCGGATGGGCGGCGATCTTCTCGCCCTCGACGAGCGTCTCGCCAGGGAACCAACCCATGTACGTCCCGAGCGCACAGGCACCCCAGGCGAACAGGATGGCCATCAGGATGGGGTAGAGCTCGAAGGCTCGATGGGTCTTCCGCATCACCTGGCTGAACAGGATGATGAGGCCGATGGTCAGGCCGCCGATGGGCCAGTAGAGCCCCGCGACCGGTGCTCCGAACTTGAACAGCGCCAGGCCGATGAGCGCGATGGTCGGGGCGATGGTGATGGGCCCGACGAAGCGCAGCAGCAGGCCGATGAGGCCGGTGGCGCCGATGAAGATCTCGGTCAGCGCGCCCAGGATGATGGCGCCCTGGACGTGCTGCATGCGGACCTCGAAGCCCGCCTCGGCGACGCCCGCCATCGCACAGATGGCGAAGGTCGGGGCCAGGAAGCTGAACGTCCCGCCCTGGATGATGGGCAGTCGGTTCCCGATGCTCGACTGCAGCAGCGTCGCGATGCCGCTGACGAAGAACATCGTCGCGATGAGGTAGCCGAGCTCGGTCGGCTTGTCGGAGAGACCGAGCGGCTCGCTCAGGATCAGGGGAATCGCGACGGTCGACCCGAACATCGTCAGGTAGTGCTGGAAGCCCAGCACCACCGTCTCGCCGATGGGCGGCTTGTCGTCGATCCCGTAGATCAGGTCGTGTCCGTCCTCAGCGGGGGCGGACTCGGTCGGAGCCGACTCGGTCCCACTCACTTGGACACGTTCGGCAGGACGCGCTCGACCTTGGTCGGCTCGGCCAGACGGTTCCGCTCGATCTGGTTCTCGAAGTACCGGGCGAAGGTCGGCCGGTCGATGTGCTTGCCGCTGCCTCGCTCGGCCCGGATTTCACCATTGGCCCAGGTCACCTCACCTCGACGCAGCGTGGTCGCCGCGACACCCGTGACGGTCATGCCCTCGTAGATGTTGAAGTCGATGTTCTGGTGGTGGGTCTTCGCCGAGATGGTCCGCGAGCCGTTCGGGTCCCAGATCACGATGTCCGCGTCCGAGCCCGGGGCGATGGTCCCCTTGCGCGGGTGGATGTTGAAGATCTTGGCCGCGTTGGTCGAGGTGACCGCGACGAACTCGCTCGGGGTGAGCCGACCGGTGCGGACGCCGTGGTGCCACAGGACGCTCATCCGGTCCTCGACGCCGCTGGTCCCGTTCGGGATGCCGCGGAAGTCGTTCAGGCCAGCGCGCTTCTGGTCGACGCAGAAGCAACAGTGGTCGGTGGCGGTGGTGTTGAGCATGCCGCTCTGGAGGCCACGCCACAGGGCGGCCTGGTGCTCCTTGGGGCGGAACGGCGGCGACATCACGTAGCCAGCGGCCTTGTCCCAGTCGGGGTTCCGGT
The DNA here is from genome assembly GCA_024228935.1 of Pseudomonadota bacterium. Taxonomy (GTDB): domain Bacteria; phylum Myxococcota_A; class UBA796; order UBA796; family CAJQPC01; genus JAAESX01. The sequence goes on from JAAESX010000157.1 coordinate 27,669, forward strand.
AGACCTCGTCGCTGAAGATGAGGTGCTGGGCCAGGACCTCGGCGTACACGCGCTGGCCCTCGAGCTTGGCGCGCGTGACCGCCTCCAGGGCGTCGATGCAGCTGGTGTGGACCAGGTACAGCGGCACACCCAGGACCTCGGCGATGCGGATGGCCCGGTTCGCGGCCTCGCCTTCGCACTCGGGCGGACGGGACAGCGGGTGACCCTCGGGGCCGGTGATGCCCTTGTCGAAGATCTCCTGCTGCAGGCGGAACACCAGCTCGCCGTTCTCGGCGTGCACGGTGCAGAGGGCGCCCAGCTCGCGAGCCTTGGTGAAGCTGTTCACCAGGATCTCGTCGTCGCACATGATGGCGTTCTTGTACGCCATGAAGTGCTTGAAGCTGTTGACGCCGTGCTCGCGCGTCAGCGTCTCCATGTCGGCGGCGACGGTGTCGTCCCACCACGTGATGGCGACGTGGAAGGAGTAGTCGCCAGCGGCCTTCTCGGCCCAGCCACGCCACTCCTTGTACGCGTCCATGACCCGCTGCTGCGGGCCGGGGATGACGAAGTCGATGATGGTGGTCGTGCCACCAGCCATCGCGGCGGTCGTGCCCGAGTAGAAGTCCTCACTCGCCACGGTGCCCATGAAGGGCAGCTCCATGTGCGTGTGCGGGTCGATGCCGCCGGGGATGACGTACGCGCCCCCGGCGTCGATGACCTCGTCTCCCGAGAGACCCTGACCCACGGCCACGACCTTCTCGCCTTCGATCAGCACATCGGCTCGGGACTCGCCCTCAGCCGTGACGACGGTTCCGCCGCGAATGACCTTTGACATGGTGCTTCAGCCCAGCTTCGGGTTGGTGATGTCGTCGTACGCGTCGGGGCGCCGGTCCCGGTAGAACTGCCAGGTCTTGCGGACCTCGTCGATGACTGAGAGGTCGAGCTCGCCGATGACCAGCTCGTCCTCGGTCTCGCTGCCCTCGGCCACGAACTCGCCGCGCGGGTTCACGAAGTACGAGGTGCCGTAGAAGCGTCCGATGTTCCAGGGGCCTTCGGTGCCGACGCGGTTGATGGCGCCCACGTAGTAGGTGTTGGCCACGGCCGCGGCGGGCTGCTCGAGCTTCCACAGGTACTGGCTGAGACCGGCCACGGTCGCGCTCGGGTTGAACACGATCTCAGCGCCGTTGAGGCCCAGCGCGCGCCAGCCCTCGGGGAAGTGGCGGTCGTAGCAGATGTAGACACCGACCTTGGCGTACTTGGTGTCGAAGATGGGGTAGCCGCCGTCCCCGGGCTTGAAAAAGTACTTCTCCCAGAAGCCGCTGGTCTGCGGGATGTGCTGCTTGCGGTACTTGCCGAGGTAGGTGCCATCGGCGTCGATGACGGCGGCGGTGTTGTAGTACACGCCGCGCATGGCCTTCTCATAGATCGGGACCACGATGACCATGTTGTACTTCTTGGCGTAGGTCGCCATGAGGTCCGTGGTCGGCCCGGGGCACGGCTCAGCCGCGTCGTACCAGCGCTTGTCCTGCCCGGGGCAGAAGTAGGGGCCGTTGAAGATCTCCTGCAAGCACAGGATCTGGACGCCCTTCTGGCCGGCCTCGTCGATGAAGGCCAGGTGCTTCTCGAGCATGGCCTGCTGGATGTCGGCGACGGGCACCGACTCGTCGTTGATGGGGTTGCCGCACTGAATCAGGCCGCAGCGGACGATCTCGCTCATGGAACGCGCTCCAAAACACAAGGGAAGGCGCGTGTTCTACCAGATCGCCGACGTGTTTCGGAGCCCCACACCGCACGGACCGTGCCAGTCCCCTACTCGCAGAACTCGATGTCGAAGTCACCGCGGAGCTCGCCGTCGAACGCCAGGCTCGCGACGCCCCCGCCGGTGGACACGACCTCGAAGGTGGCATCGAGCTCCTCGTCGCTCCCGAAGTCCGGATCGTCGGGGCCCGAGGAACACGGCGCCGTCACCCAGCGTGGACACGCGCGACAGCGCCCCACGACAACGACCTCCCCCCGGGCCGAAGCCCGATGAGGAGGTCGAGTGGGGTACGTCGGAGCCTCAGTCCGCGATGTCGTAGGGCTCGTGCGCCGTCGCGCCGTCTCCGCCGAGCACCGTCGAGAACTCGCCGTCAGCCGTGCCGAAGGCGCCACCGACCACGGGGCCCGCGCGGTGTTGTCCTGGCCGCCGAGCACGGCGCTGAACGGGGCGAACACGTCGTTCCGCGTGCCCGCCACCACCACGGACTCGGTCTCGGCCACGTTGTCGCAACCGGCGACGATCATGCCCGCGCCGTCGTAGCGGTGGCCGGGCCCGACGATGAGGTTGTGGGAGCCGAGCTTCTTGTCGGGTCCGTCGCTCTCGTCGTAGCCGACAATCAGGTTGCCGAGGCCCGAGCCGGCGTCCATGGTCGAGCCCGCGCCGCTCTGCACGAAGACGTTGGCGCCGACGATCCGGACGGCCTGGGCCTGCACATCGGCCTTCACGAACCGCAGCAGGTCGTAGACGGGCGCCAGCTTCTCGGCGATGTCCTGGATGGACTGGGCGATGGACTCGATCCGACTGTCCTGGGCGTCGTTGGCCGAGGCCAGGATGTCGGTGCGAGCGGACAGCTCGTCGATCCGACGGTCGTCACGCAGGGCGTTCCGCTCGAGGGCCTTGAGGCGGCGGGCCTGGCGGGTGTTCTGGAGCGCCATGCCCTGGACGCGGGCCTCGAGCTCCTGGATGCGAGCATCCATGTCGGCGTCGGCGCTCTCGAACGCCTTGCCGGGCTCGCGCAGCTCGGTGGTGACGCCGACCGAGCGCTCGCAGCTGTTGAGGATGGAGCAGTTCGGGGCGGGGTTCTCGAGCCCCGGGACGAGGGTGACGTCGATCGTGGCGGCGTTGGCGGTCGAGAGTGCGAGGAGGAGGGTCATGGCGGGTGCTCCGTGTTGGGTGCCCCATCAATCTCCTCGCTCCAGGCCTCTCGGACCATTTCAGCGGGTTGCAGCGCGTTTCAGCGCGTTCCAGGCCATTTCAAGCCCCTAGAACTGCTCCTCCTCGGTGCTGCCCTTCATGGCCATCGTCGAGCTGCCCCCGAGCACGCCCCGGACGCTGTCGAAGTACCCGGTGCCCACCTCGCGCTGGTGCCGCGTGGCCGTGTAGCCGTCGACCTCGGCCCCGAACTCCTCTTCCTGGAGCTTCGAGTAGGCCGCCATCCCGCCGGCCTTGTAGCCGCGAGCGAGCTGGAACATGCCGTGGTTCAGGGCATGGAAGCCGGCGAGCGTCACGAACTGGAAGGCGTACCCGAGCTTCCCCAGCTCGACCTGGAACGTCGCGATCTCCGCATCCGTCAGGTGCTTCTTCCAGTTGAAGCTGGGCGAGCAGTTGTAGGCGAGCTTCTTGCCCGGGAACCGAGCGTGGATGGCGTTCGCGAACTTCGTCGCTTCCTCGAGGTTCGGCTTGCTCGTCTCACACCAGATCAGGTCGGCGTAGGGCGCGTACGCCAGACCCCGGGCGATGGCCTGATCGATGCCGCCCGTGATCCGGTAGAAGCCCTCCTCGGTCCGCTCACCGGTGATGAACGGGTGGTCCTGGGGGTCGATGTCGCTGGTGATCAGCCGCGCTGAGTCCGCGTCGGTGCGGGCGATGATGACGGTCGGAACGTCGAGCACGTCGCTGGCGAGCCGCGCCGCCACGAGCGTCTTCACGAACTGCTTCGTCGGCACGAGCACCTTGCCGCCCAGGTGGCCGCACTTCTTCTCGCTGGCGAGCTGGTCTTCGAAGTGCACCCCGGCCGCGCCCGCCTGGATCATCGACTTGGTCAGCTCGAAGGCCGACAGATGTCCGCCGAAGCCGGCCTCGGCGTCGGCGATGATCGGGGCCAGCCAGTGCCGCGTCGTGTGGCCCTCGGCGTGCTCGATCTGGTCGGCGCGCATCAGCGCGTTGTTGATGCGCTTCACCACCGTCGGCACCGAGTTGACGGGGTACAGCGACTGGTCCGGGTAGGTGTTGCCCGACAGGTTGGCGTCGGCGGCGACCTGCCAGCCGGACAGGTAGATGGCCTCGAGACCGGCCTTCACCATCTGGACGGCCTGACCTCCGGTGAGCGCGCCGAGCGCGTTGACGTAGTCGCGGGTCTCCATGAGCTCCCACAGCCGCTCGGCGCCGAGCCGGGCGAGCGTGTGCTCGACGACGACCGAGCCCTGCAGGCGCTGGACGTCCTCGCGGGTGTACGGACGGGTGATTCCGGCGAAGCGCTCTTCGAGGATGTCTTCGTTGTGCATGAGGGGTCTCCTTTCGAGGTGGTGGGCTGTCTCAGGAAGTGGTGGTGATCCGCGCGTACGCGGGCAGGGTCAGGAAGTCGGCCAGGTCGTCGGCGAGGACCAGCTCGAGCAGCAGCTCGGCGGCCTCGGACAGCTCGGGGTGCGCTGTGAGCAGCGCGTCGGTCTCGGCCCGCAGGAGCGCCTCGGACACCAGGGTGCCGTCGTCGAGTCGCGCGCTGTGTCGTCGCCACTGCCACAGCTGCGTGCGGCTGATCTCGGCGGTCGCGGCGTCCTCCATCAGGCCGTCGATGGGCACGCAGCCCTGGCCGGCGAGCCAGGCGGCCAGGTAGCGGCTGCCCACGCTCAGGTTCAGGCGCACACCGGCGAGGGTCCGGGTGCCGTGGGGCACCTCGAGCATCCGCACGGTGGGCACGCTCGGGCCGGGACGGTGGATCTGGTGAGGTCCCTCGAAGTCCATCGCGTCGAGGGCCAGCTGCACCAGGCCCGGGTGCGCGACCCAGGTGCCGTCGTGCCCGTCGGCGGCCTCGCGCTCCTTGTCGACGCGGACCTTGCCGAGCGCCCGCTCGTTGGCTTCGGGGTCGTGCTTCAGCGGGATCTGTGCGGCCATCCCGCCCATCGCGTGGACGCCTCGGCGGTGACAGGTGCGAACCGCCAGCGCGCTGTAGGCCCGCATGCAGGGCTGGTTCATGCCGACCTGGGCGCGGTCGGGCAGGACGAAGTCGCGGTGCATCCGCAGCGTCTTGATGAGGCTGAAGATGTAGTCCCAGCGACCGCAGTTCAGGCCGGCGCTGTGCTGGCGCAGCGCGTACAGGATCTCGTCCATCTGGAACGCGGCCGGCAGCGTCTCGATGAGCACGGTGGCCTTGATCGAGCCGAGCGGAACCCCGAGCGCCTCCTGGGCGAACACGAAGACGTCGTTCCACAGGCGCGCCTCCAGGTGGTGCTCGAGCTTCGGCAGGTAGAAGTACGGGCCCGAGCCGCGCGCCAGCAGCTCACGAGCGTTGTGGAAGAAGAACAGGCCGAAGTCGAACAGCGAGGCCGGGATCGGCAGGCCCGTGACCGTGACGTGGGCCTCGGACAGGTGCAGGCCGCGGGGGCGCACCATCAGGACGGCCGTGTCGTCGTTCAGGCTGTAGGTCTTGCCCGGTCGCTCGAACGTGATGTCGCGCCGAACCGCGTCGGCCAGGTTGACCTGACCCTCGATGACGTTCTTCCAGGTCGGCGCGTTGCTGTCCTCGAAGTCAGCCATGAAGACGCGAGCGCCCGAGTTCAGCGCGTTGATGACCATCTTCCGGTCGACCGGCCCGGTGATCTCGACCTTACGGTCCATCAGATCCGCGGGGACCGGAGCGACCTTCCAGTTCGAGTTCCGGATCTCCCAGGTCTCCGCCAGGAAGCCCGGACGAGCCCCCTCGTCGAACTGGGCCTGACGGGCCTGACGGGCCTCGAGCAGCGCCGCGATCCGCGGCCGGAACTTCAGGGTCAGCGCGACGAGGAAGGCGACCGCCTCGTCGGTCAAGACGCGCTCGACCTCCGGGAGTTCGGGGCCGACGAGCTGGACATCGTGTTCGGGGAGAAGCGCCATGTCATAAGTCTTCACTCAGATGTCCCCACGAGCCAAGACCCCGATGAATGCTTGCTGAATTGCGTGTAAATGTCCGCCGGTGTAAACAGAGTGAACTTGTAGCTTTTGTAAAAGGAGCCCCTCGATGGCCTTCGGAACCAAGCTCCGCGCGCTCCGCCGGCGGGAGTCGCTGACCCAGGCCCAGTTCGCCAAGCGGCTGGGCATCAGCACGAGCTACCTGAACCTCATCGAGAACGACCGGCGCCCCCTGACCGCCCAGGTGCTGATCAAGCTCGCCCAGGCCTTCGACGTCGATCTGTCCCAGTTCAGCGACGACGCCGAGGACGCCCTGGTCCAGGACCTGCGCGAGGCGTTCAGCGACCGCTTCTTCGAAGAGCACGGGCTGACGAACAACGACCTGCGCGAGCTGGCCAGCGGTCAGCCGGAGCTCGGCCGGGCCGTGGTTCGGCTCTACCAGGCATGGCAGAACGGCCAGCAGACCACCGCCCAGCTCGCCGCGCGCCTGAGCGACAGCCAGGACGTGACCTCCCCTTCCCGACTGCCCAGCGAGGAGGTCACGGACTTCATCCAGCACTACGACAACCACTTCCCTGCGCTCGAGGAGGCCGCCGAGCGCATCTGGAAGGACGGCGCCTTCGAGATCCGCAGCCTGGAGTACCGGCTGAGGCGGTTCCTGGAGTCCGAGCTGGGCGTGCGCGTGCAGGTCGTCAACGCCGAGGAGCTGGGGGCCGTCCGGCGGTACGACCCGGACACGCGGACGCTGCGCCTGTCGGAGAACCTGCCCCCTCGCAGCCGGAACTTCCAGCTCGCCGTCCAGACGGGTCTGTTGTGGCGGTGGACGGACGTGGCCGAGCGCGTCGACCGGTTCCGATTCCACAGCGACGACGCCCGCCGCCTCGCGAAGGTGACGCTCGCCAACTACTTCGCCGGCGCCACTCTCATGCCGTACACCCGGTTCAAGCGAGCCGCGGTGGACCTGCGCTACGACGTCGAGCTGCTCGGCAACCGCTTCCGGTGCTCGTTCGAGCAGGTCGCCCACCGCCTCACGACCCTGCGGCGGCCGGGCAACGAGGGCGTGCCCTTCCACTTCATCCGCGTCGACCTGGCCGGCAACATCAGCAAGCGGTTCTCGGCGAGCGGCATCGGGTTCGCCCGGTTCGGCAGCGCCTGCGCGAAGTGGAACGTCTTCTCGGCGCTCCTGACCCCCGGACGGGTCTCACGCCAGATCTCGCGCATGCCCGGCGGCGCCACCTACTTCTGCATCGCGCGGACACTGACCAAGGGACGAGGCGGCTTCAACGCCCCCCACCCCGTCCAGGCCATCGGGCTGGGCTGCGAGCTCGAGCACGCCAGGAAGCTGGTCTACAGCGACGGCATCGACCTGGCCTCGCCCGCCCACATCGTGCCCATCGGCACCAGCTGCCGTCTGTGTCCGCGCAAGGACTGCGAGCAGCGCGCGTTCCCTTCGCTGGAGCACCCGCTCGCCATCGACGAGCACGTGCGCGGCGCTTCCTTCTTCAGCCCCGGCGAGCCGGGATAGGCTTCCTCCACGAAGGAGACCCCATGCTCAGCTTGCTCGTGAGCCTCGCGCTCGCCCAGGACACTCAGGTCCTCGACCTGCTCAACCAGCACGACAGCCCGCCGACCGCCACCGACTGGCAGTCCATCGAGGGCGTCGACGCCCAGCTGGTGCTCGCCATCCAGGGCGACCTGAACACGACGCAGAAGGGCCGGGCGGTCCAGGCGCTCGGGTACGTGCCGACCGACGCAGGCCGCGCCGAGCTGTCCCGTGTCCTCGCCGAGGACCCCGTGCTGGCCCGCAAGGCGGTGTTCGCGCTGGCCATCGGCTGGGGGGACGCCGCGCTGCCCGAGCTGAAGACGGCGCTCGAGAGCGACGACGTCCAGCTGCGCATCGCCGCGGTGAAGGCCACGACCAAGGTGCCGCTGGGGACCGAGCTCCTGCAGTCCCGCATGGAGGTCGAGCAGGACGAGGCGGTCCGCGATGCCCTGACCAAGGCGCTCGGAGGTGCCCAGTGACCGGGCTCCTGCTTCTCCTCGCCTGCCCTGGTGGCGACCTGCCCGCGGACAGCGCGAGCCTGGCGGATCTCGAGTACGTCGACCTGGGAACGCACACGACGGGCGACACCGGGTTCCTCACCGACGACATCACGATCGAGGTCCCCGAGGACGCCGCCAGCGTGCTCGTGCACTGCGGAGACTTCGGTCCGTCGAAGCTCGGCCTGGTCTGGACGCTGGACCAGCCCGACGGCACGGCGCTCTTCGACGGCGCCGCCGCCTCGAACCCCCACTTCAAGGGCAACAGCCACGACGAGCTCGTCCCGTACCTGATCCCTCTCACGCCGGACGCTCCGCTCCAGGCCGGGAACTACACGGCGCAGATCTACGTCGACGGCGGCAGCCCGGTCGACCTGGGCTGCGAGGCCGTCATCCGACACGGCGAGGTGGGCGCGAACGCGACCCTCGGTGTGGAGTTCGTGTTCGTCGGCGTCGAGGGCCTCGATGCGGCCAGCGCGGCCGACGACGCGGGCGTCCAGGGCGTGGTTGCGGAGATGGAGAGGGCCTTCGCGACCGCCGGCTACTCGATCGACGCTAGCTACTCGGACTTCGGCGGCAACGTCGCCACCTACACGGTCGTGGACGTGACCGAGACGGACTACTCCGAGTTCAACGACCTGCTCGCAACCTCAAACCCGAACAGTTCCAGGACCTTGACCATCTTCATGGTCCAGGACTTCCAGACGGACGAGGGCACGACCATCCTCGGCAAGGCCGGAGGTCCTCCCGGGACCGCGACGTTCGGCGGGACCGCCAAGTCGGGCATGGTGGTCGTCGCCAGCTCGATGGGCGAGGACCCGGTGTTCGTCGGCCGAATCGCGGCCCACGAGGCCGGGCACTTCCTGGGGCTCTACCACACGACCGAGCGCGACGCGGGCGCCCACGACGTCATCTCCGACACGCCGGAGTGCAGCTCGGGCGCGACCGCCGACTGCGGCGGGAGCGGCGCCGAGAACGTCATGTGGTGGACGAACAACAGCGACGCGACCAGCGCCGACTTCTCGTCGATGCAGGGCAAGATCCTCCGCGGAAACCCCATCGCACGGTGACTCTCGGCTGATCGCGCAAGCTAGGCCTGACGACACACCGCGCCCGTTCCGTTGTCTGGAGCATGGGCGCGACAACAATCCTGAATCCAGGCGACATCGAGGCTCTGCTGTCCTCGACTGTCATCCTCAAGGCCACCCGTGTCACGGCACGGCTTCCCGGCGAGGGCGAGCGGGCCGCCCGGCTTCAGGCGATGTCGGGGGGTCGCATCGGACTGGACTGCCCCCCGCGCCCGAGCTCCGGGACGCTGCCGGAGATCCGAGCCGAGACGCCCCAGGGGACGTTCAGCTTCCTCTCGACCGTGGAGGGCGAGTCCATCGCCACACCCCAGGCGCTGCACTGGCGCCAGCCGAGAACCGGTGCCCGCGCTCGAATCGGTGGCGCCCGTCTGCTGCTGCGAACACGCCTCGGGGACCGCCCGGTCGAGATCGCCCACGTCTCGACGACCGGCATCGGGTTCCGTTTCTCCCGGCGGGATCTGGCCGAAATCAAGCAGGGCTCTCGCCTCGACGGAACGCTGCAGCTGCCCGGCATCGGAAGCAGCCGCATCGCCGTCGACGTGATCGAGGTGCGCGACGCGCCGGGCAAGGACGTGGGTCTGGCCGGCGTGAAGTTCCGCAAGGTCGAGAGCAAGGTGACCGCCTGGCTCCACCGCGCATCCCCCCGGTCGTCGGCGGCCTGATCCGGCGGAGTCACGAACTATTTGCTCGACGCGGATCGGCCCCCAGCTAAGGTCCGGGCGTGATTTCCTGGATCCTGCTCGCCTGCGCCGGCGACCCCGACTCCCCGCCTGAAGAGCGCGGCCCGATTCCCGAGGTCGAAGCTCGCGAACCGGTGCTGAAGCGCCTGACTCAGGCGCAGTACCACAACTCGGTGGACGACCTGTTCGGCCCAGACCTCGTCCTGCCGTCGCTCGAGCCCGACCTCGAGGTCGACGGTCTGCTGGCCATCGGCTCGGCCACCACCACGATCTCGCCCTACGGCGTCGAGCAGTACGAAGGCGCCAGCTTCGACATCGCCGAGCAGGTCCTCGCCGACGACGCCCGACGCGCCCAGGTGCTGGCCTGCGAGCCCGAGAGCCTGGGCGACGCCGACTGTCTCGACCTGGTCTTCTCCGAGCTCGGCGAGCGCGTCTGGAGACGCCCGCTCACCGACGAGGAGCTGGCGTTCCACACCGACCTGGTCGTGACCGCCGGCACGACGCTCGAGGGCACCGACGCGGGCCTGACGTTCGGCATCGCGGCGCTCCTGCAGAGCCCGAACTTCCTGTACCGGGTCGAGCTCGGCGACGGCCAGGCCTACTCGGACTGGGAGATGGCCACGCGGCTGTCCTACTTCCTGTGGAACACCACGCCCGACGACGAGCTCCTGGACGCGGCCGCGGCTGGCGAGCTGACCGACGACGAGCTGCTCGCCGAGCACGTGGACCGCATGCTCGCCGACGAGCGCGCGCGCCAGGGGGTCCGCAACATCTTCTCGGACCTGTGGCGCCTGTACGAGCTCGACGACCTGACGAAGGACCCCAACATCTTTCCGCACATGACGGACGAGGTCGGGCCGTCCGCCCGCGAGGAGACCCTGGCCGGAATCGAGTACCTGGCGTTCGACACCGACGAGCCCTACTGCAACATCTTCACGACCCGGCGGGCGTTCCTGGATCGCACGCTGGCCGCGATCTACGAGGTCCCCGCCCCCGAGCGCGAAGGCTTCGGCATGACCGAGCTCCCCCCGGATGAGCAACGCCAAGGCCTGACCGGACAGGTGAGCTTCCTGGCGCTCCAGGCCCACCCGGTCTCGACCTCGGTCACGCGGCGCGGTCTGTTCATCCGCCAGGACATCCTGTGCCACGTCATCCCTCCGCCGCCCTCGGACGTGGACACCTCGATCCCCGAGACGAGCACCGAGGCCCCGACGATGCGGGAGCGCGTCGCCCAGCACCTCGAGGACCCGGCCTGCGCGGCCTGCCACGAGATCACGGACCCCATCGGCCTGGCGCTCGAGAACTTCGACGGCATCGGCCGCTGGCGCAACGACGACAACGGCTACGAGATCGATGCGACGGGCGACATCGACGGCGTGACGTACGACGACGCCGAAGGGCTGGCCCGCGTCCTGGCCCAGCACCAGGACCTGGGTCCCTGTCTCACCGAGCGCGTCTTCTCCTACGCCAACGGCCAGGCGGTCGTTCCGGCCAACAGCGACCTGGTCGACTGGCACGCCGAGGGCTTCGAGCTGGACGAGCAGCACCTCCTGGGGCTCCTGCGGGACATCGCGCTCGGCCCGGGCTTCCGCCACGCCGGGGAGGTCGAGTGAGCTTCTTCAAGAGAAAGCCGCTGTCGCGGCGCGCCGTGCTTCGTGGGCTGCTGGGTGGCACCGCCATCTCGCTGGCCCTGCCGCCGCTCGAGGCGATGTTCAACGCCACCGGCACGGCGTACGCCTGCGACGGCATCCTGCCCGTGCGCTTCGGCGTCTTCTTCTGGGGCAACGGCAACGTGCCGGACTTCTGGACCCCCGACGCCGAGGGGGCCGACTACGAGCTGAGCTCCACGCTGGCTCCCCTCGCCGCGGTCAAGGAGCGGTTCTCGGTCCTGACCGGGCTGTCGGTCCAGCACCAGAACCTGTACCCGCACGGCAGCGGCATGGCCGGTGTGATGACCGGCTGGAGCCTGGACAACGACGAGGCGGTCCAGGCACCCTCGATCGACCAGCTCATCGCGGCGGAGATCGGCGGCGAGACGCTGTACCGGTCGCTGCAGACGAGCCCGAGCAACGCCAGCGGCGTCAGCTGGAACGGCCCCAATAGCCAGAACCCGCCCGAGGGCGACCCCTACGCGCTGTACGAGCGGCTGTTCGGCGAGACCTTCCGCGAGCCCGGCGAGGAGGTCGAGGTCGACCCGGCGTTGGGCCTGCGACGCTCGATCCTGGACGGCGTCCTGGACGACCTGAGCGCTCTGGAGTCCCAGGTCGGCGCCGAGGACAAGGCGCGACTGGACCAGCACATGACCGGCGTCCGCGAGCTCGAGCAGCGGCTGGCCCGGCTCGAGGAGGACCCGCCCAACCTCGAGGCCTGCGAGCGTGCCATCGAGCCGACCGGGAGCTTCGACGACATCGAGGGCCGCCCCCGGATCTCGGCGAAGAACCGCGTGATGGCGGACATGCTCACCATGGCGCTGGCCTGTGACCAGACCCGGGTGTTCGGCCACTACTTCAGCGACCCGGTCTCGGACGCGCTGTACCCCGAGGCCTCGGCCGGTCACCACGACCTGACCCACAACGAGTCCGGCGACCAGCCCGAGGTCCAGGCCATCACGACCCTCATCATGGACGAGCTGGCCTACTTCATCGCCGCGCTCGACGCCGTGCCCGAGGGCGACGGCACCCTGCTCGACAACATGACGATGATGGCGACCAGCGAGGTAAGCCTGGGTCAGACCCACTCCATCGACGAGATCCCGCTCATCCTGGCGGGCGGGGCCTGCGACACGCTCCAGATGGGCGTGCACCTGCGCAGCGTCGGCGGCGCCAACTTCAGCAAGCTGGGGCTGTCGCTGATCCGCGCGATGGGCATCCCAGCGACGTCCTGGGGCGGAGAAGAGGGGCTCGCCGAAGACGGCCTCTCGGGGATCGAGCTGTGATCGGACTCCTGCTGATGGCCTGCACCGCACCCGAGCCCGAGGTCGCGGTCTGCGACAACCCTGACGACACGCGCGTCGGCCTGATGACCACCATCACGGTCGCGCGGTTCGACGGCGAGATCGCCGACGGCTTCGACCTGGACGACAAGGTCGGCGACAGCAGCAACTGCGGCATGGGCGACTGGACCAGCCCAGAGGGCGTCGAGGGCATCGACAACGCCTTCGCCCGCTTGATGCCGGCGCTCGAGAGCACCGAGGCGGCCGCGCTGGAGTCCATCCTGCAGGAGGCCATCAACAACGGCCTCGTCCTGCTGACGTATGAGCTCTCCTCCTACGACGACCCGGTCGACGACGCCTGCGTCGATGTCGGCATCGGTGCGGCCGAGGGGATCCCCGTCATCGGGGGCGACGGCGCCATCCTGTCCGGCCAGACCTACGACCGGACGGACCAGGAGTCCTGGGTCGCCGACGCGGACATCGTCGACGGGCGGGTCGAGGCCAACGGGTTCGATCTGGCCATCCCCATCCAGATCCTGGACGCCGACATCGTGCTCGACATCGCCCAGGGCGCGATCCGTATCGACCTGGACGAGGACGGCGGCGCGGAGGGCCTGGTCGGGGGCGCCGTGCCCATCGACGTCATCCTCAACGTGCTCTACGAAGAGAACGTGGACGACTCGGTCGCCGAGGCGGTCGACAGCCTGCTCCACCTGGCCGCCGACATGGACGTGGACGGAGACGGCGAGTGCCGGGACATCTCGCTGGCGCTGGAGTTCGACGCCACGAGCGCGTTCTACTTCGAGGACTGACGCCAAGGAGGCCGACAATGTGCCGCTCGGTCCGCCCGCTGTTCAACTTCGCGCCTCCCGCCGACGAGGACGAGATCCGCGCCGCCGCGCTCCAGTACGTGCGCAAGGTCAGCGGCAGCCGCTCGCCGAGCAAGGCGAATCAGGTCGCGTTCGACGCCGCGGTCGATGAGATCGCCCAGGCCACGACGGCGCTGCTGGCCAGCCTCACGACCCTTGCGCCTCCGAAGAATCGCGAGGAGGAGAAGGCGAAGGCTCGGGCGAAGCGGGAGAAGCGCCAGGCCCGCTGACCGGGGCCGAGGCGGGGGGCCCCTCCGGCACGCCGAAGATGTGCGCCCACGCGCGCGGCCCCCACATCATCTTTCGCAGATCGACCGGCGTGGTGGGCGGGTTGGCCGGGTAGTCCTGCTGCATCGTCGCCGGCACCATCTGCAGGTCGAGCACGACGCGCAGTCCGACCGGCAGCTCCAGGTCAACGGGGCTGTCGATGAACCCATCCGTGGTCGTGAGGTCCACGGGCACGACGAAGTCGATCTGGCTGAGGTTCGACATCACGAAGCTGGAGCCAGCGACGCCATCCACCTGGAACTGTTCCTTCTTCCACGGGATCGGGCCCGGGCCCGACGGGTACGCCGACGGGCTGAAGTCCCTCTTCCAGGTGCTGACGCCGAGCGTCCGAAGCGCCTCGGGCAGCGCGTTGAAGAGCTCGATGATCCAGCTCGCATCTTCCGCGCTCTCTCCGGCATCCACGATGGCTTCCTGCTCGGGCTGCCGTTGCTGGTACGGGTCCAGCCAGCGACCCAGCGCCGCGGCACGCACCTCCGGATCCACCGAGGCCCACTCGATGGTCTCGTAGGTCGCGCGGATGACGTTCTGCCCGTCCTTGCGCACCAGGAACCGGTCGGACTCCAGCACGCCGACATCGCTGTCGAACGCCACCGGGTACTTCATCTTGGGGTAGCCGTAGACCTCGCGGCCGGCGAGGACGGGCTGGACCGAGTCCGCATACACGAACGGAATCAGGATCTTGGGAAGCTCCTGCCCCTCGACGAGGGCCGGCACCATGACGCTGACCTCGCTGTACTTCATCTGTACGTACTCGAGCGCGTGGACCGAGTGAAAGTCCGGGTAGTGGGCCGCACAGATCATGTAGCTGTCACCCAGCCACGAGACACGAGGCGGCGTCGCCAGCTCCATCTCCTGGCCGGCGCGCTTGCAGAACAGGTACACCAGCTCGCACTGGACCGCCTGGTAGGGCCCCGGGAACGTGCTGCTGTTGCAGTACGGGTAGGTCTGCAGCTCGCCGAACTGGTTGGTCATCTGGGCCGAGGCCGGCCACTGTGTGGCATGGCGGGCGAGCTCGGTCAGGAACCAGGTCGCGAACGGGAACGGAAACGCCGCGAGATCGTGCAGCGTCTCTGCCGGGATGCGCAGCAGCAGCGCATCCGTGCGTCCCTCGGTGGTCATCGTCTGGGGGGTCCCGGCAAAGCACGCGACCTCGCCGACGAAGTGGCCGGGCTTGCGCACCGCTGCTCGATCCACTAGCCGATGCTGCCGACCAGGATGAGCCACGCGCCGCAGTTCTCGTCCCCCGCCGAGAACAGTGTGTGGTTGTCGGCGAGCTCGACCAGCTCGAGACCCTCGAAGATCGACCAGATGCCGTCGAGGTCAGCGGCCGAGAAGTGGGGCCACAGCTCCCCAAGCGTGGTGCGCACATCCATGGGCACCAGACTACCGGGTCAGCGCCGTTCGGGCCGCATGAACGCCGCACATACCGTGCACTCCGCCACCGGGCGGGGTGCTCGCCGAACAGAGGAACAGCCGTGGGTCGGGCGTGGTGTGGGGCCGCGGATGGGCGATGGGGCGGGCGAAGATCTGGTCGAGCGTCGCCGCCCCGCCGTTCACGTCCCCACCGATGTAGTTGGGGTTGTCCCGCTGCAGGCCCCGGGCCGAGCGCTTCGACCGGGCCAGTATGACGTCGCCGAAGCCCGGCGCGAACCGCTCGAGCTGGGCCTCGATCGCCGCCGTGCGGTCCTCGTCCGACCCGGCCGGGACATGGCAGTACGCCCAGGCGGTGTGCTGTCCGTCGGGGGCGCGGGTGCCGTCGAACCCGGAGCACTGGGTCACCAGGACGAACGGGCGCTCGTGGTGCGCCCCGTCCCAGGCGGCCTGCTCGCTCGCGGCCAGCTCCTGCAGCGTGCCCCCGACATGGACGGTGGCCGAGCGGTGGACCGCCGCGTCCGCCCAGGGGATGGGCTCGGACAGGGCATAGTCGACCTTGAAGAGGCCAGGCCCGTGCCGAAATGCCTTGTATCGTTCACGAAACGAGGATGGCAACGCGTCGCCACAGATGGCGGCCATCGCCTGGGGCGAGGTGTCGAAGAACACCAGCGCGTCCTCCGGGAGCTGGGACAGAGCGGTGATGGACACCCCACACTCGACCTCGACCCCCAGGCCAGCCAGCACACCGAGCAAGGCATCGGTCAGGGCAACGGCCCCGCCGCGGGGGAAGGGCCAGCCGACCGCGTGACCGGCCACGCCGAGCATCAGCCCGATCGCGCTCGAGCCCATCGCCGACAGGGGCAGGACCGAGTGACCAGCCAGACCGGCGAGGAGCGCCCGGCCTCGCGGGCCGTCGAAGCGCAGCTCCGCGAGCGTCGTGCAGGCCAGCAGCGCGCTGGCTCCGAATCGGGCCAGCAGGAGTGGAGACGCAGGGACCCCGGGGCTGGCGAGCCCTCCCTCGAAGAGCTCCTGGGCGCGGTCGACGAACGGACCGAGCAGGCCGCGCCAGGCGCCGCGGTCACAGGCATCGAGGAGCGCATCGGTGGCGTCCACGCCCCGCTCGAGCAACACCGCCGGTCCGTCGTCGAGCGGATGGGCACACGCGGCGTCAGGCTGGACCCACTCGAGCCCGTGATCGGCGAGCGGCAGCGTCTGCAGGAATGGACTCGCCAGCGCCATCGGATGGATGGCGCTGCAGGTGTCGTGGTGGAAGCCCGGGAGAGTGAGCTCCCGCGTCCGAACCCCACCACCCGGCCGGTCGGAGCCCTCGACCACCCGCACGTCCAGGCCCGCCTGCGCCAACACGATGGCGGCACACAGACCGTTCGGTCCGGACCCGACGACGACAGCTCGCGTCATGGCGAGAGCACCGCCAGGACCTTGGGCACGGGCGACTCGCACGTCGTGCACGACAGAGCGACGACCCAGGTGCCGTCGTCCAGCCCGTCGAAGCCGTCGAGGTCGGCCACATCCAGCTTCACGGTCCCCTCGAGGTCCACGTCGAAGCGAGGATCCGCCAGGCTCTCCAGCTCGGCGAAGCGCTCCTCGAGCTCATCGCGGGACAGGTCCACGCGGGCCACCGAGGCCTTGTCCAGGCGGTGGTGTTCCAACTCGCCGCCCAGCCCATCCGTCGTGACGTCTGCCCACCGGATGCTCTCGAGCGGGGCGCCCAGGGCGATGGTGGGCGCGAGCTCGACCACCGGCAGGATCTGGGCCTCGGTCCCCACCAGGGCGAGCAGCTCGGTCGCGGTGTCCGACGGCTCGAGCGCGTGGAACCGCAGGGTCTCCCCGTGGGCGTCCTCGAGCGTCATCACCCACAGACCGCTGTCCGGCAGGAACTGCTCCTGGATGTCGAGCGGCGATCCCTCGAAGCCGAAGTCCTCGAGCCGGGAGACGCCGCCGACCGCAGGCTGTTCGCCGAACGAGCCGAGCATGGACTGGACCAGCGAGTCCTCGGCCAGCCCCGTCGCGAACGCCTCGACCGTCAGCTCGGGGAAGTTCAGGAGCGTCACCGTGGCGACCTCGTCCGCAGTCACCGGCTGGCCCAGCAGGTCGACCGTCAGCCCCGACCAGTCGAGGCCCGCCTCCGCCTCGCCCGCAGGGATGGCATCCAGCGGAACGTCGACCGTCGCCGAGTAGCGGAAGTTGTCCACATCGGTCAGGACGACGTCCCCTGATCCGGTGCAGGCGACTATCGCGAAGACGACGTTCATGGGGGTCCAGCTAACCGGATAGGATGAGGGCATGAGTCTCGAGAACGACGTTCGAAGCACGGGGCTCGCCACCGAGCGAGTCCTCCCCGCCGGCATTCCTCTCTGGGAGGACGGCTCCGACGCCGACGAGCTGGCGTTCGTCGTGGAGGGCGAGCTCGCGGCGCGCGTTGGAGACGCCGAGCTCGGCCAGATCCACCGCGGAGAGATGGTCGGCGAGGCCTCGGCCTGGGTCGGCGGGCGTCGCACCGCCGAGGTCGTGGCCGTCGAGGAGACGCGCCTCCTGGTGATCAAGCGCAAGGACCTGTCCGTCCTGAAGCAGAAGTACGTGCGCGTCTACGACCGCATGCTCGACGGCGCGCTCCACGCGGTCGCTCGTCGAATCCGAACCGTCGATCTGGACATCGCCAAGCGAGCTGCGGGCACCCTCGACCGGCCGGAGAACAAGGAGCCCAGCTGGTGGCGCAAGCTGATCAGCTCGATGCAGGGCCCGGGGGTCGGGGACGCTCCCCTGGCGGATGTCCCGCTCCGCATGCTCCCCGCGCTCAAGGGCCGTCCGGGTCCCACGCTCCTGCGCCTGAAGCGCGCGCTCGTCGCCAAGAGCTACCGCAAGGGCGAAGCGGTCTTCCTGCAGGACGAGGACGGACGCAGCGTCTACCTGGTCGCCGCCGGGCGGATCGACGTCATCCGCAACGTGAAGGGCGGACGGGCGGTTCCCCTGGCCTCGCTCGGGCTGGGCGGCCTGTTCGGGACGGGAGCCGCCATCCTGGGTGGACAGCGCAGCGCGAGCTGTGTGGTCGGCAGCGACTTCGCCTGGGTGTACGAGCTGTCCTACGAGGCGCTCACCTCGATCGAGGACGACGCCGCCCGCGCCTGGAAGGAGGCCCTGCTCTCGGCGCTCCGTCTCCAGCTCGGCACCGCGGACGAGCAGCTCGCCGCGCTCGACCGGGACGGACGCGAGCCGTCGGCGGAAGACTACGACCGCATCCTGGGCCTGCTCTCGACGTACCAGGGCAACGACGAGTCCCCCACCGGCACGCTCTGGTAGGGCTCTCGGCGACTACGCGGGTCTACTCGTCGACTACGTCGAGAAACATGTCCGCGATGACCTGGTGTCCCACCGGGTTCGGATGGATGCACGTCAGGTCGAACCAAAGCTCGGCCTCGGCGCCGCGGTAGCACCGACCGTCGGGGTCGTCGTAGTTGAAGCCGTGGCCGCAGAAGGTCTCGAGCAGGAACAGCATGTCGGTGTCGGTGTCGACGGCGATGGACATGAACTGCTCCATCGACCACACGACCATCGCCTCGAGCTCCGGGTCCGTGACCGCCTCGCCGAAGCCGGCCAGTCCAGCGGCCGGGCAGCTCGCCGTGTCCCCCGTGGCGTCCGTGAACTCGTACAGGTTGGTGAAGACGACGTAGACGCCGTTCTCGAACCGACCGGGCTCCTTGATCCACTCGACCGTGTCGCGCACGAGCCCCATCGTCTCCCGCGTCTGCTCCCAGAGCTCCTCGTGGGACTTGCCCTCCATGAAGCCCTCGGTCAGGTTCGACAGGTCGTTCCCGCCGATGGTGAAGACGATGAGCGTGACCTTGTCGCGCTGGTCCTCGGGCAGGCAGTCCTCGACCTGGGAGTTGTCCCGCATCAGGTCGTCGGCTCGGGCCCCCCACTTGGCACAGTGCGCGAAGTCGCCGGACTCGATGGCGTAGCTCGTGCCCTCGAGCAGGTTCACGCCGGTCCACGTCCAGTCGGGGGCGTCGAGGGAGAACTTCGTCGCCAGCTCGTCGGCCAGGATGTTCCTGTAGAACTCGGCGTCCGCGCTGGGCGGTGTCCCGACCGTGACCGAGTCGCCCAGGAAGACGACGCGCTCGACTCCGGTGATGTCCTGGTGGTCCGTGCCCGAGCAGTGTGAGGCGACCGTCGGCCCGAACTGGTCGTAGTCGGGCCCGCCGTCGCCTTCGCCCGCGATCTCCGCGAAACAGGCCTCGAACGTCGGCGTGTCCGTCGCGGTGTCCACCGGATCCTCGGTGTCGTCCGTGTCGTCCGTGTCGTCCGTGTCGAGCTCGGTGTCCCCCCCGCCTTCCTCCTGATCGTCCGAGGTGTCCTCGTGGATGGGCGTGACGAGCCCGTCGTCCTCGAGATCGGGCACCACCGAGGTGTCCGAGGGCGCAGTACAGGCGAGGAGAAGGGTCAGCATCGGGATGTCCTGATCGGCTGGCAGGCCGCGTATACACGATGTATACTCCACCCCCGAGAGGCTGACAAGCACCGATGAACGCCACATCCACACGAGACCGCATCCTGCGCGGGGCCGGCGTCGCGCTGCGCGAGCACGGCCTGGACGCGTGCAGTGTCCAGGCGGTCCTCTCCGCCTCGGACGTCAGCCGGCGGACCTTCTACCAGTACTTCAAGAGCAAGGACGACCTGCTCCTGGCGCTCTACTCCGAGCGGCTCGGTGGCCTGGTCGGTCGCATGCGACGAGCGGTGGACGGCGAGACCGACGGCATCGGCCGAATCCGGGCGGCACTGACCGCGTACGCCGACTTCCAGATCGAGGGCGGCGCCCTCCAGCGCAGCCTCCAGGCCCTGGCCGTGGGCGAGGAGAGCCTGCTGGCCCCGATGCGCGAGCGGACCCTCGATCAGCTGGTGGAGCTGCTCGACACCGAGGTCGAGAAGGAGCTCGGCTACGGCCTGGACCCGCTCGTCTTCCGCAACCTGCTGCTGGGGGCCGAGGGCCTCGTCCTGCACGCACAGGCCAGCGGCGGGTTCGGCGAGAGCGAGAAGGAGCGCATCCTCGCCGTGCTGCTCCCCGCCTATCTGAACACCCTCGGCGGGCCGATTCCCCTACCCCGTCGGTAGCGTCAGCGCGCGAGCCACGCCCGGACCTCGTCGATCGACCGGCTGTTGAGGACGTCGTCCGGTCCGAGCCCAGCCCGCCGCGCGATGGAGACGCCGAACTCGAGGTTGGCGAGCTCGCGGATCGAGTGGGCGTCCGGGTTGATGATGATCGTCACCCCTCTCGCCCGGGCCATCGCCAGGTGCCGTGCGGACAGGTCGAGCCGATGGGCGCTGGCGTTCAGCTCGATGGCCGTGCCCGCCTCGGCGCATGCGTCCAGGAGCGCCGCCATGTCCACCTCCGGCGGTGGGCGTCCGAGCAGCAACCGCCCGGTCGGGTGTCCGAACAGCGTCGTCGAGGGGTGCCGAGCCGCGCGCAGCATCCGCTCGGTCATCGCGGCGCCGCCCTGCCCATGCCGGTTGTGGACCGAGGCGACGACGACGTCCAGCTCGTCCAGCACCTCGGCGGCGTAGTCGAGCGAGCCGTCCTGCAGGATGTCGCTCTCGACGCCGGTCAGGAGCTCGCAGCCGCCCTGGGCGTTGAGCGCCGCGATGGCCTTCACCTGGGCCCGAAGGCGCTCGACCGTGAGCCCGCCCGCGTAGCTGGCGGTCTGGGAGTGCTCGCTGATGCCGAGCCAGGACAGTCCCTGCTCCTCGGCCGCCGCCTTCATCTCGGCCAGGGTGTTGCGGCCGTCACTCGCCGAGGTGTGGTTGTGCAGCGCCCCCTGCAGGTCCGAGCGCCGGACCAGACGTGGCCGGGGGGGCCGTCGCCTCGATCAGCGCGGCATGGCCTCGCAGCTCTGGCGGCGTGACGTGGAGGCCCAGCGCCGTGTAGACATCGGCCTCGTGCGGGCCCGCGACCAGCTCGCCGCGAGCCCGGAGCGCCTCGATGTGCTCGTCGGGACCGGTCAGCAGGACGGCGTCGAGACCGAAGCGCTCCGGCGAGGTCCGCACGCACCGGATGGGCACACCCTCGACCTCGCCCGGGACCGAGGCCGAGCCGACGACGAGCAGGTCGAGCCCGTCCACCAGCTCCTCGCCGCGCCGCCAGGCCCCCACCGCGATGACCCGGTCGCACGCCTCGCGGAGCCCAGGGACCACAGCGTCGCGAGCGGCTCGGATGCGATCCCGGGTGAACAGACCCTCGGTGGCCCGCAGCTGCTGGACGCTGGCCAGGACCTTGTCCTGCGTCTTCTCGCCGAACCCGGCCGGGCCCAGGAGGCGGTTCTCGGTGCAGGCGTACTCGAGCTCGGCGAGCGAGGTGACGCCGAGCTCCTTCCACAGCGCCTTCACCTTCTTCGGCCCGACACCGCGGACCCGCCGAAGCGCCAGGACGCCGTTCGGGAGCTGGGCCTCGAGCGCGGCGAGCTCGGGGGGCTCCTGGCCGGCGACCACCTGCGCGACGACCCGGACCACGCCCGATCCCACGCCGCGGAGTCGGGCCAGCGACCCGTCCGTGAGCGCCTCGGCCAGGTCCCCGTCCAGGTTCCGGATGGGCCAGACCGCCGCGGTGAACGCCTTGGCCTTGTACGGCTCGTCGAGCAGCTCGTAGGCGAACGCCAGCCGGGACAGGGTGCTGGCGACCTGACGCTTGCCGACCTTCATGGGGTATGCCTATCGCGTGGACGAGTACCGCTTCGCGATCTCCCGCTTCCGGACGGTGTTCGATCCGACGCCGGATCCGACCATCGTCACCCTGGCGGAGCTGACCGAGGAGCTGACCCGGTTCCTCCACAAGCCCGACCTGGCGCACCGCATCCGACGGGACACCGCGCTGGTCGAGTCGGCGTGGGAGGCGCTCGAGCAGGGGCGCCCCTTCGCGGGCAAGGCTTACCCCCGCCTGAAGCGCGCGCGGGACGAAGCCGAGGAGTCCGGCGAGGACGTCGCCCTGGCGCTGGAGACGACGCGCGGGACGCTGCGAAAGGAGGCCCGCGGCGGCGCCAAGGCCACGCTCCCGTGCTGGGCGCCCGCGACGTTCAAGCCAGGAGCCCGCCGCAACAGCAAGGGCGTGACCGAGCTGTCCTGTCTGGTCCTCGACTACGACGACGGCACCGACCCCGAGTCGGCCTCGGCCATCTGGGAGTCCTGGTTCCACATCCTGCACACCAGCTGGTCGCACACCGAGGAGCGACCGCGCTTCCGCCTGGTCCTGCCGCTGGCCCAGCCCTGCCCATCGCGTTCTGGCCGCGTCTCTGGGCCTGGGCCGAGGAGCTGTGCGGCCACGAGGTCGACCCGGCCTGCAAGGGGGGTCGCGCATGTGGACCCTGCCCGCCATCGGCTCGCCGGACCAGCCTCATCGGGCGCTCTCACATGGAGGTCCCCTGCTCGACGGGACCTCGCCCGACGTCGAGCGCTTCCGCATGCCGTTCTCGCCGCCGACCAGCCGGTTGCTGCAGGAGGCCCGGACGGCGCCGAGCGGCTGGCGGGATGAAGAGGCCCCGGTGGAGCCGACCATGGACCCGCTCGCCGGTGGACTCGTCGACCAGCTCGAGCGGCTCACCCGGCTGCATCGGGACGGCGACCTGACCGACGAGGAGTTCACGCTCGCGAAGGGCCGACTGCTCCGAGCCTGAGGTCAGCCCTTGATCTTGTGCAGGAGCTCACGGGCTTCACTGTTGCCCTTGTCCTTGCGGAGCACACCCATGAGCCGGGCGACGGCCTGCTTGGTGAAGCCCTCGGCCTGATCGATGCGAGCCAGCATGAGCGCCGGGTCGGACTGGTTGTCACTGATGGCCTCGGCGTCGTTGAGGATGGACCGGGCCATCTCCTTGCGCTCGGGACCGGGCCGAGTCTCGTCGTGGTACAGCGCCCAGCCCAGGTTCGCGAGGATGAGCGGGTCCATCGGGTTGGCCTTGCGCGCCTGCGAGAGCATCTTCACCGCGACGCTGTAGTTGCGCGCACCGAGCTGGCGCATGCCCTCCTTGTAGGCGTCCTTGGCGGTGTTGTAGAAGCCCCGGTTCTTCACAGCGCGGCGGACCAGGTTCGCCCCCGAGACGTTCTTCATGTGGATCATGCGGATGATCTCGCGGGCCTCGCTGCTGAGCGAGAAGTCGTACTGCAGCGTCTCGTACCGGTCCATGGTGGCGAGCGCGGCGGCCTCGACCCGGTCGGCGGAGTCGGTGTTGCGGACCCCGCAGGTGACCCACTCGTTCGCCTGCCGGACGAGCGCCCACTCGCGCTGGATGGTCTCCAGCGAGATGCCGCGGTTGGCCTTGGTCCGCCGCAGCTCGACCAGCTCGTCGAAGATGTCGCTCATGGTCTTGCGCTGGACGGCGACGAACTGGTTCTCACGAACGCCGTCGTCCTCGTCCAACACCTGCTGGAGCGTCTTCGTGCTGAAGAACCCGAGCGCGATGAGCACCGAGTAGTCCGCGCGGACGATGTCCCGGTCGACCTCCTCGGTGTCGAACATCCACTCGAGCGGGCTCCGGCCGTCCCGCGGGACCTGCAGCATCCGGCGCGTGTCCGGGTGGACGGGGAAGCGTGTCGCATACCGGGCGAGGTCGGTGTCGAGGACGACGACCTCGCGGTTGTCGAGCGAGCGAGCATCGGCCAGCACGAAGAGCGCGTTCCAGAGCGTGGTCCCGAAGGCCTTGGCGTCCTCGGAGCGGGCGAACCGGAGCTCCGACGGCATGAACTCCAGGTCGGGCGCAGCGAGGCACTCGACCAGCCAGTCGCCCGCCTCGGGTGTCAGGGGCTCTCCCTCGAAGAGGACGCCGCCGCCCGGAACGGACCCGCAGCTGAGGATGCCGGTCTGTCGCTTGGCGAACGCCTCCACGACGAGCTTCAGGGACTTGGGATGGAAGGGATTGCGTGCCATCCTCCGATGCTACCCCCGCCCGATTGAGGATGGAGCCCAGATGCTGCTGCTCGCGCTCGCCTGCTCGAAGCCGGAACCCGCTCCGGCCGAGATGGAGGACCTCGCCGCGTTCTTCTTTCGGGAGTGGCCGAGCGAGGACCCCACGCGCATGCAGGAGGCGATGGCTCGCCTCGAGGCGTGCGCCGACGTGACCGACCTCGCCGCCGAGAACCCCGACGACCGGGCGTTCATCGTGGGTCCGTTCACGCGAGCCGAGGTCGACGGCCTGGTCGATCACGACCGGGACCCCGCGGAGACTTTCGGCGTAGGCCTCTTGTATCGCTCGCCTTTCTCTATTCCCGACCACCTCCACGTCATCTCGCAGACCGACCAGTCGCCGACCGAGCCGACCTCGCCCGACCACTTCGTGCGGACGTGGATCGACGGGGACCCCGACTGTCTGGCCGACGGGACGTGCGAGACGATGCAGTCCCACAACGACGTCGAGCGGGACACCGCGCTCTACGACATCGGGTACGAGATCATCAAGGAGTGGCGCTTCGTCGACGACGGGCTGGCCGCCCGATCGTGGAACATCGACGAGGCCCAGAGTCACAGCGGGACGATCAAGATCCTCCAGGGCTACGCGCTCGATGTGTTCGTGCCGGACGGCGACGGGACGATCCGCCTGCACCTGTCATGGCAGGAGACGGACATCCCCGGGCTCGACGACTCCGACATGGCTGGCGGCATGGCGAACGGGATCCAGGATCTGCTGGAGACCCAGGACGCCTGGCTCGAGGACAACGCGCCCTAGGCCCAGCGCGCGACGCGGAGTCCCCCGTCGGTATGCCGCTCCCACGGCAGTCGACAGCGGCGCACATCGGCCTGGCCGAAGCCCCGAAGGACCCGCTTGTCGCCTTCGCTGGCGCCCATGGGGGCGGCGGCGTCGTCTGGCGAGAGCGGCGGGGGCTCGTTCGTCCAGGTCTTGCCGGCCCGATCCCAGACCCACTCGAGCCGGGTTCCGCTCTCCAGGACGTCGGCATGGGTGCGCGCGGCGTACTCCCACTCGGCCTCGGTCGGGAGCCTCCAGCCGCCCGACGAGAAGTCCCAGCTCACCTTGGCGACATAGAACTCGTCGGGGTTCCAGCTGGCCGCCAGCCGCTGGATCTTCTTCGGGCCGATGCCCTTCACCGGCTTCAGCTCGTGAGGCCGATGCTGGAGCATGTCGAGCACGTCCTTGCCGAAGCGCTCCATGACCGGCTGGATGAACTCGAACCCCAGCAGGTCGTAGACGAGGCGCCCCATGTCGTCCATCGACCACGCCTTCCGCGGCTCGGCCTCCGACAGCGTGTAGGCGGGTGCCAGCCCATGCTCTTCGGCCAGCGCGTTGCAGTGGCGGATGGCGTCGAACCACGACAGCCCGCCGACGGACTCCTGCGCGAGCCCCACGACGAATGCGCGGGAGAGCTGCACGCTCCGAGCGCGCTCTGGCCCCATCCCGAAGCTCCCGGGGGCGAGCTCGACGACGTCCAGGCTCGGACCGCCGGGGACGGGCGGGGGGGGCGACGGCGGGAGCACCGCCCAGCGCGTCACGGATCTCGGCGACGTCGGCGTGGGCCCGCCACTTCGTCCAGCCAGGACGCCACAGCAGGTGCGGCTTGTCGGGCGCCGCTCGGACTGCCGCGACGATCTGCTCGACCGTGCGCTCGGCCTGACCGTCGGGTCCGTGGTGATGGAACGTGGCCACCGGGACCTGCGGCACCGGCTCGGGCGCATGGACCTGCGGAGGTGCGGGCTCGGGGAGCTCGAGCCGGGCGAGGCAATCCACGGCGGTCGGTCGCGCCGACGGGTCGTCGGCCGTCATCTCGATGACGAGGTCGGCCCAGGGCGCCTCCAGCCCGCGGCCCGGTGTCGTGGGCCCCGACTCGCCGCTCAGCAGCTCGTGAAGCACGACGCCCAGGCTGTAGATGTCCGAGCAGGCGTCGAGCTCCCGGCCGACCCGCTGCTCGGGGCTCATGTACGCCAGGCTGCCGACCTGCTCGACGGACTTCGTGAGCCGGGTGTCGTCCTCGCGCAGGGCGATCCCGAAGTCGGCCAGGAACACCGATCCGCTCGGATCGAGCAGGAAGTTCTCGGGCTTCACGTCCCGGTGCACGATGCCCTGGCTGTGGGCGTGGGCCAACCCGGCGAGCATCTGGGCGGCCCAGCCGAGGACCAGGTCATGAGGAGCGCCGCCCGTCGTGACGCGCTCCTGGAGGGTCCCAGCCGTCAACAACGGCAGCTTCAGGTACAGCCGTCCGTCCTCGAGCTGCCCGGCCTGGACGACGCGCAACACGTTCGGGTGGTCCAGGCGGCGCATCATCCGCGCTTCCCTACGAAACCGCTCACGAAATGCCCGATCCTCGGTCAGCTCGGCGTGCAGGACCTTGAGCGCGAACTCCTGCTCGTCCCAGGTGTCCCAGACACGGAACACGGAACACGGAACACGGTCGCCATTCCGCCCTGACCCAGGACCGCCTTGACCTCGAAGCGCTCGCCCAGGTCGTGCTCCCCATCACCCCCGGGCCGCCAGTCCAGCATCTCGAAGACGCCGGGTGAGCCCGTGTTGTCGAGCCGGACCACGTCCCGCTCCTCGAGCCAGCGGTCCCAGGGGATGCTCTCCTCCTCGAGCTGCACCAGGACCTGCTCGGTGGCTCCTGTCGCGTCGTTCTTCAGGATGAGGATCTTCGACTTCCGGGTCGATGAGAGCAGGAAGACGCGGTCGGCACGTGGACCGGCGTCGTAGAGCACCTGGAGCGCCGGTGACAGCTCCAGGAAGGCGTCGCCTGCCGGGTTCGAGAGGAAGACCGCGTCCGGGAACAACCCGGTCACCCACGACACCGAGACCGGCTCGCTCTGGGCCTCGACCCCGACCAGGAACTGCACCAGCCCGGTGTGGCCTCCCCGGCGCCGGGCGCGCTGCTGGACCACGCGGAACGGCCGATAGGCGGTGAGCCAGGCCAGGCCACCGAGAAGCGCCTTGAGGTCGCCGAGGAGTTGGGCCGCCCGCGCCGCGGTCTCCTTCGACGAGAGCGCATGCCCGTGGGCCTCCTCGTTGCGGAGCGAGACCAGCGAGTCGAGCAGGCGCGCGGCCTGGGACGGCTTGCCCTTCGGGGTGAAGTACCAGTCGACGGCCTCGGCACAGAACGCGCCACCCTCGCGCCCCCGGAGTGCGCGGAGCGTCTCGCGGATCAGTCCGACCCAGTGGCCCATGGCCGGGCGCTCCAGCCGCGGCAGGAGGTCCTCGACCGCCGGGGACGGAGCGCCCCCCAGGTAGTCGGGCAGGAGATGCACCACGAGCGTGCGGCAACACCTCCTGACACGCCAGGAGGTGCTTGATCCGGTCCGCATCCGACGTCGTCAGCGGGGCGCGATGCCAGGCCGCTGCGATGGGATGCGGGAACGCCCGGCGGACGAGTCCGTCGATCGCTCGAGTGACGGCCAGATCGCCTCCGAGGTTGCCGGTCCCATGATACCGAGCGTGCCTGGGATGGCAGGAGGACCGACGCGGCATGCTCAAGCGCATCACCATCGAAGGACTGGGGCCGCACTCGAGCTTCAGTGCGGAGTTCAACCCACGCGGGACCACCGTCGTGGCCGGCCCGAGCGAATGCGGGAAGACCACGGTGCTCGAGGCCCTGATGTTCGCGCTGTGGGGGCGGACGTCACAGGGGCGCTTTCCCGTGGAGTTCATCCGCGACGGGGCGAACAAGGCCGTCGTCGAGCTCGTCCTCGACAGCGGCAAGACCCTGCGGCGGTCCGTGAACCGCAACAAGTCCCAGACCCGGCGCATCCGCCACTGGGGCAACGAGGAGAGCTACAGCTCGGACACGAAGTTCCAGGAGGCGCTGGGAGACCTGGGTCGGGACCCGGTGGCATGCCAGCTGGTCATCGCTCCGATGGGCTGGGTTCCCCTGGTGGCCGCCAACGCGCGCCCGTTCCGCGACATCCTCAGCCGCGTGCTGCCCAAGGGCGACGTGCCCGCCGAGATCCGACGGATGATGGACGAGGCCGGCTTCGAGCTGGAGTCGGGTGAGGAGATCCAGCCCGAGAAGACGGTCATGACGCGGCGCCGCGAGGCCAGCCGGACGCGCGATGAGATGACCGGCCGCGTGAAGTCGGTGAAGGAGCGGATCGGACGAATCCTGGCGCAGGAGGACGACGTCGCCGCGACGCTCGACACCACGGCCGCCCAGGAAGCTCTGGACCGGCAGGCGCTGTGGGATGCCTACGGAGCGGAAGCCAAGGGCGCGGCCGCGCGCCAGGCCGCTGTCCAGGCGCAGGCCGGCTGGGACGCTCGCCTGGCCGAGATCG
Organism: Pseudomonadota bacterium; assembly: GCA_024228935.1. Lineage (GTDB taxonomy): Bacteria > Myxococcota_A > UBA796 > UBA796 > CAJQPC01 > JAAESX01. Next base: position 56,040 of record JAAESX010000157.1, read on the forward strand.
GCGCGGCGCCCGCCTTCGATGCCGACGACGTGACCCAGGCGAAGAAGGACGAGAAGGCCGCCCGGTCCGCGCTCAAGGACGCGATGGCGACGTTCACGGACATCGACAGCCGGCGGAAGCTGGCCCAGGAGCAGCTCAAGGAGATGACGCTGTCGGGCCCCGACGTGTGTCCGACCTGCGAGCGCCCGGGCTGGGAGGACGGCGCCGCGGCCTACGCCCGTCAGGAACAGGCCGTCGCGAAGCTGGACTCGGAGCGGGACGCCGGTCTGGCCACCGGCAAGTCCTGCCGTCAGGCCCACAACGAGACCACCGAAGCGCTCGAGGCCGCCAACCAGGCGAAGGCGGCGCACGACGCCTGGTCCGCCGGCAAGCGCGCGCTGGGCGACCGACCCGAGCTCCCGCCCGAGACCGCCGGAGGCCCCGCCGCGCCCGACGTCCCGGCCCCGACCGCGGAAGAGCTCGCCTCTGCGCGGGAGACGATGGACCGGCAGAAGGCCCTGGACGGCGCCGCGAAGCAGCGCCAGCACGACCTCGACGAGGCCCAGGCCGACCTGGAGAAGGCCGAGGACCGGTACGCCATCGCGTGTGGCGACGTGGACCGCCTGAGCGCCCTCCTGGACAGCGTCCGCGCGGCACCCAGCGTTGTCGCCGAGCGCCAGGCCGAGGCCCTGGGGGATCTGGGACCCGTGAAGCTCGAGTTCGGAGAGAACCCCGCTGTGAGCGTGCTGATCGATGGTCGACCCTGGTGGCTGGCGTCGCGCGGCCGACAGGTCGTGGCCGACGTCTGGCTCCGCACGGCGCTTCGGCGCGCGATGGGCTTCGACTGGCTCCCGATCGTCATCGACAACGTGCAGGACGTCGGCGGACAGCCGGTCCCGGACGTCGACGGTCCGAGCATCGTGCTGAAGACCACCGACGCCTCGTCCATCTCCGTCGTGAGGAAGCGCTCGTGATCCTGGCCCTGTTCCTGGCTTGTGCCGGCGGCGACGCCATCGATGACGCAGACCGCGACCTCTACTGGTACACGGCCCCCGAGCCGCCCTCGTGCTGCTCGTGCACGTGCTCGACCTGCACGCTGGACGTCGAGTGCACCCCGGACTGCGGAGACTGCACCCAGACATGCGAGGAGGCGTGTCCGGACGAGGACTGCGGCTCCTACGAAGCGGAGTTCGAGGAATGCTGAGCGTTCTCAACCTGTTGGCCTGCGGCGGCCCGAACACCCCCGTCGAGCCGATGCTGTCCGCGGGCTTCCACCACGTCTGCGTGGTGTGGACCGACGGCGCGCTGGAGTGCCACGGGCTGGACGAGCAAGGTCAGGCCACGGTCCCAGCGGGCACCTGGTCGGCGGTCGCAGCGGGGGACACCCACACCTGCGCGATCTCGGCCGAGGACGGCGCCATCTCGTGCTGGGGGTCCAAGGAAGACGGACGCCACCTGCCGCCCAAGGGTGAGTACGTGGACATCGCGGCGGGCGAGGCCCACACCTGCGCCATCGACGTCGACGGAGCGCTTGCCTGCTGGGGAAGCGATGAGC